>NZ_JBSFNK010000057.1:0-51331 GCF_053587055.1 Nonomuraea sp. NPDC003707 | reverse complement strand
GGAACTCCGGAGGGTGTGGCGAGGGCATGGGGACATCCTTCCTGATGATCAAGGGTGACCTCAGGTCAAGTGTCCGGAGAACGGGGGGAAGCTCAAACCGAGGCCCGCGACTTCTCGCGATGGATCCAGATCACCGACAAGCCTGCACACTCCGGCGGCGCAGCGATGGCCTCACCGAATCCGGTGACGGGCAAGTCCAAGCCGGGCCGCAAGTACGCGCCGACCACCCGCGGCCACAGCGAGAGCGTGCTGCGTGGCTTCTACGACTTCCACCGCGACGCGGGCTCGGGTCCGATGGTCAATCCGTTTCCCCTCGTCCGGCCGGGTGGCCGCGCGCATGCGCATCACAATCCGATGGACCCTTTCCGCAAGGAACGCACGGGGCTGTATCGGCCCAGGATCGTGCAGCGGGTGCCGCGCAGTATCCCGGACGAGCGCTTCAACGACTTGTTCGCTCAGCTGGGCTCGCATCGTGACCGGGCGTTGGTGGCCTTCTGGGTGTCGTCGGGAGCCCGGGCCTCGGAACTGCTCGGTGCCCGCTACGCCGACGCCGACGCCGGTCAGCAACTGATCACCGTGGTCAGAAAGGGCACCCGGGCCACCCAGCAGCTGCCGGCGTCCCCCGATGCGTTCGTGTGGCTGCGGCTCTATCAGGCTCAACTCCACGGCCTGGTGCCCACCGGCCGGGACGACCCCTTGTGGTGGACCCTACGCCGACCGTTCCGGCAGCTCAGCTACCACGCCGCTTACCGGATGTTCCAGCGGGCCAACGCCGCGCTGGGCACCAACTGGTCCCTGCATGACCTGCGACATACCGCCGCCTACCGCATGGCGCGCGACCCTGATATACCGCTCACCGACGTGCAATGGGTCCTCGGCCACGCTCACCTCAGCACCACCGAGATCTATCTGACGCCCGTCCCTCCGGAAGTGATCGCAGGCGTGCTCGCGCACTTCACCCGCCGATCGCAAGAGACGGCATCGCCACGCCAACCCGACCCCGGCTCCTACCGGCCCGAAACGCTCAACATCCTGTTCGGCGAGGGCACCGCATGAGCTCCACCCCCTCCACCGCAGCCCGATCCCGCCGCGAACGCCGCCTCAGCTCGGCGGCGGCAGCCTTGTTGGAGCAGTTCCCGCCCCGACCCGGCGCAATCAACTGGCCAGGGGCGGAGCAACCTCAGGAGGTGATCCTGGACCGGCTGCTCAAGGCTCCGTTCGTCCTGAAAGCGGAAAGCACCCAGTCCAAACGCAGGGTCGGCCTGCGTAAGATCCTTGCCTGGCTGGAACAGCACCCCGGCGATACCTGGCAAGACCGCTGGATCGCCAGCGGCGCCGACGCCGCCGGCAACATCGCCTGGCGGCACCTCGCGATGACGTGGCTGCAGTCCACCGGCTGGGCCTATCGAACCCCGAAGAACGACTTCAACGCCCTCGGCAGCGGGCTGCTGCCGTTGATCAGCGGCGACGTGATCAGACCTAGCCTGTCCTGGCTCCTGACGCCCGGCACGGTGCAGATGCTGACCGCGGAAATGGCACGCAGCCGAGACCCCGACGGATTCGCCGCACTGGCCGCACTCTGCCAGGACGACCCGGCCAACCATCAAACCAAGGAAGGCGCCTTGCACAGGATCGCCACCCTGATCGCGGCCAAAGGCGGCCGGGTGCGTGACATCACTGTCGGCGACTGCGTGGAGCTGGCCGCCGTGCTCCCCCTTGCGGGCAGGGCCGACACCAGCGCGTACTTCTACCAGCTGCTGCACGCCCTGGGCATCTTCCCTGCAACAGCGCCGCCCTCGGTGCGCTTATTCACCGGCAACACCAGAGGACAGGTCAGCATTGAGCAGATGATCGACCAATACCAGTTGTCCCATCGCCCGATGCGGGACCTCCTGGTCGACTATCTGCGCGAACGGCAGATGTCCATCGACTACACCTCGCTGCGCGCCCTGGCCTTCGCCCTGGGCAAGCTGTTCTGGAAGGACCTGGAGACCCACCATCCGGGCATCGACTCACTGCGCCTGACCCCCGACGTCGCGGCCGCCTGGAAACAACGGATCGCCCTGAAGAAGAGGCGCATCACGACGCCCACCGGCGAGATCGCTGAGACGGCGACGCCGCGCGCCGACCGCGGCCTCAACTACCTGGCCATCGTGCGGGCCTTCTACCTCGACCTGGCCGAATGGGCCATGGACGACCCGACCCGGTGGGGCATCTGGGCATCCCCCTGCCCCATCCGCGAAGAGGAAATGTCCCGCAGAAAGGAACACGCCAGCCGCAAGTCCCGCATGGACCAGCGCACCCGAGAACGCCTCCTCGTGCTGCCAACCCTGGTGCGCACCGTCGATGAGCACCGCCGCCAAGCCGCCGAACGGCTGCACGCCGCGCAAGCAGCCGCCCCCGGCAGCCGGTTCACCGCGGCCGGACAGACCTGGTGCCGGTCGGTCACCAAGAACCCCGCGGCCAAGGTCTGGGCCGACGACCCCGACACCGACCACCGCCGCGATCTCACCATGGAGGAGCACAAAGCGTTCTGGGCCTGGGCGATCGTCGAAACCCTCCGCCACACCGGCATCCGGGTCGAGGAACTGACCGAACTGTCGCATCACAGCCTGGTCCAATACCGGCTGCCCGGCACCGGCGAACTCATCCCGCTCCTGCACATCGCGCCATCCAAGACCGACGCCGAAAGGCTGCTGGTCATCAGCCCCGAGCTGGCCGACGTGCTCAGCACCATCATCTGCCGCGTCCGGGACTCCAGCGGCGCCGTCCCGCTCGTGGTCTCCTACGACTTCCACGAGCGCGTATGGAATCCACCCATGCCTCTGCTGTTTCAGCGGCCCGTCGGGGTGGAGAATCGGCCGATCCCCATCTCCGGCATCCGGATTCTGCTCAACGAGGCCCTGGCCCGCACTGGCCTCACCAACGTCAGCAACCAGCCGCTGACGTTCACCCCACACGACTTCCGGCGGCTGTTCATCACCGACGCGATCATGAACGGGATGCCGCCGCACATTGCCCAGCTCGTGGTCGGTCATCGCGACATCAACACCACGATGGGCTACAAGGCCGTCTATCCGGAGGAGGTCTTCACGGTCACCGCGCCTTCATCACCCGCCGCCGCGCAACCCGCCCCAGTGAGGAATACCGCACCCCCACCGACCAGGAATGGGAGGAGTTTCTCGGCCACTTCGAGCGTCGGCGCGTCGCGCTGGGCGACTGCGGCCGCGCCTATGGCACCGGGTGCGTTCACGAGCACAGTTGTTTACGCTGCAGCCTCCTTCGGCCGGACCCGGGGCAGCGTCAGCGCATCGTGGAGATCCGTGACAACCTGCTCGCCCGCATCGCCGAAGCCGAACGTGGGAACTGGCTGGGCGAAGTCGAAGGACTCAAGGTCAGCCTCGCCGGAGCGGAACAGAAACTCGCCCAGCTCGACGAGCGCGCCCGCCGCGCCGCCACCGTGAACCTCGGCATCCCGACATTCCGTGAAATCGCGAGCGAAACGATCATCGGGAACGAACGCCCAAGCCCTTGACCCGGCTCAGCCGGGTTCCGGTGGGGTCTACTCAGGACACCGATCGCGTGTCACGCATACGGCCGCCCCGTGAGCCGCCTCTTACTCCCACCGGTTCGGTCCGGAGACCTCGGGCGCCCCGGCAGCGCCTGTTGACGGGACATCCTGATCCTTGCACGGGTGCCCCCAAGGCAGCGAACTGATTCTCCGACCAAGATCAGACTGAAGTTCAGAGAACACCATGACGAGCGAGGCCTGCAAGACCCGAAGACACAGGGCGGTCATCTCCACCTCATCGCGCCGATTGGTGGAAATCTCGCCCCCGCGGGCGTAGCAGATCACCGAGTTGGCGCGATTCCACGCCTCGACCACGTTGAGCCCTTCCTCGATCTCCCGCTGCAGGTCGCGGTCATACAAGTAGCGGGCGACGAACGTGGTGCGCGCCGCACGGCCGATCTCCAGCATCGCCTGATAGGCCGGGTGCGAGGCGGTACGGGTGAAGCGCGACAAGATGGCCTCGGTGGAGGCGGTGCGGGTGCGGATCGCGGTGGCGTACTTGACGACCTGGTCGTAGTTCTTGGCGATGATGTCCCACCGGACCGGCCTGGTCATCGCCGGCGCCAGGTTCGTATACCGGGCCAGGTCTCCGTAATCGGCCTGGTGAAGCTTGACCCGGTTGATCTGCTTGATGCGCGGCAGCAGGTCCACATTCAGCAACCGGGTGACTCCGAAACCAGGCTCCGACTCCCCATGCGAGTCCACGTAGTTGCCCTCGACCTTCATGGTGGTGCCGTGCCGGATGGCACCCTCCGCCATGGCGGCCACCTCGGAGGCCGACGCCTTCAGCGTCTGCGAGTGCACGACCACCGACCCGCGTTCGACGTGCCAGTACACCAAGATTCCCCGGCCGCCGTAGCGGGAGTGCCACTCGGTGAACAGGTTCTGATCCCACGCGCGGAAGTGGGTGGAGTCGGAGGCGACCGCAGTTGAGCCCTGCCCCCACAGGCCGGTGTCGCGGGCGGTGAAGGTGGCGTTGGCGATCTCGACCGCGATGGTACGCGCCACCTCCGGGGTCAGGTAGCGCCGACGAACGTAGCGCAGGTCCTCCTCGCCGTGAGCGTGCGCGCCGGAGATCATCTGCCGGATGCCGCAGTTGGTGCCGTAGGCGTAGATGACCAGCATGAGCTGTTCGGCGAGCACCTCGGGGCTCATGTGGCCTGTGCCGGTCGCCGCGGTCACCTTGGCCAGGCAGCCGGTGCGCAGGATCGCTTCCTTGAGGATGTCGATCAGCGGGACGGCGCTCCAGCGGCGGGCCACCTCGTTCTTGATCCGGCGCAGGTTGCGCGGCTCGGGGGCGGCCTCGATCGGGGTTAGCTTGATCGCTCCCGCCTTGCGGTCGCTGATCTGGACCCAGTCCAGGGAGGGCAAGGCGTCGTTCAGCTTCGCCAGGGCGCTGGTCATCTCCTCGCGCAGGTTGTCGCAGAACTCGGTCGGGTCCAGGGGCTTGCGCAGCTCGCGGTAGTGCTCGGCGCGGCGGGACTCGAAGTCGGTGGGCCGGTCCTCGTCCGGGTTGCGCCACCGGTCGGCGCCGACGACCCAGATCTCCTTGCAGCGCAGCTGCTCGCGCAGGGTCTGGAAGGTGGCCACCTCGTACACCATGCGCGCCACCCGGCGCCGGCCGCGGGTGTCGGTGCGATAGACCAGGTCGGCCCAGTCCTTGAGGGTGCCCTTGTGCTCGGGCGTGGTCTCGCCGAGCGGGTAGTAGGTGGTGTTGCCGGCCTTGGCGTAGCGCATGACCAGCTTGAGAGCGTCGATGACGGGCTGGTGGGCGGTGTTGTTGGAGCGAAACTCCAGCACCTGAAGCAGCTCGATCAGGCCGCGCCGGTAGTGGTTGGTGTAGGAGGCCTTCAATGTGGACTGCACGGTGCGCCGGTAGACCGGGCCCTTGGTCTTGAACTCGTGCACCAGCTCGCGCAGCGTCTGCTCGCCGCCCCGCACCGCGGGGAAGACGACCTCACGGCACCGTGCCGTCCGGCGCAGCCAGCGCGGCGTCGGCGATGGTGAACAACAGGTTCTCCTTGCCTGAGACCCGCTTGAAGGCGTTGATGAGCTCCTCGGTGACCTTGCGCTCAGCACGCGCGCCCACCCGGCGCACCGTGGCGATCAGCAGGTCGACCAGGGCGTCGGTGACCTCCCGCTCCCGCTCCACCAGCAGCACGGCCAGTAAGGTGACCGTCGCCTCCGGTGCGTTGCGGGCCCGCCGGCGCAGGTGCGAGGGAGACTCCACCGCGGCGCGGAAGCGCCACTCGCCCAGCACCTTCGGCGCCACGTCGGCGAACAAAGCGGCCGGTAGTTCGATGGCCCGGATCGCGTTCAGCTTGCGGATCTCCGTCAGCATCGAGTCCAGGCTCACGTTGCCCGGCATCGCCTTGATCAGCGACAGGACGGAGCCCTCATCCTCGTCCAGATCGTCATTGCTTCCCTCGGTCTCCGCCGCGGTGGTGTCGGCGGCCACCAGGGCGAGCACCCGGGCCGCCGTCGCCGCATTCAGCCGTGCGGCGATCCGGTGAAACCAGGTTTGCTCCGCGTTGTGCAGTGCCGACCGTACGATCCGAGTGATCCGCCCCGGCGAGGGCGGCTCGATCCGCTCCTGGTGGCACTGCTTGAGCAGTTCCTCGCGGACCCGGTCGGGCCCCCGTTCGACGTGCGCGACGTTCACGGCCAGCCAGTCGGTCAGCTTGTCCGCGTCGGCGACCGAGCACTCCCGGAAGCCGAGATGATCGCGGATCTCGCCGCGATGACGCTCGATCGTCCGGCCTGACTAGTCATACAGGCCCAAACTGCTGGCCGGCGTCTTGGTCTGCTTCGCTACGTAGTCGACCACCTCGTCAGGAAACTCCGCCCGCCCGCGCGGGAAGCGCCCGTGCTGCGTGAAGTACTTCAGCAGCAGCGCGAAGGCCAGACGGGTACCTTCCTGCTTCGCACTGACCAGGCCGACCTCATCGTTCAGCACGGTCCAGCGCTCGATGAGTTCATCCATGCCGAGCGGCGGACGTTCCATACTCATAGATCCGTGCCGGGCCCTTCGGTATTACAGAAGGTCAGGCCAAGGATCTTCGAGGTTTGGCGGCCTATGACAAGTTGGTTAACGGCACCCCAAGACGGACAACCGGCAAGGTGCACACCGGTAACGGCTCGGCCAGCATGGATGCAGAGGGGTTGGCCGATGCTGCGCCGAGCCCGGTGTTCCTTGACGGCTGGGGCGTTATGATCTGCGGTCAGGCCTTCGGCAGGGTGAGGCCCAAGGCGACCATAGCCGGCGATGGCGGTCCGCCTTCGGAGCGCTCGGTCTTGTGACCCGGTGTGCCGGGTCCCAGTGTCCGCGGGTCGACTGACTCCAGGGGGGCTCCTGTGCTGTACTCCCCATCAGGCAGGGTGTCGCGGTCGTGGGGGGCGAGCCAGAAGACCCGGCGGTGGAAAGTGCCGGAAGCAGGGGCGGCTTTGGCCGTCCGGCCGAGTACGGCATAGCCGACCATGCGGCCGTCGCGGTGGTAGGCGGGTTTGCCTCGGCGGGTGGGGAGTCGGTCGAGGCTTTGCCGGACGTAGTCGAGACCGCTGATGTCTTCCAGCCACACCAGTTCGACTTCGTGGCTGAGGCTGGATTCGTTGATCAGGCTCATCGACGAGGCTCCTCGCCATGGAATTCGGAGCGCAGGCCGATGCCCGGATAGAACTTGCGCGAGTTGGACAGAATCATATCCTTCGGCGATGCCATCTTCAGTGTGTCCCGGATGCGTGCTGCGAAGTTACGCGCTGAGACGGGGGTGGCACCTTCGGAACCGCACCAGCGCATGTAGGCCGCGTACAGACTCGTCTGTTCGGCACGCAGGCCTGCTTCCAGTACACAAGCGTCGCCGATGAAACGCCCCACCACATCCTCCGTCGCTTCGTAGGCATCTGTCGCTAGACGTACCCGTTGAGGGCCCGACAAGTCCTTTTCTCCCGCGAGATATCGGCGAGCTCCGTCGACCAACCAGGCGAGGATTCCAGGTCCCTCCTCATCCACCAAGATGCGCGCCAGGTTGTCAATCTTATGTTCTTCGGCCACCACGCGTTCGAAGGGGATAAGCCGAAGCCGTCGCCAGAAGGCGAAACCACCGGTGCTCACTTCGGGGCGGTGGTTGCCCAGCAGCCACAGATGGTGGGTGGGGTCGAAGCTGAAGAAGTCCTGGCGCATCCGCCGCGCCTTGATCTTGTCTCCGCCGGTGAGGAGCTTGACGCGGGCCTCGTCGAAGCGGTCACCGGGTTTGAGCTCGGAGCAGACGATGACCCGGCGGCCGTGTAGTTCGGCCAGGTCGGTGGGATGCCCGTCGAAGGATTTGGCCATCAGGAATCCGGGTGGGGCCGCGTCGGCATAGTCGCCGAGCAGTTGCAGCATGACCTCCAGCAGGACAGACTTGCCGTTCTTTCCTGCGCCGAACAGGAACGGCAGGACCTGGGCGCCGACGTCTCCGGAGATGGAGTAGCCGAGCAGCAGATGCAGGAAGTCGATGGTCTCCTTGCCGTCCGCGTCGTCGCCGAAGGTGTCGGTGAGGAAGCGCTCCCAGCGCGGGACCGGGGCCGTCTGGGGGGCCAGAGTGGTGGAGCGGGAGTGCAGGTGATGTTCGGGATTGGGCGCGGCGATGAGGCCGGTGCGCAGGTCGACCACTCCGGCGGGGGTGCACATGGCGTAGGGGTCGGCGTCCAGCATGGCAGCGTTGAGTGCCATGCCCGGGGCCGCTTTGGCCTGCACCAGCATCGCATGGATACCGGAGGTTGACAGTGCTCGTTTTTTATGTCGGCGTAGGTCGGCGGCGGAGTGGCGGTGGTAGGGGTCGAAGCCGGCGAGTTGGTCGGCCATCTCACCGGCAGCCCACAGGACCGCGTCGCTCTCGTCGGGGATCCAGCGATATTCGTCCCACCGGTACCAGCCGAGGCCGGGCACGTGTTTGAAGTCGCGGCTGTACATACTCACAAACAATTTGGCGTTGCCGCGGTCTGTCAGCGACTCGGGCAGCAGCCCATCGCTGGTCGCGGGCGGGGGCGGCTGCGCGGGGGCGGCTGGAGAGAGTTCGGCGAGCTCGAGCATCTGCTGGGCGGCGGCTTGGGCGTTGAAGCCGCCGAATGATGGCCCGGATGTCATGGGCGCTCCTGAAGGTGCAGAGGGCGGGCGGCGCCTCGGCTCAGCCCACTGCTGATGATCTTATGGGAGCGGTGGTCCTGGCCAGGCCGGGCATGATCGGCAGCTTGGGCCAGCTTGGTCTGAGCTTCGTGCACGGACAGGTATCCTCCTGCGACCAGGCCTCCAGCTGTGTATGCCGCTCGATTGAGCTTGGCTGTGAAGCCAGCCCCCTGCGGCACGGTGGAGCATTCTTCGACCTCATCCAGGAGACGGCGCAGGAGACGTTCGGCTGAGCTGCGACCGCCGCCGGCCTGGATGACGGCCTGACGGGCTCGTGGCGGGACTGGGGCTGCGGGCTGAAGGCCGCTTGCGCGGGCGGGGGGCGGCGTGTGTCCGGTGCGGGCGAGGTCTTGGGCCAGCCAGCGCGGGAGCACAGCCGGGACCCGACAGTCCCCCACGAGCGTGTAGGCGCCGTCCTTGGTACGGGTTCCGGGGGCGACAATGTAGCCGCCGTGGGCGCGTACGTCGACCTGCCAGGCCAGGGCGCGGGTGGGGCTGGAGCCGGTGGAGCACAGGAATGTGTGGCCGGGCTCTGGGCGGTACCAGACGTGCAGGCCGCCCGAGGGCGTCCGGACTCGCAGCGTCGAGACGTCCTCGGCCGGATGGGGGGCGCCGCGGAACGCGGCCAGCAATGCCAAGGTGTCGAAACCGGTGGCGAGTCCAGTCAGGTCAATCCTGGCGTCGATGGGGATGCCGGGCAGCAGACGCTGCCGGTCAGGTAGGGGCGTGGGATGGATGTCGATGTCGATGACCACGAGGTGGGCTGGGCCGCAAGCCACGCCCACGCCGAAGCCGGGGCGCTCGCTCCACCAGGTGTCGATCCGGGCCGGGTCGACGGTCGCTGCGTGGAAGCCGTGGCACCAGCGACCCTGGCGCAGGCACGCACATCCGTCGGCGTTGTGGGAGGGCTCGTGGCAGGCGTCGCAATTGCGCGCCGGGGTCTTTCTACCGGGAGTCAGCGGGTGGACAGGCCAGCCCTGCGAGGCACACCAGTGGGCGATCTCAGCCGGCTGGGAAGGCCAAGGTGGGCAGGGGTGGGTTTCCTCGAGAGGGGCGTGCAGAGTCACGTTGTCCCTTCTCGTCAAGCGACTCGGGCAGGCGGGCGGCGGGGTGGGGTGCTTGCTTGTCGCGGCGCGGCGGCGGGGCTGAGCGACTGAAGCGACCGAGCCTTGAACATGGCACAACAGGCTAGCGGACCTTGAGCCGCTTGCGGGGGATGGTTCCCGCGTGGCGGAAAAAGGCGGCGGGAATCGGCTGGCCCCTGCGAAGACAGCGACCGAAGCGACTCTACTGAGCGCTTATGACCATGGCACAGCGGAGTGCGTTACGACAACATATGCTGGAGGGAAAGTCGCTTCGGTCGCTGCTTTGGCCAGGCGTATGGGCCTCACCTGCGGTTTCAGGCGACGACGCAATCAGCGACTGATGGCTGTGGTGGGTCGCTCCGCGCGCGACCGGCCCTATTGACCTCTCACAGACCATGAAACGCGGAGCGACCGAAGGCTAGTGCGCCACTTGCACGCCCGCGATGAGCGACTGAAGCGACGATGACGTGAACACGCTCCAGCAAGCGATACCTGCATAGGGGAGTCATGTCTCGAGGTTCGGTCGCTTGGGTCGCTTGGGTCGTTTCCGCCCCCCAACGACCGAGGACTTCCTCGCCTCGCCAGCCCAGCCCGGAGCGCGACCCAAGCGCCCGTCAGGACTGCTGGAAGAAATGGCGTGATCGCCCCGCGCGAGGAGCCGCGGTGCCTGTTGCGGCTCGCTGGCGTGGCCGGCCCTCGACTGACGTCCCCCACTGGGTCTTGACTGCGCCTTCAAGCTCCCTGCGGACAGAAACTGAGGGCAGTAAGCAACAGCTGCCTCACCCCTCTGCTGACGTCTCCCCGCCGCGCGGCGGGGAGACCACCCCAGCCCGTGTGTCGCTTGAGTCGCTGCGCTGTCGGGTTGCGGTGTTCTCGCCCTGTCAGCAATCAAGGGGAGCCCCCAGCAGGGCGATCGCCCTGAATCCACGCCCGTTGCCAGTCGAGGACTGGCAATGACGAAAGCGACCAGGCTCAGTACAAGAGCCTCGCCGCCCGTGACGCCTACGGTGCGCTGTTGTGGGTACGAGGTGGGCACCGGGCGTTTTCGCGGTGTCGCAGCATCGAACTCTTGCGCTGCAGTCAGTCGCTTGAGTCGCTGCGGGAAGTCAATCGCGCCCCGAAACCATTAGCTCTGGCTCCACTTCTGTTTTGACGCCCTGCTGGACGTCCACAAGTGCAGCGGGGTCCCGTTGCCCTGGTGGCCTTGCCATTGGTTTCGACGCATTTGTGAGCTGCCAGTTAGACCAGGTCGTAAGAGCTGTTCAGCACGAAGTGCTGGCTGCCGCCGCCGTTACAGGTGGAGAGTTGGGTGGCGGCGCCGTGGGCGGACGAGCCGCTGGCGAGTTGCGTGCACAGGCCGAGAAATCGTACGGTCCCGTCCGGCACAGGATCGCTGTGGCGTCAGAACTTCACGGACAGGTGGAAGAGCCCCCTCCGATGTGACCGCCGGTGTTTGGCGTTGTCTTCCCCCTGGACGAGTAAGTCCTAAGTCGGATTAGTGGTCGTAGGCGATCAGTGATCGGGTGACGGGCTGGCCGGTGTGGCGGTTGTGCCAGATGGCGGCGGTCAGGGCCAGGATGCGCTGGGCGATGCGGTGGCCAACCCCGGTGACGGTCCTGGCGCCGTGGAGTTCCAGGTCGAGCTGGCCTTTGAGGGTGTCGTTTACGGATTCGATGAGCTGGCGGATCGGCTTCAGCAGGTGTTCGCCGCGGCGTGGGGTGTGGTTGCGGTAGGAGGGGCGCAGCAGCTGCACGCCGTGCTCGGCCAGAAAGGCGTCCAGTTCCGCGGAGACGTAGCCCTTGTCAGCGATGATCAGCAGTCCGGGCCGGTCGGCGGTGAGGTGTGGGTCGTGCTCGCAGATGGCCATCAGCACTTGGCGTTCGTCGATGTTCGGGGTGGCCAGGGCCCAGGTAATCGGTAAGCCTGCGGGCGTGCAGATCAGGTGCAGCCGCAGGCCCCAGAAGTAGCGGGAGTGGGAGCGGCAGTAGCCGTAGCCGGCCCAGCCGGCCAGGTTCGAGCGTTGGGTGGTGGGCCGGGAGCGGCCGCACTCGATCGGGGTGGAGTCGGCCACCCACACGGGGTCGGCCCACAGGTCGGTGTCTTGCGCCAGCGCCCGGATGGCCCGTTTGAGTAGTGGCAGGGCCTTGTGTAGGCGCTTGTTGTAGCCGGACTGGCCGGGTAGGTAGGGGAAGGCGCCGGGCAGATGTTCGGGGACGTAGCGCAGCCAGCGCGCCTCGGAGTGGATGCCGAGCAGTACCTGGGCCACCGCCAGAGTGAGCAGCTCGGCGTCGGTCAGCTTCGGTTTGCGTCCCAGACGTGGCCGGTGCCCGAGCCAGTTGTCGATGCTGACGTACAGTGCCGTGAGAAGGGTGTTGAGGTCTGTCTTCACAAACCGATCGTCAACACCCTTCGTTACGTCCACACTCCACTCTGCAGGGACTTAGGACTTACTCGTCTAGGCCCGCAGCAGGGGTCTTCCTACCCGTCTTCGGTGCGGGACGACGAGGCCGGTGTCGAGGTGGGCGCCGTCGATCAGGTCCGTGATATCGCCTGCGACGCCGCGAGGGCGGGGCGTTCACGTATGGCACGGACCAGGGGTGAAGTGAAGACTGAGACGGTCGCTTCCCGACTTGCCTGTGATCGTTTCCCGGGCTCGGAGGCACTTTCCAGGCTCCCCTGGCGATTGTATGGCGTCTCCCAACCGAGCGGCACAACGTCGATCAGGAACGTCGGTGCTCGCTGGAAGCGTGACGTCCGCACCGTCGAACACAGCTACCACCGATCGAGTGAGGCCATTCGTGACACGTGCGACAACGCAGGATTGCCTGTGGTGGGAGGAGTTCCGAAGCAGCCTTGGCGTCTCGGGGTTCTGCTTCACCCTTGTTGCCGGCTTGCAGCCCGCGCAGGTGTTGGAGCGCCTCGCGGTCAAACCGGACGAACCTCTACAGGCAGAAGGCTACATCGAGGTGGGCCCTGCTCGACACGAATCCTGGAGCGTGCTGTGACCGCCGGGCTGCTGCGAGTCGGGGCCGGCAGCGAACCGACTCCCCCATGTGCTCATGGCCATGCGCACGATGAATCGGCTGGGGCAGATGCATGAAACGGCGCGCGCCGCGCTCCCCCCGCTGGCCGCCGCAGCCCCCGACTGGCTGCTGGCCCAGGCCGAACCCGGATGGTTCGAGCGTTACGAGGCCCACGTTGAGGACTATCAACTGCCCAAGAACAGGGCCAAGCGCATCCAGCTCGGCCACGAGATCGGCGCCGACGGGAACGTATCCTGCGCGCGGTCTACTTGCCGGCCGCTCCTGGCTGGCTGCGCAACATCCCCGCGGTGCAGGCCCTACGCCACGTATGGATCAGCAGTACGTCCCCATCGACGATCAACTGCGCTGGCGAACCCCGGACGAGCAGCCGCCGGGCATGATCCGCCAGAGCTCGCCCTACGACGGCGACGCGCGAGCCGGAACCAAGCGCGACTCGCACTGGGACGGCTACAAGGTGCACCTCACCGAGACCTGCGACACCGACGCGCCACATTTGATCACCAACGTGGTCACCGCCCCGTCGCCCGGCAGCGACCAAGAGGCCACTGACCTGGTTCAGGAGGCCGTGGCGGCGCGTGGACTGACGCCGGCGGTGCATCCGGCCGACAAGGGCTACATGAGCGCGCACAACCTCACGCGCGCCGATCGCCGCGGCATCGAACTGCTGGGACCGATGATGCCCGACAACGCCTGGCAAAGCGCCGAGGGCAACAGCTTCGCCGTCAGCGACTGCACCATCGACTGGGACAACCGCGTCATGACCTGTCCCACCGGAGCCACGAGCTTGCCCTGGGCCAACGAAATCGATCAAGGCGGAACTCCGGTCGTCCGCGTGCGCTTTTCCATGCGTAGCTGCAAGGACTGTCCCAGCCGGGACCTGTGCACCTGCGGGGCCAAAGGCCGGGGCGTCACCCTGCGTCCGCAGGAGGAGCATGAAGCTCTGCAACGCGCACGAGCGAGGCAAAGCACCGACGAGTGGCAGCAACGCTATGCCCACAGGGCAGGCGTGGAGGGCACCATCGCCAAGGCGTCAAAGGCTTTGGCCTGCGCAAATCCCGCTACCGCGGGACCACCAAGACCCATCTCCAGCACCTGCTCATCGCCGCGGCTGAACCTCACCAGGCTCGATGCCTGGCTGACAGGGACCCTTCTGGCTCCAACCCGCACTTCGCAGCCTTACACCCTGCGGCATGACCGAATGGTCGGCGTAGCAGAAGTGCAGCGGTTCACTCTTACGATGAGCGCCGCAAACCAGGAGAATCGGTACCCGACATGATCTTTCAGCGGGTTGGTGCTCGTGGTGGTGGATGCTGTTGTGAGCACGTTCGGTTGATCAATCACTCCAAATTCGTTGGACGTCTGTCGGACATTCCTGCGACCATCCGTACGGTGACAGATGAAGCCGATCGCCAGACGTCGTTCCCCACCAGTTCGAAGCATGTGCGCTTTGTCGAGTTGTCGAGCACTGCGATGTCTGCTCTGCTCGATGGGGATCTTCCCACCGCCAGCAACACGGCTGGGGTCGCTCTGACTGAATACTTTGTGACAGACAGCGCACGGTGGCTGTGGCGGTTTCGGATCGACCAGATGGCCGCCGATCCCGGCCACGCACGGTGGATGGTGCGGCAGGTGGTAACCGGGCCTGAAGGTGTCGTCATCGGTCATGCCGGGTTTCACGGACCGCCCGATGAGGCGGGCATGGTCGAGATCGGCTACTCGGTTGCTCCTGACTTCCGTCGCCAGGGGTATGGCCGAGCCATCCTGATCGAGTTGCTGCGTCGGGCCGCGGCCGAACCGGCGGTCAAGACCGTACGGGCGACGATTGGTCCCGATAATGTGGCGTCCCTGGCCACGATCGCCGGCTTCGGCTTCGTCGAGGTCGGAGAACAGTGGGACGAAGAGGACGGTCTCGAACTCATCTTTGAAGTCCCTGCCAACCGCAGCTGCTAGGTGCAACCAACCCGGTGAAGGTACCGGTCACAGCATTAGCAGCCAAGGGTTGGCATTGGCGGCGGACCCGCCTGGGCTTGTCGTTGATCAGTACTGCTGTGCATGGTGGAAGCCGGCCTCGGTGTCGGGATCATCCCGTCCCTGGCGGCGAGCATGTTGTCCGAGCCCCTCACCCTGATCCCTCTGCGACGCGCCTGGAACGCCGGCTTGTCCTGACCGGCCCGACCGGCCGACCCTGGCACCCGAACGTGACCGCGATCCGGGATCTGTGCGAGAAGCACCCCACCGGCCCTTCGTCCCCTGCGGCAAGCCTGCGGTAGAACCAGCCCCAGCGGGCTTGCCTTTGCCGGGGCACGCGTCCAGCTGCGCGGTCACGCGGGTGCCACCGGCCGGGTCGTCCTCGGGGATCTCCCGGAGCAGCGCGGCCTGCGGTCAGAACAGCGCGATGGGCGGCGGCGGAGCAAAGATCGGCGTCGGGTCCCGGATCGCCCAGCGCATCCTGGCCCCGACTGCCGTCATCTGGCACAACCGCACCGCCGGTCGGCCCATTTACTCGTCCGGCACGCAAGCCGTGGCGGCCGGGCGCGATCCGGGCGGATACGCGTCGCCAGGTCCGGCCCGGCCGACTCCCGGATCAGACGAAGGAGACCGAACCGGTGTCGTGGGCGTCGTGGAGGACGCAGGCCAGTTCGTCGGCCAGGTCGGGGGTGGCGGCCACGACACCGCTCCAGCGTCTGGTGAGGTCGGTGTCCAGCTCGACGGCGCGCCCGAACACATCCCTGATCGCGCCGCCGGCCACGTCGGCCAGCACGACCGCGGCTGCGATGTCCATCAGGCGATGTGTGTCGGTGGCGGCGTCGGCGAAGGCATCGGTCGCGCCCTGCGCCACGAGCGCCGCCTCCAGGCAGCTCGTGGACAGGATCCGCACGCGGGCCACCCGCCGTGCCACCGCCCACCAGGCCGCGGTCGCCCGGGGATTGGCCGGGTGGGGCCGCAGGAGGGAGACGGCCGCGCCGTCGAGCGTCCGGCGGCCGCTCGTACGCAGCGGCGACGGCACCCCGGACCGAGCCCACCAGCTCCGGCCCGTGTCCAGCCAGACGGTCAGCGCCTCGGTGAAGACGCCGTCCTCGGCCACGGCCGCCGAGAAGGCCGACAGCGGGACCCCGGCCGCGGCGTTGGCCGAGCCGTCCACCGGGTCCATGACCAGGGTCAGCGCCGACCCGCGGTCCACCCAGCCGCTCTCCTCGGTCAAGACGTTGACCGGATGTCGTGACAGCGCGGCCAGGATGGCGTCCTCCACGAGCACGTCGATGCGCATGGTGGGGGTGCCGTCCGCCCCGTCCGCGACGATGGCCGCCAGACTGGCGCGGTCGTGCTCGGCGGTGGCGACGGTGTACGCCTCCAGCGCGGCCGCCGCTGCGGCGGCGAGGGCCGGATGCGTCTCCGCCGGCACCCCCTGCCCGCTCTGCCGCACCGTCATCGTCCGACCCCCGCGAGCAGCACCGGGTCACCTGCCGCGACGGTCATGCGCACGGTCGGCCACCCCCGTTCGACGGTCACCACGGTCAGATCCCCGCGCTGCCCTTCGACCAGGGCGCCCCGGTCCGTCAGCCCGGCCACGGCGGCCGGGCCCGAGGTGACCAGCGCCACCGCCCCCGGCAGCGGCACGACGCCCCGCGCGGCCAGCAGCAGCGCCGCCGCCAGCGGGGCGGAGGGCAGGTAGTCGCTGGACAGGCCGTCCACCAGCCCCGCCGCCACCAGCTCGGCCGCCGACACGTTGCCCGAGTGGGAGCCGCCGCGCAGGACGTTCGGCGCCCCGGCCACCACCCGCAGCCCGCGTTCCCTGGCCGCCCGCGCGGCCTCCGGCGTGGTCGGGAACTCCGCGACCGCGACCCCGTTGGCCACCGCCACGTCGATCTCGGCCGCGGTCACCGGGTCGTGCGCGAGCAACCTGGCCCGGCCCAGCGCCGCCAGCTCCGCCAGCCGGCCGAGCGAGATCTCCCGGTGCCCGATGCGCGTGTCGCGCTCGGCCACGAGCGTCTCGACCCGCCGCTGCGCCTCCTCCGCGGAGATGCCCTCGGTGCCCTCCAGCCAACGCCGGTACACGGCCGAGTCCCGGTACTGCCCCTGCCCCGGCGTGTGGTCCTCGAAGGACACCAGCGGCGGCGGCACGGGCGCGTCGAAGTCAGACAGGCAGGCGTCCAGGGCGGCCAGGCCGTCGGGGTCGCGGGCGTCGAGCCGGTAGAGGACGCGGTGGTCCACCAGCGCATGCCCGGAGGCACCACGCTCACGCAGCGCGGCGTCCAGGCGGCAGGCCCGCTCGACGGTACGGCCCTTGCGGTAGTGCGATTCGAACGCCACCCCGTGGAACACGGTCGTGACCCCGGCCGCCCGTACCCGCCCCTCGAAGCTGGACACCCCGAACTCCACCTCGAACTCTGCCCCCGGCCGGGGCCGCAGCTCGGTCTCCAGCCCGTCGGAGTGGGTGTCGACGATGCCGGGCAGCAGCAGCGCGCCCCGCAGATCCACGGCCTCCGCCGGCACCGCGCCGGGCCGGGCGGGCCCGACGTGGGTGATCAACCCGCCCTCGGTGACGACCAGCGCGTCGTCGATGACGCGGTCGGGCAGTACGGCCTGAGCATGCGCCAGCACCCTCATCGGGCCACCTCCAGGTTCAGTTCGGATTCACGCAGGACGGCGCCGGGCGGCCCGTCGGCGGCCACCCGGCCGTCCTTCAGCACCACGACCCGGGTGGCCAGCCGCTCGATGGCGTCGAGGTCGTGGAAGACGGAGAGCACGGCCACGCCCGCCCCCGTCAAGTCGGCGATCATGGACAGCACGGCCTCCCGGTTGACCGGGTCGAGCGCGGAGACCGGCTCGTCGAGCAGCAGCAGCCTGGGGGGTGAGATGGTGCCGGCGGCCAGGTTCACGCGCTGCTTCTGGCCGCCCGACAGGACGGTGGTGTGCATGGCCCACAGCCGCTCCTCGATGCCCAGCCGGCGCAGGGCGGCCGCGGCGGCATCGCGGGCCGCGTCGAGGTCCAGGCCGCGGGCGGCCCCGGCACGCGCCACCACGTCGAGCACGGCCCGGCGCGGCTCGGCCCGCAGGAACTGCGAGACGTAGCCCAGCTCCCGTCCGCGCAGGTCGGCGACCTGCGCGTCGGGCAGTGCCGCCAGGTCCACGCTCTGGCCCGACGAGGTACGCAGCAGGATCCGCCCGGCCGTCGGCACGTACGTGCGGTGGACGCAGCGCAGCAGCGACGACTTCCCGGCTCCGGACGCACCGGCCAGGGCGACGTGCTCGCCAGCGGCCACGTCCAGGTCCACGCCGTGCAGCGCCCCCACGGTGCGCCCGTCGATCGTGTGCAGGGTGAACGACTTGACCAGCCCCCTGATCTCCAGAACGTTCATCCGCGCGCCGCCGCCACCAGTCGCTGGCTGTAGGGGTGCTGCGGATCCTCCAGAAGCTGGTCGGTCAGACCGGTCTCGACGACACGGCCGTGTTGCATCACCATCACCCTCCTGGTCAGCATCTCGATGACGCCGAAATCATGGGAGACGACCACGGCGGCCACGCCGAGCCGTTCGAGCAGGTTGCGGAGCAGGTCGAGCACGCCGGCCGCGACCGAGGCGTCCAGTCCCGTCGTGGGCTCGTCGAGCAGCAGCACCGGCGGCCGGTTGGCCAGCGCCTTGGCGATCTGCACGCGCTGGCGCATGCCGCCGGAGAAGGTGCGTACGGGGTCGTCCATGCGCGACAGCGGCACCTCGGTCAGCTCCAGCAGCTCGGCGGCCCGCTCCCGGATGCGGCCGAAGTGCCGGCCGCCGGCGGCGGTGAGCCGCTCGGCGATGTTGCCGCCCGCGCTCGTGTCCAGGTCGAGCCCGGCGGCCGGGTCCTGGTAGACGACCGAGACACGGTCGACGCGCAGCCGCCGCCGCTCGCCGTCGCCGAGCGCCAGCACGTCGGTCCGCCCGTCGTCGTAACCGCGCAGGTACGCGCTGCCCCGGCTGGGCCGCTCGTCACCGGCCACGCAGCGCATGACCGTGGACTTGCCAGACCCCGACTCGCCGACGATGCCCAGCGCCTCGCCCGGCTCCACCTCGAAGCCGACGTCCCAGACCGCCACGACGGCACCGGTCGCGGGCGAGACCGAGGTGCCGTGCTCGGGCCCGGTGCCGGGCAGCGACCGCGCCCCCGGGTCGCCGTAGACCCTGCCGAGCCCCTCCACCTTCAACGCCCAGCTCATTGATCCTTCTCCCTGTTACGCGCGCAGAAGTCCGTGTCGCTGCACACCCAGGCCACTGTGCCGGGCGCTGGGCCGGCCACGGACGGCACCTCCACCAGGTACGACTCCTGCGAGCCGCAGTGCCGGCAGGCCGCGCCGGGTGTGTGCTCGACCTCGAACGGGATGTCCTCGAACACCAGCGGCTCCACCACGGTGTGCGGCGGCACCGCGTAGATCCGCTTCTCCCGCCCCGCCCCGAACAACGTCAGCTGCTCGGCCCGATCCAGCTTCGGCACGTCGAACCTGGGGATCGGCGTGGGCGAGATCAGGTAGCGGCCGTTCACCATGCACGGGTAGCCGGCCGTCTTGGTGACGACGCCGTTGCGGACGACGTCCTCGTACAGGCCGACCCACATGCGCGAGTAGTCGGCCTCGGCGTGCATCCTGCGCTGCTCGCGCACGTCGTGCTCGACCGCGCGCAGCGGCTCGGGCACCGGAACCTGGAGCACCAGCACCTGGTCGGCGCGCAGCGGCGTCTCGGGGATGCGGTGCCTGGACTGGATCAGGCTCGCCTCGCGGGTGTCGCTCTCCTCCGCGCATCCGACGTGGTTCACGACCAGGCGGCGCAGGTTGGAGGCGTTCACGCCGCCGTCGTCGCCCTGGTCGATGACCTTGAGCCGGTCCTGCGGGCCGACGAGCGCCAGCGTCACCTGCAGCCCGCCCGAGCCCCAGCCGCGGGCCACCGGCATCTCGCGCGAGCCGAACGGCACCTGGTAGCCCGGCACGGCCACGGCGGTGAGCGCGGCCCGGCGTACCTCGCGCTTGGACAGCTCGTCGAAGATGCCCCGGGGGCCGCCGTCGCCGGCGAGGTCCGTGATCGTCCTCATCGGGCGACCGCCTCCCGCGCCGCGGCCCGTACCGCCCGCTTGCGGTCGAGCACCGACCGGAAGTCCACGTAGTGGGGCAGCTTGAGGTGCTCGAGGAAGCCGGACGCCTCGATGCCGTCGAGGGTCAGCAGCACCTCCTGTTCCAGCTCCGTACGGCCGCCGTCGCGGTGGACCAGCAGGTCGAGCCCGGCCATGGCGATGGCCTTGCGCTCGTTGTGGCCGAAGCACATGCCGTAGCCGAGGTCGAGGCGGCTGCGGTCCTCCTCGGCCCGGTCGAGGTCGTCGATCGTCTCGACCTCGGTCACCCGCACCTCGGTCACGGTGACCGGGGCGCCGGTGAGCGGGTGGCGGACCCGGACGGGGAGGGTGCCGTGGCGGACCTCGCCGGGGAACTCGTGGTTGTGGCGGCCCGGCCGGAAGGTGTGCGAGTACCACAGGTGCACCAGGGCGCCGGTCTCGGCCCTGGCCATCGCGGTCAGGCGGGCCGAGCGGGGCACTCCGGGGCGGATGGGTGAGCGGGTGATGTCGTACGGCTCGGGGTCGCCGTCCGTGCGCCTGTCCACCAGCAGGTCCATGGAACGGAGCAGGCCGAGCAGGCGCGGCGGGTGGCGCAGGTCCGCGTCGTCCACGTGACCGTGGCCGTTCACCTGGGGCTCGTCGGGTTCCTGGAGGCGGGCCTTGGCCTGCTCCTCCGGCATGAGGTCGAGCAGGCGGCCCACGTAGTCGAGCGTGCGGCCCAGGAGCTGGCTGCCCGGCGGGTTGCGGAAGGCGGGAGAGATGCGGCGCGAGACCTTCAGCTCGTCGGCGTGCACCGGCTCGGAGTAGGCCACCCGGGGCAGCGTCGAGCGGTGTGCCCTGATGAGCTGCGCCGCCTCCTGCACGTCGCCCTCGGACTGGCGCAGCGCCCTGGCCGCCAGCTCGGGGGCCCACAGGCCGCCCTCCCCCATGATCCGGTCCACGGCCAGCCGCAGCCGGCCGGTGATCTGGTCGATGCCGAGCCAGTCGCTGGGCCCGCCGTACCGGCGGCGTTCGACGAGCCGTTCGGCGGCGAGGATGGCCTCGTGGCCGCCGCTGGCACCTGAGTAGCCCATTCAGTGCTCTCCGTTCTCGATCTCGATGCGGGTGCTGCGCGGCAGCCCGGCGACCGTCCCGTCCTGAGCGACGAAGAACGTGTCGATGCCCGCGGGGAAGCCGGCGTTGGCGGCGGCGAGGGCCTCGAACACGTCCCGGGCCAGGCCGGTGACGCGTAGCCGCCGCGTGCCGGGCACACCGGGGCCGCTGAGCGTCAGGACGACCTCGGGCCCGTCCTGACCGGGAACGCTCTCGCCGAGACCCGCGACGACGGCCACCAGGCGCGTGCCGAGCTCAGGGTGCAGAGCGTCGCCCCTGGTCAGCGCGGCGATCTCGGCGGACGTGGGCGGACGCAGCGCGACCACCATGCGGGCCTCGTGCGGCGGGACCGCCGGCGCGGAGGTCGCCAGGTGCAGGGCGCGGGCCCAGTACTCCTCTCCAGGCGTGGTCAGTACGGCCGTCGGCACCTCGACGTCGGCCAGCCCGGCCGCGACGCCCAGCGCGGGAGGCCCGTCGCCGGTCCCGACGGCGTCCAGCACTCCGGGCCTGGACAACACGTTCAGCAGGGCACGGAAGTCGGCCTGCGCCCGCGCCGCCGTCGGCGTCACCGCGCGGACATGGACGCCGATCCCCTGGACGGCGGTGACGGTCATGTCAGCTCCTCGAAGGCCACGCGGGTCAGCGACACCTCGGCCCATTCGGCGGCGTCCTGTCTGGCCCGGCGTTCGGCGACGGCCGCGCACAGGGCGTGCACGTCGCCGGCGGCGGGCAGCCCGGCCGCCGCGGTGGCGTCCAGGAGGGCGGCGGCCAGGGCGGCCACGCGGTCGTCGCCGCCCCGCATGCACCATCCGGCCGTCCCCGCGACCTCGACGGTGCACGAGGTGACCAGCACCTCGCCCAGGTGGAAGCGCTCCTCGGCCACCGGCTCGCGCACGGTGAGCATCACCATGCCCACCTCGGGCGCGTGCAGGACGGTGGGCTCGCCCAGATCGCCCGACTGGAGCAGGCGCTCGGCGAGGGGCAGCAGTTCGTCGGGAGTCGCGGCGGCCAGCAGCTCGGCGCGTTCCTCCCTGGTCATCACGTCGGTCAATGCATTTCCTCTTCGATCTCAAAGGTGACGTCGAGGACGTCGGGCCGCAGGTAGGTGCGGGCGTACTCGACGTACGGGCCGCCGACGGCGCGGTTCACGCTCTCGGCCAGCCAGACGGGGCCGCGGCTGCCGTCGGTCAGGTGCTCGGCGATGCCCTGCGGGGGCACATCGAGGCTGATCCGGTAGCGAGAGCGGACGACGGTGAGCCCGTAGCGGCGGCGCAGGACCTTGTGCAGGGAGACACCGTCGCCGAGCTCCCTGTCCAGGTTCAGCAGGGGGCGCCGGGGCAGGACACTGGTGGCGTACGCGGCGACCTCGCCGTTCACGCTGAACACCCGCTCGACCGTCCACACGGCCGCGCCGGTGGCCAGGGCGAGCCGTGAGCGTTCCTGCTCGACGGCCCGGCGGACGCCGCAGCTGATCAGCCGGGCCCCCGGCTCGGCGCCCGCCAGCCGCACGGTCTCGCTGAACGACGGCGGGAAGTGGCCGGAGATCACATACTCCACGCGTCCGCGCCTGAAGGTGCCGACACCCTGGACGCGGCGCACCAGCAACCGCCGCTCCAGCTCCTGCAGGGCGGCGCGGGCGGCCGGCCTGCTGACCTGGAAACGTTCGGCCAGCACGTGCTCGCTCGGCACCTGCGCTCCCACGGGAACGTGCGCCAGCTCCGCCTCCAGGATGTCGGCCATCTCCAGGTAGCGCTGCGTGCTTGTCATGACAAGCAGCCTCGGCCGCGTTCCCGACCAGGAGGTGAACGGCGGGCGACGCCGCACGAGCGCACAGGTCATCAACGCAGAACGGATCTGAGCCCGGCCGAGACCGCCTCCACGGCCAGGACCAGCGCGAACACCGGCAGCACGATCGCGGTGACCACGTCGTGGTTGAGTGCCCTGATGTGCTGGCTGAGCGCGTACCCAAGCTCTCCGGCGCCGACGATGCCGAGGATGAAGAAGGCCCGCAGGTTGACGTCGAGCGCGTACAGGGTGGTGGCCACCAGACGGGGCGTGAGCTGGCCGAACACGGCCACGGTCAGCTCCTGGACCGGCCGCGCCCCGGCCGAGAGTGCGGCCTCGCGCGGCCCCGCGCGCAGCTCCTCGGCATCGTCGGAGACGAGTTTGGCGACCAGGGCGGTGGTGAAGACGGCCAGCGCCAGCGTCCCGGCGACCGGGCCGTCCATGAGGCCGAACGCCGCCACGAACACCAGCACCAGCAGCAGGTCGGGGATGGAGCGCAGGCCGACGAGGAAGGTGCGCGCGGCCAGCCGTACACCGGCGTTGGGGGCGACGGCGCGGGCGGCGGCCAGGCCGAGCGGGATGCCGGCCAGGACGCCGAGGAAGGTGGCGCCGAGCGCGATCGAGGCCGTCTCCAGCAGGCCGCCGCCGAGGAGGTCCGCGACCGGGGCGAAGTCGGGCGGGAAGAAGTCGCCGAACGCCCGCACGGAGCCCGCCGCCGCCTCGGCCAGCGCGGCGGGGCTCGCGCCGACCCGCCAGAACGCCGTCACCGCCAGCGCCAGCGCGCCCCATCCGGCCAGGTGCGCGGCCAGCCTCGACCGGGTCCACGGCACGCGCTGCCCGCGTACGGGAGGCAATGCCACACCGCGTTCGGCGCCCAGGAGCCGCCCGCGCAGCGCCATCGAGACCGTCTCGACGAGCAGCACGACCGCCACCGTCACCAGCGCGATGCCGGTCGCCTCCCGGTAGTCGGTGAAGCCGAACGCGGTCTTCAGATCCAGCCCGACGCCGCCCGCGCCGACGGCGCCGAGCAGCACGGAGCCGCGGAAGTTGATGTCCAGCCGGTACAGGATGGCCGCGATCCAGGCGGGCGCCACCTGCGGCAACACCCCGGCCAGCAGCCGCTGGACGGGCCCGGCGCCGGTGCCCGCGACGGCCTCGCGCACGCCGGCGTCCGCATGCTCGACCGCCTCGGCGAACAGCTTGCCCAGCATGCCCACCGAGTGCAGGCCCAGCGCCAGCACGCCGGGCAGCGGGCCGATGCCGATCGCGGCCACGAAGAAGACGGCGAACACGATGTCGGGAACGGCCCGGCAGGCGACGATCACGCCCAGCGCGACCGACCTGACGGCCCTGGCCGGTGCGCGCCCGCCCCGGGCGGCGGCCAGGACACCGAGCACGGCGGCCAGCAGCGTGGCCAGCGCGGTTCCGGCGACGGCCATCCAGAGCGTGTCGAGCATGTGGATGAACGTCGTGGCCGGATCGCTGATCGTCGGCGGCCAGGCTCTGGCCAGCAGCCCGGCGACCTCGCCGAACCCGGCCACCATCCCGCCGACCCCGACGCCCAGGTGCTGGAGCGCGACGACTCCGAGCGTCACCAAGACGATCGGGAACGACCACGCCGCCAGGCGCCGGGCACTGCGCGGCGGCCGGCCCCCTGCCCCGCTCGCCGCTCCTCCGCCACCACGGCCCGGTCGCGGGGCCCCGCCTCCGCCTCCTCCTGCTCCTCCTCCTGAGGCTCCGGAACCGCCGCCGGCGGCCGTTCTCCGAGGCGAGACCCTGGGCCTGTCCCGGGACGGCCGGGCGCCGGTCGTCGCCTGGGCCATCATGGGATCGTCACGGGGTCGGACAGGTACAGCCCCCGCAACCGCACCGCGTCGAGCAGTTCGGTGGGCTCGTCCAGCCGGATCTCCCCCAGCCGCAGCCCCACCACCCGCCGCGTCCACCGCAACGCCAGCTCGATCTGGTGCAGCGTGCACACCATGGTCAGCCCGTCCTCGTGGCACACCCGTACCAGCAGGTCCATGACCGAGGCGGCGGTCTCGGGGTCGAGGGAGGCCACGGGCTCGTCGGCGAGCACCAGTTCGGGGCGCTGCAACAGGGCCCGCGCGATGGCCACGCGCTGCTGTTGCCCGCCCGACAGGCTCCCGGCCCGCTGGTAGGCCCGCTCCGCCAGCCCGACCCGGTCGAGGTGTTCGAGCGCCTCCGCCCGTACGGACCTGGGCCAGGTGACGATGCCGTACCGGGGGCCGCGGACCCGCCCCAGCGCGCCGTGCAGCACGTTCTCCATCACGGTGAGCCGTCCGACCAGGTTGAACTGCTGGAAGACGACCCCGACCCGGCGGCGCAGCGCCCGCAGCTCGGCGCCCCTGGCGTCGACCACGTCGACGCCCAGAACCTCGACCTCGCCCGAGTCCGGCCGGGCCAGGCCGTTGAGGTGGCGCAGCAGCGTGGACTTGCCCGAGCCCGACGGGCCGAGCAGCGCGACGATCTCGCCGCGCCGCACGGTCAGGTCGATCCCCGCGCACGCCCTCACCACGCCGAACGTCTTGACCAGGCCCTTCGTCCGTACGACCGCCGTCATGCCGTGGCGCACTTGTCGTTATGGGTGGCCGCGCACACCTCGCGTACGGGGTTGAAGGTCGCATCGCTCACCGTCTGGAAGCCCCAGACGGAGGAGTCGGCCGTCACCCGGCAGGAGGCTTCGTCCTTGCAGATGCCCAGCTGCACCAGACGGTCCTTGGTGGCGTCTTTGGTGAAGGTCTGCACCAGCTTGGCCTTCACGTCGGCGGGCAGCGCGTCACGCATGGCGACGGGCGACATGGGGATCGGCGCCGACTTCCACACCACCTTCACCTGACCGGCCTTGAGCTTGCCCTTGTCGATGAGGATGTGGTCGACCATGGCGTTCTCGGCGAACCCGGCCTCGCACTTGCCGGCGGCCACCGACAGCACGGAGTTGTCGTGCCCGCCCGCCATGATCGGCTGCACGCCGGTCTTCGGGTCGATGCCCGCGCCGAGCAGGCCCTGGCTCGGGAAGAGATAACCGGAGGTCGAGCCCGGGTCGACGAAGCAGACCTTGGCGCCCTTGAACCCGTCGATTCCGGTGATCTTGCTGTTGGCGGGCACGATGCCGTAGCTCTGGTAGGTGGGCGTGCCGCCCTTCTCGACCATCGAGGCGATGGGCGTGATCTTGGCGCCGTTGCTCTTGGCGAGCACGTACGACAGCGGCCCGAACTCGGCCAGATCGATCTTGCCCGACACCATGCCCTCGATGACCGCGTTGTAGTCGGTCGAGCGCACGAACTCCACCTTCTTGCCGGTGTTCTTCTCGATGAGCGCGATGATGTCCTTGTATTCGGCGGTGGGGTCGATGTTCTGCTCTACCGGCACGGCGGCGAACCGGAGCACGTCGCCGCCGGTGCTGCCGCTGGCGGAAGAGCAGCCCGTCGCGAGGACGCCGAGCACGACCAGGGCGGTCAGGGAACGTTTCACAGTGAGATCTCCGAGCGTGTGGAACCAGATCCGGCTCGCCACGCTGCTCGCCGCCAGTGATGTCCGGGTCAGACACGTCTGACGATGCACGAACCGAGGGGTTAACTCGGAGCGAACCCACCCGCCCGTCGCCGCACCGGAGGTGCATGTTCACCAACTGGTCAACGGAAGGTCATCCGGAGCGACCCATCATGGCGCAGTTGCGACAAATCCCCATAAAGGAGGACAGGTCATGCTTTCTCGCGATGAGCTCGTCGGCCTCTTCGAGGGCCTCGCCGGCCTCCCGTACGGAGGCGAGGTGGTCGACCAGCGCACCCACGCCCTCCAGGCCGCCGCCCACGCCGCCGCCGCCGCGGCCGACGACGAACTGGTCCTGGCCGCCGCCTTCCACGACGTCGGCCGCGCCCGCCCCGTCGCCGAGCGGCACCGGGGGATGCCGCACGAGCAGGCCGGCGCCACCTACGCCCGCGACCACCTGACCGCCCGCTCCGCCTGGACGATCGAGCAGCACGTGGCCGCCAAGCGGTACCTGGTGGCGGTGGACCCGTCCTACCATGACACGCTGAGCCCGGCGTCGGTGCGCTCGCTGCGCGCCCAGGGCGGGCCGATGTCGGGAGAGGAGGTCGCGGCGTTCGAGTCTCACCCGTGGCACGCGGACGCGATCTCACTCCGCCTGTGGGACGACCTGGCCAAGGACCCTCAGGGCCCGGTGCTGCCCATGGACGACCTGATCACCGCGTACGAACGGGTGATGGGCGGCTGAAGCTCAGCGATCCCCCGTACGAGGGCCCTTGCCGGTTGAGCCGGCGCCGGTAACCCCGCTGATTCAGTTGCGGTCGGTGGGTGGGGCGGCTAACGACGGGCGTATGTCGGCTTCGAGAGCCGCCCGGACAAGAGCGCCTTCGAGCGCATCTACCCGTCAGAAGAGCTTGTCGATCGTGATGGGTAGCGAGCGGATGCGCCTGCCGGTGGCGTGGTGGACCGCGTTGGCGATGGCGGCGCCCATGCCGACGAGGCCGATCTCGCCGACGCCTTTGACCCCGACGGGGTTGAACCTGTCGGGCCGGCCGACGAAGCTCACCTGCATGTCGGGGATGTCGGCGTTGACGGGGATCAGGTAGTCGCCGAAGGTGGCGTTGGCGATGCGCCCGGATCCCGGATCGGTGACCGTCTCCTCGAACATGGCCATGCCGATGCCGCCGACCGTGCCGCCGATGATCTGGCTGGTGGCTGTCTTCTCGTTCAGGATGCGGCCTGCGTCGATCACCGAGACGACCCTGGCCACCCGCAGCAGTCCGAGATCCGGGTCGACCCGCACCTCCACGAACTTCGCGCCGAAGGGTCCCGCGGGCGCCAGGCCCAGCTCCCGCGAGTCGGCCGGGGTGCTGGCGCCGTGGGCGCTGAGCTCCGTCAGCCCGTGCGCGACGAGGATGTCGGTGTAGGCCTCGCCGCGCTCGGGCGATCCCGTCCGGTGGATGCGACCGCGGCCGATGCTGACCTCGTCGACGGCAAAGGCGACCGACTCGGCAGGGCTCTCGCCGACCAGCCGAAACCCGGGCGCCGCCATCAAGGCCGCGATGTAGATCGCCGTCCACACCCCACCGGCCGATTGCAGGTGAACCTCACTGCCGCTCTGACCGACTACCTGGTGGCGTTCGTCGTGGAACCACACCCACGCGCCCATCACCAGCCGCCGACCGGATGCCTCGCCGCCTCCGCTCACTGCCGCGCCCCAGCGCCCCTGCTCACCGCAGTGGCCTGAACCAGACTGGTGTCCTCCAGCAGCCGGGTCAGGTCCACCGTCAGTTCTCCGGTCCAGCACAGAGGCAGCACGACCGCTCGGGCCACCAGCGGTTCGGCGGTGAAGCCGATCAACTGCCCCAGCGGCACCGGCTCACCGGCCAGGGCCAGCAGCTGCGCGCGGTAGTCGCTCACCCCCACCATCTCGCGGCGCAGCCCACCAACGCCAGCACGTTAATCGTGCGCTGCCGCCCGGGCGGCTCGCCGACCAGCTGACAATCCCAGCCCGCCAGCGCGCAGCAGGCCGCGACCCGCTCAGCGGTCGCCTTCACCTTCGCATCGCCCAGCCAGGCGGGATTCTTCACTTCCATCACCGTCGCCAAGCCGTCAAGCCGGCGGACGAACAGTCAGGCGTGGCCTTCCAGGTGCCGCGATCATCGACTCCGAACAGTTGCATCGGCTGGCCGGAGAAGCCGCTCACCTCGGGGTCGAAATCCAACAGCGTCATCCAGACGCTCTCCAGATACGACTCGCATTCGATCACCCAGTTCGTCGTGGAGAACCAGTGCGTGCTCGGCGTGTGCGCCTGATCAGCCCGGTGCGGGATCCGCCGAATCGCGCCGCAGTTCTCGAAGGCCACCCAGGCGGCATCTTCCAGCGAGCGCTGCTCTTCCTGCCAGTCCGGATGCAGAAAGCGGACCGGGACGCTGCGTAATTGCAGGTCGGCAGCCTTCATCGCGCCTCCCGAGACAGTAAGAAGCGGCGGCTCGCATTCATCCAGAGCGTCGGCATGCGGCAAAGAATCATGTGACGAAGGTCACGTTAGCGCCCCATAGTTGACTTCGTCCTCACTTTCCGGGCCAACGTCAGGCCACCCCGTTGGCCCACTCACTGCCGGCGAGCTTGCCCACCGAGCACGGCATCCAAGGCTGCTGTGAAAACCGATGGCAGAGCCCCCTGTGTCGGCAGATCTGGCCGCCGCTCCTTCCATCTCATCCGCGCGGCGGCGGCCAGCGGCATCAACCGGGCCACCGGCTCCGACTCCCCTTCCGCCGCGGCCACCTCCAAAGCCACCGCCAGCAGTCCCGCAGCTACCAACGCCGTTCGCGGAGCCATCCCGAAGTGGTCCACGGGCCCCGCCCGATTCCACCGCTGTCCACCAACCTCTGCGGCCAGCGCGCCCTGACCATCCAGAGTCACATCCAACAGAGGGAGAACCTCCGGCACCCAAGCCGGACCAGCATCGCCGTCGCTTTCAAGACCGCGAACCGCTGACCGGCACTCACCATCTGGCCCGCGATCAGCGCAGGCCGGCGGTGCATCGCCACCTCAAGCACGAGTTGTTGCTGATCAGCGAGTTTGCTACTCACCGAGCTCGTGCTGATCTGCGGGATCGGCTGATCGCATACGGCCCCGCTGAGAAGCGCGCCGCACCGCAACGGGGCCGGCATTCGTGAGCGAGAAAGACGCGCAGGCTGGCCGGCGGGACCTCGTCGCACGGAAACGCGGCATCTCGGGCAGAGATCCACCAGCAGAGTCCTATGCTCGGACAAACCGTGGCCCAGCCCAGCTTCCACCAGGCCAGCCACACTCCGCCCGAAGCCGCCAGGCATGCCCGGTTGCCGAAGAACTGCACCCACTCACGGCCCTCTGCCCGGCGGACTGACTCCCTGTCGCCCACGCGGACACCTGCCAGATCCAGGACCGAGCCGTCAAACACTTCCAAGTGCATCCCACGCACGACCTCGGAGCTCACACCTGTTGCAGCCTCGATCGCCCTGCACGTCTCCGGCGTCGTAACGACGCCGTAGGCCAGTGAACGGACGTCACTCGACGCGCGTACATCCAGCCCCAACGCCTCGACCATCGCCCACGGCGGACACCCGTTCCGCAGGGCCATCCGATCAACCCACGACGCGAACGACTCGCCGGACGCTGGTGCCACCACCAACGCCAGCCGACGGAGCCAGACCGTCGCCATCTCCAGAGCCGAACCTCCTGCCATACACGCCGCTACTGCCAACTCCGATTGCGCACTTCCATGTCCACTTCCAGTTGCCGTGACGGACTGTCGTCTTCAAGGCCGCCAGACAACATCTGTCTGGAGCCACTGAACATGACAGTGAGGCCTGCGGCTGACCTGGGCACTGCTATTTCGACGGGCGTCGAAATAGCAGCATTCGCGTCATCGAGGTTGACAGTACCCAGCCGAAGATCATGCGTGCGTGGGTTGAGGGCAATAGCTCCAGGCTGCGAAGTGTCTGGCCGAAAGTTGCCGGCGCAGCCTCCAGACGGGTGTCTCTATCTGTTCTCCTCACCGCGAGCGGCAGCGTAGGAAAGTTCGGATGCGGCAGACCCGTCGAGCCATCGGCTGAGCGCGGTTGCGGCGTCGGTGATGTCGTCGGCGCCCATCCTCCAGCACAGAGCGGTTCCTCCCCGCTCTCGGAAGGCGGCGCAGTTGTTCGCTGAGTCATCAATGAGCAGCGCGTCTTGGAAGGACATGCCGTGCCGGCTCAGCCAAGGTCCGAAGAAGTGGACGATACCTTCGCTCTTGAGCACTGCGACGTCGCTGGAACAGATCATGTCGTCGCAGACGAAGGCCCACTCGGCCAACGTTGCCGGACGGTGGCCAGCTGGGCGCTGGGTCTTGCGTACCCGCCTGAAAGTGTCGGCGAAGCAGTCCGCGTTGTCGGTGGACACGACGATCGACGCACTCGTCTTGAGCTCGCGGAGCATCTCGAACAACGGAACGTTGACCCGCATCCGGGCGCAGTCGGCCAGTAGCCGGCGCTGGAGGAAGTCGTCGCGGAACCGGCGGTCCAGCTTGATGCCCATGCCTGCGATCACCTGAGCGGAGGACACCTGGCCCTTCATCCAGGCGTGGGCCCCCTCGCCCGTGAAGATCCGCACAAGGCTCTCCACGAGTTGCGAGTGAAGCGGATGCCGGGCGTTGTCTCGGATGGACGCCCAGAAGGGATCGCAGGAAAGCACGCCATGCCAGTCAACGAATACCACTCGGTCGGGGTGTGGCACCTGCTTCATCCCTTGGTTCCTCCTGTTGGTGAGCATGTTGCGGCGACTTCAGTGAGTCTGAACGCCGTGTGCTCGAAGCCGCGAGATGATCAGCTCCCGGAGTTCGCGTTCTTGCGCGGCTGTGTCATGACGCCCGGTGCGATCGGCGGCTGCGGCCCAGCGTTCGAGGACGTCGGTCGTGAGAAGCCATTGAGCGATCGTGAGCTTGGGTTTCACGATCTCGTCCGGCGGCGGCCACGAACCGGAGCCCGGAACGCCCGGTGTCCAGTGGGCGATCTGATCCCGACCGGCCCTTCGGATGCTGCGCGCGAGGTCGGCCCGTCGGCGATTGCCGTTCACTGTTTCGACGCTGGCGTCGTTGTCCATGGATGCGTCGATGAGCCCCCACTGGCGGAGAGGCATCGCCATGATCAGGCCAGCACTCATGTCGGCATGGTGCCGAGATCACGAAGGGTGGTCAAGGTGATCAGTAGGCCCCGGGTATGGCGGCGCCAAGGGCAGGGCGGCGCAGGTGCTGTGGGGTGATCATGACATTGGTGATCCGACTGGCAATTGCCAGGGCCGCCGGGATGGCGTTCTCGATGCGGTCATCGGCAGCTGGATCAATGCCGAGCTCACGAAGGTGTCGATTGAGCCGGTCAGGATCTGCGCCATGCCGTCGTCTGGGGAAGGTCGGGTCGATGTCGGTGAGGTATGCGCCGTCGACGGCGTAGGCAAGACGGTGCCGGGCGGCGTAATCATGTCGCATTACCGCCACCGCCTGTCCGCCGTCGCGGGAAAGAGGGCAGAGGGCCTCCATGTGCGAGGCTCGCCAGCCGCAGTCCTCGATGGCGATCGTCCAGTCCTCGATTCGCCTCACGGTGATGATCTCCGGCCCTTCCGGCTGAGAGTAGTCCTCGTCCGTGATGAGCCGAATGTCGTCGTCTGCGGCCCCGATCCGGCGAAGCACCTCATGCTCGTCGAGCCCGCGGACGAAGACGATGGTGTAGATGTCGCCGAGCCCGCTGCCTTTTTCCCACCCGTAATCTTCTGGCGACGCGCCGGGAGTTCTCGCGGTGGCGCGGACCATCTCGAACGTGCTCGCCTGCTCGAGGATCTCGGGATGGGCGGCGAAGAAGGCCTCGGTGATTTCTGGAGCTATCCGGCCACGCTCACTGACCGGATAGCCGTTCGCTCTCGCCCAGTCCTGGATCTGGGTGCGGCCGAGCTTGGGCGTCCGGTAGGTGACGCGGAGGGGGGTGAAGTCGGCATCGGACATGATCAGAAACTACCGATAGGTTTGATGCCCTGTCTGCCCTGCGCTTCTCCCGGCGGGCCCGACCTGGGGAGATGTAACCCTCTCCCAGGGGCGTAGTCCTTCGCCTGCCAGGAGCAGCGCTGCCTCGGGCAAGTCCAGGTCTTCGACGGTCTCGGGCGGGTGCAGGTGATGAGGCGCGCCTGGTTCCCAGAGGGCAAGCGGTTTGAGCAGTGTGACTGAGCGCTTCAGTTCGGGAATCGCCCGCTGAAAACGCTCAGTCACCACAATTGATCGTTACGAGGCGCCTAGCTGGCTTCGAGAACGAAGAACAAGAAGCACAAGAACCTCGTGCGGGTGGGCTCGAACTCGCGGAGCTCCTCGGGGAACAGGTCGCGGGCTTCCGGCACAAACGGCGGTTCGCTGATGACGCTGATGCGAAAGCCCGCCGCGGTGAAGGCCTCGGTCATCGCGTGCAGCGGCCGGTTCCAGAACCTCATCTGGACGGCCTGCCCACCCATGACCCATTCTTCAGTCCGGCTGCGGGTCTCGAAGTACTTGGGCTTCTCCCCCGCCATGTGCTGAAAGAGAACGACGCTGAAAGGATGGTCGACCGAGACGAGGAGTCTGCCACCAGGCCTCAGCACGCGTCTCAGCTCGGCCAGTGTCGGTCCCCAGTCTTCCAGGTAGTGCAGCACCAGCGACGCGATGACGTCGTCAAACGCCTCGTCGGGAAAAGGCAGCGGGCTGGCCAGGTCGGCGACCTGCAGATCCGCGTCGGCGCCCAGCCGCTGCCGGGCCTGCTCCAGCATCCCGGCGCTCGCGTCGACGCCGGTCACGATGGCGCCTCGATCGCGCAGCTCGGCGAACAGGGGACCCGAGCCGCAGCCGGCGTCGAGGATGCGCCTTCCGGCCACATTCCCGGCAAGCTCCAGCATCGCGGGCCGCTCATAGTACGCGTTGAGGAGACTGGTTTCGTTCTCGGCCGCGTAACCCTCAGCCATCCTGTCGTAGTCGTTGAGTGGGGAGGGGTTTGCGGTCTTAACGTGATCTTCGGGCATGGTAGACATGCGGGCCATTTTGGCCCAGTAGTCTCGGCGGCGCTCGCGTCATCGACATTGACGGCAGTCGGCCGAAGATCGTTCTTCTTGGTCCGCGCAGGGACCACGCGACGGTCAGATGCCCCAGGCTGGGCAAGCCGGAGCCTCTCGGCGTCAATGGCCCGGCGACCTCAGGAGCATCAGGAAGGTTCGAGGTGGTCGGCGAGGCGGCGGAGGGTGACCGCGAACCGACCGCGGAGGCGTAGAAGAACGCGCTTGCGTGAGTGCGGCGGGATCATGCGTAATCGTTCGGCCTCGGCTTGCTGTTCAGCGAGGTGAGCGCGGCCCCACTCCTCATGCATGAAAGACATGGAAGGCTCCTCAGGGCTCTTCGGGGAACGCGTGGTAGAAGATAAAAACCGGGCGTGTATCCGGTGGAGACTCGCTTGATTCGACGCGCGATTTGGTCCGCTCGCGCCATGGCTGCAACACGGCGTTGAGCTGCTCGGCGAGCTGCCAGAGTTCATCCCTGGTGAGCCGTAGGTGGTGGCTGCCTCCAAAGGACGCCTCTTGCCATTCCTCGGGAAGCGTCATGTGGGTGCGTTCGAAGTCACGCAGCCGCTCGAACTGGTCGATCACCCACTGTGAAGTCCACGCCTGCAGCACGGCTCTGGCCTCCGGGGCTTCGAAGTCCCTCACCAAGGCCCATCCGCTCAAAGCTGCCCGCACCCAGCGTTCCCGGCTGTCCCGGGCGAGCTCCGGCACGTCCTCGACCAACCCATATGGCTGCATTTGCCGCAGGTGATAGCTCACCTGGCCGGGGTCGGCCTCCATCCGCCTGGCGAGCTCGCTCACCGTGACCGGGCCGATCCGGAACAGGAGGCTGAAGAGCTTCATCCGGAACCGGCTGGTCATGACCTTGAGCACGTCCACGTCGTCGATCTGGCGCATGGTCACGACGGTAAGACCAGCAGGTAAAGATACTCAAGACACCTACTGGATCTTGAAACCGTGGTCGTGGCGTGCGGAGCTGAAGATCAACTGTTATGCCCGTACTCGCTTCAGGGATGCCCGGGCGGCTGAGGCGGTTTGCCAGGGTCGAATGCCTTCGCCGGCCCGTCGCTCGACACGCGTACATCCAGCCCTAACGCCTCGGCGATCGTCCAGGGTGGGGATCCGTTCCGCAGGGCCATCCGATCGACCCACGATAGTTGGCACCTGGCCAGGCTGGTTGGCACCGTCCTCGGTCATCTATGCCAAGATTCGAGGGTGGAGATGACCGACATCACGCGCGCGATCGCGGCAGCGACTTCGGTCGCCGCATCGCTCGACCTGCCGGCCGGCGACGCAATCGTTCTCCACAACTCGAACAGGCTGGCGCTGCGGCTGACGCCGTGCGACGTCCTTGCCCGGGTCGCCCCCGTGCGACATGAGGCTGCACAATTTGAGGTCGAGCTCGCTCAACGGCTCGCCCAGGTCGGATGCCCGACGGGCCTCCTGGACCCTCGGGTGGACCCACTTGTGTACACGCGCGATGGCTTCAGAGTGACGCTGTGGACCTACTACGAACCCGTGACACCTCACACCTCACCAGTCGACTACGCCAAGGCGCTGGAGCAGTTGCACGTCGGCATGCGCAAGGTTGACGTGCCGAGCCCGCGGTTCACGGATCGCATCGCGGGGGCGGAAGACGTCGTTGCCAACCCGAATCTCTCGCCAGAGCTCGCCGACGCGGACCGCGCGTTCCTCAGCACCAGACTGGGAAGCCTGCGACGGGCGATCGAGGACCGCGGCGCCGTAGAGCAGCTGCTGCACGGCGAGCCGCATCCAGGCAATGTGCTAGGCACGAAGGACGGCCCGCTGTTCATCGACCTTGAGACATGCTGCCGTGGACCCGTCGAGTTCGATCTCGCCCATGTCCCCGAGTCGGTCTGCGAGCACTATCCGAACGTTGACCAAGGACTGCTGGACGAGTGTCGGCAGCTCGTTCTCGCGATGGTCGCAGCCTGGCGTTGGGAACTTGGCGACCAGCTTCCGAACGGGCGGCGATTCGGAGAGGAATTCTTGCGCTCGCTGCGCAAGGGTCCTCCTTGGCCGACACTCGACACGGTCACCAGGCGACTGGATGGTCCGTAGAAATCGCCGAAGGTCACGTGTGAAAGCGGCAAGGAACCAAGCGACGCTACCGTCGCCGTTGCAACCCCATGCGCGCCACCTGTAGCTGGGGGTCGCAATGACTGGGTGATGGCCCCGCCCATCGTGGCCACCTATCGCTCTCAACGGCCATCTATCGTTCACAGCCTCACACGGGCTGAACCTCCTGCCGTACACGCGTCTACTGCCATCCCCGATGGCCCACTGCCAAGTCCACTGACAACTCGTGTGCCGTACTGACATCTGCAAGAGCCCCAGACATCTGGGAGTCTCAACAAGTGTGACTCCCAGAGATAACTGTCATTGAGCGGTGGGCCTGTGCTGGTGGCTCGATGATCGCTCCCAGCGGTAGCTGTCACCGATGCCCAGGGGTAACTGTCACTGGCGGAGTTCTTGCCAGTGTTGTTGTCACCATGATCGTCTCAGTACCCTCGACCGGTGGCGAATGATCTCGGATTCACGTGTTCATGCTGTGGGCAGCGGCATGATGGTCTGCCTTTGGCCTACTCAACGGAGGCGCCCGTCTACTGGACGTCCGAGATGGCGGATGACCCGGACTGCGAGCTTAGCTCCGATCAGTGCGTGATCCAGGGAGAGGCGTTCTTCGTACGTGGGCTGATCGAGATTCCCGTGACCGATCTCGATGAGGTCTTCAGCTGGGGCGTCTGGATCTCACTCAGCCGCGAGAAGTTCGCCCGCGTCGCAAAACTCTGGAAGACCACCGGCAGAGAAAATGAACCGCCCTACTTCGGCTGGCTGTCGACAGAACTGCCTATCCATTCACCGTCGACGATCAACCTCAAGACCAACCTGCACACCCGCCCAGTGGGACAGCGCCCGCTCATCGAGTTGGAGTCGACCGGCCACCCGCTGGCCATCGAGCAGCGCAGTGGGATCACTCTGTCCCGGGTCCAGCAGATCGCCGAGGCGGTACTACATCCAGGCCAGTAGGCCGCATGGAATGCCGTGCATCGCTCCCCCGGCGACATCGGATAACTGTCCTTGGATCTGAGGATTCACATTTGTCGCCTTAGGCCAGTCGCCGATCACATAACTGTTGCTCTGCGTATATAGAGCTGAACGTTTCGTGATTTCTACCGTGGTGCGATGGTGCCGCTGGGACGGTGTGACACAAGCGAGGTTCTCTCGCATTGCTGTGACCTCCTGGACCTGATCGTCGGAGATCCGGGGGCGGTGTCCTGGGCCGAACTGGGCTGGAGCATGAGCCCGGACTGGGCCCGGAAATGGACGACGTCGTGGCGGGTCAACGGCGCGGAAGTGGTCTGCCCCGTCCGTGACATGACCTCATTCGAGGTCCAGCGGGCCGAGCCGGTGCGCCGGTTCACCTGGCGGACGAGCCAAAGGCACCGGCCCGGGCTGGCCTTCATGGTCAGTACGGGACTGCAGGTGGGATTTGAGAGTCTGGAAGAGGCCAAGCTCCTGCTCGCGCTGGACTTCCTGGGCGGGATCACCACGCTGCTGTGTCAGCCGTTCTGGCTGCACTTCGTCACGCCAGACGGGACTGCGAAGCATGCCCCCGATGTCCTGGCGATCACGACGTCGGGGACCTGGCTGATCGATGTCCGCCCTCGGGGCCGGATCGGTCCGGACGACCGGGTCAAGTTCGCCGCCACGGCGGAGGTCGCGCTGGCCTGCGGGTGGCGGTATCTGGTGGTGGCCAGCTGGCGGCAGCAGGTCATGACGACGCTGGACGGTATCTCCTCCCAGCGTCGGTCGTCGTCTGATCCGTTGAAGCTGCGGCCGCTCATCCTGGACAGGCTGCAATCCGGGCCCTGTCCTTTCGGCACGCTGGTGGCCGGCACGGTCGCACCGGCTGTCGCTCGCGCTTAGTTGCTGCATCTGTTGTGGTGGCGGCGGGCAGGCGTTGACCTGGCCTGCCCGCTCACCGACGACTCGATCGTTTACCCCGTCGAGGAGGCCGGGCAATGAGTGCCGGATTACTGAACCTTGCGGTCGGCTCGGCCCTGGAGATGCACGGCATGCGCTGGGTGGTCGACCAGCTCGAGCCTCAGCACAGCCGGGTCATGCTGACCAGCGAGAACGGGCTGCGGGAGCGCACGAACATCCGGTATCTGCTCACTCACGCAGGCTTCGGCCCGGAACCGGAGGCGGCGGGATCGCCGGCCCAGGGAAGCCGTCAGCCGGCCGTGCTCGACGATCTGACACCCCATCAGCAGGACCTGGTCGCCTTGCGGATGGCGCACCTGCTGGAAGTCGAAACCGGGTTCCGCGGCGGCGATCCCACCCGGCCCGATCCGGGCGAGCCGAAGTCGGCCTACGACCCGGCAGCCACCACGCTCACCCAGCGGCGCCATGCGAAGGTCGCCGAACTGCGCGCGCTCGATCGTGAGCACGCCAGGCTGCTGGCCTTGAACAAGGTCGGCTATCGGACCTTGATCAGGTGGGAGGTCCGTAAGCGACGTCTTGGCGCGCTGGGCTGCGCGGACGGCCGGTGGCTCCGGCCAGGAGGCGGCCATCCCAGCGTCAGCGACCTGGTCCTGGAAGCGATCTATGAGGTTCGGCAGGAGTCGCTGCGGCGCTCGCGGATGAGCATGGCCTCGCGTGAGGTGCTGCTGCGGCAGCTGGTCCTGGAGAAGCATGGCCCGCAGATTCCGGTGCCCTCCCGGGAGACGCTGCGGCTGGTCTGGAAAGAGCTGTTCGGGCACGGTGGAGCTCGTCAGCGTTACGCCGCCTCATCACATAAGCCCTCCGGGCAGCACGTGATCGTGCATCGGCCGGGCCAGGTGGTGGTCCTGGACACCACGATTTTGCCGGTGAAGGTGCTGGACGGCGTGTTCGGCGAACCGGTGTCGGTGCATCTGACCACGGGGCTGGACGCCTACACGCATTCGGCGGTGGCGTTCCGGCTGACGCTGGTCTCCGACTCCTCGATCGATGTCGCGATGCTGCTGCGCGACATGATGATGCCCCTGCCGCTGCGGGAGGACTGGGGCGAGGAGTTGGAGTGGCCCTATCCCGGGTTGCCGTCTGCCGTGGTGGCGGAGTTCGCCGGGCACAAGGTGGCCGCGCTGCCGTTCTTCACGCCGGAGACGGTGACCACTGATCACGGATCGGTTTATCGCAACCACCATCTGGTGGAGGTCCAGCGCGTGATCGGGACGAACATCCTGCCGTCCCGGGTGCTGCGGCCGACTGACAAACAGGCCATCGAGCGGGCCTTCGGCGCGTTCCGGTCGCTGCTGTTCGAGCGGCTGCTCGGTTACACCGGCGTTGATGTCGCCGACCGCGGATCCGATCCTGAAGAGGACGCGGTGCTGACCATCGAGCAGATGGAACACAAGATCGCCACCTGGATCGTGAAGGTCTGGCAGAACCGCAAACTCGGCGGTCACGCTCCGGCCTGGGGGCCGGGCGAGGAGCACAGTCCCAACAGCCTGATGGCGGTGGCCATGGGCCAGGGCGGGTTCGCGATGCAGATCCCCGCCCCGGAGTTGTTCTTCGAGCTTTTGCCCATCACCTACGTCCGGCGCATCGACCCGGGGCGTGGGGTGAAGGTCCGCGGCCTGTTCTATGACGATCCGGCCCTGGACGACTTCCGCAACCAGCCGTCGGCCAGGGGCGGCCGGCACAAGCGCGGCTGGGTGATCCGCCGTGACCCCCGCGATCGGCGCTACACCTTCTTCCAAGATCCCCGCACGGAGGAGTGGCACACGCTGCGGTGGACCGGGCTGCCACCCGAGGGGGAGGTACCCTGCTTCGGCGACGCCCGGGTCACCGAACTGCTGCGGGAGGCCAAACGGGCAGGGCTGGCTCCCCGGTCCGACGCCGAACTGCTGCCGGTGCTGCTGGAACTCATCGGCGGCCTCATCCCGGCCGCGTCCTGGCCGACGCAGATGCCGAAGAAGAAGCGGGCCGAGCACGCGCGCGAAGCCTTGCAAGGACAGGCCGCGGCCGCTGACCGGCCCCCGGCCGCCGCCGCCACCGGTCAAGAGCGGCCGGTGCCGGCCGAGAACATCGTCACGGCTTTGCCCTCAGCACAGCGTCCCGTTCAAGCAGTTCAGGCGGTCGACGCGGAACGGCGGCGCCGACGTGAGGCCACGACAGCCGAGCAGCCGAACCTGCCCGCCCGCCTGGGAGACAGCTACCGGCGCGGCAACCTGTTCCTGCTGCCCGCCGCCGACGAGACGGACAATCCGGAGGGCGATGAGCATGGTCCAGCCTGAGCCTGCCGGACAGCCGACCAGCCCGTTCGTGCTCCCAGTGACGCAGCCGCCGGATCGCGAAACCCTCGCAGGCTGGCAGCAGTATCGGCGCACCCGGACGTCGTTTCAGCCGGCGCCGCGGCTGACGCTCGCCGACTACCGTCGGTTCAGCCCGCGCCGCAAGGCGCTGCATGACCTGCACCGCACCGCCACGCACGTCAACCTGCCGCTGCTGGAGACGCCGATGAGCGCGGCCGTCGACCGGCTGATGCGCTTCCGGATGCAGAACAACGCGTTGAAGACCAAGGCGAGCACGCAGTCCGGCCTGATGGTCTCCGGCGGCGGGTTCCAGGGCAAGACGGAAACGGTCTGCGACTGCGCGGCCGCCTTCGAGGACTTCCTGCGCGATCTCCATCAGGAGCTCAATCCCGATGCCGTCGTGGGAACCCGCGATCTGCACGCGCCCGTCGCCTACGTCCAGACACCGGTGACGGCCAAGCCCAAGAGCGTCTGCGAGGCCATCCTCGACTTCTTCGGCGCCCCGATCGCCCGGGGCGCGACCCTGCCCCAGCTCTGCCGGCTGGTCCGCGCGTCACTGCGCGATCACGGCACCCGCGTCCTGATCCTGGACGACGTGACCCGGTTGAAGATGCACCGCGAGGCCGATCAGGACGCCCTCGACCTGATGCGCGGGCTGATGAGCATGAACGTCACGCTTGTCCTGGTGGGTGTCGGCATCCGGCAATCCGGGCTGCTGACCGGCGGGCACTACGACGCGGCCTCCGGCCAATGGCGCTTCCTGCCTCGAAAGGACGGCAAGAGCTACTTCAACGACGAGGCGGGAACGCAGACCGACCGGCGCTTCGACCTGATCGACCTCGACCCGTTCCGCTACGACACCCCGGCCGGTATCGCCGCCTGGACCAGCCACCTGGCCGGCCTCGAAGACTGCCTGCGCCTGTTCCGCGCCGAGCCCGGCATGCTGACCACGGGTAACATGCCGGAATACCTATTCCGCCGCACCCAGGGAGTCGTCGGCCTCCTGGAGCGGCTCATCGAGGACGGATGCGCCGCCGCGATCGACAACGGCACCGAGAAGCTCACCGTCAGCCTCCTGGACGGCATTCACATCGACCTTCGGGATGTCCCCGGACGCGACCTGCAAGCCGGAGAGATCCCCGAGGTCCCCCAGCCGCCCAGGCCCTCACCGGCGTCCAAGCGCGGCCGCAACACGGTGTTCGACGATCGTGGGCCGGCCAGCAGTTCCTCAGCGAGCTAAGACAGGGGATGACATGGACGTTGACCCCCTTCCCCGAAGTCTTGACCCGCTGCCGGGCGAATCGCTGCGCGGCTATGTCCTGCGGCTGTCCTACCGGCTGGAGATCTCCCCTGCACAACTCACCGTTCTGACCGGACTCATGCCGGCCGTCAGGCGGCTCGGCCTCCCAGCTCACCTTCCTCATCAGATCCCCAGCTGCAGGCTCGCCTTCTTCGACGATGCTTCCGCTCTCGGCGACTTCGCCGAAAGCACCCGTATGACCAGGCAAGAAGCCGAGAACCTGCAGATGAGGTCCTTCTCTCCTCTCCAGCTCCCCGACCGCGGCAAGGGTGCCTCTGACGATCTCCGCCGCGCTGCCTTCGAGACCCCGTGGGTCTTCACCGCTGCCAGCCGCTGGTGCCCGCAATGCCTGGCCGGCGACGGGAGTCCCATCCAGACGGAGTTCGGCGGCTCTTGGCGCAAGCAGTGGCACCTGCCGGTGGTCTTCATCTGCCCAGAGCACATGACGGTCCTCGCCGCCCGCTGCGGCGTCTGCGGACACACCACCAGCGCGCAGTCCCCGCCCTGCGCGGTCGGCCGGGCCACCGACCCGAGCCTGCACCCCCTGCGATGCCGCGCCACCGTCGCAACCGTCCCGCAGAAGGTCCCTTACTCGCTCCGGCCACGCACGCCGGCCTGCGCGGCAACACTGACCGACCTGGCAACGCCTCCCTTGGAAGTCGCTGACCTGCGCCGCCTGCTCAAGCTACAGACCCGGCTCCTACAACACATCGAACCCGGGCAGCCGACGACAGAACCACCCACCGTGCTGGGCCGGGCCGTCGACCCCCTGCAATACCTCACCGACACCGCCCTCACCGCCGGCCTGATCCTGCTCTCCTGGCCGGCGACGCGGCGGCTCTGCCCCTCCCGCACGCTCGCCGCCGCGATCGACACCGAAGTGGAGCTGCGCCTCCGACAGTCGGACGCCTCGTCCGCAGCGGCCAGGCGAGGTTTCCGCTCTCCCTGGGCCGCCCCGCCGACCGATGCCCTGGCCTGCGCCGCGCTGCTCTGCATCACGCACAAACTGCTCGGCAAACCGTCCCCCGACAGCGCCCGGGATACCTTCCAAGAGCTTATCGACCGCGCCAAGCACGACCCGCGGACGGCCAACGCCATCCGCACCAGTTCACGGCGCTCCAGCACGCTCGCCGAGGTCTTCCGACGCGCTCCGATGCGAGGCAACATGCACCCACCACCACCTCCTCCACGCGCCCGATCGGCCACATCGCCGCTGACCGGCCTGGAACTGCTCACCGACCGCTACGCCACGGGACCGGCAGCGCTGGCTTGGCACGAACGCGGTGAACTCCTTCCCCTGGAAGCCGCCCTGGCCGCCGCCCGCGCCGACCCGAGCCCCACACCGGATATCGCGCTCGCGCTCGTGAAGCTGACCATGGAACGCAGGAAACGCATCCTCCGTGAGCTGGACAGGGACGAGTACGAAGCGCTCACCATCGCGCGGAACCTGCCCAAGCCGGTGAGCTGGGCCGAGCTCGGAGCAGCCGTCGGCATGTCCACCCAGGGCATCCACCAGCAATACGCCCGCCAGCAACTCTTTGTCACCCGAAGCTATCGCCGGACGGTCTAGTCACCAGGCGCCGTCGACAGTTCCCGTTCAGCGAGAAACTCATCCAGCAGCGTGAAGAGGACCTCGATAACCTTGGCTTCCTCTTCGCGGGACAGATCCCACCGCTCCCACCCATCAGGGAGAGCGATATGACGCACTTGGCCATGCCAGCCGTGGTTGCAGTCCTGGCCTCGCCGGGCTACCAGCCACTCCCGCCAGCCACGCAGGCCAGGACCTCCATGCCGCAGCGCGTGCTGATCATAGCCGTCCAGAAACCCTTCCACCCCAGCGAGTCTCGACCCCGCCACGAACATGCCCAACCGCTTGGCCACGAAGGCGAAGTACTCGCGTTCAGTCATTGCCGCCACGTCCGCCGTCACCGATTCGCCTCCCGACGCCACCACCAACCTGATCTTGGTGACAAGTATGGCTGGGATGTGACAACTATCTCTGGGAGCCTCAACAAGCCAGGACGTCGCTATAGATCATCTACGTCAATACACTATTGACATGCCTAAGCGAGCACTCCCTCAAGTCAGCAAAACCGCAGGTCAGGAGGCCATTGAGCGGATCGTACAGCGTCGCAGAGAAGTACGCGACCCCGATCTTGCGGTACTGGAGAGCCGGGATCCGGCCGAACATCCTTTTGCTGTCATCCAGCATGTTCTCAGCTGCCACAGAGTTCCGGACTGGGTGACGTCGAACGACGTCCTGGACGCGCTGTGGGTTTTGGCCTACGTGCGTCTCCATTGCCCACACCGCCCTGGTGAGGCTGAGCATCTTGAGCATGAACTGTTGGAACTGGGTCGTGTCATGCAGATCGCGATGATCCGCATGGCGCCGCCACTCAATGTGCAAAGCAGGCAGGCGGTTGAACACCGACTCCTTCGTCATCGCGCATCTCGATTGGGGCTTGGCCGGAGTGAGCGGCTCGAACGAGCACATCGATTGGCCAAGACCCAACCGCAGAGCACCTCCTCTGAAGCCCTCTGGTACGACCGACACGCCTTGGCGTTGTGGGAGGCGGCCGCGCAGTTGGTCACCTCACGTGCCGAGTTCGACCACCTCATTGATGATGAGATGGCCGAGTGTCTCATCGGCCTACGACGCGCAGTGCGGGAGATGCAGTGGCCACTGTCGTCGGCTCACTACTCCACCTTGCGAGAGATCGGCTGGTGGATGGAGGAGATCGTGGACTCACTGCGAGAGGTTCGTTATGCAGCCTTTCGCGAGCAGTTGGGCGACCTGCATGCCACAGCCGCCACGCTCTCGGCGGCCTATCATCGCGCGCGCTTCGGCGACGCGTGAACCTTTACTGTCTGTAGCCTGCAGCGGACTCTGGGCAGTGAATCAACGGTGTGCGTCAGAGGCGGCACGATGGACGTCTCCCCTGTGCAGGAGGCGATTCCCCGTGATGATGAGCATGAGCCCTGGTGTCCACAGGAGTGCCGAGCATCCGGCGGACCGTGAGGTCGGTGGCCGACGACCAGCCGCTGAAGTCGGCATATGGCAGTCGATGGAGCCATCGAGCCATTCAGAGAAGCCGGCTGAGGGTGTGTGATGCACGCTGGTCCGCATTCGCCCTGTTCTTTCCTACGACTCTCCGGCGAGCAGCACTCCCGCTGCGTACCAGCTCGCCCTCGACGCTGACGGGTTGCCGAAGGATCACGCGATGGCCGTCTTCATTTCACGACGCCACGCCCGTGACCAGGGCAAACTCATACACCACTTCCGTGGACGCAACCTTGCCTGACCGATCTCGGTTCCCGGCTCCCCCGGATGAAACGGATTGAGGCACGTTGTACACGTGCGCCCTTCACTCAATAGGGCGATGCTGCTGGAGTAGGCATACGCCATCACCACCCGCACAAAGTCGACGTCATGTGGGCGGGTTGGACCTCACCTGTCGAACCCATCCGGTTTCTGAGCAGTACGAGCCAGCCCGAGCAGATGCCGTCCCACCGTTGCAGGTAGATGCGCTGACACAGCTTTCTGGCCTGAATGCGGAGACCAGCTGACAGCCCGCCGCCGCGGTGGTCGGTGGGGTTAGCGGTGCACCGACTCGGCGCTGTTGAGTGCTCCGTGATGTGGCATGCCGAGCGGCGTTGGGCTGGAGGCAGTTGACGGTGCAGTCAGTTCCATTGGCGCCAGGAGTGGTTCCTGTCCGACCTTGACCCTTGACCGCAACGCTGCTGGGCTCGGCAAGGGATGGTGCGAGCCATCCAGAGGTCGGATGGAGGGCGCCAGTACTCGCTTGAGTTGAGACGCCCAACAGTGAGGCCCGGCCCTGAGTGGTGTCGACACCAGGGTTGGGGCACCGATGTGGGAAGAACGCGGTTGTGGGTGGACACGTGATCACCAGCGCTGACCGGCCTCCTGCGTGCGGGGCTGTAGAGCCTCTGGAGCGACGCAACCCCCTTCTCGGTATCCGTTATCCAGGGGGTGCCTGTTCGGGCCTTAGGCGCGTTTCCGCAGTTAAAGGAGTGTTACTCGTGAGTAACTTAGGCCATGGTGGCGCGAGTGACGCCTGAGCAGCGCTGTTGGTCGGACGCATGTGATCGGAGAGCGCTTTGATAGGCGAAATCCTCCCGTCACTGGCTATTTTGAGCCCCGATAGCCAGCCCTCCCGCATGACATCCAAACGTCAAAAGGGCCTCTGACCTGGAGTTTCACAAATGAACTTGCAGCAACACACACAGCAACACAACCTAAGAGCTCTGCTGCGCATGCGCTTAGCTGTAGCCATGTCTTCAGACACGTTCATCTCAACTCCACGCGCCGACGGGTTACCTGAGGAGGAGGGCAGCAAATATGGGCGACACGCCCGGCTCTCGACCGGCGTCGCCGGGATGACGTACAGCGACCGCCTCAGCCTTGCATCCCGCTCCCCTGCCGGATCTCTGAATGTGCGGAGTAGACAGGAGCTCGCTGCCTCAGCGCTCGTCGAAGCAGACCTCGTGATCCACCCGACCTAAGTCGTGGCGCCCAAGACCCTTGCGCCAGACGCCAACCTGGATGGAATAGCTCGCCGACGAAGGAGCAGCCTGACGACCTCACTGCATCGCTTGCCCCACAGGAGATTGATTTCGCACAGGAGTCCCTCTGCGGAGAGGATGAGCACAGTCCGCTTCCCCTGCACTTTTCTCAGGCATCCTTGCGAGTTTTCTCCCCAAGAGGCTGACGCCATGGTTAAGATCGGCGACGTGATACCTCTAAGCAGATTTGGGAGTCCCCTGTGACATCAACGGTTCACTCCTCCACGTCCGGGAACGCAGACGAGCCGACAGCCGAGCAGATCGCCGGGGTAGAGCAGGTCATCTCGGAATGGATGCGCCGAGGCGTCACGACCATGAAGAACGTGGTCGCCATGATGATGCGAAAGGGAGGGGCAGGCAAGACCACGGAGACGCTCCTGATTGCCGATGCACTGTCCCGCTTTGGGCTCAACGTCCTCGTGATCGACATGGACCCGCAAGGAAACGCTTCTCTCGGCTTCGGCCGGCCCGTCATGATGGTCGCTGTCGAGGCTCGGATCGGCAAGTCCAAGCTAGAAGAGCCCGATGTCCTTACCGTGATCGAGGTGATCAACTCCGGCGAGGCCGGTGTCGCTGACGAGGCGATCATCATTATTGACACGCCCGGCTGGACCTACGACGTAGACGTGCCGTTCAACCGCGGTGGCCCTCTGCGCCCCGGCAAGATCGGCACCATCGGACTCATCCCTGCGTACGAGGCGCTGGAGGACCTGCCCGGCTCATGGAAGCCTGCCGACTTCGAGCGACTCGCGCACACGCTGCTGCTGCCAGCCGAGCAGGGCGGCACCTCGCCGAACCACCGCTGGGACGTCGTACTTATCGACACGGCCATCAACCAACGTCTTGGCGTCCAGGCAGCCAAGGCCGCGTACTACGCGCTGTTCGTGACGAACGCCGAGAAGTTCGGCGTTGATGCCATTCCCAAGACCATGCGCCTGATCAAGGACGTGCGCGAAAACTACTATCACGACGGCATCGACGTCATGGGGCTGGTCTGGAACGCCTACGTACCTCGCCAGAACACCGCTCGGGCACTCACCTCCGATGCCACGCAGTACCACGAAGCCGGCCTGGAGCATTGGGAGGCTCCGATCTGGCCGTACGAGATCCCCAAGACCACCGTCATCAGTGACTCGCACGACATGGCAGCTCCCGTCTCGGCGTTCCTTACCACATCGGAGAGAAGAGAAATGGCCACCCGGGTCTGCCAGGTGGCCGAGGCGACCACGCTACGGATGCTCGAGGAGATCGGTCACCCGCTGGCGAGCGAACTGCGTACTGCCTGGCACCAGGCATGGCCGCAGAAGGAAAAGACCGACGTGATGTCGAAGGACGTGGCGTAGTGGCGGGGGGCAAGCGGACAGGGCGGCTGCAACGGCAGCCTGTAGCGGGTTTCGGGCACCTGCAACCGGCGCCAGAGCAGCAGGCGCCGAAAGAGTCGCCGGTCGTGGTGGCCGACGCGCCAGCCGAGGCGGTCCGAGAAGAGCCGCGCGACACGGTCGCGCCACCAGCAGACCGCCAGCCGAATACGGTGCCAGCAGCGCCATCGCCCGAGCCTGCCAAGGCGACCGAAACCGTACCTACGGTTGTGGCGCCCGCCGCCCCAGCGGCAAGGCCAGCTGTGGAGGACCAGGTTCAGGCGCCCGGACCAGAAGCAGCCGGTCCTGCTCGGGTACCCCAAACCGCACCTGCGCCCGGGGCGCCGCCCGCTGTCGAGAGGCCGGAAGAGGGGCACCAGGTCCAGACGCCTGGACCAGAAGCAGCCGCCCCAGCCGACCACGGCTCCACGCCGATTAATCAACCAACAGAATCGGTGCAGAAGGCTAGCCGAGTTCTGAGCCAACCCAGAACAGACAGGGACGAGCCCAGGGATCAGAGCATCGCCGGGACGGTGACGGCGCCCAGGCGTCGGACGTCTCCCGCTCGTTCGTCCTCTGGGTACTTCCAGCCGCGGCCGGCTGAGCTTCCCGCTCCTATCAAAGAGAAGCTCGCGTCTCTGCCGCCCAACTATCTCCGCCTTTATCAGAGCTTCAGCGACGCCGCCGATCGAGCCGTCGGTAGCGCTCAGCGGAATGTACGACTGAACGCAAACCTCGCGTCCCGTCTGACCAGGCAGTCGGTGGCCGACAAGAGACGGCTGACCGCTGGGCGTCGGCCTGCCCTAGCCGTCAGTCACTACATTGACGCTGCTCTCCGACAGGCGCGCCAGCAACCCCTTGAGGTGCTTGTCCAGATGGGGCAGAGCTTCAGGATTCGGACGTCCCATGAAGATCTGCCGCGACCCAATACCTACTCGCTCACCTCGGACGTGGGTCAGTGGATCGACGACCTCAAAGACGAGCTGAGCATGGTTGATGCCTACAGAGGCATGCTCGGGCACATTCTCAACGCGTGCGTCGAGGCGTTCCTCGACGGTTTGGAGCATGAAGCCACGAATTCAGCCTGATCAGTTGTGCGCGTCCCGATCTTCTCCGGAGCTCTGCGAAGTGGGAGAGAAGGACGGCGGGAGGTCGAAGGCGTGATGCGCGCGTTCCCTGGGCAAATCGGCGCATCACGCCACCGCCGAGCGTTACACAAATGCACGAGGTCTGCGGCAGGGGTAGCACCCTGGCGTCACGACGCGCGACCAGGAACAGCCCGTCGACAGGGGGACCAGGAGCGAGGCGAGATCCTCGATTCGGGAGACGTTGGATGATGAGGCAGCGGCAGTGCCTTCGGACGCTCGCGCGTTGGCCGTGCAGAACGTCGGTGTCGGAGACGGATCGTGGTTCGACGCCGAACTGTTCGAGAGGGCGAGCAAGTTGCACGGTGCTGTCGGCTCGAGTCCCACCCACATCACGCCGTCGCGATAGGTGGCTCGGGCCTCGTCATGAGCGGCCAACTGGTGAGCGAGGATCGTCTTGCCGCCACCCATGCCGACGAGGCCAGATGTGCGCCCTGCTTCACGCCCACGGGCCGCAGCCTGAGCCCTGATCAGCGGTGTGGCCTCGGCCTCCAGAGCAGGATGTGCGACCACCGGCACGCCGACGAACGGTCCGACCGTGAGCGGGCCCTGCTCTACGGCCTGTTTGCCGGGCGGTGCTCCACGTGGTTCGCGGCGGCCAGCAGCCACCACTGCTCCTCACTGCTGCGGGCTGGTCCACCCCGTCCGGCAGCGGTAGAGCAGCCCGATGCTTTGCGTCCGTGCGATGCCCGCGCCGCTGCACCCGAGGAGCTACTGGTCAAGGACGGCACCGGGCACCGCCCACGAGCTTTGGACTCCTTTGAGCCTTACCTACGTCAGCGCTGGACCGAGAGCTGCACTAACGCCGAACCGCTCTACTAAGAACTCCGCGAACGCGGCTACCGCACCGTTCCCACCACAGTCCGCCAATACTTGCAACCCTGGCGCTCGGACACCGCCGGGAAATCGCCGCTCCCAGCCCCGCCCACAGTGTGGCAAGCCACCGGATGGCTCCTGTGCAACCCCGCCACCCTCACCGTTGACGAACAGCGACACCTGGACACACTCACCACCGCTTGCCCGCCCCTGGCCAGGCTCGACGACCATGTTCGCGCCTTCGCCGACATGATGGCCAGTCGACACCGCCACCACCTCGAACGCTGGATGGCCACATCCGACGCCGACGACCTGCCCGAGCTGCGCTCTTTCATCCACGGGCCTGCGCCGCGATCTCGACGCAGCCCGCGCTGGCCGGAACCTGCACTACAGCTCCGGCCCGGCCGAGGGATACGTCAAGCGCATCATTATGTGAAATCAGATCCGTCAACCTGAGAGCATTTTCCGTTGCTCGGCGGCGGCTGGAGTTAGCCCAGTAGGTTTGTGAGGCGTGGGAGTTTCGCCCGGCGTTGGTCGGTGTCGTCGTAATCCCAGCGCTCGTCCTCGGGGAATGCATCGCAGACGCGGTGGAGGCCCTGCGCTTCGAGGGCGTTGTCGAGTCCGTCCTTTGGCCGGTGGCGCGTTCGTAGGCCTTGAGAGCTATGTAGTTGAGGAGGTCCCATTCAGGCCACTCGTCGTCGCTCCAGTCCGAGCTCGGACGACCAGCGAGGCGACGAACTTGCGGAAGGTCCGCCAAGGAGTCGGGGCTGGCTGCTACCTGCTCGAACGCATCGTGGCCGAGGCCTATCAGCCAGGGTTGGAAGTACCAGAAGCTGTCGTCTGAGCACCAGCCCTGCAGGATGTGCCAGGCAGCGCCCCCCCCATGAGTCGGGTATCCAGGCGTTTCCGCTGGTCGGTGAGGTGGAGTTCGAACTCGATGATCTCTGAAATCGGTAGCTGGGCGAGCTGGGTGGTGAGCCCTTCGGTGCGTTGATCCTGGCTCGCCGTTTCGGCTGCGGAGCGGTGAATGAACGTCCAGAAGTCTTCGAGTTTCACGGCCGCAAGCTATCGGTATCCTGCCGAACATCCACGATCGGGAGGAGCGTCGCCGTTGTGGGGATGCTGAGATCGCGCGGTGTGGGCCCGGCCGGAGTTGGGACGTCGACGAGCTGGTCGAGGAGTCGGTCGAGCGCGGCTTGTCCGTCGTCAGCTGCGGCGAGTTCGTCGTCCATGAGCAGGATGCTAACCGACATGCGTTGAAGGTCTCCTTTGCCTCGAGAAGTTGGGCCTTGGCGGAGTTCTTCGGGGTATAGAAGTTGCATTTGGCGCAGGTCATGCGGTGCTGGCACTGCTCGAAGAACGTGTAGTTGCAGAATCCGTGCCCCAGGACGTAGTACTGCCACGGCTGGCGCGGCCGCCGCCGCGCCATTGGTGACGACGTCCCGGGCGAGGAGAACTTCAATGGTGCGGACGTTGCGGGCGAAGTAGCCCGCGTCGTCGTTCGCCCAGCCTGGCCTCCCGACGGTAGCGATGAGTGGCCCCCCGCCTACTCAGCTGTTTCGCGGTGCCCGTGACCCTGCGGCAATGTGCTCTGGATGCGCTGCGGCTGTATAAGGGAGACAGCGCGGACTCGCCCGCCAGCTGAGCCAGGCGGTCCCCTCCGCACGAACTTGATGGAGGCCAAGACATGTCCGCAGATACAGACCGAGTCAGGACCGAGTCGCCATACTTCCTGCGGGAGCAGGTCGAAAGATCGGCTATCCCTTTTCGGCGCCACCCCTACCGCATGGCATCGGGCACGCAATCGGGAGACACCGCAGGATGTGGCCCGCTGGACAACGAGGAAGTCACTAACAAGAACACACCAGCTGCATCGCCGAGTGGGCCTCTTTTCGATCTCCTGCTGAGTCTGCACGCCCGCACAGGGCGTGCCATGGAAATGATCGACAAGGCGCTCGGTCCGCTCCCGTGACAACCGACCACAGGGTCTTGCGTTCTGCTGCGCCGGACTGGCCCGACGATCTGCTGGAAACGCGCTCACACCACGATCGTGCGTGGTCGCGGTTTCCACAAGGAGCACGATGATCGATACATCCGCCCGTGCGACCGTAGCCAGCCACCGCGACCGAGGAATTCCCTCGGAACGGCCTGAGGTGTTTCGTTGCTTCGCCGCGCGAGGACGCATGTCTTTCGGGGGACCGCTCGTGCGCTTGCTCCAGCGAGGTCGTGCCATTGCCAGTGGACTACGACGTCTCGGCGACAACCACTTGTGATCAGCTTCCCTAGTGCTGCGTTCCTTAAAGGGTGTGGGATTGCCTCTGGCCAGGAGCCTTGAGCAGGCGGATTCTCATGGCAGGAGGGTTCCGCCATGCCGAAGCTACTGTTCGCGCGGGC
>NZ_JBSFNK010000056.1:0-53799 GCF_053587055.1 Nonomuraea sp. NPDC003707 | reverse complement strand
CGGCCAAGGTGACGCGCTCGGCGCTGCAGAACGCCGCTTCCATCGCGGCGCTCTTCCTCACCACCGAGGCCGTCATCGCCGAGAAGCCCGAGAAGCACGCCGCCGCTCCGGCCATGCCGGGCGGCGACATGGACTTCTAGCCCGAGCCCTCCCTCCGGAGGTGACATTCCGCTTCTGCGGGCGCACGTTGAGTAGGCCATACTCATGCGCCGCGCCCGGCCCGCCCTGACCCTGGTCAGCGAGGGGTCTTCGTACGAGGGAGTGGTGTTCAGTGCTGATAGTCACCTTCGCCGGCCGGGCCGCGATCCCCGGGCCCACCGCCGGCATCGGATACAGCATCTGGTCCTACCGGGTGGACACGAACAACCCGGGGCCGGGCGGGCAGGGGGATCTCACGCCGGGCCAGCGCATCGCCATCGGCCTGCCGCGCCGGGCGGACGTGCGCGGCCCCGAGCAATATCCGGGCGTGCCGCAGCTCGAAGGCACCTTCGTGCTGCGGGACGCCACCTCCAGCCGCGTGTACGCGGGCCGGCAGATCACCTCGCCGGGGCCCCAGACGATCTCGTTCGTCGCGCCGTCGGCCGAGTCCTCGTACGAGGTGCTCATGGCCAAGGCGCCGCTGGGGCAGTCGCTCGCCGCGGTGCCCTTCCTGGCCGGGGCGGGCACCACGGCGCAGCCCCTGCAGGTCATGACCGCGCCCATGGTCGGCGCGCCGGTGTTCAACGGGCGACCGCCCGACGACTTCACCGGCACCCTGCCGTACGCCAGCGAGCTGTTCGGCGTCTACCAGCCGCTGGCCGGATGGTTCGGCCAGAACGGATCCCTGCGGGCCGTCCGGGCGCTCGCCGACGAGCGGCTGGCCCGCCTCGGCGGCGGCGCGTTCGCCGGGCAGGCCGCCCGCGCGCTGGACGACGAAAGGCTGGCGGCGCTAGCCGAGCGCTTCGACGCGCTCGCGCAGGGTGTGCTGTCGCCGGTCGGGCTGGTCAACCTGTTCAGGGAGTACTTCTTCGAGTTCGACACCTTCCTGGGCGGCCCCGTCGGCCACCTGTGGATCAGCCCCGGCGGCATGGTCGAGGTGGTCGAGAGCAGCACCCGGCGCACGCTGGTCGAGCGGACCGCCGAGCAGGCGGAGGAGACCTCGCGCAAGGTCGAGGAGAGCCTGACCGACCAGGACGACCTCGCCGACGCCGTCAAGGAGGACAACGCCAACGACACCAACCTCGGCGTGACCGCCAGCGGCGGCGTCGACGCCGGCGTCTACCACGCCGACGCCAGCGCCAGCTTCTCGATGCAGACCACCGTCAAGCGCTCGTCGGAGCAGACGCACAAGCACACCCGCACGCAGAGCTCCAAGACCACCAGCGAGATCAAGCGGAACTTCAAGACGACGTTCAAGACGGTCACCGAGACCACCGACACCTCCAACCGCCGCTACGTCGTCCAGAACACCACGAACGAGCTGGTCAACTACGAGCTGCGGCGCAAGATGCGCAAGATCGGCGTCCAGGTGCAGCACATCGGGGCGCGGCTGAGCTGGCAGGTCTACCTCGACGCGCCCGGCCGCTCGCTCGGCCTCGGCGAGCTGGTGCACGTCGTCACCGCCCCCGACCTGACCGCGGTCCCCAAGCCCGAGGTCAGGCCGTATCCGGCGGAGCAGCAGGTCACCTACCACCTGGCCGTGCCGTTCGTGCTCTACCAGGGCGCCGACGACGAGGCGGAGAACACCTACCAGACCTCCAACGAGAACATCAACCACGGCATCTTCCGCCCCGACGTGGGCACGAACGACATCATCGAGTTCCGCTTCGACTTCCCGCTGCCGCCCCCGCCGCCGGGGACCACGCTCAAGAAGATCGGCATGCTCGACTTCCACGGCGCGCAGGTCAGGTTCACCACCGACGCCGCCGACCTCGGCGTCAACCCCGACCCCGCGGCCAACGTGCTGAAGGTCCGGCTCACGTACGCCAACTTCGAGGGCCGCAAGTTCATGCCGTTCGACGCGATCATGGTCTACGAGCCGACGCCCGAGGCCAAGCACGCCGTGGACGTCGCCAACCAGGCAGCCCAGACCGCCTACGACCGCCGGGTGGCCGCGCTCCAGCACGAGGCGTACGGGCACGCCGTGCGCGACCGGCTGCGGCTGGTCAGCGGCATCCGCCCGCGGCCCTCGCAGGACCTGCGCGACGAGGAGCGCCAGACGGTCTACGCCCACCTGATCCGCCAGTTGCGGCTCTTCGACGACGACCACCTCGGCTCCGAGCTGATCCGGCAGATCTTCGACGTGGACGAGATGCTGTACTTCGTCGCCCCCGACTACTGGCGGCCCATCGACGTGCCCCCGCCGAGCCAGGGCAGCGTCGGCAAATATCCGGTCCCGCCGCTGCCCTGGGACATGGAGAATCCCGGCGTGCTCGGCGGGCAGACCGTGCTCACCTGGTACGCCCACACCGACGCGAGCAACGCCCTGGACGAGCAGCTGCACACCGTGCCGGAATGGCGGGTCAACTACCTGGTCACCGAGGAGACCCAGCCCGCCCCGCTGGGCAGCTCGCTCGGCTGGCTGATCCAGGAGGACGGCGACGAGCGGCGCAACGAGTTCCTCAACGCGGCCTGGGCCAAGGCGGTCCTGCCGGTGCGGCCGGGGCACGAGGTGGAGGCGCTCAGATGGCTGGCCCAGGCGCACGTCGAGGGCGAGGCAGGGCTCGGGCTGCCGTACCCGGTGCAGCCGGGTGACCCGCCCGCCTACCAGAACAAGACGGTGGGCCAGGTCCTCGAACTCCTCGCGGCCGAGCTCCAGGCGGCCAACACCGACATCACCAGGACGCTGGCCACCGAGGAGGTCTTCGAGACCGGGTTCGACCCGCTGGAGGGCGGGTTCCGGCCGGCGGCGCCGTACGAGGTGTTCGACCAGTGGGTGGAGGTCCTGCCGACCGACCAGGTGGTGGCGGTGGAGGTCCGGTACGACCCCAAGACCGGGCAGCAGCTCTGACATGGCCTTCACGACGACCGTCAGGTGGCGGCGGCCCGGCGAGGCCGCCCACCCCCTGCTGCGCGGCGCGGTGCGGGTGGAGCTGCAGGCGCTCGACGCCGCCGAGCTGGCGCGCTGGGCCGATCCGTCGGCCGGTCACCCGTGCCCGCCGGCGGGGGCGCCGGGGGAGGTGTCGGCCGCCTTCACCGTCCCCGACACGGCGGCGGGGCTGCGGCTGACCTTCTCCGTGCGGCTGCGGGCCGGCGGCCAGGACGAGGAGGCGCTGTCCGTGGTCCAGCGGCTGACCGTGGCCAGGCCGGGGGTGCTCGTGCCGGACGCCTACCGGATTGACCGCTTCGCCGTGCAGCTCAGGCGGCGCGGCGGAGGCGGCGAAGTGCTGCAGGAGGTGCCGAGCACGCGGCCGAGCGGCATGGTGCGCTCCTTCTTCGGCCGCCATCCGCTGCTGCGCATGGCGGCCAAGGACACCCCCGAGATCGACACCGAGTTCCTGGACGCCACCAACCTGTGGTGGGCCCTGCACTTCCGGGTGTGCCGGAACAACCACGAGGAGGGCTTCAACCCCTGGTACCTGGAGCCGACCTGCAACGACCGGCCCGAGCGGCTGCGGGTGCTGCTCAACACCCGCGCCACGCCCATGCTGTGGTTCGCGAGCCTGCCGCCCGTACGCGAGCTGCCCGGGGAGACCTCGGTCGGCGGTTACCTGTTCCTGCGGCCCATCGGGAGCGCCTACGCCTACCCCGCCACCTGGCCGGACGTGCTCACCGCCCCTGCCCACGCCACCACCGGCCTGCGCAACCTCTGCCGCTACCTGCTCCAGGGCCACACCAGGACCGGCAAGGCCAAGATCACCGGGCTGCCCGACTGGCACCAGCTCATCGACCACAGCCCCGACGCCGACCACCCCCTCAACGCCTACTCGTTCCTGCCGTGCGGCATGGACTACGCCCTGGACAGGACCGCGCCCAAGCTCGTGTTCGAGACCCGCTCCCTGCGGGTGCTGCTGCTGCCGGTGCCGGAGAAGAACAGCCCCGGCTCCTGCTACGGCGGCAACGTCGGGCCGGGCAACACCGCACGCCTGTCGGCCGCGATCCGGCTGCTGTGGACCAGGGGCGGGTTCGGCGGGCCCGGCCAGCAGCTGCTGGAGGCGGGCGAGATCGCCCCGCCGCAGCCGCCCCAGCCCGGCGCGGCCGCGTCCGCCACGGGGACGCTGCGGGTGGCCCAGGACACGTGGGTCGGCGCGTACAGCAGCGGGGGCCACGCGCTGTGGGAGCTGCTGAACGACCCCGGCAACCGCGCCGGTGTGGCCCGGGCGCTGGTCTTCGACACCGTACGCTTCGACGACCGCGGCCAGGCCCGCCTCCTGGACACCGCCAAGGCCCGCGCCGCGGCGCGCCGCCCGGGGCTGCAGGCACGCATCGTGTGGAGCCCGTACGCGATGGGCCACCCGCCGCCGGCCGAATTCCTCGCGGCCGTGCGCGGGCAGGGCGGCCAGGCCGTCGTCTGGCCCAAGGCCGGTTCCGCCTACTTCGCCGCCCCGCCGAACCCGGCCAACCCCTGGGCCGAGTACGTCTTCGCCGACGCCAAGCCCTGGACGGCCGCCAAGTTCCCGGCCGGGCAGCTGAGCGGCTGGTGGCACCAGTTCGTGGTCTTCGCGGGCGAGGAGATCCACGGCGATCCCCGGGACCCCGGCTCGATCAGCTTCATGGAGGCCACGATGGCCCCCTGATCGGAGGCCGGCATCCGAGTGGAGGATGAGATGGCGGGCCTTCATCCGGTTCTGGGCGGCCAGGCGGCGGAACGCGGCCACGAGCACGTCCCCGAGGCCGAAGACCGGGTGGAGACCGGCCGCGCGCACGTCGGAGGCCGCCGCGGATCACGCGGGGCGCACCCGGTAGATTGCGCGCATGCCCTCCACCCCGCGCCCGGACGACCGCGTCGCCTCCGCGTTCCGGTTCGCCACCGAGCTGATCGCCTGGGTCGCGACCCCGTGGGCCCTCGCCCCGTACTCCGTGCCGCTGGCCGTGCTGTCGGTCGTCGTGCTGATCGGCCTGCCCACGCTGTTCTCGACGCCGGGTGACAAACGGAACGTGATCATCGCGGTGCCGGGGCCGGTGACGATCGCGCTGGTCCTGCTGCAGCTCGTGGCCGCGGTGGCAGCGGCGTGGATCGCCTGGCCCGTCGTCGTGGCCGTGGCGGTGTCGGTGCTGGCCGTGGTCACCGCGGTGCTGGAGCTGCCACGCTGGCGGTGGCTGCTCTCCCGGTGAGCCCGCGCATCGGTGACCTGTTCGGGCGACGGTTCTCGGGAAGCTCGGGCGGCGGCGGTCTATTCGGGCGGCGGTGCTCGGGGAGCTCGGGTGACGGCGCTCGGGTCGCGGCGATCTACTCGGGCGGCGGGGCGAATGCCTCGTGGAGCTCGGAGATCGAGGCCATCTCGGTGACGAACCCGAACCGGCCCGCCCGCATCTGCCGGGCTCCGTCCAGGAATGACCGCAGGGCGAGCCGGGAGAGCGCGCCTCCGATGCTCACCCGGCGCACGCCGATCTCGGCGAGCTGCTCCAGCGTGATCGAGGGGTCGGCGAAGCCCATCACGACGTTGACCGGCCTGCCGACGGAGGAGACGACCGCGCGCATCTGGTCGAGCGTGCGCAGACCCGGCGCGTACAGGACGTCGGCGCCCGCCGCCTCGAACGCCTGCAACCGCCTGATCGTGTCGTCCAGGTCGGCGACGCCGTACAGGAGGTTCTCGGCCCTGGCGGTCAGGACGAGCGGGACGGGCAGGCCGCGGGTGACCTCGACGGCCGCGTGGATCCGCTCGACGGCGAGCCCGAAGTCGTAGATCGGCGTCCGGGGGTCGCCCGTCGCGTCCTCGATGGACGCTCCGACGGCGCCGTACGCGCAGGCGTCCTCGATCATCCTGGCCGCCTCGGCGGGCTCGTCGGCGAAGCCGTTCTCGAGGTCGGCGTTCACGGGCAGGGGCGTCGCCTCGCTGATGAGGCGGCAGTTGTCGAGGACGTCCTGCCGGCTCGCCCGGGTGCGGCCGAGCATGTTGGCCACGCCGAGGCTCGTGGTGGCGATCGCCTCGAAGCCGAGGCCGGCCAGCAGCCGCGCCGTTCCGGCGTCCCACGGGTTGGGCAGCAGGAAGGGCTCCGGCCGCTCGTGGAGAGCCCGGAACCGGGTGGCCCTGGTCACCTGATCGGTCATGAGCCCACTGTCGTCGCCGCCCTTGCGATCCGTCAAATGCATAGATCTGACATTTGACATCAGGAATACTGATGGGTCGTGACAGTGGAGGAGCTTGAGGCGTTCGTGTGCATCGCCCAGTCAGGCGGATTCACGGAGGCGTCCAGGAGGCTCGACCGGTCCCAGCCCGCGATCAGCCGCCGGATCAGGGAGCTGGAGCGCTCGCTGGGCGCGGCGCTGTTCGAGCGGGCCGGTCGCCGGGTGGTGCTCACCGAGGCGGGACGGGCGCTGCTGCCGTACGCCGAGGCGGCCCTCGCCGCGATGCGCGACGGCGAGCGGGCCGTACGGGACCTGTCGCGGGAGCCCGCCGAGGCGCAGGCCCTCAGCCTGGCCATCGTCGGCACCCTGGCCGACTCGCACATCGTCCGGGCGCTGCGCGCCTTCGAGGCGGAGTTCCCCGACGCCTCGGTCGAGCTGCGCACCGCGACCAGCCGCGAGGTGAGCGCGCTCGTACGCGGCGGCGAGGCGTCCCTGGGCCTTCGCTACTTCTCCGACGCCGACCCCAAGCTGGAGTCGATCCCGCTGGGCGTGGAGAAGCTCCTGGTCGTGGTGCCCGCCTCGCACCCGGTCACCGCCCGCCGCCTGCCCGACCTGCGGGAGTTCCGGGGGGAACGGTGGCTCGGCTTCCCGCCCGAGCGGGGCCAGTCCGACTCCTTCGGCCACCTTCTCGAACGACTCCTGCTCGCGTCCGGGCTGGCCGACCCCGCGATCACCAGAATCGACAGCCTCACCGCGCAGCGCAGGCTGGTCGAGGCCGGGCTGGGCGTCGCGCTCATGCCCACCGGCAGCGTCCGCGAGGAGCTGCGCATCGGCAGCCTGCGGGCGATCGAGGTGGAGAGCATGGACGCGGGCCTGCCCGTGGTCGCCGTACGGAGGAGGCGCGGCCACCGGAGCCGGCTGGCGGCCGCCTTCCTGGACACGCTCAAGGATCACACGCCTGAGCTGCTGGGTTGACGCGGATGCGGGTCCGCCGGCGTTTCGATGGAACCGCCGGGCGGGCAAACGCTGTCCAAGCCATGGGCGACGCCCGCACCGGCGCCTCACAGAGCGCCGGGACGGCGCCGCGGACGGCCCTTCCCGTCCACGGACGCGCGCTGGGCGTCGCCCCCGCCAAGCCGCGTCACCTCAGACCGCCGTCACAAAGCCCACGTCACTTCAGGTTGCCGTCGAGCACCCGCTCGAGGAACCCGTCCAGGTTGGCGGCGGCACGCACGATCCGCTCCGCCACGGTGAGCGACTCGAACCGGGTGCCCAGCTCCGTCCGCTTCTTGTCGCGGACGTAGAGGGAGCAGGCCAGGTCCGCGCACATGTAGGCGCCGACCGTGTTGCCCTGGCGGCCCGCCGCCCCGGTCCTGGGGGCGGTGAACAGCGCCACCCCGGTGCCCGAGTGCGGCGTCACGCAGACCGAGCACAGCGTGGACTTCGTGAAGCTCCTGCGTACCTCCTGCGCCAGGCGCAGCGCCACACCGACCGCCCGGCCGTCGCGCTCGGCCACCAGGTACGCCCGCTCGGGCGCCCCCGGGTCACGCCAGCCCAGGAAGTCGAGGTCGGTCCAGGGGGACTCGGACAGGTCGCGCGGGAGGCCGAGCCGGCGGGTCTCGCCCTTGGAGCAGTTGACGAAGGACGCGCGGATGTCGTTCTCAGTGAGGGGATTCATGATCGTTTCCTTGGGGGTTGCTCGGCCAGTGCCTCAGCGCGACGTCGAGCACGTCGAGGATCTTCGTCCAGGTGTCCTGGAGGTCGCGCGGGTGGTTGAACCCGGCGCTCGCCTCCAGGCTGAAGAACCCCTGGTACGTGCTGCGCAGCAGGCGGATGGCGTCGGTCAGGTCCGGCTCCGGCAGCCCGTACGCGCTCAGGTGCGCGTACGTGATGGACATGATCCGCAGATGCCCCGCGGACTCGGCCACCACGGCCGCGTCCAGGGGCATCTGGGTGGCCTGGTAACGGCCGGGACGGGTCCGCGCGAACTCGCGCCACGCACCGGCGAACCCGGCCAGCGACTCCTTGCCCGCCCGCCCCGCCGTCGCGTCGGCGAGCCGGTCGGCCAGGTCGCGGGCGGCCAGGATCGCCACCCGGACCCGCAGGTCCTTGAGGTTCTTGACGTGCGAGTACAGGCTCGCGTCCGCCACCCCGAACCGGCGTGCCAGCGCGGACACGGTGATGTTGTCGAACCCGACCTCGTCGGCCAGCTCCGCGGCCGCCTCGGTCACCCGGTCCGCCGTCAGCCCGGCACGGGCCATGGCCACCTCCTGAACCTAAGCCGTCTAGTTATCTTCCTAGATGGCTTAGGTTAGCACCTCACAGGGTAGTGAGGAGGACCGGCCGTCCCTGGACGCCGGGGTCGGCGGCGAAGACGGCGCCCGCGTCCGGCTGCTCGGCCCGGTCCACGCCGAGCGCGGAGGTGGTGATGAACAGCCGGTCGAGGCCCTCGCCGCCGAACGTCACCGCCGTGACCCTCCGTACCGGCAGGCTGACGACGGCGTCGAGCCGGCCGCTCGCGTCGTAGCGGCGCACGGCCGCGCCCTCCCACAGCGCCACCCAGACCCCGCCCTCGGCGTCGACGGTCAGCCCGTCGGGAGCCCCTTGCTCCGGGTCGATGACCGCGAACGGGCGGCGCCCGCTCAGCCCGCTCTCCGGGTCGTAGTCGAGCACGTCCACCCGGCCGGTCGTGGTGTCGGCGTAGTAGGCCAGGGAGCCGTCCGGGCTGAAGTCGAACCCGTTCGAGATCGTCACCTCCGGCAGCACCACCCGCAGGTCGCCGCCGGGCCCGGCCACGTAGAACGACCCGCCCCCCGAGGTCTCGTCGTAGGCCATGCTGCCGATGTAGAAGCGGCCGTCGGGGTCGCAGCCGCCGTCGTTCATGCGGACCCCGGGGTCGCTCCACGCCTCGCCCAGGGAGCGCAGCGGGGCGTCCAGATCGTCGCCGTCGGCCAGCAGCAGCTCGCGCTCGCCCGCGACCACGTAGCCGCCCGACGTGCGCGGCCGCAGCGCGGCGGCCACCTTGCCCACGTGGCGGCGGCGCACCCCGCCCTGCGGGTCGAGCGCCAGCACGTCGCCGGCCAGCATGTCCACCCACCGCAGCCCGCCCCACCGGCTCGACCACACGGGCCCCTCGCCGTGCTCGGCCACGGGGTCGGTCACGGTGTACGCGGCGATGCTCATGACGCTCTCCCAGGAGGTCGCGGGGTTCGTGATCCAGACCCTATCGGGAGCCGGAGATCCCGCCTCGGGCGCCGCGAGAAAGCTCTGGTACGCTCACGGCCAGATCGTCCCTAGGAGGTGAGACCCATCAACGCTGTTGCAGGCCGGGTGCTCCCTCCCCATGATCAGGATTAGGTGACCACGGGAGCGCCCATCGGCATCCCGAAAGGCTCTCATGTCGGTTTTTTCGTCATCTGTCCCTTCAGCCGTCCCCACCCCCGCCGTCGTCGCCAGGCTGCGCGCCGCCGGCTGCGTGTTCGCCGAGGACGAGGCCGAGCTGCTCGTCTCCACCGCCCGCACCCCCGCGGAGCTCGCCATGATGGTGGAGCGCCGCGTCGCCGGCGAACCCCTCCAGCACGTCCTCGGCTGGGCGGAGTTCTGCGGCCTGCGGATGGCCGTGGAGCCGGGGGTGTTCGTGCCCAGGCCGCGCACCGAGTTCCTCATCGGCCAGGCCGTCGCGCTGGCCCGCCGCGTCGCGGGTCCGCCGGTCCTCCTCGACCTGTGCTGCGGCAGCGGCGCGGCGGGGGCGGCGCTGGCCGCGGGGCTGGGGGAGGCCGAGCTGCACGCCGCCGACCTCGACCCCGCCGCCGTGCGGTGCGCCCGCCGCAACCTCGCCGCCGTGCCCCTCCTGTCGGGCGGCGCGCTCGCGGGCCAGGTCTACCAGGGCGACCTGTACGAGCCCTTGCCCGCCTCGCTGCTGGGCCGGGTGGACATCCTGATCGCGAGCCCCCCGTACGTGCCCTCGTCCTCCATCGATCTGCTGCCCCCCGAGGCCCGGCTGCACGAGCCGCTCGTGGCCCTCGACGGCGGCGGCGACGGGCTCGACGTCGTGCGGCGGGTGATCGCGGGCGCGCCGCGCTGGCTCGCGCCCGGCGGCCACCTCCTGGTCGAGACCAGCGAGCGGCAGGCCGCCGCCACCGCCGAGGCCGTCGCCCGGGCGGGACTGGCCGCCCGGGTGGCGAGCTCGCACGAACTGGACGCCACCGCAGTGATCGGGACGCGCCCTTAGCGATGTTAAGGTGTCCCGCGATGGTACAGAAGGGACTGGCGCGGGACACGGTCGTGCGCGCCGCGCTGGAACTGCTCGACGAGGTGGGCCTGGACGGGCTGTCGGTACGCCGCCTCGCCGCCCGCCTCGGCGTGCAGAACCCGGCCCTCTACTGGCACTTCCGCAACAAGCAGGAACTGCTGGACGAGATGGCGCGCGAGCTGCTCGCCCCCGAGATGGGCGGCCCCGGCGAGGGCGAGACCTGGCGGGAGTGGCTGACCCGGCGCGCCCACCGCTACCGGCGCACGCTGCTGAGCCACCGTGACGGGGCGCGGCTGGTCACCGGGAGCGACCCGGGCGCGAGCGTGGCGCGGGGGTTCGAGGAGGAGCTGAAGACCCTGGTCGGGCTGGGGTTCACGCCCGGCCAGGGCCTGCACGCCATCGGGTCCGTCAGCCACTACACCCTCGGCTTCGTGCTCAACGAGCAGGCCCAGCGCGAACGCCGGGAGCGGGGCCAGGCCCGGGACCTGGACGCGTACGCCGACTACCCCCTCACGGTCGCGGGCGTGCGCGAGGGTGGGGCCCCCACGAGCGAGGAGGCGTTCGCGCACGGGCTGCGGCTCCTCCTCGACGGCGTGGCCGTCTCTTTGCGGGACGCCTGAACGGCTTTCTTGAAGTGATTTGCCCCTTTTGATGGGCGGCGTGCTGTTATTTGTCCGTGGACTTCGCCTCTGATCCGCGCTTTCATTTTCTCCGTCGGTTCGGCATCGAATTACGGGGGTCAGATGGCTCGTTCGCGGCGAATCATGCAAATCGCCGTCGCTTTCACGGTGGTGGCGAGCGCCGCCCCTCCGGCGTCGGCGGCGCAGCGGGATCCCGTGCGGATCACGCGCTTCCTCGGGGAGCAGCGGCTGGCGCACCTGCTGAAGTTCGAGGACACCACGGTGGGCGGGCTGTCGGGGATCGACCGCGATCCCGGCACCGGCACCTGGTACTTCGTCTCCGACGACCGCCGGCGCTACAACCCCGCCCGCTTCTACACCGGGCAACTGGACTTCGACCGGGACACGGGGGAGTTCGTCGGCGTGCGGCTGACCGGGGTCAGGACGCTGACCAGGGCCGACGGCACGCCGTACGCGGCGTACGGCCGGCCGGGCTCGGCCGACCCCGAGTCGATCAGGTACGACCGGTGGAGCGGGCGGCTGATATGGGGAGACGAAGGGGACCGGCCGGACAGCGCCAATCAGGCCATTCCGATTTCCGCCGCCGCGGTGCACACGACCGACCTTCAAGGGCGTAATGCCGGCGAATTGCGGGTGCCGCCGAATTTGCGGCTGACGGACACCGAAAGAGGGCCCAGGCGTAATTTCGGCTTCGAAGGGGTGGCGGTCACGGAAAGCGGCATCACCGCCGTCACCGAGGGCCCGCGTCACGAGGACGGGCCCGTTCCCTCGGTGGCGCGTGGCGCGCCCGCGCGCCTGACCGTGTGGAACCGCATGGGCATCGCGCGCGCCCAGTACGCCTACCCGCTGGACCCCCTGCCCACCGCGCCGATCCCGCCCGACGGGGACGCCGACAGCGGAGTGTCGGAGATCCTGGCCATCGACGATGACCGCTATCTCGCGCTGGAACGGTCCTGGATCCAGGGCGTCAACTACCGGGTCAAGCTCTACGAGATCGACCTGCGCGGCGCCACGAACGTGCTGACCAGGGACGACCTTGCGCAGGGCAGACCATATCGGCCGGTGACCAAGCGGCTGGTCTACGACCTCGGCTCCTTCCGGCCCCCGGTCCAGAACCTCGAGAGCCTGGCCTGGGGGCCGCGCCTGGCCGACGGGTCGTGCACGCTGGTGATCGGCTCGGACGACAACTTCGACCAGGGCGAGACGACCCAGGTCCTCGCCTTCGCCGCCACGGGGTGCCCGTGAGGACGCCGGCCCGGAGGGCCTGTCGTGCCTGGTCAGGCGGCACGGCTGGGCGCCGCGAGCGTGGGTAGCGTGCTGGATATGGCCACCTTCGACCTGACCACGCTCCGGGCGGTCGTCTTCGACACCGACGGGGTGGTCACCGACACGGCGCGGGTGCACGCCGCCGCGTGGAAGCACGTGTTCGACGCGTTCCTGCGGGGCCGCTCCGCGCCGTTCGACGTGCGCGCCGACTACCTGGCCTTCGTGGACGGGCGGCCCCGGCTGGACGGGGTGCGCACGTTCCTGGCCTCGCGCGGCATCTCGATCCCCGAGGGCGGCCCGCAGGACGAGCCGGGGGCGGAGACCGTACACGGGCTGGGGCTGGCCAAGGACGCGCTGTTCGTGGAGGCGATCGCGCACCACGGCGTGGCCGCCTTCCCCTCCACCGTCGCATTGCTGCACGAGCTGCGCCAGCGCGGCTGCCGCACCGGCGTCGTCTCGGCCAGCAGGCACTGCCGGGCGGTGGTGTCGTCGGCGGGCCTGCTGCACCTGTTCGACGTGGTGGTCGGCGGGGAGGACGCCGCCGAGCTGGGGCTGCCCGGCAAGCCGGATCCCGCGCTGTTCCTGGAGGCCGCGCGCCGCCTGGAGCTGCCTCCCGGGGTGGTGGCGATCGTGGAGGACGCGCTGCCGGGCGTCGAGGCCGCGCGGAAGGGCGGGTTCGGCCTGGTCGTCGGGGTGGACAGGAGCGGGTCCGGGGTGCCGGGGGACGGGCCGCGGGCCGCCGCGGGGACCGGTGCCCGGGCGATGCTGGCCGCCGGGGCGGACGTCGTGGTCGCCGATCTGGCCGACACGGACGTCTCCGGCCGCGTGCCGGTGGGACGGCCATGAACGGCGCGCTCGGGCCCGTGCGCCGCGCGCCGCCGTTCCGCTACCGCGGAGGCCGGCTCTTCGTCGACGCCGACCACCACGAGGCACGCGTGAACGGCACCGCGCGCCGTAGCCACACGCGAGGAGAAACGATCATGACTGGCACCGGAGATCTCGGACGCCGCCTCATCCACTGCCGCGAACGCCTCGGCCTGACCCGTGAGCAGGTCGCCGAGCGTGCGGCCATGTCGGCGGGCTACCTGAGATACCTGGAGGAAAATCCCGATATGCCGGACACCGGGGCCCTCTACCGCCTGGCGGACGCGCTGCAGACCACGGTGCACGAGCTGCTGGGCGGCGGCCTGGACCGCCCGCCCGGGCACGGCCCCGCCATGGCCAACCCGACGATGGAGGTGCTGGACCCGGAGGAGTGCCTGCGGCTGATCTCGCCGGGCGGGATCGGGCGGGTGGCGTTCAGCGGCTCGCGCGGGCCCACCGTGTTGCCTGTCAACTACAAGCTGCACCACGGCGTGATCGTCTTCCGCACCGCGTCCGGCGGCCCGATGGACCAGGATCTGCGTTCGGGGCTGGAAGGGGTGGACATCAAGATCGCGTTCGAGGTCGACAAGATCGACGAGGCCAACCGCGAAGGGTGGAGCGTCCTGGTGCAGGGGCCCGCCCACCACGTGACGGCGGACGAGATGGAGGAGGTGGCCGACTCGGGCGTCACGCCCTGGGCGGGCGGCGAACGCCGCCTCTACATCCGCATCGTCCCCCACCAGATCGCGGGCCGGCGCATCCACGGCATGTAGTGGCCCCGGCGTTTCGTCGCAGATCAGAGGCGGTGGGCTGGGATACTGGCGCCCGTCGTTTCGCTGCTGATCAGAGGCCGTCGGCTGGGATACTTCGGTAGCCGGCCGGGCATGATCGCCACTGTCAGGAGGTGCCGCATGAAACGCTTCACCGGGCCAGCCCTACAGGTGCTCATCGTGCTCGCGGTGGCGACCGCCGGCTGCGGGGCCGTGGGCGACCCGCGGGGCTCGGTCCCCGGGACGGCCTCACCCGAGGAGACCACCCCGCCGGGCAGTCCTACGACCACGCCTCCCGGCACCGGGACGCCGGCCCCTCGCGAGGGCCTGGTCGCCGGCCGGTACCAGCCGCTGTGGCCGTTCTCCACTCCCGGCGAGGCGATGGCGTGGCGGGAGGCGTACCGCAGGGACGGCCGCGAGGCGTGGCACCTCGACGCCCGCCGCACCGCGCTCGCCTTCACCCGCGACTTCCTCCGCTTCACCGAGATCGACCGGGTCGCCAAGTCCGTCCGGCAGGGCGACCACGCGCGGGTGCACGTCGCCTACCAGGCCGAGGAGGGCCCGCGACCGCTGGTGGCGGCCGTCGTGCACCTGGTCAAGTTCGGCTCGGGCGAGGACGCGCCGTGGGAGGTGGTGGGCACGGACGACACCTCGCTCTCGCTCACCAGACCCCGCTACGGCGCCACCGTGCGGTCCCCGCTGACCGTGGGCGGCCGGATCACGGGCGTGGACGAGAGCGTCAAGGTCCAGGTCCGCCGGCCCGGCTCGGCCACCCCGATGGGGGAGTCGTGCTGCGTGGGCGCCGGCGGGACCGGCTCGCCGTGGTCGGCCCGGGTCTCCTTCAAGGCGCCCCCGGGGCGGACGCTGACCGTCGTGGCATCCACCGGCGGCCACGTGGCGACCGTCGAACGCTTCGCGGTGACGGGCGTGAACGTCGCCCCCTCCTGAACCCCTGCCCGGCGCGCCGCGAGATCCGGTCTCAGGCGGTCTGGCCGGTCGGGTGGAGGCGGACGCAGCAGTGTTCGGGGGCGGGTTCCAGGCGGGCGGTGACGCCTGTCGCGGCGAGGCCTTCGAGGAGTCCGGTGAGGAGGCACAGGTTCATGCCGCAGACCAGTTCGGTGTGCTGCCGGGCCAGGCTGTGGAAGGGGCAGTTGGCGAGGGTGATGGCGTCGCCCTCGGTGCGGGGCTCGAATCCGAGGGCTTCCAGGGCCGGCACGACCGCGGCGCGGGGGTCGGGTGCGGGGTCGGCGGGGCGAGCCTCGCGGCCGAGCTCTCTGCCCAGTTCGCGGGCGCGCCGGTCGAGCACGTCGCCTGGTGGCTCTCCTGAGGTCTGCGCTTCCTGGAGAGCGTCGGCGAGCAGGTGGGCGGCGGTTTCGTAGCGCCGGTCCGGTAGGGAGATCGTGATCTGCCCGCGCGCGCGCCGGTAGAGCTTGGCCGGGCGGCCGGCGCCGGGGCCGGTGCGGCCGGTGCGGCGTTCGTAGACGGCTTCGAGCAGCCCTTCGGCCACCAGTTTGTCCAGGTGGAACGAGACCGTGTTGCGCGGCGCCTGCACGGCGTCGGCGGCCTGGTCGCGGCTCACCGGCGCGGGCTGTCGCACCACGAACTCATACAAGCGGCGCCGCGTCGGCTCGTCCAGCGCCGCGACGGCGGAGACGCGTGCCGGCCATGCCTCGTCGACCTCGCTCATTCTAAAAACCATTCTTGTTGACTAAATCACTGGGCACCTTCTAATGTTAGCGAAACTTGTCAATAGAAGGAGGGTTCATGATGCGCTGCGCATCCGAGGATCGTGGGCGGGTGGCATGAGCGACTCCGTGGCGCAGCCGGTCGGTGGTTCGTCGCCGGACCACCAGCAGCGACGCCTGCGGGTGGTCCGGGGACGCGGCGATGTGGATCTTGAGGCCGCGCAACGGGCGGTGACCGACCTGCTGATCGCGCTGGGCCGGGACCCGGAGTCCGAGCATCTGGCCGACACCCCGAAGCGGGTCGCGCACGCCTATGCCGAGTTGCTGGCGCCGCGCGAGTTCAACCTGACGACCTTCCCCAACGAGGAGGGGTACGACGAGCTCGTCCTGGCCCGCGACATCCCGGTGCAGTCGCTGTGCGAGCACCACCTGCTGCCGTTCCAGGGCGTGGCGCACGTGGGCTACCTGCCCGGCGACCGCATCCTGGGGTTGTCGAAGCTCGCCCGCGTCGTCGAACTGTTCGCCCGCGATCTGCAGGTGCAGGAACGGCTGACCAAGCAGGTGGCCGACTGGTTGCAGCAGCACCTGGCCCCCAAGGGCGTCGGCGTGGTGATCGAGGCCGAGCACCTGTGCATGTCGATGCGCGGCGTGCAGGTCCGCGGGTCCCGCACGGTGACGTCGGCCCTGCAGGGGCTGCTCCGCGAGGATCCGCGCTCCCGGCAGGAGTTCTTCGCGCTGGCCGGAGCTCACGGCTGACCCCCCGTACAAGCAGACAGGAGATTGACGATGCCGGCACCAGCCACGTTCGTGATCGCCGGAGGCGGCCTGGCCGCGGCCAAGGCCGCCGAGGCCCTGCGCGAGGAAGGGTTCGACGGCGCGATCGTCGTGGTCGGCCGGGAACCGCACCTGCCCTACGAGCGGCCCCCGCTGTCGAAGACCTGTCTGCAGGACGGCGGCGAACGACAGAAGATCTTCGTGCACGACGCGGCCTGGTACCGCGACCACGCCGTCGACCTGCGCACCGGCGTCACGGTCACCGAGATCGACCGGGCCGCTCATCAGGTGACCCTGTCCGACGGCGAGCGGCTCCGGTACGACAAGCTGCTACTGGCCACCGGGGCGCGCCCGCGCCGCCTGACCGTCCCCGGCCACGATCGCGACAACGTGCTTTACCTGCGTACCGTCGACGACTCCGACCGCCTGCGTGCCACGCTGTCCGCCGCCACCAGGATCGCCGTCGTCGGCGCCGGCTGGATCGGCCTGGAGACCGCCGCCGCGGCCCGCGCAGCCGGCGTCGAGGTCACCGTGGTGGAGCAGGAGCGGCAGCCGCTGCTCGGCGTCCTCGGCCCCGAGATCGGCGCCGTCTTCGCCGGCCTGCACCGTGACCACGGCGTCGACCTGCGGCTCGGCGCCCGCCTCGCCGCGGTCACCGAGGCCGGCGTACGGCTGGCCGACGGCACCCACATCGACGCGGACGCCGTGGTGGCCGGCATCGGCGCCGTCCCGGAGACCGATCTGGCCGCCGCCGCGGGGCTGCCGGTCGGCAACGGCGTCATCACCACAGCCGACCTGCGCACCGGCGATCCCGACATCTTCGCCGCCGGCGACGTCGCCAACGCCTACCACCCCCTCCTGGGCGGGCACATCCGCGTCGAGCACTGGGCCAACGCGCTCAACCAGCCCGCCGTGGCCGCCCGCGCCATGCTCGGCCGGCAGGCCGCCTACGACGAGCTGCCCTACTTCTACACCGACCAGTACGACCTGGGCATGGAGTACGTCGGCCACGTCCCGCCCGGCCTCGCCCACGACGTCGTGATCCGCGGGGACCTGGCCGAGCGGGAGTTCCTCGCCTTCTGGCTCCGGAACGACACGGTGATCGCGGCCATGAACGTCAACATCTGGGACCAATCCGACGAGCTCAAGGCACTCGTCCGAGCCGCCTCCCCGCTCGACCGCGCCGCACTCGCCGACTCCGCGACCCCGCTGCGCCGGCTCATCAGTTGACCACGGCGTTCAAGCGCCCGCGGACTCACACGGTCAGCAGGACGTTGATGACCACGGCGACAGCCAGGATCAGCAGGATCCACTTCCACTTGCTCTTGACGACCTCCCCTCGGCGTTCATGACGATGCGTGCGGGCCCGCGCGAACGCGAGGTGCCGGGGCTCATGGCTGAGGGGCGTTCCAGGGTGCCGGCCGTGCTCGCCTACCTCAAGGCGTGATCCTCCCGTCCGTGAGGACGCTCAACGTCGTCCGTACGTCGTCCTCGTCGTTGAAGTAGTGGAAACCGAAACGCACGCGGTCGCCGAGCGCGGTCGCCCGCACACCCCGTTCGCGCAACCTCGCGGAGAGGCGGTCGGCATGATCGGTGTGCAGCACGACGATCTGGGAGAGCGGGCCGTTCACCACCCGCCGGAACCCGGCCCCTCGCGCCTCCTCGGTGAGCTGCCGGGCGAGATCGAGGCAGTGCCGCTCGACGCGGCCGGCGTCCAGCGAGCGGAACAGGCGAAGAGCCGCGCAGGCGCCGATCCACGAGAACCAGGCGGGGGAGGTGTCGCACCGGCCGGCATCGTCCGCCAACCCCATGGGGCCGCCGAAGTAGCCGTGCGGGGGACTGGTGGACTTCCAGCTCGGCGCGAGCGGCGTCAGGCCGCCGAGCCGGTCCGGCCTGGTGACGAGCCAGGCCGCGCCACGCGGGCACAACAACCACTTGTAGCCGTGTACGGCGAGGTAATCGGGGCGCACGGCCGCCGGGTCGTAGCGCAGCGCGCCCAGCGACTGCGTGAGGTTGACGAACAGCCGCGCGCCCACGCGGTCGGTCGCCTCCCGCAGGGCGGGCAGGTCGAGCCGCTGTCCCTCCCTGCTGGTCACCTCGCTGACGGCGAGCAGGACGGTGTCGTCGTCCAGCGCGGCGATCAGATCCTCCACCCGGGTCTCCCCGTCGCGCGCCGGGACCGCGACCACGTCGTGCCGGGCCAGCCACGGGAACAGGTTGCTGCGGAACTCCTCGGCCGCCACCACGATCCGGCCGGGCGGCAGGGACGCGGCGATCGTGGCGGCGGCCTCGGAGAGCGAGCCGAGGGCCGACACCGTGGCGGGTTCGACCCCGATCAGCCGGGCGAACAGGGCGCGGGCCCGGGCCGCCGCCGCGTCCCAGGCGGGCCAGTCGAGCTCGCCGGTGGACCAGTCGGACACGGCCTGGTGCATGGCCTCGGTCACCGGGTCCGCACCGGGAGGAACGCCCGGCGTGTCCAGCCATACCGTTGAGCGCAGCGCGGGGAAGAGCCCTCGGAAGTCCTCCGGGCTCATCGGCGGGGCAGGGCGGCCACGCCCTCGATCTCGACGGTCAGCGCCGGATCGGCCAGGGCCGTGACCACCGCGAGCGAATGGGCGGGCCAGTCGCCGTCCGGGTACCACTTCGCGAACGTCTCCGCCCGCGCCGCGCGGCAGCCCGCGACATGTTCGACGCCCGCGACCAGGGTGAACAGCTTCACCAGGTGCTGCGGCCCCGCGCCGAGCGAGTCGAGCAGCAGCTCGATGTTGGCGAAGATCTGCCGCGTCTGGGTCTCCGCGTCCGGGCCCGCGAGGGTGCCGTCCGGCAGCGCGCCGACCTGGCCGGAGATCATCACCAGCTCATGGCCTGCCGGCACCGAGGCGAGGTGACTGTACTGGCCGATCGGCGGGGCCAGCGTGGCGGGATTCCAGCGGCGGATCATCGGGTCTCTCCTCGGAGGGCCGGTTTCTGGGGCGTCACAACGCTAGGCGGGGGAGACCGGCCGGATCACGCGGCCACCTGCGGAATTTCAGATAGTCGAAAATCGGGCCGCCCCCTTCGGCGCGACCGCGCCCCGCTGACGTGGCCGGGGCCCGGCGCACCATGATGGAGACCGCGGGCGTACTCGCCCGGCGGGACCTGACGGGGAGGCGGACATGAGCGAGCCGGAGGCCGGCGGGAAGACCGTGCTGCTCACGCTGGAACGCGGCCTGCACGTGCTGGAGGCCGTGGCCGCCGCGGACGGCACCGCCACCGCGAAGGTGCTCAGCCGTCAGCTCGGCATCAAGCTCGGCACCTGCTACCACCTCCTGCGCACGCTGCTGGCCGGCGGCTACGTGGTGCGCCTTTCCGGCGGCCGGTACGACGTCGGCCACCGGGCGGCGTCGCTGAACCGGCACCTCCAGCGCCGGGCGGGACCGGCGCCCGAGCTGGCGGTGATCCTGGCCCGGCTGCACGACAGGACGCATGAGACGTCCTACATCTCCGGCTGGCAGCACGGAACGCTGACGTTGCAGCACTACATCTCCGGGCCGCACGCGATGAGCGTCGGCGAGCTCGACGTCGGCTACACCGGGCACATGCACGCGCGCGCCTCCTGCAAGGCGGTGCTCGCCTTCCTGCCGGAGGATCAGGTGGCGGCGATGTTCAAGGGAGTGGAGCTCAAGGCGGTCACCCCGCGCACGATCGTCGACCACGACCACCTCACCGTCGAGCTGGCCCGGGTGCGCAGGCAGGGCTACGCGGTGGACCATGAGGAGTTCAGCGAGGGCGTGTGCTGCGTGTCGGCGCCCTTCTTCGACGAGACGGGTTCGCCGACGGGCGCGTTCACGGTGTCCGTCCCGACGATCCGGTTCCAGGAGAGGCAGGCCACGATGACCCTGGGGGTCCGGGAGGCGGCCGCGATGGCGACCGGCCTCCTGCGCGGGCGGGCCGTGGCCCACGCGGTGCCGGATAGGAGGGTGTGTCCCTGCATCGCCCGATAAGGACACCGCCCCGGACGCGCCGCACGGAAACGGCTACCGCCCGCTAGCTGCGATGACGCCGGTTGATCGGTTAGCCTCGGCATCGGGAACGGGCGCGCGCCGCCACGACCGGGGCCGGGGACCGCAACGCAGTGAGGTGCTCATGAGCCAACTGGACAACGCCCCGCCGGAGAGCGGGTCACTGGCCGAACTCGCCAGGCGACACGGGCTGCGCCCCGCCATCGCGCGCCCGAGACTGCCCGTCTACACGCGCCAGCTGTGGGAGCGGCGGCACTTCATCCTGACGTACGCGACCTCGCGCAACGTCTCCAAATACTCGGGATCCGCGCTGGGTCAGCTCTGGCAGATCCTCACCCCGCTGCTGAACGCGGCCATCTACTACGTGATGTTCGGCCTCATCCTCGGCGGCAGCAAGAACATCGACAACTACCCGGCGTTCCTGCTGACCGGGATGTTCGTGTTCACGTACACGCAGCGGACCGTCACCGCGGGCGCCAAGTCGATCTCCGGCAACCTGTCGCTGATCCGCGCCCTGCACTTCCCCCGGGCGTCGCTGCCGCTGGCGTACACGATCCAGGAGCTGCAGCAGCTCACCATCTCCATGGGGGTGCTGCTGCTGATCGTGACGGTGACGGGGGAGTTCCCCACGTGGTTCTGGCTGATGGTGCCGATCGTGCTGGCGCTGCAGACGTCGTTCAACATCGGGGCGGGGCTGGTGCTGGCCAGGCTGGGGTCCACGGTGCGGGACCTCAGCCAGTTGCTGCCGTTCATCATGCGGACGTGGCTGTACGCGTCCGGGGTGTTCTTCGCCATCCATGACAAGGTCGTCAACAGCGCCCGCCTGCCGGAGTGGGTGGCGACGGTGATGTACCTGAACCCGGCGGCCTCCTACATCGAGTGGATGCGCGACATCCTGATCGGGAGCCACGTCCCGCCGCGGACGGTGTGGCTGTCGTGCGTGTTCTGGGCGGTGTTCTCGCTGATCTTCGGGTTCTGGTACTTCTGGCGGGCCGAGGACCGCTACGGGCGGGGCTGACCGGGAACGGCGGTGTCACTGGCTTCCTCCACCGCCGCACCCACCGCCACCGCCCCCGCCGTCGGACCCACCGCCTCCACCGTCGGAGCCGCCCCAGCCTCCGCCGCCGTCATGGCCGTGGGACCCGCCGCCGCCGTCGAACAGGCCGCCGAAGTCGAAGAACCTGCCCTCGTACGAGGGGTCGCCGTAGGAGTAGGCGGGGCTGCCGTACGACCCGCAATGGCCGGGCGCGCAGCACGCCGCCCGCGCCCCGCGGTGGCTCCTGGCCCGCGTGTCGCGGGCCAGCGAGCCGGCCAGCCGCCGGTCCGGCAGCTCGGTGAGGCCCCGCAGCGCCACCACCCCGGCGTCGTCCGAGACCTTCCAGGACCCGTCCGCCAGGTCGTCGACCTCGGCCTGCCGCAGAGCGGCCCGCCCGGCTCTGGTCACCGGGTTCGCCATGGAGCGCCGCAGCAGGAAGAAGCAGAGCACGCCGACGACGGCGGCCGCCCCGGCGATCACCATCGTGGCCGGCGGGGCGCGCAGGAGCAGGCTCACCACGGCCACGACCGCCGCCAGCCCGGCGAAGACGGCCAGCCAGCTCGTACGCCGCCGCGACCGCGTCCGGACGGCTGGCGACATCAGGAATCCCTGCCGCCACAACGGCGTCGCCAGCCGCCGCATCGCGTGATCGCGGACCGTCTGGTGCCTCAGCTCGGCCGTCGTGTGCGGTCCCCCGCCCGAACGCACGTGCCGGTAGAGCGCCCGCTCGACCGGCACCGACTTGGTCACGCGGAACCCCTTCACCGGCGTGACCAGCCCCTCGCTCGACACCCGCACCCCGCCCTGCGAGACCAGCGACACCAGCGCCGCGTTGATGACCCGCCGCGGCCCGCCCGCGAGGAACGCCGCCTCGTAGACGCTCAGCCGGTGGCTCCCGCGCGCCGCGACGGAACGGGCACGGAACAACGCGAATTGCGTCCGGATCGCGGTGAGGACGACCAGCGCGAGCAGCACGATGGCAGCCGTGTGTAAGACCCCGTCCATACAGCCTCCCCAGAGGCGGCCCCTTTGCATGAAGGACTCTTCCGGAGGCGCGAGGGTTCCCGGAAAAACTTACAGGTTTCTCGAACCATGCGAGCGGGATGAACGGACGGGGCAGGTGGGTTGCACGAGGCAAGGAACGCCCGCATTCCCGCTGAGGAGATCGCATGAGCGCACCCACCGACGACCGCCCCGTACGGCAGCTCCGGCTGGTGGTGGAGGCCGAGGACTACGAGGCCGCGCTGGCCTTCTACCGTGATGTGCTGGGCCTTCCCGAGCAGGCCGCGTTCTCCGGCGGGGACGGCGCGCGGGTGGCGATCCTGGACGCCGGGCGGGCCACGCTGGAGATCGCGAACCCGGCGCAGAAGAAGATGATCGACGAGGTCGAGGTGGGACGGCAGGTGGCGCCGAAGCTCCGGGTGGCGTTCGAGGTGGACGACGCGCGGGGCACCACCGGGCGGCTGGTGGCGGCGGGTGCGACGGAGGTGGCGCCGCCCACGGTCACGCCCTGGGAGTCGCTGAACGCCCGGCTGGACGCGCCCGCGGGCCTGCACATCACGGTCTTCGAGGAGCTGCGCGACCTGGAGGAGCGCCACACGCTCGACGGCTTCGGCACCGACGCCTGAGTGCGTCAGCGGGGCGCCCGCACCGGTCGCGGCGGCTCCAGCTCCGCCTGGCCGGGCAGGACGCCCCGCGCCCGCACCCCGTTCATCCGGGTGACGCTTCCCATCCCCTACACCTTAGACGCCCGGAGATCACCGCGATTCGGGTGAATACCGCCCTTGACCTGGGCAGGCCCTTGACTCGGGCCCTGACCGGGCATGCGATTTCGGTATAGGACGGAATCGACGGCCCGGCGGCTACGACGAACGCCGGCGCCGCCACCGCGCGTCGGCCAGCGACCAGGCGGCCTCCCACTCGCGGTAACGTCCCCGGTCGAGCAGCAGCCGGAAGCCCGCGAACCCCAGCCCCGCGACCACCGCCGCCACCAGCACCAGCAGCAGCGTCGTCGCCACGGCCGTGACCCGGAGGTCGCCGGGGCTCGGCGGCGAGCTGACCCGCCGGCCGCCGGGATCGACCCAGATCCGCACCTCCGTGCCCGCCTTGGCCAGGGGCGGCGCCATCACCCGGCCGGTACGCGCCAGCCCGGCCGGCGTCGTCCAGTGCGCCGGGGCCGGCTCGCTCCGGGGCGCCTCCCCGAACGACAGGCGCGTCACCGGCGCGTCGGCCAGCAACGTCGCCACCACCTCCCGGCGCCCGTCGCCGAGCGCCGGCAGCGCGTGCTCGTACGACTGCCGCCCCGCCGCCGCCGCGGGCCACACGCTGAGCAGGACGAGGACCACCGTCACGAGCAGCACGGCGCTCTCCAGGCGGTCGGAGCGCCGCCGCAGCGGGTTGCCGTCCGGCCGGTGCCGCCGCACCCACCGCATCACCGACTCGGTCACGTGCATCATCATGCACCAGAGCACCGGGTGCTCACCGGGCGGTCGGGCGGGCGCGGACGTGCATGCGCTCCCCCTGAGGGCCGAACAGGGCGAGGATCTCGGTCGGCTCCGGGCCGGGGTTGGCGGACGCGTGCGGCGTCCGCGTGTCGAACTCCGCCGCCTCCCCCTCCGTCAGGATCACGTCGTGCTCCCCGAGGAGCAGCCGCAGCCGCCCCGACAGCACGTACATCCACTCGTAGCCTTCGTGGACCTTCTGGTCCGACGGCCCCGGCTCGTAGCCCGGCCAGTGCGGCGGGAAGATCTGCTTGTACGCCTGCACCCCGCCGGGCCGGCGGCTCAGCGGGATGAACGTCGTGCCGTGCCGTTTGAAGGGGCGCAGATGCACGCGCGGGTCACCGGTCACCGGCGCGTCGATCAGCTCGTCGAGCTGCACCTGGTACGCCCGGGCCAGCAGCAGGAGCAGCTCCAGGGTCGGTTTGCGCTGACCCGACTCCAGGCGGGACAGGGTGCTGACGGAGATGCCGGTGCTCGCGGACAGCTGCGCCAGCGTCTCGCCACGCTCCTGGCGCACCGACCGCAGCCGCGGCCCCACGGACTGGAGTACGTCGTCGAGGTCGTCCATGCGACCCACTTTGCCATTTCGGCAATGGAATTTGTCAAATCGGCCGCCGGGCGCGGACAGTGTCGGACATCGGAATCACCGTGAGGAGAGGCGAGATGGACGCGAAGTACGACGTCGTGGTGGTCGGGGGCGGGGCCGCGGGACTGAGCGGGGCGCTCACGCTGGGCCGGGCGCGGCGCAGGGTGCTGGTGGTCGACGCCGGCCGGCCGCGCAACGCGCCCGCCGAGGGCGTGCACACGTACCTGGGGCGCGAGGGACTCTCGCCGCTCGAACTGCTGGCCGCGGGCCGGGAGGAGGTGATCGGGTACGGCGGGGAGATCGTGACCGGCACCGTCACCACCGCCGAGCGACTCGACGACGGGGGCTTCCGCGTCGCGCTGGCGGACGGCGCCACGGTCGAGGCGGACCGGCTGCTGGTCACCACCGGCCTGACCGACGAGCTGCCGGACGTGCCGGGCCTGGCCGAGCGGTGGGGCAAGGACGTGCTGCACTGCCCGTACTGCCACGGCTGGGAGGTGCGCGACCAGGCGATCGCGATCCTGGGCACGGGGCCGCTCTCCGTTCACCAGGCGCTGCTGTGGCGGCAGTGGAGCGCCGACGTGACCTTCTTCCCGCACACCGCGCCCGAGCTCGGCCACGACCAGCGGCGTCAGCTCGCCGCCAGGGGCGTCACCGTGGTCGAGGGCAAGGTGGCGGGCCTGGAGGTGACGGACGGGAGGCTGTCCGGGGTGCGGCTCGCCGACGGGCGCGTGGTGGCCTGCCAGGCTCTGGCGACCGCCGGCCTTCTCACCGCCCAGGCGGGGCTGCTCGCGGCGCTGGGGCTGGAGACGGAGGAGATGGAGATGTCCGGGCACGTGATCGGCACCCGCGTGCCCGCCGACCCGATGGGCGCCACCAGCGTGCCCGGGGTGTGGGTGGCGGGGAACGTGACCACCCTGAACGAGCAGGTCATCGGCGCCGCGGCGGCGGGCGTGCGGGCGGCGGCGGCGATCAACGCCGACCTGGTCGCCGAGGAGACCCGCCGCGCCGTCGCCGCCATGGATGTCGCCCCGGAGGAGTACTGGGACTCCCGTTACTCCGAGAAGACCCGGATCTGGAGCGGGAACCCCAATGTGACGCTCGTCCGCGAGGTGTCGGACCTCGAGCCCGGCACGGCGCTGGACCTGGGCTCCGGCGAGGGAGGCGACGCGATCTGGCTCGCGGGCAGGGGGTGGCGGGTCACCGCGGCCGACGTCTCCGGCGTGGCCCTCGAACGCGCCGCCGCACACGCCAAGGAGGCAGGGGTCGCCGATCGCATCGACTGGCAGTGGCACGACCTGGGCGTGTCCTTCCCCGAAGGCGTCTTCGACCTCGTCTCCGCCTGTTTCCTGCACTCGTTCGTGAACCTGCCGCGCGAGGAGATCCTGCGGGCCGCCGCGTCGGTGGTCGCCCCCGGCGGCGTGCTGCTGGTCGTCGGGCACGCGGCATGGCCGTCCTGGGCGCAGAACGCGCACCCCGAGGTGCACTTCCCCACGCCGCAGGAGGTCCTGGACGCGCTCCGGCTGCCGGAGGGGGAGTGGGAGGTGCAGGTCAGCGAGGAGTACGAGCGCGCCCAGGACGACCCGGACGGCCGGCCCGGCACCCACACGGACAACGTGCTCAAGGTCCGCCGACTGCCCTAGCGGGGCGTCTGGCTGCGGTAGGAGTGGCCGAGCTCGGGGCCGAGGCCGAAGTAGTGGCGGAAGCTGTAGATGAGCGGGCTCCACGTGCCCGGGTCCACGTGCTGGGTGCCGGGCACCACGATGCGCGGGTCCGCGTGCACCCTGCTCACGACGGCCTCCGCGATCACGAACGACCCCGAGACGTCGTGGCCCACCCGCTCCGCCCGTGCCTCGAACTGGAGGGGGCACCGGGCCACGCGCGGCGGCCGCACGGTCTCGGAGGGCTCGGGCCGCAGCCCGGCCGCGGCGAACTTGCCGGGCTCGTACCGGCAGCCCGCATGCTTGGTCGCCGGCACCGGGTGCCGCCCGGTGAGGGGCGCCAGCCGTTCGACCGCCTCCCACTGGTGAGGAGCGGGCAGGTTGACGACCACCTCCGGGCGGCTCATGAGGTTGCGGGCGGTCTGCCCCTCGGCGCCCAGCCCCAGCACGATCACCTGGCCCAGCGCCCAGGCCGAGGACATCGGGGCGAGGTTGAACGTCCCGTCCGGGTTCTCGGTGGAGAGCAGGACGACCGGGGTCCCGAAGTACAGGATGCTCGGCTCGATGGTCACAGTGTTCATGCGGGCGAGCCTAGGAACGGGACGTTCAACGCCGGACCGAAACGTTGTAGCGAATCTACAATGTAAAGGCGCCCGGCTCGGCGCGGTACGCCGTCCCCTTCCCGGCAAGCAGCACCGATGCGGCAGCCGCGGGGATGAACGCCGACTCGCCCGGCCGCAGCGTCAGGCCGGCCAGGCGGGCCTCCCCGTCGATGCAGACGACGATCTGGGGCGCGCCTCCGGGCAGCGTGTGGGGGCTGTCGAGGTCGTAGCGCGTGAGGGCGAACTCGGGGACCGGCGGCCGGTAGTGGTGCTCGCCGGGCGTGTCCTGCTCCGGCCGGACCAGGTGGGGGGCGGAAGGGGTGAAGTCGACGACGCGCATGAGCTCGGGCACGTCGATGTGCTTGGTGGTGAGCCCGCAGCGCAGCACGTTGTCGGAGTTGGCCATGATCTCGACGCCGATGCCGCCGAGGTAGGCGTGGGGGACCCCGGCGCCGAGGTAGAGGGCCTGGCCGGGGGCCAGGTTGACGTGGTGGAGCAGGAGCGCGGCGGTGACGCCCGGGTCGCCGGGGCAGGCGCGGGCGAGGTCGCCGTAGACGGCCAGGCCGGGGTCGTCGGACTCGCGCAGGGCGTGCTCGACCTGGGCGCGCAGCGGCTCGTGGGCGTCGTCGAGCATCTGGGCGAACACGGTGCGCAGGTCGCCCGCTCTGAGCAGGTCGCTCCAGGGGGCCAGGTCCGGCACGGAGAGACGGTCGAGGAGGGCGGCGGTGGCGGCGGGGTCGCGGAAGCCGCACAGGCCGTGGAAGGGGGTGATCGCGCAGACCATCTCGGGTTTGTGCGAGGTGTCCTTGTACGTGCGGGCGGGGTCGTCGATGGGGACGCCGCGGGCGTCCTCGTCGGCGAACCCGGCCTGGGCCTGCTCGGTGGTGGGGTGGACCTGGAGGGAGAGCGGCCGTTCGATGGCCAGGACCTTGAGCAGGTAGGGGAGGGCGGGGCCGAAGCGGGCGGCGGTGGCCTCGCCGAGGGTGCCGGCGGGGTCGTCGGCGATGAGCTCGTTGAGCGGGGTGCCGCCGACGGTGGAGGGGTCGCCGGGGTGGGCGCCCATCCAGAGCTCGGCCTGGGGCCGGCCGGTGGGCTCGGTGCCGAAGAGCTGCGGCAGGGCCGTCACCGAGCCCCAGTCGTAGGGGCGGATGGCGGTGGCCAGGCGCATGGGCGCCGGGTCGGGCTGTGGCACGGCGTTGTCTCCGATCGTCGTGCTTGGAGCGTAGAACGAGACGGCCGGATGTGCGTAGCCGGGGGCCGCGTTGCAGGGCTGCTATACACGGGTATAGTCTGCTTTTCAGATGAACAGCGAGCTATACAGGGGAACGGGATGACGACCGTACCGGATCCAGAGGATCTCACGGCGCGTGCGCGGATCAGGGACGCGGCGATGCGGCACATCGGCGAGCACGGGTTCGAGCGGGCGACGATCCGCGACATCGCGGAGAGCGCCGGCGTGTCCCTGGGCCTGGTGCGCCATCATTTCGGCTCGAAGCAGGCGCTGCGCGAGGCGTGCGACGAGCAGCTGATGAAGACGATCCGCAGGCTGAGCGAGCAGGCCGCGAGCGACCCTTACGGCGCCGGGCTCAACCCGGCCGCCGTCATGGGCCCGTACCAGCCCTATCTGGCGCGGGCGCTGACGGAGGGGTGGGCGGCGCCGCTGTTCGACGAGATGGTGGACCTCGGCGAGGGGTGGATCGCGGAGGCCGACAGGAGTCGTGCCGATCCTCCCGACGTGGACGCCCGGTCCCGTTCGACGATGATCGCGGCGATGGCGTTGTCGGCCACGGTGCTGCGCCGGCATGTCGAGCGTGGCATGGGTGTGGATCTGACCAGCCCGGAGGGGCAGGTCAAGCTGATGCGGGTGATCGTGGACCTCTACTCTCACCCGCTGCTCAGCCTGGAGGAGGCCGCTGAGGCCAGGAAGGCCCTCGATCGGGGCGCGACCACGTGAATCTGGAGGAGCACCACCATGAGTGACGCCATCGTGGTGAAGGGGCTGGTGAAGTCGTTCGGGACGGCCAGGGCGCTGGACGGGCTCGATCTCGGTGTGCGGGCCGGTGAGGTGCACGGCTTCCTGGGGCCGAACGGCGCGGGGAAGAGCACGACGATCCGGATCCTGCTGGGCATGGTGCGGGCCGACTCGGGCACCGCCCGGCTGCTGGGCGGCGACCCGTGGTCGGAGGCGGGCGAGCTGCACCGCCGCCTGGCGTACGTGCCGGGCGACGTGACGCTGTGGCCGTACCTGTCGGGCGGCGAGGTGATCGACCTGCTGGGCCGGTTGCGCGGCGGGCTGAACGCGCGGCGCAAGGCGGATCTGCTGGAGCGGTTCGACCTGGATCCGCGCAAGAAGGCGCGGACGTACTCGAAGGGCAACCGGCAGAAGGTGGCCCTGGTCGCCGCGCTGGCCTCCGAGGGGGAGCTGCTGATCCTGGACGAGCCCACGTCCGGCCTGGACCCGCTGATGGAGGAGGTGTTCCGGGAGTGCGTCAGGGAGGAGCGGGCGCGGCGTACGGTGCTGCTGTCGAGCCACGTCCTGTCCGAGGTCGAGGCGTTGTGCGAGCGGGTGACGATCATCCGGGACGGCCGCACGGTCGAGACGGGCACGCTGGCGGAGCTGCGGCACCTGACCCGCACGTCGATCGAGGCCGAGCTGGCGGGCCCGCCAGACGGGCTGGCCGAGCTGCCCGGGGTGCACGACCTGCGGGCCGGTGACGGGCGGGTGCGGTTCAGCGTGGACGGCGTGGCGCTGGACCCGGCGCTGCGCCGGCTCGCGGAGGCGGGCGTGCGCAGCCTGGTGAGCCGGCCGCCGACGCTGGAGGAGCTGTTCCTGCGCCACTACGAGCGGCACGCGGAGAGCGTGCGCTGACCCCGGACGGGCAGGCCCGCCCGTCCGGGGCGCTTCAGCGGGCGCGCGGGCCGAGCAGGACGGGCATGCTGCGGGTGCTGTTGCCCAGCAGCGTGTCCAGCGGGGCCAGGTCCTCGGGCCGCGCGGCGGGCGCGATCTCCGGGAACGCCTCGAACAGCGCCTTCAGCGCGATCTCCGCCTCGATCCTGGCCAGCGGCGCGCCGAGGCAGAAGTGCGGCCCGTGCCCGAAGGCCAGGTGGGCGCTCGGCGGGTTGGTGATGTCGAAGCGGTCGGCGTTCTCGCCGAACTGGCCGGGGTCGCGCCCCGTGGCGGCGAAGCAGGCCAGCACGGGCTCGCCGGTCCGCAGGTGCACGCCGTCGATCTCGATGTCCTGTATGGCGTACCGCATCGGGAAGTAGGCGATCGGCGAGTCCCAGCGCAGCGTCTCCTCGACCGCCGCGCCGTAGTCGCACTGGCCGGTGCGCAGCAGTTCGAGCTGGTCAGGCCGGTTGAGCAGGGCGCCGATGGCGTTGGTGATGAGGTTGACGGTGGTCACGTGCCCGGCGATGAACAGCAGCTCGATGGTGGCGAACAGCTCGTCGGAGGACAGCCGGTCGCCGTCCTTCTCGCGCAGCCTGAACAGGTCGGTGATGAGGTCCTCGCCGGGCGTGTCCCGGCGCTCCTCGATGATCTGGTCGAGCAGTTCGTGCAGGGCCCGGCGTACGTCGGGCGAGTCGTCGAGCGTGTCGGACACCTGGGCCACGGCGTCGGAGAGCTCGTGCAGCGCGTCCTGGTGCTCGGCCGGGATGCCGATCAGCTCGGAGATGACCTCGCGCGGCAGCGGGTAGGCGAACTCCTTGCGCAGGTCCACCGGCTCGTCCGGCGGCAGCTCGGCGAGGGCGTCGACGAGCCTTTCGGTGAGCGCCTCGATCTTGGGGCGCAGCTGCCGGAGCCGGCGCGCGGTGAACGCGCCGGCCACGGGGGTGCGCAGGCGGCGGTGGTCGTCGCCTTCGGCGTTGAGCATCGAGGTGTCGGTGACGATGCGGTCGATGGCGGTGCCGGCCGGGCAGGTGTCGCGGGTGGCCCAGTGGCGGATGTCCCTGGACAGGCTCGGATGGGTCAGGACCGTCAGCAGCGTGGCGTAATGGGTGGCGGCCCAGGCCGGTACGCCCTCGGCCGTCACGGGCACGAGCGGGCCGGCCGCACGCAGCCGGTCGTTGTCGGCGTGCAGGCTCGGGGTGGCCGGGTCGAGGACGAACCGGGCATGTGGGCACCCTGGGACGGCGTCCGGGTCGTATCCGTCTGCGGCTTCTTGTTCCCGAGCGTCGAGAGTGTCCTGATCGAGGCGGCTTTCTTGGCTCATGGGTCTTCCCGTCCGTCTGTCGTTGGGTCATCCCGCGCGGCGCGGGCTCAAGGCCAGCGCGGTCACGTCGAAGCCGGGGTCCTGGTCGAGATACAGGTCGCGGACCAGCTCCCCGGCGGCGGGCGCATTGCACAGGCCGTGCCCGGAGAAGCCGGTCGCGTACAGGAAGGCCGGCGGTCCGGGGTGGTGGCCGATGAAGGCGGTCTTGTCGGGGCTGGCGTCGCGCAGGCCGGTGACGGCGGTGTGCAGCGCGAGCCCGGCCAGGCTCGGGTACGTGGCCGCGAGGCGTTCGGCGACCTGCCGCCGCCACGCCTCCCGGTCGGGCCCCGGGTAGCCCATGCCGATGAGCAGCCGGTCGCCGCGCAGCCGTACCAGCAGGCCGGTGGCGGCGTGCAGGGTGACCGGGATGTCCGGCGTGTCCGGCGGCAGCGGGTCGGTGGTGAGCAGCTCCTGCTCGATGGGCTCGGTGAGCGGCAGGTCCACGCCGGCGTCGCGGACGAGCGAGGCCGACCAGGCGCCGGCGGCGCAGATGATGGCGTCGGCGCCGACCTCGCCGGCGGCGGTCCGCACGAGCCCGGCCCGCGTGTCGATGGCGGTGACCGGGCAGCCGGTACGCAGCGTCGCGCCCGCCTGCTCGGCCGCCCGCGCGTAGGCGGTGACGATGGCCGTGGTGTCGGAGATGTAGGCCTGCGGCGAGTACGCGGCGGCCACCAGCGGGAAGTCCCCGATGAGCGGGTTGCGCTCCCTGGCCTCCTGCGCGCCGATCAGGTTCACGTCGACGCCGGCGGCGTGCTGGGCGGGCAGGTCGGCCTCGAACGCGGTCACCTGGTCGGCCTCGGTGAACAACACCAGGTAACCGACCTGCCGCAGCGGCAGGTCGATCCCCGGCCTGGTCGGGAAGGCATGGTAGGCCGCGAGGCTGCGCACGGCCAGCGCCGAGCTGACCGGGTTGCCGGCGAAGTAGGAGCGGACCACGTCGGCGGTGGCGCGCGAGGCGCCGGAGCCGAGCGTGTCCCGCTCCAGCAGCGTGGTGTCGACGCCGGCCTCGGCCAGGTGGAACGCGATCGACAGGCCGATCACGCCGCCGCCGACGACCACTACCCGCGGACCGCTCATGCGGGCGTCTCCTCGCGGCGCAGGTGCTCGCCCGCCTCCCATGGGAACAGGTGCAGGTTCCAGCCGCCGAGGCAGTTGCAGTAGAGGGCCATGTGGGCCATGACGGAGACGAAGTCCTCGTGGTCGTCGAGCCGGTCGAGCCCGTCCAGCAGACGCTGGGTGAAGCCCCACAGGGTGTCGAGGCCGCAGTAGCCGAGGAACTCGGCGGGCGTGTGCGCGAGCTGGCGGGTCATCTGGCGCAGCCACGGCATCGGCATGCCGTCGAGGGCGGCGCGGACGAGGCCGCCGTAGCAGCTGTAGCCGAGCGGCCGGGTCTCGCCGTTGACGAACAGCAGCGTGGTCAGGACCGTCTCGTAGCTGCCGGCGCCGGACGGGATGCGGCCCGCGTGCAGGTCGAGCAGTTCGCGGGGCGGGTCCAGCCAGATGCGCTCGGTCTCGGCGTGCACGTCCTTGACCAGCTCGTTGAGCTGCGGGTCGCCGATTGGCAGGCGCGGGAGCTGGTGTCCGCTGGGCTCGCCCTCGCGGCGCACTTCGGCGATGACGGGCCTCTTGGTGGTGTAGACGGAGTGCCAGACGTCGCGGCCGGCCTGGACCAGGGCGTCGAGGTCCTCCGGGACGACCTGGCCGATCGGGGTGGCGGTCATGGGCTCGGTGAGCTCGCCGTACTTGATGCCGAGATGCTGCAGCCGCGAGCAGAACAGGGTGCCGTCGGGCACGGTGCGCCGGTCAACCTTGTATTCCGCTGGTGTGTGCAGCAGCGAATGGACCGGTGCGACGTGGTAGAGGTGATATCCGGCGACCAGGGCGTGCCCCTGCAGGCTGCGGTAGGGCAGGGCGTCCCACAGGCACTGGGCCAGGGCGCGGTTGCGCTGGTCGAGTTCGGCGGCCACGGTGATGCCGAGGCTGGGCCAGGTGATTTCCACACGCTTCGATTCGTTCACAATACGTCACTCTAACGTCACGAATTGTGCTGAAAGAGGCGGGGTCGTGCTATTGACCGGTGCTTGACGTGCTCTTCTGTGGCTTGGTGCTTTCGTGCGCCGGCGCTGCTCACAGGGAGGTGCGGGTGAACTGCTGGTTCTGGCCGCCGTTGCAGGGATACTGCTTGAACTGCACGTCGTCGGCCTGCGAGGAGCTGGGCAGGTCGGCGCACTTGCCCGAGTGCCTGGCCACCAGGCGCAGGAAGCCGCCGCCCGCGTCCTGCAGCGTCCACTGCTGGTTGGCGCCGGTGCCGCACGTGTACTGCTGGAGCGCCGCCCCGTCGGCGGTGGAGGCGCCGTTGACGTCCAGGCACTTGCCGGAGTTGCGGGCCACGACCTGCACGTAGCCGCCGCTGATCGACTGGATGCGCCACTGCTGGTTCGTGCCGCCGCCGCAGGCGTACTGGATGACCGCGGCCGCGTTGGCGGTGGAGCCGCCGCGCACGTCGGCGCACTTGCCGGAGTGGCGCACCGCCAGCCGGTCGTAGCCGGTGCCCGTCGTGGCGATCGTGCCGGCGGCCGTGTCGACGGTGAGCTGGCGCGCGTAGGTCAGGCTCATGGACGTGCTGCTCGGGAACTGCACCGGCAGCCACACGTACCGGGAGTCGTTGACGGGCCCGCCCCACGCGCCGGCCCACCGGTCGCCCAGGTACAGGTACGACGTGCCGGACGTGCCCTGCACCGGCAGCACGTAGGCCGGCTGGGAGCCGAACGTGAGCGAGTCGCCGGTGTTCTGCCACGAGCTCCACGTGCCGGTGATGCTGGTGGCGGTGGCGTACTGGGCCTGGTTGGGCTGCCAGCCGGTCGCGGCCGAGGTCAGCATGAAGTACACGCCGTCGCGCTTGAACATCGCCGGCGCCTCCCGGTGGTCGCCGGCCCACATGCGCGCCAGCACGGCCACGTCGGTGTAGTCGGCGCTGAGCCGGTAGACGTGCAGGTCGTAGTTCTCGTTGGCGGCCGAGATCATGTACCCGGTGCCGTCGGTGTCGACGAACGTGGTGATGTCGCGCGACATGTGGCCGAGCGGCCGGAAGCTGCGCAGGTAGGTGTAGGCGCCGTCCACCGTGTTCGAGACGGCCACGGCGGCCCGCGCCTCGCCGTAGTCGCGGCCGTTCTCCTTGTGCATCCACATGACGAACCGGCCGGTGGCGGCGTTGTAGACGACCTTGGGCCGCTCGATGTTGGCGACCTGCAGCTCGGCGGAGCTGGACTGGGTGAGCACGTGGTTGCGGAACTCCCAGGTGCGCAGGTCGGCCGAGCGGTAGGCCGAGACGTAGCGGAAGGTGCCGTCGGCGTTGCGGTTCTCCCCGAACCAGTAGTAGTACGAGCCGACCTTGATCACTCCGCCGCCGTGGGCGTGCAGCAGGTTGCCCGAGGTGTCGGAGAACTGCGCGCCGACCGGCACGGTCACGGGCGCGGCCGTCGCCGGGGCGACGGGTGTCAGCGTGAGCGCCAGGCAGAGCCCGGCCAGCAGGGTCAGGAGACGGGACATGGCGTCAGTCGGTGCAGTTCGCGGAGACGGTGACGTCGTAGATGTACCAGACGCTGCCGGGTGCGGCCCACACGAGCGCCGACGTGGTCGTCCAGTTCACGCAGTTGACGCCGGCCGCGAGCACCGCCGCCCGGGCGGCCTGGGCGCCGTTCTGGACGGCGGCGCCGGAGGTGGCGCCGCTGCCCTGGCGGGTCTCCGAGCGCGCCACCGGGTACGACGGTCCGGGAGGCTGCGGGACGCAGGTGCCCGACGCGGTCGCGTTGAAGACGTAGGCCGAGCCGTCGGGCGCGGTGTAGACGTGGGTGGAGGCGACCGACACGCTCGGGCAGACCTCGCCCGCCTGGGCGGCCTGCCGGTTCAGCTCCGCGCGGGCGTTGGCCTCGGCGTTCGCCTGACCGGCCGACCAGCTGGGTCCCCAGCCGGACGAGCTCGCGGTGCGGAACGTGTCCGCGTGCGCCGGAGAGGAGGCCAGGGTGACCGCGGCGGCGAGCGCCAGCGCCGGGAGGAGGTGCCGAGGTGCCATCGGGGGTCCCTTTCGCGTGGGGGTCGCGCCAGGAGCGCCACTCCGGCACCCGTCGGACGGCCGGCGCCGGATAGGCACCGCCACCGTAGATCGGGCCGGACGCGGGCACCAGCCAGGCGCTCGCCCGGCGGCGTCCGCCCAGCTCAGCACGTGAAACTTTCAGCGCGTGAGAAGCCCCGGCACGGCGGCGTGCCGGGGCTCGGTCCGTTACGCCGGGAGCCAGGCCAGGGCGGCGGTGACCAGGGCCTCGACACCCGTGGGCAGCGTGGGGAGGATCTGGGGCGCGAAGAAGGGCGAGTGGTTGCTCGGAACGTCCTCGCGCAGCCGGCCCTCCCGCTCGGCGCGGGCGTACAGGCCGGGGTCGGCGCCGCCGAGGCCCCAGAAGACCGACGGCGCGCCCGCCTCGGCGCCGAACAGGCCGAAGTCCTCGCTGCCCATCAGCGGCGCCATGGCCGGCACCCGCTCGGAGCCGAACCGGCCGGCGAACGCCTCGCGCACCCGGGCCGTGGCGTCGCCGTCGTTGACGGTCAGCGGGAAGGCGTTGAGCGTGCGGATCTCCGGCGGGCGGGGCGCGCCGGAGGCGGCCGCCTCGGCGTTGACCACGCGCTCCACGGCCGCCAGCAAGGTGCGGCGCACCTCGGGGGAGAACGAGCGCAGGTTGATCGTGATGGACGCCTCGTCGGGGATGATGTTCTCCTTGTGGCCCGCGTGGATCTGGGCCACCGTCAGCACCGCCCGCTCGAACGGGGAGACCTCGCGCGAGACGACCGTCTGCAGGCGCATGACGGTCGAGGCGGCCAGGACGACCGGGTCGACGGTCCGCTCCGGCTGCGAGCCGTGCCCGCCCCGGCCGTACAGCCGGATCTCCATGCTGTCGGCGGCGGCCAGGATCTCGCCGGGGCTGATGAGCAGCGTCCCGGCCGGGTTGGGGAAGACGTGCTGGCCGAGCACGACGTCGGGCGTGCCGATCCGGTCGAACAGCCCGTCGTCCAGCATGGCCCGCGCTCCGGCCGCGATCTCCTCCGCCGGCTGGAACAGCGCCACGAGCGTGCCCCGCCACCGGTCCCGGCCGGCCGCCAGCAGCTGCGCCGCGCCGCTCAGGCACGTCACGTGCATGTCGTGGCCGCAGGCGTGCATGAGCGGCACCCCGTCGGGCGTGGTGGCGGTGCTCGCGTACGGCAGGCCCGTGGCCTCCAGCACCGGCAGCGCGTCCATGTCGGCCCGTAATGCCACCGTGGGGCCCTCGCCGTTGCGCAGCACGCCCGCCACGCCCGTGCCGCCGAGGCCCGTGACGACCTCGAACCCGGCCGCCCGCAGCCGCCCGGCGGCGATGCCCGCCGTGCGCTCCTCCTCGAACGCGGGCTCGGGGTGCCGGTGCAGGTCCTGATACAGCTCGGCGAGCTCGCCGAGCGCCGGGCCCGCGAGCCCGGCCATGATCGCGTCGATGGCGTCCTGATCGCTCATGCCGACATCCGTTCCAGTTCGGTGATCTCTTGGACGAGGGTACGGCGGGCCGCGTCGCGCTGCTCGGGGGTGGGGGCTGTCCTGGGGAAGCCGGCCGGCAGCCCGGCCAGGACCGCGGTGTAGAGGGCCGTCCTGCGCGGGGTGCGGGCCGGGCGGGGGAGCCGGAACAGGGCGGCCACCAGGCGGTCGACGGCGGCGGTGTCGAACACCGACTCCCACGCCCGCCGCTCCGCCCCGCCGTCGTGGGCGTCCCGGTCCGGGTGGTGCTCGTGGCGGGCGTCCGCCGTGGCGGGGCCGTCCACGGCCAGGCCGCCGTCCGCCTCCGCCAGCAGCACGCCGTACGCGCGCGCCGCCGCCTCCTGGGAGACCACGCCCCGCTCCACGTCCCGCAGCACCGCCTCCGGATCCCTGGTGTACGGGTCGCCGTAGCCGCCCGCGCCCGAGGTCAGCAGCGTGACGACGTCACCGGGCTCCAGCGGCAGCACGTCGATCTTGAAGTGCCTGCGCTCCCGGGCCGTGCCGGGATTGACGATCAGCTCGGTGGCCGCGCCCGGGCCGCCGCCGCGCACGCCCCACGGGCGGAAGCACATCCGCTCCAGTCCCCGGGCCAGCAGCTTCGAGCCCTCCCCGCGCACCCGGAACGTCAGCTCCAGCCCGCACCCGCCGCGCCAGCGCCCGGCGCCTCCCGAGTCGGTCCGCAGCCCGTACCTGAGGATCTCGACCCCGATCTCCGTCTCGACGGTCTCGACCGGGTTGTTGGACAGGTTGGAGATGCCGCTGTCGCGGCCGTCCACTCCGTCGGCGCCGTCGCGGGCCCCCGTACCGCCCACCATCGGCTCCAGGACCTGCACGTTCTGGCCGGCGGCGCGCTGCTCGGCGACGACCACCGGCACCACCAGCCCGCTGGAGGCGGCCGGCAGCACGTGCGGGGCCGCCAGCCCGAGCGCGCCGCCGACGGCGTCGTTGACGCGGTTGGCCGAGGCGTGCCGCACGCCCACGGCGGCCGGGTGCACGGGGTTGACCAGCGAGCCCTCGGGCGTGGTGACGGTGATCGGCGCGATGAGCCCAGCGTTGAGTGCGATGCCGGGGTCGAGGGTGCAGATGAGCGCGAGCACCCTGGTGGTGATCCAGGCGTGCGGCCGGCCCAGGGTCGCGATGTTGAACGCCGCGGCGACCTGCGGATCCGTACCGGTGAAGTCGAGGTGCAGGTCGCCCGCGCGCAGCGTCGCGGCGACCGACAGGCGGACCGGCAGGCTGGAGACGGCGTCGTCGTCGAGGTAGTCCACGAAGCGGTGGGTGCCGTCGCCGAGCGCGGCCAGGGCGGCGCGTGCCTTGCCCGCGGTGTACTCGACCAGGTCGCGCTGCGCGTCGAGCACGGTGGCCGGGCCGTGCTGGGCGACGACGCCGGCCAGCCGCTCCCGGCCGGTGCGCAGCGCCGCGCGCATGGCCCTGATGTCGCCCAGGTTCGCCTCGGGGGTGCGGCTGTTGGCCGAGATCAGCGCCTCCACGTCGCGGCTCGGCTCCCCGGCGCGCACCAGCTTGACCGGCGGGATCTGCAGGCCCTCCTGGAAGATCTCGTCGTTGACCGGCGACAGGCTGCTCGGCACCCGGCCGCCGATGTCGGAGCAGTGGATGAACGCCCAGCCGTAGCCGACCAGCTCGCCCTCGTGGAAATACGGCTCGATGAGCTGGATGTCCGTCAGGTGGGTGGCCAGGCCGCCGGAGCGGTACGGGTCGTTGGTGATGATCACATCGCCGGGCTGCAGCGGGCCGGCGGCCTCGACGGCGGTCAGCACGTTCAGGCCGACGAAGCCGGAGACGCCGATGCCGCGCGGGTAGGCGACGAAGCCGCCGTCCAGGCCCGCGAAGGCGCAGCAGAAGTCGGCGGTCTCCTTGACGTACAGGGAGCGGCTGGTGCGCTGCAGGGTGAGGCACATCTCCTCGGTCATGGCGCTGAGCCGGTTGCCGACGATCTCCATGGTGACGGGGTCGAGCCGCACGTTCAGGCCTTCCGACGGGGGTTGTGGGCGCCGTCCGTCCGGCGCAGGTGCAGGTTGCCGGCCTCGTCCACGTCCGCCGACCAGCCGGGCGGCACGACGACGGTGGTGTCGTCCTGCTCGACGATCGCCGGGCCGTCGAACGCGTCCCCCACGCCGAGGGAGTCGCGCAGGTGGACGCGGGCGTCGTGCCAGGCGCCGGCCAGCAGGACCCGCCTGCTGGCCGTGGGGCGGGGCGCGCCCGTGCCCGGGGGGACGGCGGCGGGCGGCAGCTCGGCCGCCGGACCGACCACGCCGAGCCTGGCGGTGCCGAGCTCGATGGTCGCGCTCTGGTCGCGGAAGCCGTACAGGCGCTCGTGCTCGGCGTGGAACGCCTCGGAGACCGCCTCGGCGTCCAGGCGGTCCGGGTCGAGGGCGACGCGGAGCTCGTACGCCTGGCCGGAGTAGCGCAGGTCGGCCGCGAACGACAGCCGCCCCCGCAGCCGGGCCTCGCCGTTCTGCTCGGCCAGCCACTCCCGGGCCTGGGCGGACAGCTCGGTGAGCACTTCCGCCAGGCGGATGGCGCTCGCGGCGTCCAGGGGGCGGCGCAGGCTGCGGGCGAAGTCGCGGCGCAGGTCGGCGCCCGCCGCGCCCAGCGCGCAGAACGTGGCGGCGGTCGGCGGGACCACGATGTGCGCGATCCCGACCTCCTCGGCGAGCATGGCGGCGTGCGTCGGGCCCGCGCCGCCGAACGGCACGAGCGCGAACCGCCGCGGGTCGAGCCCGCGCTGCGCCATGATCTTCTGCAGCTCGGTCGCCATCCCCGCCGTCGCCACCCGCAACGCCGACGCCGCCACCCGGTACGCGGCCAGGTCGTCAACGACGCGCTCGCCTCCGGAGGCGAGGTGGGCGGCGATGCCCGACAGGGCCTTGAGCGAGGCGCCGGCGTCGAGGGGCATCCGGCCGCCGAGGAATGTGCGCGGGTCGATCAGCCCGGTCGCCAGGTAGCAGTCCGTCACCGTCGGCCGGTCGCCGCCCCGGCCGTACGCCGCCGGTCCGGGGTCGGCGCCCGCGCTGCCCGGCCCGACCTTGAGCACGCCCGGCCCGTCCACCCAGATGACCGACCCGCCCCCGGCCCCGATCGCGTGCACGGCCACGACCGGCACGATCAGGGGCAGCCCGCCCACCGTGGTGTGGGTGGCCAGCTCGGGCGACCCGTCCACGGACACGGCGATGTCGCTGCTGGTCCCGCCCATGTCGAACGTGACGATGGCCCCCGCCCCCAGCCGGGCGGCCGCCGCCACCCCGGCGGCCGGGCCCGACAGCACGGTCTCGACGGGCCGCTCGGCGGCCGAGCGCAGGCTCATCGAGCCGCCGTTGGACGCGCTGATGAAGATCGGCGCCGACACCCCGAGCCCGCGCACCCGGCTCTCCAGGCGGGCGAAGTAGTCGCGCATGAGCGGCTGGATGTAGGCGTTCATGCAGGCCACCAGGGCACGCTCGTACTCGCGTACCTCGGGCCACACGGTCGCCGAGGCCGTCACCGGCAACGCGGGCAGCCGCTCGCGCAGGCCCGCCGCGACGCCCTCCTCGAAGTCCGGGTCGGTGTAACCGTGCAGGATCACGACCGCCGCCGCGTCGGCCCCGGTGGCCCGCAGCCGCGCGGCGACGCGGTCCAGCTCGGCGGCGTCCGGCTCGGCCACGGGTTCGCCACGCGGGCCCAGCCGGGCGGAGACCTCGACGATGAGGTTGCGGGGGACGAGGGGCTCCTCCTTGCCCGCGTACAGGTCGAAGGAGGACGGCATGCGGCTGCGGCCGATCTCCAGGATGTCGCGGTAGCCCTCGGTCACGACCAGGGCGATGCGCGCGCCGCGCCGCTGGATGACGGCGTTCAGGCCGATCGTGGTGCCGTGGACGAGGCCCGTGACCTCGTCCGGCCGCAGGTCCGCGCGGGCGAGGAGGGCCGCCAGCCCGTCCGCGACCGCCAGGGACGGGTCGGCGGGCGTGCTCGGCTCCTTGTGGTGCACCACGAGGCCGCGGTCCGGCACGGAGGCCACGAGGTCGGTGAACGTCCCCCCGACGTCGATGCCGATCCGCGCGCCGGTCGCGGTCGCCGTATCCGTGCTTGTCATAGGGCCTCCGAAATGCGAGCGAATCGGTCCGCGACCACCATCACCACCACGCTCGCCGCCATGAGCAGCGTGGACACCGCGGCCATCGACGGGTCGAGCTGGTACTGCACGGCGGAGAAGATGCGCAGCGGCACCGTCGTGGTGTTCGCGCCCGCCACCAGGGCCGTGACGGCGACCTCGCCGAGCGAGGTGACCGCGGCGAGGATCGCGCCCGCGAGGATGCCGGGCCGCAGCAGCGGCAGCGTCACGGTCAGGAACACCCGGACCCGCCCGGCGCCCAGGCTCAGGGCGGCCCGCTCCAGCGCCGGGTCGAGCTGCGCGGCGCTCACCATGACCGCCCGCACCACGAACGGCAGCGCCACCAGCGAGTGCGCCAGCCACAGCCCGGTCACCGAGTTGACGAGGCCGACGCCGTGGAAGTAGTAGAGCAGGCCGAGCGCGACGATGATCTCCGGGACCATCAGCGGCGACAGCGCGAACCCCTGCAGCAGTCTCCGGCCGGGGAACGACCCCTGCGTCAGCCCGTACGCCGCCAGCGTCCCGATGACCACGGTCGTCGGCACCACCAGGAGCACCAGCAGGCCGCTCAGGCGGAACGAGACCTGCCAGTCGGGCGAGCCGAGCACCTCGGCGTACCAGCGCAGCGACAGCCCCGACGGCGGGAACGCCATCGAGCCCGCCCGGTTGAACGAGCTCGTCACCAGCACGACCAGCGGCGCGATCAGGAACAGGAACACCAGCGCCGACAGGGCCGCGGCCACCAGCCGCACGATCCTGTCGTAGCCCCGCTCACCCATGAAGGCGCCTCTCCCAGATCCGGAACACGCCCGCCAGCAGCCCCGTGGACACGACGGTCAGCGCGAGCAGCGCGAAGCTCAGCGCCGCCGCCACCGGGTAGTCGAACACCGTCGTCACCTGGTCGTAGACCCGGATGCCGGTCAGCGGCTGGGTCACCCCGCCGACCAGCAGCGGCGTGATGTAGATGCCCATGGCCAGCGCGAAGACGATGAGGGCGCCGGTGACCGCGCCGGGCAGGCTGAGCGGGACCGTGACCCGCAGGAACGTCCTGACCGGCCCGGCTCCGAGCGTCTGCGAGGCCCGGTGCAGGTTGCGGTCCAGCCCGCCGAGCGCCGTCGTGAGCGGGATGATCGCGAACGGCAGCAGCACGTGCGTCACCGCGACCACGACGGCCGGGTAGCTGGTGAGCAGCTGGGCGGGCTGGTCACGCAGCCCGGAGGCGACGAGCGTCCGGTTGACGAGCCCGTTGCCGGACAGCAGCACGACCCATCCGTAGGTGCGTACGACCACGCTGGTCAGCAGCGGCGAGATCACGATGACGAACAGCAGGGTCCGCACGACGCCGGGCCGCCGGCGGGCCAGGAAGTACGCGGCCGGGTACGCCAGCGCCACGCACAGCACCGCCACCAGGAGCGCGGTGGCCAGGGTCCGGAGCAGGGATCCGTAGAAGTACGGCTCGGTGAACACCCGGGCGTACTGCCCGAAGGTGAATCCGGGCAGCGCCGCGTTGAAGGCGCCGACAGGGCTGAAGCTGAGCCGCAGCAGCCCCACGAGGGGGACCAGGAACAGGGCGGCCAGGAACGCCACGAGCGGCAGAACGTACGGCAGGCCCGCCCAGCGGCGTGTCATGGCGCCTCCGTTTCCAGGAGGATGACGTCGGCCGGATCCCAGTGCGCGAGCACGGACGTGCCCGCGCCGGGCGGGTCCTCGGCGCCCGCGCCGGTGTCGGCGACCTGCACGCTCAGGGTGCGCCCGTCGGCCAGCCGCACCTCCACGTGCCAGGCGTCCCCGGCGAAGGCCCGATACCCCACCGTCCCGGGCACCCCGCTGGCCCCCGGGCCCGGTGTGGCCAGGCGGATGCGTTCGGGGCGGACGGCGACGACGGCGCGCCCGCCCGGCCGCAGCGACAGGAGGCCGCACTCGACGACGATCCCGCCGGAGTCGAGCGCGCCCGAGCCGGTCACCGTGCCCTCCAGGACGTTGGCCGCGCCGATGAACTGCGCGACGAACCGGGTCGCCGGCCGCCGGTAGACCTCGTCGGGGGTGCCGAGCTGCTCGACCCGGCCGCCGTTCATGACGGCCACCCGGTCGGACAGCGCGAGCGCCTCCTCCTGGTCGTGCGTGACGAAGACCATGGTGGTGCCGATGCGCCGCTGGATGGCGCGCAGCTCCACCCGCATCTCCCTGCGCAGCTTGGCGTCCAGGTTGGACAGCGGCTCGTCCAGCAGCAGCACGGCGGGCCGGATGGCCAGGGCGCGGGCGAGGGCGACCCGCTGCTGCTGCCCGCCGGACAACTGGCGGGGCCGCCGCCCGGCGTACCCCTCCAGGCCGACCAGGCTCAGCGCCTCCCGCACCCGCTCGTCCCGCTCCCGCCGGTCGAGCCGGCGCACGCGCAGCCCGTACGCCACGTTGGCGGCCACGGTCAGGTGCGGGAAGAGCGCGTAGTTCTGGAACACCATGCCCAGACCCCGCCGGTACGGGGGCCGCCGGGTCACGTCGGAGCCGTCGATCACGATCCGCCCGGCCGTGGGCTGGACGAACCCGGCGACGCAGTTGAGCAGCGTCGTCTTGCCGCAGCCGCTGGGCCCGAGGATCGACAGGAACTCGCCCTTGCGGATCGACAGCCGGTCCAGGTCGAGCACGCGCGCGCCGTCGTACCCGGCGGCGAGCCCCTCGATCTCGACGTGCCCGCCGCCTTCTTCCGGGGTCAGCCGAAGATCTGGTTCCACCGCTGCTGCCATTCGTTCAGCTTCGGGGTGGCGACCGCGTAGTCCACCCAGATGAACTTCTTGAAGACGTCGGGACCGTGCTTCACCTTCTGCTCGAACGGCTCGCTGTAGGAGATCGAGTCGTTGCCCGCGGCGTACCAGGTGCCCTCGGCGAACGGCTTCTGGTTCTGCGCGGCCGTCAGGTGGTCGAGGAACTTGTTCGCCAGGTCGCTCTTCTGCGTCCCCGCGGCGATGAAGTACGAGGTCAGCGCGCCGACAGGGCCGGACTTGGGGTAGGTGAAGCCGATCGGGGAGCCGGCCTGGGCCATGGCGAAGGCGCGGCCGTCCCAGAAGGGCATGATCCAGGCGTCGCCGTTCTCGATGACGGTGGCGGCGTTGCCCGCGTTGGCGGGGAAGGAGGACACGCAGCCCTTCAGCGTCGCGAGCTTGTCGAACGCCTTGTCCACGGCGGCCGGGTCGGACAGCGTGCCGCCCTGGGAGGTGACCAGGGCGGAGAAGAACTCCAGGCCGGGGTTGTAGGTGAGCGGCGGGAGGGCGATGTGGCCGCAGTACTGCTTGTCGAAGATGCCCGCCCAGTCCGCGGGCGGCGTCTTGATCTTGTCGGTGCGGTAGAGGAGGCCGGTGGAGCCGGTGGTCAGCGGCACGCCGTACTGCTTGCCGTCGTACGCGGACTTGCCGGCGAGCACCGGGTCCAGCTCCTTGAAGTGCGCCAGCCCGTCGGTGGCCAGCGGCTGGAGCAGCCCGGCGGAGGCCGCGGGCAGCGACGCGTCCGGGGTGAACGCGATGACGTCGAACGGCGGGTTCTTGCCGCCGGCCGCGCGCAGCTTGGTGAGCCATTCGGCGTTCGCGCCGTAGACGAGGTTCACCTTGGCGCCGGTGTCGCGTTCGAACGGCTCCACGAACGACTTCTTGAACAGCTCTCCCCACGCGCCCGCGAACGCGGTCACCGTGAGCTCCTGCTTCGCCGCGCCGCCGGTGCCCGTGGAGCCGCCAGTGGAGCCACCCGTAGAGCCGCCCGTGTCGACGCCGCCGCAGGCCGTGACCGCCAGCGCGACCACCATGCCCAGTCCCGCGAGGCGAGTGAATCCGCCCTTCATCTTTCCCTTTCCTTTTCGAGCAGCCGGCCAAGGGCGCAGGGCAGCACGACTCGACATCCGCGCTTGCCGCCAGGAGCACCATTCGGCTCGACGACCGTGTCATCACCCGGGGCACCCCGCCGCGGTGGGAGGGTTGCCGTCCAGCAAGCCGGGGCTTCGCACTGGACTCGTGACATAAGCGACTATATCAGTAGGATTTACCTGGATATGGCACGAGGTGATGCTTAGTGGCTTTTGTCTCTTTTGTGCGAGGGTGTGCTCAGCCGTTGACCAGGGCGTCGCCGAGGGGCGTGCGCGCGTACAGGACGCCGCGGCCGACGCGGGTGCCCGCGATCAGGCCCGTCCTGCGCAGCGCCGCCAGATGGCCGCCGGTGGTGCCCAGGCTCTGCCCGAGCAGGGCCGCGAGCTGGGTGGTGGTGGCGGGCTCGGCCAGCTCGGCGAGGATGCGGGCGCGACTGCGGCCGATCAGGGCCGACAGGTCGGCGTCGGCCGCGGCGGGCACGGCCGCGGCGCCCCTCGCGGGATAGATCATCGCGTACGGCCAGGCGTCCTCCAGATAGGCGCCGACGGCGGTCGTGAACGCCGACGGCAGGAAGAGCAGCCCCTTGCCGCCGAGCCTGCGCAGCCCGTGGAGGCTGGTCAGCTCGACCTCGATCTGCCCCCGGGGCCGCCAGTGGACCTGCGGGCTGAGGTCCTCCAGCGCCGCCGCCCAGCCGTAGGCCGCCAGCCGTCCCGCCCGATGGGCGACGTCGCGCTGCAGGATCGCGCGGAAGCGCGGCCAGTCGTGGGAGACGATCTCCGTCCAGAGCGCCTCGTACGCGTCGGCGAACCGCTCCACCACCCGCGGTCCCGCCAGCAGCTCCCTGACCCCGCCCGCCGCCGGCCGCCCGGCGAGCGCCCGGGCGATCTCCGCGTGCGCCTGCTCCAGCGGCGTCCTGCGCATGGCGGCCAGCTCAGCCTCGAACGGCACGTCCACGGCCGTCGGCGGCGGGGCGATGAAGGCGACGTTCGTGCCGCGCCGGTTGCCGCTGATCGCGTCCGCGGCCCGCAGCACGGGGTGGGCACGTTCGAGCTCCCGGTACGTGCCCCGCCACCGAGCGGCCCACCGGCCGTGCACGCCCGCCTCCAGCCGGCCCGCCAGCACCCACTGCGCGTGCATGGTCTCGATCAGCGGGGAGATCGCGAACCTGGTGGCCACCAGGTCCTGCGGGGTGACCTCGATTCTTACGGGCACCTTTCGGTTATATCCGAAAGAGTCGCCAGCTCGCCGGTCCGGTCCGCACCATCGTGGACGTGAATGGGGCGACGTTCGGCGACGTGTTCGCCGTCAAGGAGTTCCGGGTCCTGTTCGGCAGCTTCGCGCTGCTGGTCGGCGGGGACTCGATCAAGATGCTGGCTTTGTCCGTGCTGGTCTATGAGCGGACCGGCTCGGCCGGCCTGTCGGCCGCCGCGTACATGGCCGGCTGGCTGCCGTTCATCGTGGGCGGGCTGTTGCTGCTCTCGCTGGCCGACCGGTTGCCGCCGCGGGCGCTGATGGTGACCGGCGAGGTGGTCAGGGCGGTGACGTGCCTGCTGCTGGCCTTCGCGGGGCTGCCGGTCTGGGCGATGCTGGCGCTGGTGCTGGTCACTGGGCTGTTCACGCCGGTCTTCTTCGCCGCGCGGGCGGCGATGCTGCCCGACGTGCTGCCCGGCGACGCGTTCGTGCTCGGGCGGTCGGTCCTGAACGTGGCCTCCGCGAGCGCGCAGATCGCGGGGCTGGCGGCCGGGGGCGCGTTCCTGGCCGTCGCCGGGCCCTCGGGGGCGCTGGCCACGACCGCGGGCCTGGCCGCGGTGGCCGCCGTGGTGCTGCGGGCCGGACTGCCGTACCGGCCCGCCCGGGGCACGGCGCGGGCGGGCGCGGTGCGCCAGACGCTGCGGGTCAACCGGCGGCTGCTGGCCGACGGGCGGGTGCGCGGGCTGCTGCTGGCGGGGTGGCTGCCGTGCGTGTTCCTGGCCGGGGCCGAGGCCATGGTCGTGCCCTATCTGGGCGGGCAGGGGCAGGCCGGGGTGGTGCTCGCGGCGGCGGCCGGCGGGATGGCGGTGGGGGAGTTCGCGGTGGGCAGGTTCGCCGCGCCGGGGCTGCGCGAGCGGCTGTCGTTTCCGCTGGCGGTGCTGCTCGGCGTGCCGTGGGTGGGGTTCGCGCTCGGGCCGGGGATGGCGTGGGCCGCCGTGCTGGCCGCGGTGGCGACCGCGGGGCTGTCGTACCAGCTGGGGTTGCAGCGGCGGTTCGTGGAGTCGGTGCCCGAGGAGGTGCGGGGGCAGGCGTTCGGGCTGCAGTCGTCCGGGCTGATGACGGGGCAGGCGGCCGGGGCGGCGCTGGTCGGGGCGCTCGGAGAGGTGATCGCCCCCGGGCCCGCGATCGCGGTGGCGGGCGGTGCCGGGGTCCTGGTCGCGCTGGCGCTGGCGGGCGTGCTGCGCCCGGGCGGTACGCGCGAAGCGGCCCCCCACCTCTGACCGGCCGTTGAGCGCGCGGCGGGCCTGGCTGCCGAGCTCGCGCAGCCCCGCCGCTGACCGGCCGCACCCTTGGCACGGGCGCGGAAAACCCCCCGCGATCGGGCGCGTCCCGGCTATATGGTGCCGTTCGTGGACACTCTGGAAAGCCTCGTCATTGCCCGGCGGCTGCGCGTGCCCATCGGCGCCGCGCCCGCCGGATCCGGGTCCGGCTGGGGGGAGACCGCGGCCCGCCAGCTCGACGCGGTGCTGCTCAGCGTCGGCTTCACGTGCTCGGCCGCGCTGCTCGAGCGGCTGTCCGGGCTGCGCGGCGAGACCGTGGTCGACCTCGGCGTCCGCATTCTGGCCGCCGTCCGCACGCTCGTGGGTGACCACGTCCGGCACAACGCGTACTTCCTCGACTTCCCCAGGAACGTGCCCGACACCCTGGAGTTCTGGGCCGGGCTGCTACGCGAGGCCCTGCTCGACCCGGTCGCCGCCGCCCGTGTCGAGACCTCGACCCTCAACCTGCTCTCCCTGCCCGGCTACGGCCGTTACCAGCACACCTACGCCGACCTGGCCGCGCACGCCGAGCTGATCCCGCTGGCCGGGGACCGGGTGACCGTGCTGGAGCTGGGCGGGAGCCTGGAGTCGGAGGCGCGGGAGCTCTACTTCTCGCTGGCGGGCTCCGAGGTGCCCCTGGCCGCCGAGGACCTGGCCGCGCTGCGCCTGCTGGCCGGGTTCTGCGCCGACGAGCCCGAGCGCATCCCCGTGCGTGAGAACCGCGCGATCGTCAACGAGGTCCGGCTGGCCGAGGGCCGGCCGCTGCTGGTCGACACCGTGACCGACGTGCTCCGGCTCGCCTGCGGCTGCTCCGGCGGCGATGTCACGCTGGCCGAGCCCACCAGGTTCCGCTCGTTCCGCCGGGCCGAGCGCCGCGCCCTGCTGGGAGCCCTGGACGCGGTCGCCTCCCCGGCCAGGCTCGGCGACGTGCCGCGCCACCGGGAGGAGTGGAAGCGGCTCGGCGAACGGCTGCACCCCCACGAGTACCCGCAGTTTCCGCGCGCCCGGGCCGTCTTCGAAACCGCCAGGGGCACGCGTCCGGCCCCGAGCCTGGACGGCCGGGTCGAGACCGCCCTGTCGGCGGGCCGCACCGCCGAGGCGGTGAAGCTGCTGGAGCAGGCCCCCGGCGTGCTGCTGCGCCGCCTCGACCACCTGCTGCGGACCGGCCTGTCCACGTCGGCCGTGCTGGACGCCGCGGAAGGGGCTGCCTCGGGCGCCTCCGGCCGCGTCCTGCTGTCGCTGCGGGAGCATCTGCAGAACCGGCTCGCCCCCGTCGCGGGCCGCGTCTTCGTCAACCGGCAGGGCAGGGCGTGGGCGGCCCCCGACTCCCGCTCGCCGCTGGAGGAGGAGGCCCTGGCGCGGGCGCTGGCCATCCTGGACGAGGAGATCGCCCGCCGCCTCCCCGACCCCGGCGAGCTGATCGTCGATCCCGACGTGCTCGACGTCGCCCTGCCGCTGTCCGGCAAGGCCGTCGTGCCCGGGCTCGGCATGCTGCCCCGGGGCTCGGTGTCGGCGGTGGACGGCGAACTGCTCAGGTTCTTCGTCCACTGGCGCGAGGCCCGGCAGCGCACCGACTACGACCTGTCCGCGCTCATGCTCGACGCCTCCTACGACGACCCGACGCACATTTCCTGGACGAACTACACCAACGACTTCGCCCGGTACTCCGGCGACCTCACCGAGGCGCCCGAAGGCGCGTCCGAGTTCATCGACATCCGGCTCGCCGCCGCGACCCAGCCGATCATCATCCCGCAGGTGAACATCTACGACGGGGAAGCGTTCGACGAGGCCGCCGAGGCGTTCTTCGGCTACATGACCAGGGACGCCGCGCAGGAAGGCAGGCCGTTCGAGCCGCGTACCGTGCGCATGAAGTCGGACCTGCGCGGCTCCGGCCGGATCGCCCTGCCGCTCGTGTTCCTGCGCGGCGCCGACGGCGGCTGGCTGGTGAAGTGGCTGCACCTCTACCTGAAGGGCCACCCCGGCTTCAACCAGGTGGAGGGCAACCGCGTCAGCGCCTCCCTGCTGGTGCGCTCCATCGTCGAACGCGACTTCCTGCGCGTCCGCTACCTGGCCGACCTGCTGCGCGCGAAGAGCACGCCGGCCGGGCCCACCACCTACATCGGGCTGGAGGCGCCGGCCGGCTTCCCGGAGGGTGCGCGGGTCTACACCCCGGGCACGCTGCACGAGCTGATCCCCGCCTGACACGACCGGGCCGGAGCTTCTCTGCTAGCGTTGGCCGTGACGCGGGGTGCCCGGGCTGCCGGGCTGAGATCACACCCGTCGAACCTGATCTAGTTCGCACTAGCGAAGGGACGTCATCGGTGACCTTCTGTGAGAAGATCTGGGCGCGCACGGCCACGCTGCTCGAGGCGATCCACGACCACCCGTTCAACGCCGCGCTCGGCGACGGCACCCTCGACCGGGAGCGATTCGCGTTCTACCTGGTCCAGGACGGGCGCTATCTGGTGGCCTACGCCAAGGTCCTCGCGACCGCCTCGGCCCGCGCCGGCTCCCCGGCCGACGCCGCGTTCTTCGCGCAGAGCGCGCACACGGCGCTGGTCGTCGAGCGGGCCCTGCACACCGGCTACCTGGAGGAGTTCGGGCTGACGGCCGGTGAGACGGCGGCCGTCGCCACCTCGCCGACCTGCCTGGCCTACTCCTCCTACCTCCAGGCCACGGCCCTGGCCGCCCCGTTGCCCGTGCTCGCCGCCGCCGTGCTGCCGTGCTTCTGGGTCTACCAGGACGTCGGCGCGGCACTGCTCGAACGTACGGCGGGCGCGGCCGACCACCCGTACCGGACCTGGATCGGCACCTACTCCGACCCCGCCTTCGCCGCCTCGGTGGAGCAGGCCAAGGCCATCACCGACCGGCTGGCCGAGAGCGCCGACCCCGAGACGCGCCGGGCGATGGACGAGGCGTTCTGCCGGGCCACCGAGTACGAGTGGATGTTCTGGGACAGCGCCTGGCGCCTGGAGACCTGGCCCACGGGACAATGGCTCCGGCCGCAGCTCACGCGAACGACTCGCTGAGCTCCCTGCGCAGCTCACGGGCCTGATGGAGGTAATGGGTGGCCAGCGCGGTGCGGCCGGACGAACGGTACAGCTCGCCGAGCGTCTGGTACGTGTCCGCCTCCCCGCTGCGATCCCCCAGTTGCTGGAAGATCACCAGGGAGCGCTCCAACTGGTCGGAGCCGTCCGAACGGTCGCCCCTGGCCACCTGGAGCCCACCCAGGTTCCGCATCGCGTACGCGCCGCAGTGGCGGTCGCCGAGCGCCTCGAAGATGCCCAGCGCGTGCCCCTGGTAGCGCATGGCCCGGTCCGACTGGGCGAACAGGTCGTACATGCGGCCGAGCTGCATCGACACGCAGCCCTCGCGGTGGGCGTCGCCGAGCTCCTCGGCCAGCCGCAGCGCGTCCCCCAGCCACCGGGACGCCTGCTGCAGGTCCCGCAGCGACAGGTAGACGCGCCCGATCGCCTGCCGCGCGTACGCCTCGCCGCTGCGGTCGCCGATGGCCAGGAACATGGCCAGCGCCTGCCGAAAGGACGCGAGCGCCTTGAGATGCCGGTTGGAGAACTGGCTGACCGCCGCCAGCCCGCAGATCGAGATGGCCTCGCTCCGCGTGTCGCCCAGCTCGTGGAAGATGGCGCGGGCCCGCTTGAACATGTCCTCGGCCTCGGCGTACCGGTCCTGGTAGAGGCAGACCTGGGCCAGGCCGCGCAGCATCGCGGCCTCCCCGAGGCGGTCGCCGGCCGCGCGGGCGCTGTCGAGGGCGAGGCGGTGCGTCAGCTGCCACTCGTCCAGGAGGCAGTGCAGGTCGAAGTACGGGACCAGGGTGGCGGCCAGTCCCCACGCGGACTGGGCCAGGCCCGCGCCGGCGGCCAGCTGTACGGCCTCGACCAGGGACTCCCGCTCGGCGTCGAACCACGACAGCGGCTGGGCGGTCAGGCGGCCGAGGGTCTCCCGCTCCAGGCTCCAGCGGGGCGCGAGGTCGGACGTCAGCCCGAAGAGAGTGGTGGGCAGCCGCAGGGAGGCGTGCTCGGCGGCGGTCAGCCAGCCGCCGAGCACCCGGGCCAGCGCGTGCCGCTCGGTGTCGCCGCCCGCCTTCTCCTTGGCGGCGCAGCGGATCAGGTCGTGGAGCCGGTAGCGGGGCTGGCCGACGTGGTCGGTGCCGGCCAGCCGCAGGAGGTTCGCGTCCACCAGGGTGTCCACGACGGCGTCGGCCCGGGGCCGGTCGAGCACGGCGTCGGCCACCCAGCCGGGTACGGACTGCTCGCCGAGCAGGCCGATCGCGCGGAAGGCCAGGGCGGCGTCGTCGGACAGCCGCCGGTAGCTGAGCTCGAACGAGCCGCGTACCTCCAGGTCGCCGGCGCGTAACTCGTCGAGGCGGCCGGCCTCGTCCTCCAGCCGCTGCCGCAGCACGCCCAGCGACCAGCCGGGCCGTCCGGACAGCCGGGCCCCGGCCACGCGGACGGCCAGCGGTAAGTGGCCGCAGGAGCGCACGATCGCCCGGGCGGCCTCGCGCTCCTCGGCCACCCGTTCGGGGCCGACGATCCGGCCCAGGAGCTGCTCGGCCTCCGCGGGCGGCAGCACGTCGAGTTCGAGCTGGAGCGCGCCGGGCAGCTCGGCGATCCGCCGGCGGCTCGTGACGAGCACCGCGCTGCCGCTGCCGGGGAGCAGGGCGCGTACCTGGGCGGTGTCGGCGGCGTCGTCGAGGAGGACCAGCATCGGGCGCTCGGACAGCAGGGAGCGGTAGAGCGAGGCCCGCTCGCGCACGGTCGGCGGCAGGGCCGGCTCCGCGACGCCCAGCGCGCGCAGCGCCTCGGCCAGGAGGGCGAGCGGGTCGGCGGGTTCGGCGTCGGTGCCGCCCAGGCACAGGTAGAGCTGGCCGGCGGGGTAGCCCGCCCGTAACGCGTGGGCGCAGTGCACGGCCAGCGCGGACTTGCCCACCCCCGGCGGTCCGGTCACCACGGCGATCGCGGGCGGTCCGTCCGGCCGGTGGGCCTCGGGGGACAGGGCACGCGTCACGGCCGCGACGTCCTGCGCCCTGCCGGTGAAGTCCGGCACGTCCGCGGGGAGCTGGTGGGGCGCCGCCGCGACGGGCGCGGGCGGGGTGTCGCCCGCCAGCACGGACGCGTGCACGTCGCGTAATTCCTGCCCCGGCTCGATGCCCAGCTCGTCCACGAGCTGCCGCCTGATCGTGGCGTAGGCGTTCAGGGCCTCGGCCCGCCGGCCGCTGTGGTGCAGGGCGAGGATCAGCTGCTGCCACAGGTCCTCGCGGTAGGGGTGCTCGCCGATCAGGTCGCGCAGGTCGTCGATCGCGGCGGCGTGCTCGCCGCGGGCCAGCTTCAGCGCCACCAGCTCCTCGACCGCGGCCAGCCGGGCCTGGGTGAGCGCGCGCAGCCGCCCGTCCCACAGCGCGCTGGCGGGCAGGTCGCCGAGCGGGGTGCCGCGCCACAACGCCAGCGCCCGGCGTAAGTGCTCCGCCGCCTCCTCGGTACGCCCCGCCGCCCGCGCTCTGGCCACCAGGTCCTCGAACTCCAGGGCGTCCAGCCGCCCCGTGTCGAGCTGCATCACGTAACCGGAGGGCCGGGCCTCGATCTGGACGCCGGCCGAGCGCAGCGTGCTCACGTACGTGCGCAGGTTGGCCACGGCCGACGACGGCTGCGTCCGGGGCCACAGCACCTCGACGAGCGCCTCCGAGCTGACCACCTCGTTGGCCTCCAGCAACAGCGAGGCGAGCAGGAGCCTGGGCTTCCTGCCCGCGATGCGTAGGGGCCCTTCCGGGACCCGGGCCTGCAACGGCCCAAGAACACTGAATACGGGCTGTTCAACCACCATGACCGCGCGTTCTCCTGAGCTGGGCGCCGTGCGAGGGCGTCCGTTGGTGAAGCGTTCAAGCTGGAAGGGCCTTTATACCGATTTTGGATGTTCTTTGTATGCCGGACTCGCAATCTTGATCCCCAGCAAGAGCGCTTCGGAAGATCTAACGGACAAGATTCGCGGCTCCGGCGGGCATCGCCCCTCGCTGCGCGCAGAAAGGTATCCGCATGAGAACCAGAGGGGTGCTTACGGCCGGGCTCGCCCTGCTCTTCAGCCTCACGACGGGCCCGATCGCGACGGCCTGGGCCGCTCCGACGCCGACCCCGACGCCGACGTCCTCGTCGAAGGAGGACGAGGGGGAGATGGGCAACCCGGACAACCAGGTGGACGTCCCGCCGGTGTCCACGCTGGCGGCGCCGGCCATGCAGCTGCCGTTCCCCTGTGGTCAGACGTGGACGGGTAACTCCAGCGGGAGCAGTGCGCACAAGTCGTACGAGATCGACTTCAACCGGGGCAGCACCGCCGACGCCGACCGTGGTGACACGGTGGTCGCCGCCGCGGCCGGCACCGTGGTCATCTCGGCTCACCAGGGTTCCACCAACGGTTACGGCAACCTGGTCAAGATCGACCACGGTGGCGGCTGGACGACGTACTACGCGCACCTGACCGTGCGTTCGGTCTCCGCCGGCGCCCAGGTCACCCAGGGCCAGAAGATCGGCACGGTCGGCAACACCAGCAAGCCCGGCAACAACATCAGCCCGCACCTGCACTTCGAGGTCCGCCAGGGCACCAGCTACCCGAGCAACATCCGCAAGGCCGTCTTCAACGGCGCCACCTTCGGCTACCCGAACGCCAGCGTGAC
>NZ_JBSFNK010000055.1:0-59795 GCF_053587055.1 Nonomuraea sp. NPDC003707 | reverse complement strand
CTCGCCCCGGTGCCTCTTGGCGGCCTCGTGGTGGGGGGGGCCCCGCGGGGGGGGGGGGGGGGGGGGGCGGGGGGCCCCGCCACGGCCGATGGAGATGGACTACCAGATGAACCATGCCTGCCGGTTGACCCGGCGGCCGGTGACCCGGCGCAGCAACTTCCTCACGGAGCTCACCTCCTTTCCTGACGACCGAGGGTGGTCAGGTCTGATGCGGGATCCGGCGCAGCTGGAACGGGGGAGGGGTGATGATGCCCGCGACGTGGGGCTGCCCGTGACCGCCGCGTACCTCGAGGCGGGCGCCGTCGGTCACGGCGGCGAGCAGGTCGGAGGCCAGGTTGCGGGCGACGACGGCGCCGGCGCAGGTGAACGGGCCCCCGCCGAAGGGCAGGTAGGGCCCACGGGGACCGGGGCCGTCCCATCTGCCGGGCCGGAAGCGGGTGGCCTGCGGCCAGTGCCGTTCGTCGCGGTGCAGGAGGTAGGCGCAGACCGACACGCTTTCCCCCGGTTCCAGCCGTACGCCGCCGACCTGGTGGGCGCGGAGTACGGGGCGGCCCATCAGCCAGGCCACCGGCCACAGCCGCAGCGACTCCCGTACGGCCGAGTCCGCGGGCACGGTCGCCAGGTCGACGCCGTCGGTCGCGGCCGCCAGCAACGCCCAGGCGACCACGTGGCTCACGGGCGCCACCGAGGTTCGGAACAGCAGCAGGTACACCTGGGCGAGCTGGGCGGCAGGCGTATCGGGCGGGGCGGCCTCGAGCGTGGCGTCCAGCAGGTCGCCGGGCAGGTCGCGCCGCGGACCGGCCCGCCGCGCGAGCACCTCGACGGCGAGTGCCCGCACCACGCGCACCCACAGCGCCCGCCGCATCGCGCTCGCCAGCCGGCCGCTGGGGCGGATCAGGACATCGTTCCGCACCACCTGCGCCATCAGCTCCCGCAAGGGCGGCGGACTGTCCGGCCGCAGCAGCGCCTCGGCCAGGAACCGGTACGCGGCGGCGCGCCCGGCCGAGGGCCACTCGCTGACCTCCCCGAGTTCGGCCACCACGGCGGGCAGCCGCTCGCGATGCGCGGCCAGATGGGCGCGTAACGTCGCGCGGGCCGCCCGCCCGATCGCGACCTGCGTCTCCCGCGGCTCCAGCCGGCCGCCGCGGACGTGGAAGAAGTCGGACACCTCGTCGTAGTGGCCTTCCTCGTCCTGCAGCACCCGCAGGGCCTCCGCCGGGTCGGCCACGCACAGCGAACCGTCGTCGGGCAGCCGGAACACCGGGCCCCGCTCGCGGGCCGCGTGCTCGACGAACCCCAGCGGGTCCCGCCGGTACCACCGCGCCGCCCCGCCCGGCCACGGCCGCGTCGCGCCGGGAGCGGCCCGATCCGGTCCTCCGACCGTCGTCATTCCCACCTGCCCCATTTCGGGTGTACGCGCACGCCCGCCGGTACGTGGTCGACACCAAATCAGGAATAGTGCCGGTTAATAAGTTAACGCCGAGGAGTATCGCCATTGAATTTACAGAATTGGTGGAATCTCGGCAATGAATGCGTTGCGTCGTAATGGCATTGCTGACCGTATGCGCCGTGCATGAACTGGGCTACTTCGATGTCAAAAGGAAGCTCGCGCTACATATCCGAGAGCGTGAAATGGCATTTCAAAGGCGAGGGCCGCCCGGAGCCCGCGACCCCGCGCCGGGATCGCGGCGTCGCGGGCTCGGGCCTCCGGGCGCCCCGCGACGTGCGGCGCCGCCATCGAGGTCCCCTTGTGCGCGACGTAGCCCCCGCCGAGCTGGGCGGCCACGATGTCGGTTCCGGGTGCGGAGATGTCCGGTTTGACCGCATGGTCGAACGAGCGCGGGCCCCGGCTGGAGAAGTCGGTCGTCACGCCCCACCGCCCCCCACGGTGAGCGCCGCGTCCGCGCTGCCCGGCGAGTTCACGGTGCCGGGCGCGCGGTCGTTGCCCGCGGCGATCACGAATGATCGGGATGTCGGGGCGGTCGGCGTCGCCGTACCGGGAGGAGAGCAGCCCGGTCACGCCGAAGAGCCGCTCGTCGAGGACGCCGCGCGCGATGAGCGGGGCGGCGTCGGAGGGGATGACGATCAGGTGGCCGGCACGTTCGCGGATCGTGAAGCGCACACGCCTGCCCTGTGCGGGCTCGACGCGATGGCCTGAGGCGCTCACCACGACCCTGGTCCCCGGTCAGCAGCGTCACCGTTCCCGCGGCCGGGGGAGGCGCTCTGGGGATCGGGGGCACGCCTAAGAGCGGCGGCGAGAGCAGAACCTTGATCATACGCACGCCTTTCTGCAGCGTGGGGGCGGGCCGCTCGGGGTGCTACGAGCGGCCCGCCGTCACCGTCCGGTCAGATGATCTTGCGGTAGATCCGGGACGCGATCGCCTGGGCCGCACTCTCCCTGCCGAACTCCCGGTAGACCCGCGACGTGATCTCCACGGCCTTGGGCGAGTAGGCGGGGTAGAAGGCCTTCCCGCACTCCAGGTCCTTCAGCGCCGCCTTGATCTCCTTGTCCAGGTACGGCTTGGCCTCCGCCGGCTTCAGGTTCGGCCGGAAGATGACGGTCTTGCCCTTCGGGGCCTTGGGCAGTTCGCCCTTCCAGGCCTTCCTGGCGACCTCCGAGGCCTGCCGCACGATCTTCGTGTGGCTCAGGCCGTCCAGCGCGGTCGGCCTGGTCTCGCCGACCCCCAGGCACGTGGCGAACTGCTTGCCCAGCCGCACGAGCTCCTTGTCCTGGTCGAGGATGCTCAGCGACTTTTGCACCGCCGCTTCGAGCTGGTCGTAGTAGTCCTCCTGGGAGGTGACGGTCTTGCCCAGCACCTCCTTGACCGTCTGGGAGAAGCAGACGTCGTCGGCGGCGCGCCACTTCTTCAGCTCGGCGTCCGAGAGGGACATGAGGGTCTTGTTGTTCGGGTTGTCCGGCGAGGTGGGGTTGACCACCTCGTCCTTCGGATAGACGTTCGGGGACCAGACGCCGAAGCCGTACCTGGCCCGGTACGTCCGCAGCGCCTTGAGGTCGCCCGCGAGCCGTTCCCGCTCCCCGGGCTGCCACTGGCGCTCGGGCGCGAGCGCGGCCACGTAGGCGAGGTCCTGCCCGGTCATGCAGGCGACGCGCTTGTCCTCCATCTGCCGCTGCTTGTCGTACGCGGCGTCGTCCCCGGGCGGTGTGGCGAGAGCGCCGAACGAACCGGCGAGCAGGGTGGCCGCGACGGCCTTGGCGATGAACATGGGTGTACTCCTTCGTCGAAATGTGGGCATGCGAAACTGAACTCCCGGCCGAAAAGGCCGGATCAGGGGGAAGGTCTCAGCAGGGGATCTTCATGCGGGACGCCTTCGGCGACACCTCGGGCAGGCCGGGGACGAGATCGACGGCGAGCACGGCGACGCCGTTCACCGAGCCCTTCTTCTCGAAGTACTCGCCCTCGGGCAGCTTCACCTTCTTGGCCTCGGTGACCACCGTGCGCTCGCCCAGGTAGCGATAGGTCTGCCGGTCGAAGATCAGCTCGGACCGGGTGCCGTTGCCCTCGTCCATGGCGACGGACAGCCCGGGGCGGCCGGAGACGTCCACGGCGTCGCCGATGAGCACGATGCCGTCCAGCCCGGCGGCCACCTGGTAGAGCGCGGCGCCCAGGCTGGGCCGCACCACGGACTCGCGGATCAGGCTCTGGAGGGAGGTCCAGATGCGCAGCGGCTCCTCGCCCGTGTCGGCCACGATCTTCGCGCGCACCTGGGCGGGGTCCGTCGGCCAGGCGCCCAGCCGGGCGTAGGCCGGTTGGCCGGGGCAGCCCGACGACTCGGAGAGGATGTCCTCGACGCCGCGGTCCCAGAACTTCCGGGGAGCCGGTCCCGTGGCCGACAGGGCCTGCCGGCGGCTCAGCCAGGGCTTGCCCACGTCGGCGGCCTCCCAGCGCTCCTCGTTGACCATCACCTTGGTGTACTGCGTCGTGCCCGCCTTGTCCTTGGTGTACAGGCTTTGCCGGGCGAGCGTCTTGGTGTGGACGTACTGACCTCGGGACGGCACCGTGTCACCCTGGTCGGCGGCGGCCCGCGCGGCCAGGGTGAGCAGCGCCTTGGCGTCGGCCGGAGGCGCGGCGAGCAGGTTTCCGGGGGTGTGCGGGGCGGAGCCTCCCAGGCCCACCTCGGTGACGAGGATGCCGGCGGTGAGCGTCACCGCCATCGCGCCGACCAGGATCACGCGCCGGGCCGGCAGCGCGGTGGCCCACCTGCGGCGCAAACGGCCGAGCTGGGACGCCTGCGCCTGCCGGGCCTGCCGGAGGAAGCGGTCCCGCCCCGCCGCGGCGGCCCGCGGCGTGGGGTCCGGCTCCGTGAACACGGCCTCGATCAGCTTGAGCTCGTCCATCACCACTCCTTCATCGGGTTGACGTCGCCCAGGGCGGTACGCAGCTTCTTCCTCGCCCTGTTGATCCGGGACCCGACGGTCCCGACCGGTATGTCCAGCGCCGTGGCGATCTCCTCGTAGCCGAGCCCGCCGAACACGAGCAGGAACACCGCGTCGCGATCGCCCTTCGCGAGCCCTTTCAGCCCGCGCACGAGCTCCGGCCTGCTGGCCTCCGCCGCGAGCTGTGAGGTCACCCGGTCCTCGTGCCCGTCGGCGGAGTCCTCGGCCGGAACCTTGCTGAGGGCGTTCAGGCGGCGGCCTTCTCTGCGGCGGTGCCGGGCCACGACATTCGTCGCGATGCCGTATAACCACGACCGCACGGTGCCTCGGTCGGAGTCGAAACCGCCTCTGCCGTTGAACGCGATCAGGAAGGCGTCCGCGACCATGTCCTCGACGTGTTCGCTGCCGAGCCGGGCGGCCAGATATCGGTAGAGCTCATGGAAATAGCGGTCGTACAGGAGGGCGAAAAGGTCAGGGTTGTCCATCGACCGCTCGACCACGGTGACGTCTTCCATCACGTCACTGGCGTCAGGTGGTGCAGCCATGGCGTCCTTTCGGAGGGAACTGTCACCCCGGAGTTCGCCGCTCAGCCGTTTTTCTTCACGGCCGTGTTTCAGCCCAGGTCGAGGCGGGCGAGTTCGGTGCGGGTGGTGACGCCGAGCTTGGGGAAGGCGCGGTAGAGGTGGTGGCTGACGGTCTTGGGGCTGAGGAACAGCTGGGCGGCGATCTCCCGGTTGGTGACACCCGTGGCGGCCAGGCGTACCACCTGGAGTTCCTGGGGTGAGAGCGAGGCGGCCAGGTCGGGAGCGCCCTGGGCGACGGTCTCGCCCGCCGCGCGCAGCTCGGCGCGCGCCCGTTCGGCCCACGGCGTGGCGCCGACGCGTTCGAAGGTCTCCAGCGCCGAGCGCAGGCGGGTCCTGGACTCGGTCTTGCGGCGGGCGCGGCGCAGCCACTCGCCGTAGAGCAGGTCGGTGCGGGCCCGTTCGTACGGGCGGTTCGCGTCGGCGTGCGATCGTACGGCCTGCTCCCAATGCCGCTCCGCCTCCGCGTCGTCGGTGGCGAGCAGGGCCCGGCAGCGGTGCAGCACGGCCTCCGCCCACGGATGGCGGGCGGCGGCGGCCCAGGACTCGAAGCGGGCCAGCGGTTGCGCGGCGCGGGCGGGCAGGCCCAGCCGTACGGCGGCCTCGATCTGGTCGGGAGCGAAGTAGACGGGCATGATCTGGTGCCGGAGCGGCCCCCGGGCGGCGGCGTCGAAGCGCTCCAGCGCGGCCTCGAAGCGGCCCTGACCGAGGTCCAGCAGGCCGAGCGCCCACTCGGCCCAGCCCACGATCGTCGCCACCGGATGGGCGCTGACGTGCGCGATCGTGCGCTCGGCGAGCTCGCGGCAGTCCTGCTCCCGGCCCTGGACGGCGGCCACCATGGCCATGACGCTCTCGAAGTGCGCGATGCGGTGCGTCTGGCCGATGTCGGTGGCGAGCCGGCGCCCCTCGGTCGCGGTCGTGACGGCGTCGCGGAAGCGCCCGAGGTACATCTGGTGGATCGCCAGCACCGCCTGGGCGAGCGGCAGCAGCCCGATCATGCCGTCGGCCCGGCACTCCTCGATCGCCGCGTGGGCGATGGCGAGCCCGTTGTCGAAGTCGCCCGAGATCCCGGCCAGCGAGCAGATGCTGATCCGCAGGGTCGTCATGCCGGAGGGGATCGCCGCGGCCAGGTCGATGAGCTCGCGGAACGGCGGCAGCGCCCGGTCCAGGTCGCCGGCCAGGAAATCGGCCATCGCGTGGGCCGCCCGGACGAACCCGTCGAGCCCGTCCTCCGGCGTCAGCGGCAGGCCGGCCAGCCCCGCCGAGGACTCGGCGACGGCCGCCGGATCGCTCAGGTACCACGCGTTGCGCACCGCGTCGAGCAGGAGGAGCGCCGAGCCCCTGCGGTCGAGGCCGGCGATGGCGGCGGCGCCGTCGACGAGGATCCGGTGGGCTTCCTGCACCGCGCCCCGGTCGAACGCGATCCGGCCGCGCAGCCCCGCCAGCCGGGCGAGGGTCAGCGGGTCGTCGCCCAGCCGCCGGGCCTGATCGGCCAGGACCTGCGCGTGCTCCAGGGCGCCGGCGTCCGCGGCGGCCTCGGCCGACAGGGCCAGCCGCCGGGCACGTTCGGCCAGGCCGGGGGTGAGCCGGGCCGCCCGCTCCAGGGCCGCGGCGGCCGCGGCGTGGCCCGCGCGTTCGCGGGCGCGGCCGGCCGCCTGTTCGAGCGCGGCGGCGATCGGCTCGTCGCGGCCGGTCACGGCGGCGGCCAGGTGCCAGGCGCGGCGGTCGGCGTCCTGCTCGTCGTCGAGCACGCCGGCGAGGGCGCGGTGCACGGCCAGGCGCTCGTCGTAGGCCGCCCGCCGAGCCGCCGCCGTACGCATCAGCGGGTGGCCGAAGGACAGCCGCCCGCCGGAGATGGACAGGAAACCGGCGCGCTCGGCCGGCCCCAGGGCGGCGGCGTCGACCCCCAGCCTCCCGGCCGCGCGCACGACCACGTCGAGATCCCCGGCGTCGTCAAGGGCGGCGACCATCAGCATCGTCTGGCTGTCCGGCGGCAGGACGGCGATCCGCGCCTCGTACGCCTCCTGGATCCGGCGCGGCAGCGGCAGCGGCTCCGGCGCGTGGTGCGGCGAATCGGGCATCCGGGGCAACTCGATCAGGGCGAGCGGGTTGCCGCCGCTCTCGGCGAGGATCCTCTCCCGTACGTTGGGGCCCAGGCCGGGCGTGTGCTCGCGCAGCAGATCGTCGGCGGCCTGCCGGTCGAGGCCTTCGAGCCGCAATTCGGGCACTCCGGGCGCGTGGAAGGCGTCCCTGGCCGCGAACAGCAGGGCGATGCCCTCCGAGTGCAGCCGCCGGGCCGCGAACAGCAGCGCCTCGGCCGACGACCGGTCCATCCACTGGGCGTCGTCGACCAGGCAGAGCAGCGGGCCGTCCTCGGCCAGTTCGGTGAGCAGCGACAGGGCGGCCAGGCCGATGAGGAAGCGGTCCTCCGGCGCGGTGGCGAGGCCGAACGCGCCTTCGAGCGCCCTGGCCTGCGGCGCCGGAAGCCTGCCGATCCGGTCGAGCGCCGGGTGGAGCAGCAGGTGGAGCGCCGCGAAGGGCAGCTCGGCCTCGGTCTCGATGCCGGTGCCGCGCAGCGGACGCATGCCCTCCGCCGACCGGGCGGCGTGGTCGAGGAGCGCGGACTTGCCGATCCCGGGCTCGCCCCGCAGGATCAGGCTCCCGCTCCGGCCGCCCCTGGCCTGCGCGATCAGAGCGTCGATCCGCGCCTGCTCCCTCTCCCGTCCCCACAGCACCATCAGAATGTAGCGCCCCCCGACACCAGACAATCGTCCGATACCGGGCAGACGCTCTCCCTCCCTAACGTCGTACACGCCACGTAAGGAGAGACATGGATTTCTTACTTTTCTTGCTGCTGTTCGTCGTGCTGTGCGGGTGGCTCGACCGCTGGGCCACCCGAACCCCCGAGCCGGTCTCCAAGGAGGGACGCTGAATGTTCGTCGGACACTTCGGTCTGGCCGCCGCCGTCAAGGCCACCCAGCCCCGCGTCCCGCTGTGGTCGCTCATGCTCGCCACGCACTTCCTCGAGGTCATCTTCGTGATCCTGTTCCTGGCGGGCGGGATCGAGTCCTTCCAGGCCGTCGCCCCGGGCACCTACGGCGAGGCGCTGATCGACGCGCAGTACTCGCACTCACTGCTCGGCGCGTTGCTGCTGTCGGCGCTGTACGGCGGCTTCGGAGCCTGGCGGTGGGGCCGCACGGCCGGGTGGGTGCTGGGCGCGGTGACGTTCAGCCACTGGCCGCTCGACCTGCTCGTCCACCGGGCCGACCTGCCGTTGCTGCCCGGCAACGCCGGTGACCTGCCGTTGCTCGGCTTCGGACTGTGGCAGATCCCCTGGCTCACGGCCGTCGTCGAGGGGGTTCTCGTGGTGGTCGGCGCGGTTCTGTACTTCCGCTCGGTACGGGAGCGTGCCACGGTCACCTGGCGGGCGATGGTCTCCGGCGGTGCGATGGCCCTGCTGCTCGCGCTGGGGCTGATCGTGGACATCGTCAGTTAGGAAGGTGGCGACATGTTCGTTGACGTTCCGGGCGGTCGCCTGGCCTACGACAGTGCCGGCGAAGGGCCGCTCGTCGTGTGCGTACCCGGTCTGGGGGACACCCGCGAGGCCTACCGGTTCCTGCGCCCGCCGCTGGTGGAGGCGGGGTACCGGGTGGTGACGGCGGACCTGCGCGGCCACGGGGAGTCCTCGGCGGGCTGGGACGACTACTCCCAGTCCGCGGTGGGCGGCGACATCGTGGCCCTGCTGGAGGAGCTGGACGCGCCCGGCGCCGTCCTGCTCGGCAACTCCTACGCGGCGGGCGGCGTCGTCCGCGCCGCCGCGGAGGCGCCCGAGCGGGTGGCCGGGATCGTTGCGATCGACGGCTTCATCAGAGCCGTCCCCCTCAACGTCGCCGTCCGCGCGCTGGTCCGGCTGATCGCCGCCTCCCCGCGGCTGTGGAGCCTCTACTACGCCATGGCGCACCGTACGGCCAGGCCCGCCGACCTGGCCGGACACCGCGCCGAACTGGTGGCCATGCTGCGCGACCCGAAACGGCGCGAGGCGATGCGCGCCATGCTCCTCGACCGCGAACCGGACGCCGAGCGGGTCATCGCCCAGGTACGCTGCCCGGCCCTGGTCCTCATGGGCGCCAAGGACCCCGACTTCCCCGACCCGGCGGCCGAGGCGCGGACCCAGGCGTCGCTGCTGCGCGGGCAGGCCGTCGTGATCGACGGCGCGGGCCACTACCCGATGTCGGAGTATCCCGAGCGTACGGCCGAGGCGCTGCTGCCCTTCCTGAAGAACGCGTTCTGACGGTGCTCATCCCGCCCTCCGCAGCCAGAGCGTGTGCGCGGCCCAGGCCGACGCCGCGCCCACCGCGTACCAGAAGAGGTCGGGCGGGTTGAACGTGCTGCCCAGCAGCGGCCGCAGCACGGCCGGGATCTCCCCGAGCTGGGCGAACTCGATCGCCCAGCTCGCCCCCACCGCCGGCACCGCCGCCACCCAGGGGCGCACCTGGGGGAGGACCAGCACCACGAGCGTGTAGATCAACACGGTGTAGAGGGCGTCGCCCGCGTACTTCGACACCGGGCCGTCGAAGAACGCGCGCACCCCCAATCCGGCCGCGACGGTCAGGACGGCTGCGCAGAGAGCGACTAGGCGGGGCATCGGATCACGTTATCGACGTATGGTGACTCACTGCGACATGGGTGCGGTCGCTTGCGGCAGTGCGTTGCGGCGGATCACATCGGCGTACCAGTGGCCGCTGTTCTTGATCGTGCGGTGCTGGGTGGTGTAGTCGACGTGGACGAGGCCGAAGCGACGGGAGTATCCCCACCCCCATTCGAAGTTGTCCATGAGGGACCACGCGAAGTAGCCCTGGAGCGGCACGCCGGCGCGGATCGCTTCCAGGCAGGCGTGCAGGTGCTGCGCGTAGTAGTCGATACGGTCCTGGTCGCGCACTCCGCCATCGGCGTCGACCGTGTCGGGGTAGGCGGCGCCGTTCTCGGTGACGTAGAGCGGAATCGGTCCGTAGTCCTCGGTGACGCGGCGCAGCAGCGCGGTGAGTCCGGCCGGGTCGACCTCCCAGTCCATGTGGGTGACCGGGAAGCCGCGGCGGATGAAGCTGACGTCCTCACAACCCGGCCAGGCCGCGCCGGCGCTGGGCTGACCGTCGGCGGACGCCGCGACCACGAGGGGGTTGTAGTAGTTGAGGCCGAGGAAGTCGATCGGCGCGGCGATGGTCGCCAGGTCGCCCGGGTGGATGAAGGACAAGTCGGTCAGGTGGGCGACGTCGTCGGAGACGTCGGCCGGGTATTCGGCACGCAGCAGCGGATCGAGGAAGATCCGGTTGCCGATGCCGTCGACGCGGCGCAGCGCCTCACGGTCGGCCGGGTTGTCCGAGTACGCGATGAGCGACTGCACGTTGAGCGTGGTGCCGATGACCGCGGCCGGGTCGGCGGTCCGGATCGCCCGGGCGGCCAGACCGTGACCGAGCAGCAGGTGATGAGATGCGGCCAGCGCGGCGGCGCCGTCGCTGCAGCCGGGCGCGTGCCGGCCGTCAGCATAGCCGAGGAAGGCGGCGCACCACGGTTCGTTGAGCGTGATCCAGTGGCGGACGCGGTCGCCCAGCGCTCCGTGGACGAGTGCGGCGTATTCGGCGAAGCGAGCGGCGGTGTCCCGGGCGGGCCACCCTCCGGCGTCCTCGAGTTCCTGCGGCAGGTCCCAGTGGTAGAGCGTGACCCACGGCTCGATCCCCCGGTCCAGCAGCTCGTCGGTGAGCCGCCGGTAGAAGTCGAGCCCGCGCTGGTTGGCCCGACCCCGGCCGCCGGGCTGGACCCGGGGCCAGGAGACGGAGAACCGGTACGCGTTCAGGCCCAGCCGGGCCATGAGGGCGACGTCGCCGGCGTACCGGTGGTAGTGGTCGCAAGCGACGTCGCCGGTGTCCCCGTCGAGCACGCGTCCCGGGGTGTGGCTGAAGGTGTCCCAGATCGAGGCGGTGCGGCCGTCCTCGGCGACGGCGCCTTCGACCTGGTACGCCGCCGTCGCGGCACCCCAGAGGAAGCCTTGGGGGAAGGGAAGTGCGGACACGGAGGGCCTCTCGGGTGAGGACGGCGCCGGCCGGGTGACCGGCGCCGTCGCGCGGGTCAGGACAGCGTCAGTTCCAGGTAGGGGTGGTTGTCGGCCGCTTCCTTGCTGGAGAAGGAGGTGAACGGCCCGTACGCCGTGGCGGTGGACGTGATCGCGAGGCTGGCGTCCTGCCCGGCGGCGAGCTGGGCCTGGACGAACGCGGTCACGTCCACGGTGTGCCAGGACGCGGTGGTGTCGAGCGTGAACGTGCCGAGACCGGCGCCCAGCGACGGCCGGGTGTTCCAGGTCAGCGTGGCTTCGCTCCAGGTCGCGTCGGTGACCGCGTGGACGGCGTCGGTCGCGCCCGCGGCGTCGCTGGTCGAGCCGTAGACGTGCAGGGTGGCCGAGACGACCGTGCCGTGCGCCGCGGTCAGCGGGAAAGTCAGGTACGCGACCCGGTCGAACCCGCTGCCGAGGCTGGGATTGTTGCGTACTTCGAGGACGGAGCCCGTGCCGAAGGTGGTGGCGGCGTAGGTGCCGTCGCGGACGAACCCGTCGGCCACGGGTTCGATGTGCGACGGGTCGACCACCGACACCGGCACCCGGACGACCTTCATCATGGGTGGGCGAATGACCAGCGCGCCGACTTTCGCGCTGCCACCGCCGGCGGCGGTGACCAGGCCGGAGCCGTCCACCGTGGCCACGGCCGGATGGCTGCTGGTCCAGGTGATGGTCGCCGTGGACAGATCGGCCGGACTGCCGTCGGTCTGCTTGCCGGTCAGGCTCAGCCGCAGGGTGTCGCCGATCGACAGGGCCGGCGGGCCGGCCGGGGACGCGGTCACGGTCCCGAGAACGACCGGCCGGGGTGCCGCGTCCGCCTCGGCGTCGGACTTTCCGGCGTAGACCCGGATCTCCGTGACGCTGTTGTAGCTGCTGACGGAGTTTCCGTGGCCGACCAGCCGGACGTGGCGGGCCGGCCGCGCCGTGAAGGAGAAGACTTCGGCGTCGTCGGACGTGCCGGCGGAGACGGCTCGCGTGAGCGCCGCGTTCCAGGTGGTGCCGTCGGTGGAGGTGAGGACGTCGAAGGTGGACGTTCGCGCGTGCCCGTTGAAGAACGCGACGGCGACGGCGCCGACGGTGCGCTTGGCGCCGAGGTCGAGCGTGAGTGTCTGCCCGTCGCCCGCCGCGGCCCAGCGGCTGCCCATGTTGCCGTCGACGGCGTCGGCCGCGGGGCTGCCCTCGTCCGCGCTGGCGGTGACCGACGCGACGGGCAGTGCGGTGGCGGTCTTTCCCGCCTGCCGGAAGTGCACCTGGTAGGCAGGGCCGTAGACCTTCTTGCGGTTGGCGTCGAGCCGGAAGGTCGTCACGGTGGCCGTGCCCGGGATCGCGGTCGCCCGGGTGACGGTCGCGTAGGTGCCGCTCGGTGTCAGGGGGACGACCTTGGGCGCGGTGGCGGTGTTCGCGGGCAGGGTGATGTCGTAGCGGTAACGCCGCGGATCGAATCCGGCCAGGTGGTCGGCGCCGATCATGATGTCGGTCAGGGCCGTCGGGCCGGTCGCGCCCGGCGTCCAGGAGGCCAGCGGGGTTACCGCCAGGGTGTCGGTGGGCGGCTTCTGCCCCGCGGCGAGGGGAACCATCCGCATCGCCACCGTGGTGGTCCCGGCCGCGGTCAGCTGGATCGCGAGGGTTCGTGAGCCGGGCTGGCGGCTCTGGCCGGTGGGGTCGGGGCTGTCCGGCAAGGGCCGGGAGTCCCCGATGAGCAGCCGCCCATCGGTGGTGAGCAGTTGGACCCAGAGCCGCTGTCCGCCGCGGTAGAGGGTGGCCGACCGTCCGTCGGCGGCCACCACGACGTCGGCGCGGGTGTGCAGGAACGACCAGTAGCCGATCGGTTCGCTCGTCTTCACCTCGTCCTGGAGCAGCACCTGCCGCCGGTCGTCGAACAGTTGCAGGCCGCGCTGGGCGCGTTGCACCCGGCCGCCGTAGACGCCGGTGAGGTCGGTGATCTCGTACCACTTCTGGGGCGTCGAGCTGACGGTGGTGATCGGAGCGCCGGCGGTCAGCGCGGTGGAGGGGGTGGGCCCGGTGCCGAGCCGCATCGTGTTCTGGCCCTCGGGACGGGTCGCGTAGTAGTCCCATCGGCCGCCGGTGTCCTTGGTCCAGTCGAAGTACCCCGGCAGGCTGTAGCTGTCGAGGCCGAGGTCGTCGAACCAGCGCACGCCCGCGGCGTCGAGGACGAAGTCTCCGGCGTCGAGGTTCTCGTGGGCGGCGATCTGGTCGTACCCGGCGCGCATGCCCTTGGCGGCGACGGAGACGGCGTAGGGGTCGTCCCAGGCGCTGCGGGCGGTGGCGATCTCGACGCCGTCGAAGAAGGCGTCGGTAGCCGCCGGATGGCCGGCGCCGCCGCCGTCGGCCGGGTCGTACCAGAGGATGTCCATCGGGCTGGCCGAGCGGTCGGCGAGCCGCGCCTGCCAGGCCATGTAGTACGGCTTGCCGTAGCGGGTGGCGAGCCACATCATGAACGGCGCCTGCCAGGTCGGGGTGACCGCGCCGAGCAGGTCGGTTCCGCCGTCGCCGTAGTTGAAGGTCAGGCCGGTCGCGCCGGTCACGTGGATGCCGTAGTCGCCGGTGCCGGCGAGGCCGGGCAGGTCGGACAGGCCGAAGTCGGTGCCGGTCGCGGTCTTCATGGCGGCGAGGTAGAGGACGAGGTACTCGGTGGCGTACTGCCAGTACTGCGGGCTCTCGCCGCTGGCGCCGTCCGGGCCGTAGCCGCTGATCCCGTTCTGGATCGACGTGATGCTCGCCTTGAGCACCTGGTCGACGACGCCGCGCTCGTCGGCGGTCAGGCCCGGGTCGTCGCCGATGGCCAGCGCCCCGAGCGCGACCGCGTTGCAGACGAGGTTCCAGTTGTGGTTCTGGGTGTAGAAGCTGGTGGCGTACCCGTAGCGGACGAGGGCCGGCCGCAGGGCCTTGGTGACGATGGCGGAGCGGATCGTGGCCTTGTCACTCGCCGACAGATAGTCGTAGAGCCAGTCGTAGCCGATCGCGACGCTGTTGGACAGCTCTCCGACCTCCAGGAACTGGTCCTTGTCCCAGGCCGGGGCGGAGGAGAGGGCGACGAGTTCGCGCGCCGCGCGTTCGGCGTACCGGGTCTCGCCGGTGATCCGGTAGACGAGGGCGAGGGCGTAGACGCGGCGTTTCGCCTCGTCGATGGCGGAGGCCGACAGGGCGGTCGGCGGCGAGGTGGCGAGGACGCCGTCCGCGCCGGCCTTGACCTGGGCATACCAGGCCTTGAGCCGGGAGTCGGTGCCGATGCGCCGGGCGGCGGCGGAGAACGTCTGCGCGGTCGCCAGGAGCCGCGGGTGCTCCGGCGTCAGCAGCGCGACGACGCTGGCCGGCGGCTGGACGGGATCGGCGTGCGCGGGCGTGTCCACCGCCGCCAGGGTCGTCAACGTGGCGAGGGTCAGGACGAGGGCGGCGGCGCCCGCGCGGAGCCGGGCGGCGGTTGTGCTCAAGGACGGCATGGCACAGCCTTTTCTCTTCGATGGAGTTGTCCCCATGCGTCTGCGGTGGGTCAGTGGTTGGCCGCGTGCTGCTCGGCGAGTTCCTTGGCGATCGCGTCGCCACCCTGGGACTTCCACTGCGAGACGGCCCCGCTCCAGTCCGACACCGGGCGCTTGCCCGTGATGATCGCGTTGGTCACGTCGGTGATCTGCTGGTTGAGCTTCGTGCCCTGCGCGGCCTGGGTCGGCGAGACCAGGCCGTAGGACGGGTCGCCGACGCCGATGGGGACGATCTCCTGCTGGGCCTGGTAGCTGCGGCGGGTGGCGTCGGCGTTGCCGGGCAGGTAGAGCACATACGGAGCGGCCGCGATGTACTGCAGGGGCAGGTTCGTCTTGTTCTCGCCGCCGGTGGTGGCCAGCGCGGTGGGCAACGGGTCGCCGTCGGCACCGGTGGTGAAGTGCACCCCGGCGACACCGTAGTTGATCAGCTCGTACTCCTTGCTGCCGAACGGCGCGGCCAGGAAGTTCAGCACTCGCAGCAGCATCTTGATGCGCTCCGGCGACGCCTTCTTCAGGGCGGTGAAGCCGCCGCGGCCGCTGTTGGAGAACACCCCGTTGCCCAGCCACGGAGTCGGGTTGTCGCCGTACGGGCGGACGAAGTCGACCGTGAAGGCGTCGCCGACCCCGGAGACCATTCCCGGGTAGCCGCCGATGCCGCCGCCCAGGGTCAGCGTCGTGCCGTTCATGAAGAACGTGTTCGCCTGGGTCGCCTGGGTGCTCAGCAGGTCCGGGTAGAAGTAGCCCTTGGCGTACCAGTCGCGCAGCCGCTGCAGCACCTCCGGGTAGACCGGGTTCTCGTAACGGCTGGTGAACGCGCCGTCGGCGAGCACCCAGTTGCTGGGGACACCGGCCGCGCCGAGGTGGATGTTCTCGCTGAAGTTGTTGCCGCCCAGCGGGAACTGCTTGGCGGTGGCGAGCTTGGCCAAGCCCTCGGCGAACTGGGCCGTGGAGACGCCGAGCCCCATCTTGATGCCGGCGGCCTCGAGCTTCTCCCTGTTGCTGAACATCACGCCGGCGAGCTGGGGCCGGGGCACCGGGACGCCGTACAGGCGGCCGCCGATTCGGCCGACGTTCTGCCATGAGATCGTCGGCAGGTTGGCCAGGTTCGGGTAGTCCTTGATCGCGTCACCGGAGATGTACTCGGTCAGATCGGCACACTTGGCCTGGGTGAACTGCAGCGCGTTGGACATCGCCAGGTCGATGGTGGCGATGATGTCGGGCAGGTCGCCGCCGGCCATCATGGTGGCGTACTTGGCGTTGAGATCGGCCGCCGGGACGAGGGTGAGGCGCAGGTCCACCCCGAGTGCCTCGTTGATCGCGGTCCACAGCTTGTTGCTCGCGGCCGGGGACGGCGCGGTGCCGTAGGTGATGACCATGCAGGTGACGACCGAGCCGTCGCCCGGCTTGCCGTCGACGGTCTGGGCCAGTTTCTGCGGATAGGTCAGGAAGGCGTCCTGGACACCTTGGGCGGTGCCAGGCAGGTCCGGCTTCACCAGGTTGATCGGGGTGTAGGTGGGGAGCGGGGCGAGACCCTTGCCCGCGTTGCCCACCGATGTGGCCGAGCCGTCGCCGCAGGCGGCGAGGCCGGGTACGGCGGAGGCGAGCGCGACGCCGCCGGTCAGTCTGAGCAGCGATCTCCGGGTGATGTCCATGGCAAGCGCTTTCCCTTCCGGGTGGGTTGTGCGGTCCGCGCTGGGCGCGGAAGGTGTGCAGGGGGTGGGCCGTCAGGCGAGGTCAGCCCTTGATCGCGCCGGTGAGCACGCCTTTGGTGAAGAAGCGCTGCACGAGCGGATAGACCGCGAGAATCGGCAGCACCGCGACCACGACGGTGGCCATGGTCGTGGTCTGTGGGGCGACACTGGCCCCGGCTCCGGCCGCGATCGACGTGTCGGGGTTGGCCCCGAGCATGACGATCTGCCGCAGCATGGGCTGCAGCGGCCAGGTGGACTGGTCGTCGAGGTAGAGCATGGCGTTGAAGAAGCTGTTCCAGTAGCCGACCGCGTAGTAGAAGCCGACCACCGCGATGATCGCCTTGGACAGCGGAAGTACGACGTGCCACAGCACGCGGCCGTCGCCGGCGCCGTCGATGCGGGCGCTCTCCGACAGCTGGGCCGGCAGGCCCTGGAAGTAGCCCCGCATGATGACCAGGTTGAAGGAGCTGATGAGCACCGGGGCGATCAGCGCCGCGTAGTGGTTGCGCAGGTCCAGGTTGCTGACGACCAGGAAGCTGGGGATGATCGCCGGCGGGAACAGGAAGGTGAGCAGGACGCCCAGCATGATCGGCTTGCCGCCGAAGACGTTCGGCCGGGCCAGCGCGTACGCCATCAGCACGGTGGCGGTGAGGCTCACCGCGGTGCCCACGATCGTGACCACGGCGGAGACGAGCACCGCGTGCGAGATCACCCCGGAACCGAACAGCCGCCGGTACGCGTCCAGCGTCACCTGCTCGGGCCAGATCGACCAGCCGCCGTTGCGGATCACCTGCAGGTCAGGCGACAGGCTGGTGGCGACGACCACCCAGAACGGGATGATCACCAGCGCCACCGTGATCATCACCGCGACGGCCTTCGCCGCCTTGGTGCTCGGCCGGGGCGGCTCCATCCAGACCGGACGTGTCATCGGTAGACTCCTTCCTCGCCAAGCCGGTGCGCGACCTTGTTGGCCACGACGATCAGGACCAGGCCGACGAGGCCCTTGAAGATGCCGGCCAGGGCGGCCGGTCCCCAGCTGCCGTTGACCACCCCGTGGTAGTAGGTGTAGGTGTCCAGGACCTCCGCGACCCCGGGCGAGAACCCGTCGCGCTGCAGCAGGACCTGGTCGAAGCCGACGCTCAGGATGTCGCCCAGCCGCAGGATCAGCAGCAGGACGAGGACGGGTCGCAGGGACGGCAGGGTCACGTGCCACAGCCGCCGGCCCCACCCCGCGCCGTCGATCGCGGATGCCTCGTAAAGTTGATCGTCCACGTTGTGCAGGGCGGCCAGCACGATGATCGTGCCCCAGCCGCAGTCCTTCCAGATCAGTTCGGCGATCATCAGCGGCTTGAACAACGACGGCTCGCTGAAGACGTTGACCAGGTGGTAGCCGTTGTCGGCGAACAGCCCGTTGAGCACGCCCGCCGCACCGAGCAGTTGCTGGAACAGCGCGACGACGATCACCCATGAGATGAAATGGGGCAGGTAGACGATGCTCTGGACCGCCTTGCGCACCCACCCTCGGGTCAGGCTGTGCAGCAGCAGCGCCAGGGCCACCGGCACCGGGAAATAGAAGATCAGCTGCAGCGTGGCGAGGCTGATGGTGTTGACCGCCGCCTGCCAGAAGTCGGGGTCGGCGAACAGTGCCCGGAAGTTGTCCAGGCCTACCCAGGGGCTGTTGGCGATGCCCGCGAACGGCAGGTAGTCCTGGAAGACGATGACGTTGCCCAGCAGGGCGACGTAGTGGAACACCAGGAAGTACAGCACTCCCGGTGCCATCATGAGCAGCAATAAGCGACTGCGGCGCAGCCGCTGCCGCCGGCCGCCGCGCCGGCGCGCGGACTCGGCCGCGCTGGTGGGCGGATCGTCCGTCCGCCGGTCAGCGAGGGTGACGGCCACGTTGCCTCCTGGAAACAGCTACGTAATGGCGCTTGGTCCTCGGCACGTTAAAAGGGTTTCACTCGTACGTCAAGACCCACACTTCGCAAACAGGCAGATAGGGTCTCTCCTCTGGACCGGCCGCGAGGGCACGGGCTAGGCTCTGGAGTAAACCCTTTTAACAACGCGTGGAACCGCGCACGGAGGTAGAGAACGGCATGGAGAACAGGCGGGCGAGCATCCGCGACGTGGCGGCCCGGGCGGGCGTCTCGGTGTCCACCGTGTCACGCATCCTCAACGGCAGTTATCCGCCGGCGCCGGAAACGCGCGACAAGGTCATGCGCGCGGTCCGCGACCTCGCCTACGTCGCCAATCCGCACGCCCGCGCACTGATCCACCAGGAGACCGGCACGATCGCCATCGTGGTCCGGATGCTCGACGACGGCTTTCTCATGAGCCTGGTCCAGAGCATCGCCAACACCCTCGCCGACGCCGGGCGGTTCTGCCTGATCGGCACCACCGGCGGCGACCCCGATCGCGAGCTGCAGGTGCTGCGGCAGATGAGCGCCCAGCACGCGCAGGCCATCGTCCTCATCGGCGCCGTCACAGAAAGCCCGGAATACGTGCGCGAGACCAGCGCCTTCGCCGGCTCGCTCGCGCAGACCGGCTCACGTCTGGTGCTGTGCGCCCGCCCCCCGCTCGGCCCGGACGTACCCGCCGGCGTGGTCGAGTACGACAACGAGGGCGGTGCGTACGCCGCGACCAGTCACCTGCTGTCGCGCGGCCACCGCCGCATCCTGCTCCTGAGCGGCCAGCAGGACCACAGCACCACGGTGCGGCGGCGGGACGGATACCGCCGTGCCCTGGCCGACCTCGGCGGCGACCTCGACCCCCGGCTGGAGGCGGGCCCCGCGTGGAGCCGCGAGACCGGCTACGCCCGCATGCGCGACATTCTGCGGGCGGGGCCGCCGGACTTCACCGCCGTGTTCGCCCACACCGACCACGTCGCGAGCGGTGTCCTGCAAGCCCTGCGGGAGGCAGGGCTGCGCACGCCCGAGGACATCTCGGTCGTGGGGTTCGACGACGCCACCTTCGCCGCCGATCTCGGACTGACCACCGTGCACATTCCCGCCCGGGAGCTGGGCCGGCTCGCCGCCACGATGGCGATGGCGCCGGACACCGTCGACCCGCGGGTCGTGCTCGGCACTCACGTCGTCGTACGGGACAGCGTCGCGATCGCAGCCACCACCGAATAGGAGCATGATGACCCGCCGGCCCGTGACAGCACTGGTCATGTCCGAACCCACCATCCGCCAGCTTTTCGACGACGCACGATTCGAGCGACTACACAGCCTCGCCCGGCTCGACCGCCCCGAAGCGCTGACCGAGCTCGGCTCACCGTCAAGCCGCGCCCGGCTCCGCGACATCGAAGTCATGATCACAGGTTGGGGCTGTCCGCTCCTGACCGGCGAGGTCCTCGATGCCGCTCCCCGGCTGCGCGCCGTGCTGCACGCGGCCGGCACCGTGAAGACGCATCTGACCGACGCCTCCTGCTGGGAACGCGGAATCCTCGTCACCTCCGCGGCCAACGCCAACGCGGTGCCCGTCGCGGAGTACACCCTCGCCGCGATCCTGCACAGCGGCAAACGCGTGAGCGCCTTCGCCGAGGCGTACCGGCGGCGGGGCGCCGACTCCGCGTGGCGGGAACGGGTGAGCGCCGGGTCGAACTACGGCGGCGTCGTCGGCATCGTCGGCCTGTCGCACACCGGCCGGCGGGTGGCACGCCTGCTGCAGGCCTTCGACCGCACCGTGCTCGTGAGCGACCCCTACGCCACCGAGGCGGACGCCGAGGACCTCGGCACGACCCTCGTGCCACTGCCCGACCTGCTGCGCCGCAGCGACATCGTGACCCTGCACGCGCCGTCACTGCCCGAGACCCGCAACCTGCTGGACGCCGACCGCCTCGCTCTGCTTCCCGACCACGCCACGGTCATCAACACCGCCCGAGGCAGCCTGATCGACACCGACGCGCTCACCGCCGAATGCGTGAGCGGGCGGCTCAGCGCGATCCTCGACGTCACCGACCCCGAACCGCTGCCGGTCGACTCACCGCTGTTCGGGCTGCCCAACGTGCAGCTCACGCCGCACATCGCCGGAGCCATGGGCACGGAGGTCCATCGCCTCGCCGAGGCTGCCCTCGACGAACTCGAGCGGTACGCGAAGGGGCTGCCTCCGGCATACCCGATCCACATGCGCGACCTCGCCCGCATCGCCTAGAAACCCCGGTACGGACATTCTCGCGTGACAACGCCCTTCCGCGCCGGCCGGCCGGTGTCCGTACCGGAACCGGGCTCTCTTCCCGCGGCCCGGTCAGCCGGCCAGCGCCGCGGCGATCCGGTCCTCCGCCCAGGGCACCATGAGGAAGCCGCGTTTGACCGTCAGCACCTGCACGCCCGCCGTCCACGACTGGATGCCGGGCACGGAGGCCAGCGTGCGCGAGGTGAAGTGGTGGATGTCGGCCGTGGTCGGCACGATCACCTCGCAGATCAGCGACGTCTGGCCCAGCAGGGAGGCGATCATCCGCACGCCGCGCTCGTTCGCGAGCCGCTCGGCGACGGCGTCCTGCATGCTGGGCTCGACCGACAGCCAGAAGAGCAGCTCCGCCTCGTAACCGAGCGCGGCGGCCGGGATGAACGTGGCCGTGATGGCGCAGCCGCGCTCGACCATGGCCTCGAAGCGCCGCCTGGCCGTGCTCTCGCTGATGCCCAGCCGGTTGCCGACCGACTGGAAGCTGGCCCGCCCGTCCTCGCGCATCGCCGCCAGCACGGCGCGGTCGACGTCGTCGAGGTGCCCGCGCTCGCACGTGTGCAGGGGCGGCTCCAGCGCGAACGGCGCCGCCTGCTCCCCGACCACGGGGACGCTCCAGTCGTAGCTGCGCTTGTAGGTGTGCAGCACGAGGTCGGCGACGCTCTGCTGGGTGCCGGGGATGGCGTGCACGACGTCGACCAGCATCGAGTACAGGTCGCGGTCCTTGGGCGCGACGAGCTCGAAGACGATGTCGTAGCCGCCGGTGACGATGGAGACGTACCGGATGTCGGGGTTCTTGGCCAGCAGCCCGGCGACCCTGAGCTGGCTGCCGGGCGCGCACGACAGCCGGACGATGAACACGTGCACGGGCCCGTCGTGCTCCAGGTGCGGCAGCACCGCCACGCGGGCCAGGCCCGCGGCGAACAGGTGCTGGGCCCGGCGCGCCACCGTGCTGGTGGAGATGCCCAGCAACTGGGCGATGTCGGTCCAGCTCGCCCTGCCGTTCACGTGGAGCGCGGCGAGGATCTTCCGGTCGAGGTCGTCGAGATCTTCCATCGGGGGCATCATCGCGTGTTCAGCGCCGCCCGCGCACCTTGTCGAGGAAGTCGCGGACGGTCGCCTCCCACAGCTCGGCCTCCTCGACCTGCGGCGAGTGGCCGGACTTCTCGAATACCCGCAGCTCAGCCTGAGGGATGAGGCGGGCGATGGTCTCGCTGCACTCGACCGGCGTGATCCAGTCGTGCCTGCCGACGGTCACCAGGACCGGGGCCGTGATGCCGGGCAGCAGGTGCTTGATGTCGTAGTTCGGCTGGTTGACGGCGAAGGCGTGGTTGTGGGTGAGGTAGTGGTACGGAGTCGCGGCCACGCGCTGCTCGACCTTGGCCGGGTCGTAGTCGTGGTCATAGAGCGGCAGGATCTCCCGCCAGCAGTCCTTCAGGTCCGCGTCGTCGCGGACGGTGCCGGACATGATCCGATCCAGCTTGGCCTGGTCGATCCGCACCCGGGACGAGGCGGCGGCGTTGCGGGTGGCGAGCTCCTGGTTGGCGTTGTCGGCCGAGGTGTCGCGCAGCACGACGGCGCTGACGCGGTCGGGGTGGCGGGCGGCGTACTCCATGGCGATGAAGCCGCCGTACGAGCCGCCGGCGATCACGATGCGCTCGGCGCCGAGCCATTCGCGCAGGCCCTCGACGTCGGCGACCCACTGCTCGTGCGTGAACGGCCCGTTCTGTCCGCTCCTGCCCGATCCTCTGGCGTCGAAGACGACCACCCGGTAGGCGTCGGCGAGCCGGCCGAAGCTGGCCCTCGGCTCGGCGAGCGAGCCGAGCCCCGGGGCGCCGTGGTGGGCGATGATCGTCTCCTCACCGTCGCCGAGGACCTCGACGTTCAGGGAGTTGCCGTTGATGTCGACGAACACGTGTCTGCCTTTCAGATGATGACGTCGGTGAGCTCGCGCGGGTACGCCGTGAGCCGGCGCGGCCCCGACTCGGTGACCAGGACGGTGTCGGAGATGCGGTAGCCGGCGTGCCCCGGCACGTACACGCCGGGCTCGCTGGACAGGATCATGCCGGGGGCCAGCTCGGTGGTGTCGCCGTCGGACAGCCACGGCGGCTCGTGGAAGCCGAGCCCGATGCCGTGCCCCTGCCGGTGGCGGATGTACTCGCCCAGCCCGGCCTCCTCGATCACCGCCAGGCAGCGGCGGTTGGCCTCCTCGCAGCTCAGACCCGCGATCAGGGCCTCGGTACCGGTCTCCTGGGCCTCGCGGACGGTCTCGTAATAGCGGGCCTGCCGCGTGGTGGGCTCGCCGATCACGAACGTGCGCTCGCTCTCGACGAACCGGCCGCCGACCGCGCAGCCGAGTGAGAGCATGAACGTCTCTCCCGCCCGCAGCCGGTCGCCGCCCGGCAGCCGGTGCGGCTGGGCCGAGTTGGGGCCGCCGTAGACGAGGCCGCCGGTGAGCATGGGGACCACGACGACGTCCTGGTGCCTGGCGTACATGAGGCGGGCGCCGTGGCTGATGACGTGGGAGGCCAGCTCCGTCTCGGCGGGCAGCTCGCCGCCGGCTTCGAGGGCCGCCCTGACCAGCTCGACGCCGGCCTCCAGCATGGCGTCGGCGATGCGCGCGGCCTCCTCGTGCAGGGTGATCTCCTCGGGCGTCTTGCGCAGCCGGACGCGGCCGACGGCCTCGCAGGTGCTCCACCGGGTGCCGGGGAACGCCTCGGCCAGGGCCTGGGCGCGGGCGACGCTGGTGGAGGGTGCGTACGCGGCGGTCGCGGGCCGGCGTACGTGGCCGGCGAGCACCGCGAACGGCGGGCGGCGGCCGGGGAACTCGGGATAGGCCACGATCTCGGCGCGGGCCCGCTGGTCCTGGGCGTACTCGCGTTCGAGGTCCGGCACGAGCAGGACCGGGTCGCCGTCGAACGGCAGCCAGCAGGCGACCGGGCGCTCGTTCGGGAAGTGGTGGAAGCCGGTGAGGTAGGCGACGTCGAGCGGGTCGTCGAGCAGCAGCGCCGACAGGTCCTCCGCGGCCATCTCCGCGCGGACGCGGGCGAGCGCGCCGGCGTAGAAGGCGTCGGGGAGCCGCTGGCTGAAGGTCATGAGTCGCTCCTGTGGTTGCGGGCGTCGTTGTAGGCCACGGACAGCAGCGTCGTGGACAGGACGAGCAGCAAGATGGCCAGCGACGGGAAGAGCGTGGTCCACCAGGCGGAGGCGAGCGAGCCGGACTGCTGCGCCTTGTGCAGGATCGTCCCCCACGACCAGCTGTTGGGGTCGCCCAGGCCGAGGAAGGAGAGCCCGGCCTCGGCGAGCACGGCGCGGGAGGTGGTCAGCACGACCGACACGCCGACGACGGGGATGACGCCGGGCAGCAGGTGCTTGCGGACGATCCACAGCGACGAGCCGCCGATGACCTTGGCCGCCGACACGAACGGCATGGGCACGATCGCCAGCGCCTGCGAGCGGACCACGCGGGCCACCTCGGGCCAGCTGAACAGCGCGATGACCACGGCCAGCGTGCGCACGCTCGGCCCGGCCAGCGCCGCCACCAGGATCATCAGCGGCAGCACGGGCAGCGACAGCGACAGGTCCACCAGCACGCCGAGCGGCGTGTCGAGGCGGCGGAAGTAGGCGGCGCTGACGCCGATGAGCAGGCCGATCACGATGGCCAGCACGGAGGCGCTGACGCCGACCGCCATGCTGACCCGGGTGCCCCACACGACCTGGGCGAACACGTCCTGCCCGATGTCGTCGGTGCCGAACCAGTGGGCGGCCGACGGCGGCTGGGAGGTGTCGGCGCCGTACCCCTCGGGGAAGGGCGCGATCAGCGGCGCGAGGACCGCGACCAGTGCCAGCAGCGCCAGCACGACGCCGCTGGCCAGGCCGAGCGGGTTGCGGCGGAACGCGCTCCAGGTCCGCTGCCTGGGCGTGAGCTCGATGGCGACAGCGCTCATGAGGTGCGCACCCTGGGGTCGAGGATTCCGTAGGCCACGTCGGTGATCAGGTTGGCGGCCACGACGGCCGCCGCGAGCAGCACGAACGCGCCCTGCAGGACGGGGAAGTCGAGCTGGCCGACCGCCTCGTAGATGGCGCGGCCGATGCCCGGGTAGGCGTAGATCGTCTCGGTCAGCACCGCGCCGCCGACCAGGGTGCCGAGCTGGAGCCCGGCGATGGTGGTGGTCGGCAGCAGCGCGTTGCGCAGGGCGTGCTTCCACACGACCTTCCCCGGGCGGACGCCCTTGGCCTTGGCCAGTGCGACGTAGTCCTCGCCGAGCGCGTCGATGAGCGTGGTGCGCATGGTGAGCACGTAGCCGCCCAGCTGGATGAGGACCAGCGACAGGCACGGCAGCACCAGGTGGTGCAGCATGCTGAGCGTGGCGCCGAAGCCGGTGGCGTCGAGGTCGACCGCGCCGCCGATGGGGAACCAGCCGAGCCAGACCCCCAGGACGTACATGAGGAAGATCCCGACGCTCGGTACGAACAGGGACTGCGCGGTGACGCCGGTGACCTGGATCAGGCGGTCCAACCACCCCTTGGCCTTGGTGGCGGCGAGCACGCCGAGCGGGATGCCCAGCGCGATCGTCACCACCATGGCCGAGATCGTCAGGATCAGCGTCCACGGCAGCCGCTCCATCAGCACGGTCGTGACGGGCACCGACTGACGGAACGACATGCCGAGGTTGCCGTGCAGGAGCTGGCCGAGGTAGTCGACGTACTGCGCGCCGAGTGACTTGTCCAGGCCGAAGTCGGCCAGGAGCTTCTGGCGCAGCTCCTCGGTCATGTTCGGGTCGGCCACGGCCAGCACCGGGTCGCCCGGCAGCAGGCGCACCAGGAAGAACGTGACCGTGACCGCGAACCACAGGGTGAGCAGGCCGCGGGCCAGCCGCAGGCCGATGAACCGCATGGCGATCAGCCCGCCGGCTTGGCCGCGGCGAGGGAGAGCGGGTTCAGGATGGACAGCAGCTCGCTGGGCATCGGCTTGAACCCGGTCCACTTCGTGGAGTGCGCGATGTTGAACGTCTCCACGTACAGGACGTTGTCGTAGACCTGGTCGTGGATGATCCGCGCGGCCTCCTGGATCGGCGCCTTGGCGTCGGCGGGGCTGAGCGCCCGCTGCGCCTGGTCGATCAGGTCGTCCAGCTTGGGGTCGCTGACCTGGGCGTAGTTGATGAACCCGCCGGTCTTGAAGGCCAGCCCGAGGTTCGCGGGCGGGTTGTCCATGACGGCCCAGGAGCCGGCGTAGATGTCGAAGTCGCGCTTGAGCGTCTTGTCCAGGTACGTGTTGCGCTCCAGGCCCTGCAGCTTGATCGTGATCCCGGCCTTCTTCGCCGAGTCGCGGACCATGGGGGCCCAGCGGGCGATGTTCGGGTCGGCCTGGTCGTAGATCATGCTCAGGCTGAGGTCGGTCACCCCGGCCTCGGCCAGCAGCTTCTTGGACTGCTCCGGGTCGAAGACGTACTCCTTCGAGGCCGGGTCCGCGTAGTCGGGCAGCGACGGGGTGAGCACGCTGGAGTTGGAGGACTTGGCGAAGCCCTTGAGCGCGATGTTCCTGATGGCCTCGTAGTCGACGGCCTGCGCGAGCGCCTGCCGGACGCGGACGTCGTCGAGCGGCTTGCGCTTGGTGTTGTACTGCAGGTGCGCCCAGCCCAGCGACGGGATCTGCTGCATCGTGACCTTCGGGTCGGTCTTCAGCTCGGTCGCGGTGGCGGGCGGCAGCACGTTGCCGATCAGGTCGATCTCGCCGTTGCGCAGCGCGAGGACCTCGGTGTTCACGTCGGGGAAGACTCGGAAGACGATCTCCTTGACGGCAGGCGTGCCGGGGCCGAAGTCGTCCACGCGCTGCATGATGTAGCGCTGGCCGCGCTCGACCTTGGTGAGCTTGAACGGCCCCGCGCTCACCCAGTCGGCGTCGTTGGCGAACTTCTGCACGCTGGGCGCCTTCTCGAAGACGTGCTTGGGCACGACCGGCAGCCAGAAGCCGACGTTGTCGAGGAAGGTGCCGTCGGGGCGCTTGAGGGCGAATCGCACCTCGGTCGGCGAGACGGCCTCGGCCTTGTCCAGCGCGGTGATGAGCCCGGCGACCACGCCGAACTTCTCCTTCTGCACCGTCGTCACCGAGAAGACCACGTCGTCGGCGGTGACCGGCTTGCCGTCGGACCACTTCATGTCGTCGCGCAGCTTCACCGTGGCGGTCTTGCCGTCGTCGGAGTAGGACCACTCGGTGGCCAGGTACGGGACGCGCTTGCCCGACTCGTCCATCTGGGTCAGGTGCGGGTACATGAGGTTGGTCACCCACGAGTCGGTGCGGCTGTTGCCGACCAGGGGGTTGTAGTTGACCACGTCGGCGGTCGTGCCGATGGTCAGCCGGTCGGCGTTGGCCGGCGGCGCGCTCTGGGACGACGACGACTGTCCCGGCACGCTCGGGGCGCAGGCCGCCGTCGCGATGGCCAGCGCGGCGAAGACGAGGATGGAGCGTCTCATCAGAACCAGACCTCTTCCAGCACACGCATGACGTTGCCGCCGATGACCTTGGTGATCTCGTCGTCGGAGTAGTCGTGGGCGACGAGCCAGGAGATGATGTTCCAGAAGCACTCGGCCGGGTTCTCCAGGCCGTCCACGTAGGCGACCTTCTCGTACGGGGTGCCCGCGTGCGCCTCGTTGAGCGACAGGTGCTCGGCGAAGGTGTCGTGCAGCCCCACGTGGTCGCCGAACAGCGTGTCGGGGCCGAAGGCGACGTGATCGATGCCGACGAGGTCCACGCAGTAGGTGAAGTGGTCCATGACCGACTCCAGGCTGTGGCGGGGGTGGTCGGGCGAGAGCGTGGTGTGCGGGGCCGCCTCCAGGCCGATCACGCCGCCGCGCTCGGCCGCCGCCTTGATGACGGAGTCCGGCTTCATCCGGTTCGTCGGCCAGACCGAACGGGCGCCCGCGTGGGTGATGAGGATCGGCTTGGTGGAGTGGCGGATCGTGTCGAGCGAGGTCTGGTCGCCCGAGTGGGAGACGTCGATGGCGATGCCGAGCTTGTTCATGCGGCGCACGGCCTTCTCCCCGAACAGGGTCAGGCCGCCGTCGCCGCGCTCCTTCAGGCCGCTGCCCAGGGTGTTGGCCTCGCTGTAGGCGATGCCCATCTGGCGGACGCCGAAGCCGTACAGCATGTCGATCCTGTCGACCTCGTTCTCGATCATCGTGGCCGCCTCGAGAGCGAGCACGAGGCCCATGCGGCCGCCGGCGTGCGCCTCGCGCACGTCGGCCAGGCGCTCGACCTTGATGAGGAAGTCCTGGTGGGCCAGGTCCGACAGGCGCATGCCGATGTCGGCGATCACGTCGTTCCACTTCCAGCCCGCCTGGCTGGTGATGCAGCAGGTGCCGTCCATGAGGTTGTCGAAGACGACCGTCATGCCGGAGCGGGCCAGGCCGGCGTAACCGGTGTGGTGGCGGGCGGTGCGGTTGTAGTCGACGGTCTGGCCGATGTCGTCGGGGAAGATCGACGGGTGGTCGTGCAGCGAGACGACCAGGCTGTCGACGAGCAGGCGGCGGACGCGCTCGGTCTGCTCGGTGGTGAGCTCGGGCCCCTGGTACGCCGGAACCCTGCCGAACTCGGGCGCCAGGTCGAACTCCCGGTAGTCGACGCCTGCTTCCAGGTACTCGTAGGAACGGTAACCCTTATAGCTCTTCGCGGCTTCCAGCACTGGCAATCCCTTTCATCCGATTTCGAGGAAGCTTGCCAGGATCGGGCGTGAAAGGCAATATGAGAGTTGTTTTTCGGCAGCTTCGGCTAAGTTGGCGCCAAGTTTCGTCACATCTGAGAAAGGGGTGCAGTGAGCGAGGCACCCGTCCTGGAGATCCGCGACCTCCACGTCACCTTCACCGCCCACGGACGCGAGGTCCCGGCGGTGCGGGGCGTGGACCTGACCATCGAACGCGGCCAGACACTGGCGCTGCTGGGCGAGTCGGGGTCGGGCAAATCCGTCACCGCCAAGGCCGTCATGGGACTGCTCGACGGCCCGAACGTCCGGGTGCGCTCCGCGGCGACCCGGCTCGGCGGCCGGGACCTGACGGCGATGTCCGCCGAGGAGCGCCGTGCCCTGCGCGGCAGCGCGATGACGCTGGTCTTCCAGGACGCCCTGTCGGCGCTGAATCCGGTGCTCAGCGTCGGTGACCAGGTCGGGGAGCTGTTCCGGGTGCACCGGGGCGCCTCGCGCAAGCAGGCCAGGGCCCGCGCGGTCGAACTGCTCGACCTGGTGGGCATCCCGGCCGCCGCCACGCGCGTGGACGACTACCCGCACCAGTTCTCCGGCGGCATGCGCCAGCGCATCCTCGTGGCCATGGCCGTGGCGCTCGAACCCGACCTGATCATCGCCGACGAGCCGACGACCGCGCTGGACGTGACCGTCCAGGCGCAGATCCTGGAGCTCATCGACCGGCTGCGGCGCGAGCTGGGCACCGCCGTGCTGCTCATCACCCACGATCTGGGCGTGGCGGCCGAGGTCAGCGACCGGGTGGCGGTGATGTACGCCGGGCGCATCGTGGAGAGCGGCGAGGTCGGCGAGCTGTACGACCTGCCGGCCCATCCCTACACCGACGCGCTGCTGGCCGCCATCCCCGACCTGGACAGCCCGGCCGCGTCGCTGCGTGCCATCCCCGGGGCGCCGCCGAGCCCGGCGAGCGTACCGCCCGGGTGCTCGTTCGCGCCGCGCTGCGCGCGGGCGAGCGAGGTGTGCTCGACCACGCGCCCGGAACTGACGTTGCTGCCGACCGGCACCGGCCGGTACGCCGCCTGCCACCACTCGGAGGAGATGCTCGATGCCGCCCGCGTCTGACCAGCCCGCGTCTGACCAGCCCGTGTTGCAGGCCGTCGGGCTGCACAAGACCTACCGCGGCGGGATGCTGTCCAGGGGCGGGGCCGTGCGCGCGGTCGCGGGCGTGGACCTGGAGCTGCGTGCCGGCGAGACCCTGGGCATCGTCGGCGAGTCGGGCTGCGGCAAGTCCACGCTGGCCCGCATGCTCGTCGGCCTCGAACGCCCCGACCAGGGCGAGGTCACCTTCCGCGGCCGGCCGTTCTTCGCCCGCGGCGGCGTGCCGCGCGACATCAGGCGGCGCGTCCAGATGGTCTTCCAGGACCCGCTGACCTCCCTGAACCCCCGCATGACGGTGCATGACATCGTCGCCGAGCCGCTGCGGGTGCACCGGCTGTGCCCGGACGCGCGCGCCATGCGGGAGCGGGTCGGCGAGCTGCTGGAGCTGGTGGGCCTGTCCCCCGACCGGATGAACCGGTTCCCGCACGAGTTCTCCGGCGGGCAGCGGCAGAGGATCGGCATCGCCCGCGCGCTGGCCACCGAACCGGACGTGATCGTGTGCGACGAGCCGGTGTCGGCGCTGGACATGTCGGTGCAGGCGCAGGTGGTCAATCTCTTCGCCGAACTGCAGCGCACGCTCGGCGTGGCGCTGGTGTTCATCGCCCACGACCTGGCCGTGGTGCGGCACGTGTCGCACCGGGTCGGCGTGATGTACCTCGGGCGGCTGGCCGAGGTCGGGCCCGCGGCCGGGGTGTACGGTGAGCCGGCGCATCCGTACACGATGGCGTTGCTCTCCGCGGCGCCCGTGCCGAAGCCCCGGCTACGCGGCCGGCAGCGGATCATGCTGGCGGGCGACCCGCCGAGCCCCGTCGCGCCGCCACCCGGATGCCGCTTCCACACGCGCTGCTGGAAGGCGACCGAGCGGTGCGCCGAGGTCGAGCCCGTGCTGGAGGCGGTCGGCGACCACTACGCCGCCTGCCACCACGCCGAACGGCCGGGCGGCTGAGCCGGCGGCCCGGAGCGGGCGCTCCGGGCCGCCGGCCTTCAGGAGGCGGGCACCGTCTGGGGCCGCCAGGAGAACACCGCGCGCGAGCGGGGCTCGACCGTGACGCGCAGCCACTGGGTCGCCGTGACGCCGTAGGTCTCCAGCCTCGTCAGGTTGGGGACGCCCGCGTAGCCGGGCTCCACCTCGTACACGTGCTCGTCACCGTGCACGAGCAGGACGGGCTTGCCGTACGCCTTGGCACGGTCGGTGATCCGGGCGCGGATCTCGGAGAACCCGGGAGTGTCGGTCGGCTCGGCCTGCATCAGGAGCAGCACCCCCGGCGCGTTCGTCTGCCGTGCGGTGTCGAAGGCGGTGTCGATCCAGTCGAGGGCCGCCGCCTTGCGCGCGGTGAACTCGGCCAGTCGCAGGTCGGGACGGTCGCCGCCCGGCAGTTGGGACCACGGCGCCAGGTCGTTCTCGCTGCCGACCACGTGCACGGTCGCGAACACGACGCCCTGCCGGCGGAACAGCACGTTCTCCCTGTAGGCGCTGTGCCGGCTGTCGGACGCCTGGGTCCGCACGCCGATCGAGTTGCGGCCGAGCGTGTGACCGGCCTTCGGGTAGAAGAACGTGCGGACCGCGTCGAGCCGCTCGGTGGGCACATAGCCGCCCGCGGCGGTGCGGTGGCAGTCGGTCCACTCGTTGTCGCCGGGGGTCAGCACGAACGGGTCGTCGAAGGTGCCGAACAGCTTGGCCAGGTCGGCGAAGCGCGCGTCGTCGCAGGTGGACGCGCCATCCTTGACGTCACCGGCGTGCAGGACGAAGCGGACGTCCGGGTCGGCGTTCACCGCGTCGACCAGCGCGGGGAACGCCGCCCGCTGGTCGGCGCCGTACGGAGTGTCGCCGAGCAGGGCGAAGCTGAGAGACGGGCCGCCGGTCTCCTGGACATCGGCCGACGCGGGAGTGACGGTGCCGGCGACCAGGGCTGCCATCAGCGCGGCGACGGCAGCGGAAGATTTACGCATGGGACGATTCTCCGCACAGCCCGACAACCCGGACATTACGCCAAGTCGACAAGTCCCCAACGGCTCGCTGACATGGACGTGGCCGACCTCATCCCGGCCATCCTGAGGTCAGGCCGATCGGGCCGCGTCGGGCTGGTCGAGGCTGGTACGGAGGGTGACCGGCTTCAGCAGGACGGCGGCGACGATGCCGAGGGCGGCGACGGCGGCGCAGATGAGGAAGACGAGCCCGGTGGCGTCGCCGTAGGCGGCGCGGACGATTTCCCGGGCGGCGGGCGGCAGCGCGCTGCCGCCCTCGATGCCCGAGACAGGAAGGCCCGCGGCGGCGAGGCCGTGGGCGATCCGGTCGCTGACGTGGCGGGCCAGCACGGCGCCGAGTACGGAGACGCCGATCGTGCCGCCCAGCGAGCGGAAGAAGGAGACCGTGGAGCTGGCCGCGCCGATGTCCTTGAGGGGTACGGCGTTCTGCACGACGAGCACGAAGTTCTGCATGGTCATGCCGACGCCGAGACCCACGCAGAGCATGGCCACGCCCATGAAGACGAGCGAGGTCGTGTGGTCGATGGTGCCGAGCCCGGCGAACCCGGCCGTCAGGAGGACGGCGCCGGTGACGATGAACGGCTTGAGCTTCCCGCTCCGGCTGATCAGCCGGCCGGCGACGATCGAGGAGACCAGGATGCCGCCCATCATCGGGATCGTCAGCAGGCCCGCCTGGGTGGCCGGGTAGCCGCGCCCGGCCTGGAAGTACTGGCTGAGGAACACCGCGGCCCCGAACATGGCGGTGCCGACGGCGAGGCTGCCGGTGATGGCCAGGGCGGTGGTGCGCTGCCTGACGATGCCGAGCGGCACGACGGGCTCGGCGGCGCGCGTCTCCACCCACAGGGCGACGGCGAGCAGCACCAGCGTGCCGCCGAGCATGACGGCGGTCTGCCAGGACGCCCAGGCGAAGGCGTCCCCGACGAACGAGATCCAGATGAGCAGCACGCTGACACCGGCGGCGATCAGCGCGGCGCCCAGGTAGTCGATCTTGACGTCGTCGCGGCGGATGACGGGCAGCCGCAGCGTTCTCTGCAGCAGGACCAGCGAGACGGCGGCGACCGGGAGTCCGATGAAGAAGCACCATCGCCAGCCCAGCCACGAGGTGTCGACGATGAAGCCGCCGAGCAGCGGGCCGCCGATGGTGGAGGCGGCGGTGACGCTGCTGAGGTAGCCGCTGTAGCGGCCCCGCTCCCGGGGCGGGATCATCGCCGCGAGCGCGATCTGGACGAGGGCCTGCACCCCGCCGACCCCGACGCCCTGTACGGCGCGGGCGGCGATGAGCTGCCCGGGGTCCTGGCTCAGCCCCGCCGCCAGCGAGCCGAGGACGAACACGGCGACGGCGGCCTGCACGAGGGTCTTCTTGCTGAACAGATCGGCCAGCTTGCCCCAGATCGGGGTGGTGGCGGTCGTGGTGAGCAGGGTCGCGGTGACGATCCAGGTGTACTGCGTCTGCGTGCCCTGCAACGCGCCGATGATCTTCGGCAGCGCGGTCGTGACCACGGTGCTGCTGAGCGTCGCGACGAAGAGCGCGAGGAGCAGGCCGCTGAGCGCCACGAGGACCTGCCGCCGGGCCAGGGGTTGTGCGTCCGCGGACTCGTACGTCGCGGTGGTGTTCTGCACGCGGGGGCTCCAGGATGAGGGTCAGATCGGGTCCACGGAAGGTCAGATGATCACGGTGCGGACGCCCTCACCTCGCTCGAGCAGCTCGATGCCCTCGTTGACCTGGTCGAGCGTGATGCGCCTGGACACCATCGAGGTGAGGTCCAGCCGGCCGGTCTCGGCCAGGCGGATGTAGCGGGGGAAGTCCCGCAGGATCTGGGAGCCGCCCACGACGGATCCCTGGATGCGCTTGCCGGTGAAGATGGCGGACATGGCGGGGAGCGTCAGGGCGGCGTCCATGGTCGGGGGCATCCCGATGAGGGTGACCGTGCCCTCGGCACGCGCCAGGTCGAACGCCTGCACCATCAGCTCGGGCAGCCCGACCGCCTCGAAGGAGTGGTCGGCCCCACGACCGCAGGTGAGCGCGCGGACTCGTTCGACCGGATCGCCGTCGGCCGGGTCGAGGGTATGGGTGGCGCCCACCTGAAGGCTGGTCTCGCGGCGGCCGGGGGACGGGTCGATGGCGATGATGACGGCCGCGCCGGCGATGCGGGCGCCCTGTATGACCGACTGTCCCACGCCGCCGCAGCCGATGACGGCCACGCTGGAGCCGGGCCGGACGGCGGCGGTGTTGAGCGCCGCGCCGACGCCGGTCATCACGCCGCAGCCCAGGAGAGCGAGGTGCTCGTCCGGCAGATCGGTCCGTACGGCGACGACCGTCGCCTCGTCCACCACCATGGCCTCGGCGAACGAGCCGCAGCCGCACAGCGCGGGCGCCCTGCGCCCGTCGGGCAGATCGAAGCGGGGCACCATCCTGGTGGCGCCGCGCTCGCAGTGGTTGGACATGCCGTTGACGCACCACCAGCACGAGCCGCAGGCGGGGGAGACGGAGGCGAGCACCCGGTCGCCCACCTTCACCCGGCGCACGTCGGGGCCGACGGCCTCGACGGTGCCGCACGCCTCGTGGCCGGGCACGAGCGGCGTCGTCCGCTCGGGGCGGTTGATGGAGGTCAGGTCGGTGTGGCAGATGCCGCCGGCCGCCACGCGCACCAGCACGTCCCGCGGCCCGATGGCCGGTGTCGGCAGCTCTTCCAGCACGAGCGGTTCGCCCGGCTCGTACGCGACGGCGACCTTCATAGCGCGTCCACCAGTTCGGGGGGAACGCCGATGGTGCGCGGTTCGAGGAAGCTCTGCAGGCCCTCGGGGCCGAGTTCGCGGCCGAGCCCCGATTCCTTGAACCCGCCGAAGGGCGTCAGCGGCATGGGGGAGGGGCTGCCGTTCACGGTGACCCCGCCGGTGCGCAGGCGCCGGGCGACGGCCAGGCCGCGGACGGGGTCGCCGCTCCACACGCTGCCCGACAGCCCGTAGCGGGTGTCGTTGGCGAGGCGGACGGCGTCGTCGTCCCCGTCATGGGGGATGAGGCACAGGACGGGCCCGAAGATCTCCTCCTGGGCCACCCGCATGGCGTTGTCGACGTCGCCGAGGATGGTCGGCTCGACGTACCAGCCCTTGGGCAGATGGCTCGGACGGCCGCCGCCCGCGACCACCCGGAAGCCCTCCTTCAGGTTGATGTAGCCCTCCACGCGGGCGCGCTGCCGCTCCGCGACGAGCGGTCCCACCACCGTGGACGGGTCGTGCGGGTCCCCGACGGGCACGGCCGACGCCTTGGCGGCGGCCGCCTCCAGCGCCTCGGCGTAGCGCGACCGGGGCACCAGGATCCGGGTCAGGGCGGCGCACACCTGCCCGGAGTTGTGCATGGCGCCGCCGACCAGCTTGGGGATGACCGCCTCCAGGTCCGCGTCGTCGAGGACGAGCGCGGCGGACTTGCCGCCGAGCTCCAGAGAGACCCGCTTGACCTGGGCGCCGCACAGACTCATGATCCGCTTGCCGGCCGCGGTCGAGCCGGTGAAGGCGACCTTGTCGGTCCCGGGATGGGTGACGAGGTGCTCTCCGGCCTCGCGGTCGCCGGGGACGACGTTGACCACCCCGGCCGGTACGCCCGCCTCGTGCAGCACCTCGGCCAGGATGAACGGGCTCAGCGGCGTCTCCGGCGGCGGCTTGAGCACCACGGTGCACCCGGCCGCCAGCGCCGGGGCGACCTTCCAGGCGGCCAGGGTGACGGGGGCGTTCCAGGGCACGATGGCGGCGACCACGCCGACCGGTTCCGAGGTCACCAGACCGGCGAGCCCGCCGGAGCGGACCACGCGGTCGAAGGGGTAGCCGCGGATCAGCTGGGCGTAGTACTCGAACACCGGGGTGACCGTCGCCGTCTGGAAGGGGGCCTGCCCGGCGGCCACGCCCATCTCCTCGACGAGCACCGCGGCGATCTCGGCGCCGCGCCGCCGGAACAGGTCGGCGGCGCGGACCAGGACGTCGGCTCGTTCGTCCGGCGTCATCCGGGGCCACGGGCCGTGGTCGAAGGCGGCGCGGGCGGCGGCCACGGCGCGGTCCATGTCCTCCGCGGTCGCGACCGGCACCTCGCCGACGACCTCCTCGCTCGACGGGGAGACGACCTTCAGCACCTCGCCGCCCGCCGGTTTGACCCACTCACCTCCGACGTAGAACTCACGCCGGTACATCAGCCGATCGTCCATGACGCTTGCCTTCCTGCTGGGGGATGGTGGACCCGCATCGGCCCTGGCCACCTTCGGTCACTCCTCGACGGTGATGGCCAGGGCGGGGCAGACCAGGGCGGCCTGCCGCACGTCCGCCAGCCGCTCGGGCGACGGGTCGTCGTTCAGCAGGACCACGACCCCGTCCTCGTCCCGCTGGTCGAACACGTCGTCGGCGGCCATGACGCACTGCCCGGACGCGACGCACTTGTCCTGCTCGATGATGATCTTCACGATGTCCTCCTCGGTCACCAGGTGACGGGCAGCTCGTAGGCCCCGTAGACGAACCCGTCGTGCTTGAACGGGATCTGCTCCAGCTCGGCGGCGAGCGCGAGGGTGGGGATCCGCCGCAGGAGGGCGGGGTAGGCGACCTGCAGCTCCATCCGCGCCAGCGGCTGTCCCAGGCACTGGTGCACCCCGTAACCGAAGGTCACGTGCAGCCGGGGGTTGCGCTGGAGGTCCAGCCGGTCCGGGTCGGGGAAGACGGACGGGTCGCGGTTGGCGGTCTCGTTGACCGTGATGATGCCCTCGCCCGCCCGGATGACCTGGCCGGCGATCTCGATGTCCTCCAGCGCCACCCGCCGCAGCCCGCCGTGGGTGATCGTGAGGTAGCGCAGCAGCTCCTCGACCGCCGAGGCGATCAGCTTCGGGTCGTCGCTCTCGCGGAGGAGGGCGAGCTGGTCGGGGTCCTGCAGCAGGGCCAGGGTGCCCAGCGTGATCATGTTCGCGGTGGTCTCGTGGCCGGCGAACAGCATCAGCACGCCCATGCGGGCGGCCTCCTGCCGGGACAGCTCACCGGCCTTGACCCGCTCGACCAGCCCGGACAGCAGGTCGTCGCCGGGCTTGGCGAGCTTCTCGCCGATCAGCCCGTCCAGGTACTCGGCCAGCCGGTGCTGGGCCTGTCCGCGCTCCTCCGCGGTCGAGTTGCGGTTGATGATGGTCCTGCTGTTGGCCTGGAAGAACTCGTGGTCGTCGTACGGGACGCCGAGCAGGTTGGAGATCACCAGAGAGGGCAGCGGCAGCGCGAACGCCTCGACGAGGTCGGCGGGCTTCGGGCCGGCGAGCAGCCGGTCGATCAGCTCGTCCGCGATCTCCTGCGTGGCCGGGCGCATCGCCTCCACCCGCTTGACCGTGAACGCGGAGGTCGCCATCCGCCGCAGGCGGGCATGCTCGGGATCGTCCATCATGATGAAGCCGAGGCTCGCCGAGCCCGCCTTGGCCATGCTGTCCATGGCCGCGGCCTCCGCCGGGGAGAGCCGGGGGATGCCGCGAGCGGGCTCGACGCTGACCTTGGGGTGACCGAGCACGGCGCGGTGCTCGGCGTGGCCGGTCACCAGCCACGCGGTGCTGCCGTCCCACAGCCGGACCCGGGCCAGCGGGCCCTCCTCCTGCCGCGCCCGCATCGCGGGCGCCGGGTCCAGCGGGCACTTCGCCGATCTGGCGATGTCGTACTCCGGGATTGTCGTCACTGTTTCCTCCTGGAATGCGTTTCAAGCGAGCTTCACGGGCCGTCTCGCGGCCCTGGCCGATCCCCGCACTCGCGTCGGCCGGGTGGTTTAAATCAACCGATTGATTTAAACTCTAGCGTGGGGCGGACGCCTGTCAAGCCGGAGCAGCCCTCGACGGGACGACCGGCGGTCCGTCGCTTGAATAGGCTGTCCTTCCGTCACGCCTCGCCTGCACGGCCGAGGACCTGCGGCGGCCTGTGGGACCGGGCCGTCGCGGGCTGCGCGAAAGTCCCGGTGCGGTGAATGACGATGATCAGCAAGATGACACGGGACGAGCAGGTCAGCGCGACCCGGGAGGCGCTCCTGGCCGCGGCCGAGCGGCTGTTCGCCGAACGCGGCGTGCACGCCGTCGGCAACCGCCAGATCAGCGAGGCCGCCGGGCAGGGCAACAACGCCGCGGTCAGCTACCACTTCGGCACCAAGGCCGACCTGATCCGCGCGATCGCGCGCAAGCACGCCGAGCAGATCGAGCGCATCCGCGCACGCATGATGGCCGACATCGACGGCTCCACCGACCTGCGCGACTGGGTCGCCTGCCTGGTCCGCCCGCTCACCGAACACCTGGAGACCCTGGGCAGCCCCACCTGGTACGCCCGCTTCACCGCCCAGGTCATGGCCGACCCGGCGTTCAACGCGATCATGGTGGACGAGGCCCTGGCCGCCGCCCCGGTGCTGCGGCTCTTCAGCGACGGCCTGGCCCGGTGCATGCCCGGCCGCCCCGCCGGCCTCCACCGCGAACGCACCACCATGGCCCGCCACCTCATCGTGCAGATGTGCGTCGAGCGGGAACGGGCCCTGGCCGAACACGCGCCCACCTTCCGGCCCACCTGGGACGACACGGCCGACGGCCTGATCGACGCGATCGTCGCGATGTGGCAGGCCCCCGTCCGGGGCACGCCGTAGCTCCCTCTCCACCACTCTGACCGGAGAGATCGTCCCTCGGCTGTGAAGCAATTTCGCCGCGGCTGTCACAAGCCCGGAGGCTGTCCGGTCTTAGCTGGCGACCGGGTGGCGACGAGGTGGCCCGGCGGAGCGAAAAGGATCGCAATGAAGATCGTGGTAATCGGCGGGACGGGCCTGATCGGGTCGAAGCTGGTGGCGAAGCTGGGCGAGCACGGTCACGAGGCGGTGGCGGCGGCACCGAACACGGGCGTCAACACGCTGACCGGCGAAGGGCTGGCCGAGGTGCTGGCGGGTGCGCAGGTGGTGGTCGACGTGTCGAACTCGCCGTCGTTCGAGCCGGCCGCGGTGCTGAAGTTCTTCGAGACCTCCACGGGCAACCTGCTCGCGGCGGAGGCGGCGGCGGGCGTGGGTCACCACGTCGCGGTGTCGATCGTCGGTACGGAGCGGATGCCGGACAACGGCTACTTCGCGGCGAAGATCGCTCAGGAGCAGCTGATCGAGAAGTCGGGCATCCCGTTCTCCCTCGTGCACTCGACCCAGTTCTTCGAGTTCGCCCGGGGCATCGCCGACGAGGCCACGACGGACGGCAAGGTGCACATCGCGCCCGTGCTGTTCCAGCCGATCGCGGGTGACGACGTGGCCCAGGCGGTCGGCCGGACCGCGGTCGGAGCGCCGTTGAACGGCAGGGTCGAGATCGCCGGGCCCAAGGAGTACCGCATGGACGAGTTCTTCCGCCAGGCGCTGACCGCCTGGGGCGACCCGCGCGAGGTGGTCACCGACCCGCACGCGCGCTACTTCGGCAGCGAGCTGAGCGAGCGGTCGCTGGTTCCGGAGGACGGCGCCGTCCTCGGCACGATCAGCTACCGCGACTGGCTCGGCCGGAACGCGACCGGCAAATAGCCGGAGGAGGCACGTGAGCAACCCGTTGCACGCAAAGGTCGCCCTGGTCACCGGAGCTCTGGTCACGGGAGCGTCGTCGGGCCTCGGCGAGGCCACCGCGCCGGCCCTCTCGGTGGAGGGGGCCCGTGCCGCGGTCGGGGCCCGGCGCTGACGGTCGGACGGCCTGGCGGGTGACCGCCGGGCCCCTTATCTCGGAGGTAATCGACGTCCCGCGCCTTTGCCGAGAGGGTTGCGGCATGAGTACTGACACCCGTGACGTCGTGGAGGAGCTGCTGCGCAGGATGGCCAAGGGCGATCATCCCCGCACCGCGGAGTTGTTCGCCGAGCCGGTCGACTGGCAGCTCGACTGGCCCGCCGAGGGGCATCCCGCGGTGCCGTGGATCCGGCCTCGGTCCAGCCGGGCCGACGTGGCGGACCATTTCCGCTCGCTGGAGGCCCACCATGTGCCCGAGCTGAACGGCACGTCGGTGGCGCGGATCCTGGTCGACGGGACGCACGCCGTCGTGCTCGGGGAGATCGCGCAGACGGTACGCGCCGGTGGCGTCGCGTACACCTCGCCGTTCGCGCTGCACCTCACCGTCGAGGACGGGCTCATCACCCGCTACCACATCTACGAGGACAGCCTCACGGTCGCGCGAGCCCTCGGCGGCCGCCGGCCCTGAGCTCTCAGTCGTGCCGGGGGCGGGAGCTTTCGCGGGGGTGCAGTTCCGTCTGCAGCACCATCCGGGCCGCCGGTCGGGCCGGGTTGTCGATCCGGCTGGCCAGCAGTTGCGCCGCCGCCCGCCCCAGTTCGTACGTCGGCTGCCGGACCGTGCTCAGCCCGGGCCGGAACAGCCGGGCCCACGGGATGTCGTCGAACCCGATCACCCCCACTCGCTCGGGGATCGGCACCCCCCGCTCGGTCAGGCACTCCACCGCCCCCACCGTCATGAGGTTGTTGGCCGCGAACACGGCGTCCATCTCCACCCCCTCGTCCAGCAGCGCGGCCATGGCCGAGTAGCCGCCCTCCTCCCGGAAGTCCGCGTGCCGCACCAGGGCACGATCCACCGGTACGCCGGCCGCGCGCAGCGCCCGGTGATAGCCGCGCAGCCGCCGCATGGCGGTGGACATCCGCCGCGGGCCCGTGATGCACGCGATCCGCCGGTAGCCGGACGACAGCAGGTGCGCGGTCGCCATCTCCGCGCCCTTCTCGTTGTCCACCATCACCGCGTCGACCTCGGTCTCGGCAAGCTCGCGGTCGATGGTGACGACGGCGGTGCCGGCGGCGACCAGGGCGGAGATGTCCGTCGAGTCGTCAGCCGGAGAGATGATCACGCCGGCCATGTTGTCGGCCAGCGCCACCGCGATGTACTCGGCCTCCCGGGCCCGGTTCTCGTCGGTGTTGCACAGGACCACCGAATACCCGAACTGCCGGCCCCCGTCCTCCACCCCCCGTACCAGAGAGGTGAAGAACGGGTTGCCGACGTCGGAGACCAGCACCGCCCACAACGTCGTCTGCCTGCGCCTGAGATTGCGCGCCACCCCGTTGGGCCGGTAGCCGAGCTCCCGCACGGCCGCGAGCACCCGTCCCGCCAGTTCCGGGTTGACCGTGGAACGGCCGTTGAGCACGCGGGAGACCGTCGCGGCGGATACCCCGGCGTGCCGCGCGACATCTTGGATCTTGATCAACCTCGTCCGATCTCGGAGACACGGGCAGGAGAAATCGATTACGCCAGGGCGGGCGGCGGCGGGAACGGCAACCGCTCCGCCACCGGCGCGAGCCCGAACGGCTTGTGCGGCAGCGTCTGGTACCAGTACGCGACCGAGGAGAAGTCGTCCGAGCGCTTGTTGGCGTGGCCGTGCTCGATCGTCACCCTGATGGACTCGGTGAACGTGATCGGGTCCTCGACGTGGAAGCGGTAGAGGGAGATCTCGCCGCTCCAGTTGTCCCCGCCGGGCAGGGTGATGCCGTGGTACGGCGCGTGGTAGGTCTGCGTCGGGCACCAGGCGGTGTTGAAGTAGTCCTCGGTGCCGGTGCCGTGCAGCGAGGGCGGGAACGGCTCCCCGTCGATGAAGATCATGTCATCGCCCTCGCCGTACCAGTTCCAGTCGCTGGTCTCGCGCAGGTTGCGGATGTTGAGCACGCAGCCCACGTAGTGGCCGCGCCCCTCGGCGTCGAGGATGACGTAGTTGCCGTCGCCCGTGTCGTTGATGCCCTCGACCTGGTACTCGCGGTTGCTCTGCGTGCCCTGCGGAACCCCGTCGGTGGGCCGCTCGCGCCGCCACTGCGCGTGGAAGTAGCCGAGGTCCCCGGCCGCCGAGTCGAACAGCTCGTAGTCGACGTAGTAGTAGAAGAAGACCGGCTCGGCCGACAGTTCGCTGATCAGCTCCACCTTCGCGCGGCTCGCGAACGGCATGTGGAACCACGAGTTGAAGCTCTTGCCGTCCTGCGGGCTCATCTGCAGCGGCGCGGAGACGAAGTTCGCGGTCTTGGCGTGGCCCATGCCGAAGAAGTCGCCGAGCGGCACCAGCACGCTGGGGTGCTCCTGGTCGTCCCAGGTGATCTTCAGCACGAGCCTGCGCAGGTAGTCGACGTCCACCGCGTCCGGCACGTCCTTCAACGGGAGCGCCACCGTGCACCAGATGTGGTTGATCGAGCCGGGGCCCTCGATGTCGGCCAGGGTCACGGTGGTGCCGGCCTCGACGGTCAGCCGGTCCTCGTTGCCGCCCGTGCGGTCGTAGCTGGAGACCCGCTTGCGCCTGGACGACCGCAGGCGGGGCAGGTCACGCAGGCTGCTGCCGTGGTTTCCGTAGCTCATATGATCCTCATTCACTTCAATCCGGAGGTCTTGATCGCCTCGACCAGGCGGCGCTGGCCGAGCACGAACGCGATCAAGGTGGGCACGGCCGCGATCACCGTCGCGGCCAGGACGTAGTTCCAGGCCGAGCCGTACTGGCCCTGGAGGGTGGCTATGCCGACCTGCACCATGCGCAGCTCGGGGTCGCGGGTGGCGGTCAAGGGCCAGAGGAACGCGTTCCAGTTGGCCAGGAAGAACAGCACGGCGAGCGAGGCGAGCACGGGCCGGCTGAGCGGCACGACCACCTGCCACCAGCGCCGGAAATATCCGCATCCGTCGAGATCTGCAGCCTCTTCGAGCTCGCGCGGGATCGTCAGGTAGTACTGCCGGAGTAGGAAGATCCCGAACGCGTGGAAGATCGCCGGCAGGATCAGCCCCGCGTACGTGTCGAGCAGCCCGAGCTGCCTGGCCACCAGGAACAGCGGGACGAGGATCACCGGCAGCGACACCAGCAGCGTGGAGACGATCATCGAGAAGATCACCTGCCGCCCGGGGAAGCGCAGCCGGGCCAGCGCGTAGGCGGCCATCGAGTGCAGCACGAGCGCGACCACCGTGACGGCCACGGAGACGACGAGGCTGTTGAGCATGTACCTGCCGATGGGCACCTCGGTCAGCACGTAGAGCAGGTTGTCCAGGGTGAAGCGGCTGGGCAGCGCCACCTCGAACAGCTCGTCCGCCGGCTTCAGCACCGTCACCAGCAGCCAGACCAGCGGCGCCACCGTGACGGCCGCCAGCACGTACCCGACGAGGGCGCGCAGCCTAACCGACATCGAACCTGCCTCCCTTCGTGAGCCCGAACATCAGCCCTGTGGCCACGACCAGGAACCCGACCACGACCGTGGTCAGCGCCGCCGCGTAGCCGTAGTTGTTGAAGGTGAAGGCCTGCTGGTAGATGTAGAAGACCACGCTGGACGTGCTGTTGGCCGGACCGCCCTTGGTCAGCACGTAGACGAGGTCGAAGGCCTGCAGGCCGGTCACCGCGCCGACGGTCGAGTTGACCAGCACGAAGAAGCTGGTCGGCCGGAGCAGCGGCCAGATGACATGGCGGAAGCGCTGCCACGAGGTGGCCCCGTCGACGCGCGCCGCCTCCTCGTACTCCTTGGGGATGTCCTTGAGCCCGCCCAGCAGGATCAGCATCTGATACCCCATGAGGAACCAGATGCTGATCACCACCAGCGACCCGAGCGCCAGCGCGGGGTTGCCCAGGAACGACACGTCGCCCAGGCCCACCGGCCGCAGCAGCGCGGGCACCGCGCCCTGCTTGTCGGCCAACAGGAACTGCCACACCACGCCGACCACGACGAGGCTGATGACATGCGGCAGGAAGAACATCGTGCGCACCAGGCCGACGCCGGGGAAGTGGTCGCGGACCAGCAGCGCGAGGCCGAGGCTGACGACGAACCCGATGGGGACGAAGGTCACCATGTACGTCAGCGTGACCTTGACGCTCTGCCAGAGCTGCGTGTCCTCGGCCATCTGGCGGAAGTTGTCCAGGCCGACGTACGTGTAGCCGCCGAACCCGTCCACGCTGAACAGCGAGACGCCGACGGCCAGCACCATGGGGAGGCCGACGAAGACGAGCAGGCCGAGCAGGTCGGGCGCGACGAACGCGTACGCGGCCAGGGCCTCTCTCCTGCGCCGGGTCCACCACACGCGGGGCACGGCCTCGCCGGCGACCGCCGTACCCGGATCGACCAATGTGGCCACGACTACCGCCTTTCGCTCAGAGGGCCGGTCGCCGGGTGCCTCCGGCGCGGTTTCACTGGGGACACGCGGGCGCCTGCCCCCGACCGGACCGTTGCGACGCGACCCTCCGGCCGCGTCGCCGAGGCCCGGCTGGAACATGACCGCACGTCCGTCGCCCGGCCGGACGGCAGCGGCCGTGGGGTGGCGCCCGCGAGGGCGTCAGAGCATGGCCGCACCCTTGTAGCCCTTCAGGAAGGTGTCGATCTTGGCGGCGGCGTCCGCCGCAGCCTTGGCCGGGTCCACCCCGCCGAGCTGGGTGGCCTGGATGGCGTCCGAGACGGCCTTGTACACCTCGGGCGTGTAGCGGGGTTCACCCCGGCCCCCCGGCACCACCTGCTCCAGGAACACCTTGAGCGCCGGCTTGTCGAACGCCCCCGCCGCCTTGGCCGCCTCCTGGACGGACTTGCGGGCCGGCAGGTTCGTCTTGACGACCGTGTTCCACTGCCGGCCGCGCTCGACGCCGGCCGCGTCGGTGGCGCCCAGCGCCCAGGCGATGAATTTGGCCGCCGCCTCCGGGTTCGCCCCCTTGGCGTTGGCGACGAACGCCCACCCGCCGATGTCGGTGGTGTAAGTCCCGCCTTCGGGCACGGGAAGCCGGAACACCCCGTATTTGAAGTCCTTCTTCTCCTGCTCCAGTTGCGACACCGACCAGATGCCGCTCTGCTGCATGGCGACGGACCCGCTTGCGAGGTTCGCCGGGGCGTTGCCCGCGCCGTCGCCCTGCGGCTTGCGCGGCGCGACCTTGTTGTTGACCGCGTCCTGCCAGAGCTTCAGCGCCTGGTGTACGCCGGGCGCGTTGAACCCGGCCCCGCCGTTCCCCGGCACGGCCGAGCCGCCGGCCATCCACATGAACGGGTACCAGGTGAAGTTCTGGTAGTAGCCGGGGATGGTCTCGAAGAGGATGCCGAACTGGTCCTTGGTGGTCAGCTTGGCGGCCACGTCCAGCAGCTGGTCCCAGGTCTGGGGGAGGTCGCCCTCAGCCAGCTTCGCCTTCTCGAAGGCGTCGATGCTGTAGTACATGGCCAGCGGCTCTTGTTCCATCGGCAGGCCGTAGATCTTGCCGTCCACCTTGCGCGTGTCCAGCACGCCGCCGTCGAAGTCGGCGATCTGGTCGGGCTTGAGGTGCGGCGTGAGATCGGCCAGTACGCCGCCGTTGTGGTAGCGGAGGAAGTCGCCGGGGCTGAGCAGGAAGATGTCCGGCCCTTGACCGGCGGAGAACGCGGTCTGCAGCGCCGTGCCGGCGAGGTACTCGGAGACGGGCAGGTAGTGGAGCTTGACCTTGACCTCGTTGTTGGCGTTCCACGCCGCCACCAGGTCGGTGAACCACTTGCTCTGCGCGTCGGCCTGCGGGTTGGGGCCGTAGAAGTTCCAGAACGTCAGCTCTTTGGCGTTGCCGGTCTTCCCGCCGCCCCCGCACGCGGACAGCAGCGGTGCCGCCATCGCCGACCCTAAGACGACGGCGCCGCCACGCAGCAGAGATCGGCGAGTCACCCTCTCGAAAGCCGACATGTCGCATCCTCCTGATCTTGCAGAAAGCTCGGGGGGTGAGCAATCGATTTCCCAGAAAGGTAGGCGTCGGGGCGGCCAGCGTCAAGAAGTTCCTGCTACAGCTTGCCGAATCCGGGAATCGATATCTCCCCGAGACCTGCGACCCCGCTCTGGGCGGCAACCGCCGCCACGATGGCGCGTCGCCTCCCGGCCACCCGCCCATCGTGCTGATGCCGTCGCGACGGGGCTCGGGGCTCGGGGCTCGGGGCTCGGGTTCGGGCTGTTGGGCGGTGCGACGCGGCATGCCCCTGAGGGGTGCCCGGACGGGGCGAGGTGCGGCGCTGTTTCGCGGAAGCGATGGCGCTGCTCTCGTGGTCGCCTGGCCCCGACGCCGCCTGGATTCGACGCCCGCTGGATCCGACGCCGCCTGGACCCGATGGCGCCGAATCCGCCGAGCAGGCGACCGCCCGCGACCGAGTTCCGCCGTCTCGCCGCACCGGCTCCTCGGCGAGGTACCGGGGCGGCGCGGGTGCGGTGAGGTGCGGCAAGCGCGGGAGGTGCGGGGAGCGTAGAAGACGCCGAAGGCCCGCGAGGTGGCCGAAGCGGGGGATGCCTGTGAGGCGAGGGAAGCGTGGGGTGATATGTGGCGGTTGTCCGTCACCCCGCGACGGTGGGCCGGTGCGGGGCCGTACCTGCGACGGTGAGTAAGGGGACCCGTCCACCCGAGCCCGTCCACTCGAGCCCGTCCACTCGAGCCCGCGCCACCCGCACGCCGGCCCGCGCCACCCGCACGCCACTCACCCCCAACGGCAGCCCGTCCACCCGCACGCCGGGCGCCTCCCCTCGCTTCCCCACCTCGCGGCTTCCCCCTTCCAGTGCCTCGCCCGGCTCCCATGCCTCCCCGGCTCGCTGCCTCCGCCACCTCGCACCTCCCGCGCTTCCCTCACTCGCGCCGTTCGCGCACCTCCTGCGCCTCCCATGCCTCCCCTGGGTGTGGGGCCTTGGAATCGGGGTTTGAGAAATCGGTTCACCGTTGTGATTCTGTGATGTGAAGCGGGATTGACGGGTCAAAAGGTCGGATCTAGGTTGAGGGAAATCGATTTCTGAGCAATCGATTTCTCGATGTATGGAGGACAACCCGTGGCACGTATCGGAGTGCTGAGCATCTCGGACGGGCGGGACTTCGTCGCCCGCGATCTCGTTGAGCACATCACCCACGCCACCACCGCCCTGGCGGAGGCGTTGCGCAAGGAGGGCCACGAGGTCATCGTGGCGCCGGAGATCGTGTGGACCAACGAGCTGGCCACGTCGCAGGCGCGATGGCTGGCCGATCGCCGGCCCGATCTGACCATCTTCAACTACGCGGTCTGGGCCTTCCCCCATTTCACCATGCTGGCCGCCGAGTCCACCCCAGGACCGCTGCTGCTCATGGCGAACATCGACCCCGCGCAGCCCGGCATGGTCGGCATGCTCGCCGGCGGCGGTGGCCTGGACCAGATCGGCCGGGTGCACGCCCGCGCCTGGGGAGACATCGACGACCCCGCCGTCAGGGAGCGCGTGCTGACCGAGGTGCGGGCCGCCCAGGCGGTCCGGGGCCTGCGCGGCTCGACGTTCGGCCGGATCGGCGGCCGGCCGATGGGCATGTACACCGCCGTCGCCAACACCGACCAGTGGATGCGTACGTTCGGCGTCGACGTCGAGGAGATCGACCAGTGGGAGATCGTCCGGCGGAGTGAGAACGCCTCCCAGGCGCGGGTCACCCAGGCCCGCCAGTGGCTCGAGGCCAAGGGGAACGTGCACTACGACGGCAAGCAGCTCACGCCGGACCTGCTCGAACGCCAGATCCGCACGTACTACGCGATGCGCGAGCTCATCGACGAGTGGAACCTGGACTTCTCCGGCATCAAGGGCCAGCCCGAGCTGACCACCCACTTCTGCACGATGGACCTCGCCGAGGCCTTCCTCAACGACCCGTACGACTGGGAGGGCCCGAAGGACACCCACGTCTGCGCCACCGAGGCCGACATGGACGGCGCGCTGACGATGCAGATCCTGAAGCTGCTGAGCGGCGACCCGGTGCTCTTCGCCGACGTCCGCCACTACCACGCGGACAAGGACGTCTGGGACCTGTGCAACTCCGGCCAGCACGCCACCTGGTACGCGGCCAGGTCCGACGACCCCGAGGAGAACCTCGCCAGGACGCACTTCTATCCCGAGGTGTTCTTCTTCCCGGCGGGCGGCGCGAGCGTGCACCATCTCGCCGCGCCCGGCGCCGCCACGTTCGCCCGCCTCACCCGCAGGGACGGGCAGTACCGCATGCACGTGATGCGCGGCGACTTCGAGCTGTACGACGACGCCACCAACGAGGCGATGGCCCGGCAGTCCACGTTCGAGTGGCCGCACGCGTTCACCAGGCTGCACGTGCCGGCCACCGAGTTCCTCGGGCGGTTCGGCTCCAACCACATCCACGCGGTCCCCGGCGACTACATCGCCGAGCTGGAAGCGGTCTGCAAGCAGCTGGGCGTCGAGTTCGAGGGGTTCGGCGATGCGGCTTAGTCCTCTCCTCCTCGCGGCCGCGCTCGTCCTGGGCGGGTTGAGCGCACCGGCGCAGGCGAGCGCCGAGGGCCCCAGCGCACCGGCGCAGGCGCAGGCGAGCGCCAAGGGACCCGTCGGGTGGGACGTCTACCGCAGGCTCGACCGGCTGCCCGAGCTGCCCGTCGGCGTGCAGACCAAGCAGTTCTCCAGCTTCGACCGCACCGGCGACAACAACGACGGGTTCGAGGGCACGTACTCGTGCCTGAGCAGCACCGATGACGGGGGCTGCGTGATCGCCGAGCACACCGGCGCCGGCGAGGTGCAGGCCATCTGGTTCACCAGGGACGGCGGCGACGTCAGCAGGACCGGCAGGATCACCGTCGAGCTCGACGGCAGGAAGGTGGTGGACGCGAGCCTCCAGGACCTGGTGGACGGCAAGCTCGGCGCCCCCTTCGCCTACCCCCTCGTGGGCAACGCCGACCAGAGCTCCGGCGGCGTCTACGTCGAGGTGCCGATGCCGTTCACCCGCTCGATGCGTATCACCACCGAGCACAACCCGCTCTTCCACCACGTCAGCTACCGCACGTTCGCCGACGCCGAGGGCGTGAGCACGTTCGACCCGGCCGACAAGGCGCAGGACGTCATCGACCGGCTCAAGGCGGGCGGCGACCCCAAGCCCGCCGTCCCGGGCGCGCGCTCCCAGGACGCCGCGATCCGCCTCGCTCCCGGCCAGTCGGTACGGGTCGCGCGCACCCAGGGCGCCGGCCTGCTGTCGGCGATCAAGCTGAAGCTGCCCCAGGCCGAGCAGGTGCTGCCCGAGACCGAGGCCGACGAGGGCCGCGCGTTCGGCCGGAACGGCTCCAGCGAGTTCACGGTGAAGATCGACCCCGCCAACGACGGCGTGCGGCTGACCAGGCGCATCGACCCCGCCATCGGCAGGCAGGTCGCCAAGGTCCTGGTGGACGACCAGCAGGTGGCCCAGTGGCCGCCGAGCAGGCTGGGCGCAGCCGGGATGTGGGCCGAGGAGGTCGTGGACCTGCCGGCCAGTGCCACCAAGGGCAAGTCGCAGATCACGGTCAAGAACGTGTTCGCCTCGTCGGACCTCGACTACAACGAGTTCACGTACTGGGTGGACAGCGCCGGCAAGCGTACCGACACCGTGGACGTGGGCGACGCGGCCGACGAGGCCGCGCACCGCTACACGATCGTCGCGCAGACCTGGCAGGGCGAGCGGACCTTCGCCTTCCCGATGGACCAGCCCCAGCTGGCGAAGATCAGGACGGCACAGGAGATCCTGCAGGGGCTGCGGCTGCGGATCACGTTCGACGGCCGGCGCACGGTGGACTCGCCGGCCGGCGAGTTCTTCGGCAGCGGGCACGCGATGCTGCCCGTCAAGTCGCTCATGTACGCGGTCGACGCCGCGACCAGCACGCTCAGCGCGTGGTGGCCGATGCCGTACCGGACGGGCGCGACGGTCGAGCTGTTCAACGACTCCGGCCGCACGATCGAGGGCCGGGCGACGGTCACGTCAGCCAACCGCCCCGTATCAGGAAATGTCGGTTATTTCAGGACGCAGTCCCGCGCTGGCGGCACCACCCCCGGCACGAGCTGGCCCTTCCTGCGGGTCTCCGGCGCGCAGGGCAAGTTCGTCGGGATCAGCCACACCATGCGCGGCCCGACCAACCGCAACTACCTGGAAGGCGACGAGCGCGTCTACGTGGACGGCTCGCGCACCCCGCAGATCCACGGCACCGGCACCGAGGACTTCTACCAGGCGGGCTGGTACTTCAACCGCGAGACCGTCAGCACCCCGTTCCACGGCAACACCGCCCACCTGGCCCCGGCGACCGGCTGCCCGGCGGAGAACGACTGCACCGGCGCGTACCGGCTGATGATCGGCGACGCCGTGCCGTTCGCGGGCTCGCTCACGTTCGACATCGAGCACGGCTGGACGAACGACGTCGAAGGCGTCTACTCCTCCACCGCCTACTGGTACGGCTCCGACCGAAGCGCCACGGCGCAGACGGACTCGCTGACGGTCGGCGACCCGGCGAGCGAGCGGCAGCACGGCTACACCGGCCAGGGCGAGGTCACCACGCTGGAGTCCGCGTTCGAGGGCGACTTCAGGAACCCCGTCACGCTCAAGGCCACCCAGCGGGTCACGCAGGCCCCGGTCACGTTCAGGCTCACGATCGACCGGAACAACCAGGGCGTCGAACTGCGCCGTACGAGTGACCAGAGCGTCGCCGGGCAGCACGCCGAGGTCACCGTCAACGGGCGGCGGCTGGCCGACTGGGTGCAGCCGCTGGGCAACCGGACCCGCAGGTGGCTGGAGGACGTCTACCAGATCCCGGCGGGCGTCACCCGCGGGCAGCGGGAGATCACCGTCCAGCTGACCCCGAAGACCCCCTGGTCGGCGGCCTCCTATACGGCGTGGAGCCTCCGGTGACCACCGTCCTGGCGATGCGGGCCATCGGCAAGTCCTTCCCCGGCGTGCGGGCCCTCGACGGGGTGTCGCTCGCCGTGGCGGAGGGCGAGGTGGTGGCCCTGCTCGGGGAGAACGGCGCCGGCAAGTCCACGCTGATGAACATCCTGGCCGGGGTGTTCAAGGACTACGAGGGCGAGATCGAGATCGGCGGCGAGGTGGCGCACATCCACTCGCCCAAGGACGCGCGGCGGCACGGGATCGCCATGATCCACCAGGAGCTCAACCTGGTGCCCGAGCTGTCCGTCGCGGACAACATCTTCCTCGGCCAGGAACGCGCGCTCCTCGACCGCAGGGCCACCGAGGCGCGCACCGCCGAGCTGCTGCGCGGCCTCGGGCTCGACCTGTCGCCGCGCACGCTCGTCAAACAGTGCAAGATCGCCGAACGCCAGCTCATCGAGGTGGCCAAGGCCCTGTCGCAGAACGTCCGCGTCCTGGTCATGGACGAGCCCACCTCGGCCCTGGCCGACGCGGAGGTGCAGCGGCTGTACGAGGTCATCCGCGACCTGACCGGGCGCGGCGTGGCCGTCATCTACATCTCGCACCGGCTGGAGGAGCTGGAGGAGATCGCCGACCGGGTCGTCGTGCTGCGCGACGGCCAGTACATCGGCGAGCGCACCGGCATCAACCGGGACGAGCTCATCCAGATGATGGTCGGCCGCCCCCTGGGCGAGATGTTCCCGCGCGCCGACGGCGCCACCGAAGGTGACGAGTTGCTGCGGGTCGAGGGGCTCCGCGTGCCAGGGGATCGGGACACCGGGCGCACGGCGCTACGGGACATCTCGCTGACCGTGCGCACCGGGGAGATCGTCGGCGTGGCCGGACTCATGGGCGCCGGGCGCAGCGAGCTGCTCGAATCGGTCTTCGGCGTGCACCGGCCGTCGGAGGGATCGATCAGCCTGCACGGCGCGCCGTACCGTCCCAGGAGCCCCAAGCAGGCGATCGAGCGCGGTGTCGCGCTGGTCGCCGAGGACCGCAAGGCGCAGAGCCTCGTGCTGGGCAACAGCGTGGCCTTCAACGCGAGCCTGTCATCGCTCAGGCGCTACCTGCGGTTCTGGACCGTGGACCGGCGGCGCGAGGGCGCGGCCGTCGAGCAGCAGGTGCGCGCGCTGCGGGTGAAGACGCCCGGACTGCGCTTCACCGTCGGCAACCTCTCCGGCGGCAACCAGCAGAAGGTCGTGCTGGCCAAGTGGCTGCTCACGGCGCCCTCGCTGATCCTCATGGACGAGCCCACGCGCGGCATCGACGTGGGCGCCAAGGCGGAGATCCACGCGCTCATGTCGTCGCTGGCCGCCGAGGGCAAGGGCGTGCTCGTGGCCTCCTCCGAGCTGCCCGAGCTGCTCGCCATGTGCGACCGGATCCTCGTGCTCTGCGAGGGCCGCATCACCGCCGAGTTCCCGAGAGGCCAGGCGACGCAGGAGGCGATCCTCGAGGCCGCCATGGCAAGACAGCAGGTGACCATATGACAACCGTGAAGACCGCGCCACCCGATCCAGCGCCGCCCGTGAAGGCGCCGGGGGAGAGCCGGATGCGGCGCACGCTCTCCGCCCTCGGGGCCGCGCAGGCGTACATCGGCCTGGTGCTGATCCTCGCCGTGGGGATCGCCACCAAGGGCGAGATGTTCCTGAACGAGACCAACCTCACCAACGCCATCGGCGCCTTCGCCTCCCGCGGCATCCTGGCGGTCGGCGTCACGCTGGTGATCCTGACCGGCGGCATCGACCTGTCCGTGGGCTCGCTGCTGGGCATCGCGTCGATGACGGCCGCGATGATGCTCGCCAAGTTCTCGCTGGAGCCGTGGCAGATCGTGCCGATCTGCATGGCGGTGGGAGCCCTCTTCGGGTTCCTGAACGGCGCCGGCACGGCCTGGCTGCGCATCCAGTCGTTCGTCATGACCCTGGCCATGCTCTCGGTCGTACGCGGGCTCGACCGGCAGGTCAGCGACAACGTCAGCGTCGGCACCCAGATCGCCGGGGCCGACGGGAAGCTGACGCCGCAGGCGGAGGCGTTCCAGCTGTTCGGCACCCCCGGGCACAACCTCTTTGATCGCATCTACTATCCGGTGCTGGCCTTCATCGTGGTCTGCGTCGTCTTCCACCTGATCCTGACGAAGACCCGGTTCGGCCGGCACGTGTACGCCGTCGGCGGCAACCCCACCGCGGCCCGGCTGTCCGGCGTCAACGTCACGGCGGTCACGATCGCCGTCTTCGCCCTGTCCGGCATGCTCGCCGGCTTCGCCGGGCCGATCGACGCCGCCTACAGCGCCTCGGCCGACCCCCAGGCCGGGCAGTCGTTCGAGCTGGACGCCATCGCCGCCGCCGTCATCGGCGGGGCGTCGCTGGCGGGCGGCAAGGGCACCATCGCCGGCACGTTCGTGGGGGCGCTCATCCTGACGCTCCTGGACAACGTGCTCGGCCTCAACGCGGTCAGCGACAACTGGCAGCTCGTCATCAAGGGACTGATCGTCGTCGTGGCGGTCGTCCTGCAGCGTCCCGATCTCTTCAAGATCTTCCGAGGAGGGTCTCGATCATGAAGAAGACCATCACCATCGCGCTGTGCGCGCTCCTGGCCGCCGCGTGCGCGTCCAAGGCGCCCGCGCCGTCGGCGTCGTCCGGTGAGAAGAAGAAGTTCGTCGTCGGCTATTCGCAGTCGAACAACGCCGAGCCGTACCGGGCCCAGCTCAACCTGCAGCTGCAGCACTTTTTGAAGAAATATCCGGACATCGAGTTGCTGCCGATCGCCGACGCCAAGCAGTCGAGCGCCACGCAGGTCTCCCAGGTCCAGAACTTCATCACCCAGAAGGTCGACGCGCTCATCGTCTCGCCCACCGAGCCCGCGCCGCTGACGGCGGCCGTGCAGCAGGCGTGCGACGCCAAGATCCCCGTGATCGTCCTCGACCGCACCGTGAACACCGACTGCTACACCGCCTTCATCGGCGGCGACAACGTGCTCATCGGCAGGAAGGCGGGGGAGGAGGCGGTCAGGCTGCTGCCGGACGGCGGCAACATCGTCGAGCTGCGCGGCATCATGTCCAACCAGCCGCAGATCGACCGCGACAAGGGCTTCCGCGAGGCCGTCGCGGCCAACCCCAAGATCAAGATCATCGCCGACCGCGAGGGCAAGTGGGTGAAGGAGCAGGCCACCCCGATCATGCAGCAGTGGCTCGCCCAGCACGAGCAGATCGACCTCGTGTACGGGCACAACGACCCGATGGCGCTGGGCGCGTACCTGGCGGCCCAGGCGGCGGGCAAGGCCGACAAGATCAAGTTCATCGGTATCGACGGCCTGGCAATCCCCGACGGCGGCATCCGCGCGGTCCAGCTCGGCCAGCTCTCGGCCACGTTCATCTACCCGACGGGCGCGCAGGAGGCGGCCGACACCGTCAACAAGATCCTGCACGGCCAGCAGGTCGAGAAGCAGCAGGTGCTCGGCACGACGCAGGTCACCAAGGACAACGCGGCCGAGCTCTACAAGCAGTTCGACCTGTCGGGGCAGAACTGATGTTCCTCGGAGTCGACATCGGCACCTCCAGCTCCAAGGGGGTGCTCGTGGCGGCCGACGGCACGGTCGTGGCGACGGCGGTCCGCGAACACCGCACCGCCTCGCCACGGCCGGGCTGGTTCGAGCACTCGGCGCAGGACATCTGGTGGGCCGACTTCACCTCGATCGTGGCGGAGCTGGCCCGCCCGGACGTCGCCGCCGTCGGGCTGAGCGGGATCGGCCCGTGCGTGCTGCCCTGCGCGCAGGACGGCACGCCGCTGCGGCCCGCGATCCTGTACGGGGTGGACACCCGGGCCACCGCCGAGATCGCGGCGCAGACCTCCCGGTACGGCGCCTCCGCGATCCTGGAGCGGTGCGGGTCGCCGCTGACCTCCCAGGCGGTGGGGCCGAAGCTGGAATGGCTGCGCACCCACGAGCCCGAGGTGTGGGCGCGGACGCGGCGGATCTTCATGGCGCACTCGTGGCTGGCGTACCGGCTGACCGGCGCGTACGTGCTCGACCATCACGCGGCCAGCCAGTGCACGCCCCTGTACGACACCCGTACCCACGAGTGGATCGACGACTGGGAGCTCTTCCCCGAGCTGGAGCTGCCCGCGCTGGCGTGGAGCGGCGACGTCGTCGGCACCGTGACGGAGGCGGCCGCCGCCACCACCGGGCTCCCGAAGGGGATCCCGGTGGTGGCCGGGACCATCGATGCGTGGGCCGAGGCGCTGAGCGTGGGGGCGACCTCGCCGGGCGACGTCATGCTGATGTACGGGACGACGATGTTCCTGGTCGAGGTGCTGGCCTCGCGGGCCGTCTCGCCGCAGTTGTGGGGGACCGTGGGGGTCTCGCCGGGGACGTACAACCTGGCGGCGGGGATGGCCACGTCGGGCGCCGTCACCGGATGGCTGCGCGACCTGACCGGCGCCTCGTTCGAGTCGCTCACGGCCGAGGCCGCGGCGGTGGGGCGCGGGGCGGAGGGGCTGCTGATGCTGCCCTACTTCGCGGGAGAACGCACGCCTCTCTTCGACCCGGACGCGCGCGGCACCCTCATCGGCCTGACACTGCGGCACGGGCGCGGCCACCTATACCGGGCCGCGCTGGAGGCGACCGCCTTCGGCGTGTTGCACAACCTGGAGGCCATGCGGGCCGCGGGCGGGTCGGCCAAGCGGCTGATCGCGGTGGGCGGCGGCACCAAGGGCGGGCTGTGGACGCGGATCGTGTCCGACGCGCTCCAGCAGGAGCAGGTCCTGTCCACCCACACGGTGGGCGCCGCCTTCGGCGACGCCATGCTGGCGGCCCAGGCCTGCGGCGTCTCGTGCGCGGGCTGGAACCCGGTCGCGTCCGTCGTGGCGCCCGACCCGGCCGCCGCCGAGGACTACGCGCGGTTGTACGGGCTCTACCGGGACCTGTACGACTCCACCTCCCACATCGCCCACGAGCTCGCGAGCCGTTAACGGGGGGTGGAGCTCTCGCGGGGATGGAGCTCGGCGGGCAGGACGATCGTGGCGGGCTTGGCGGCCGGGGTGGCGATGCGGTCGACCAGCAGGCGGGCGGCCATGCGGCCCAGCTCGTACGTCGGCTGCGTCACCGTCGACGGCGACGGGTGCACCAGGTCCGCCCACGGGATCTCGTCGAAGCCGACCAGGCCGACCTGCCCGGGCACGTCCACCCCGCGCTCGGTCAGGCAGCGCAGCGCGCCCACCGTCATGAGGTTGTTGGCCACGAAGACCGCGTCGGGAGGCTCGGGAGAGGACAGCAGTGCGGCCATGGCGTCGTAACCCCCCTGCTCGCGGAAGTCCGCGCGGACGACCACGGGGTCACCCGGCAGCGCCGTCGTGTAGCCGCGCAGGCGCAGGTCGGCGGTGCTCACACCCTCGGGCCCCGCGATGCACGCGATCCGCCTGTATCCGGCCGCGAGCAGGTGCTCGGTGGCCGTGCGCGCGCCTCCCTCGTTGTCGACCACCACCGTGTCCACGGCGCCTCTGGGCAGCTCGCGGTCGACGGCGACGACGGGCACGGGCGAGTCGATGAGCGTCTTGGCCGCCTTGACGCTGCCCGAGGAGGAGATGATGACGCCGGCCATCTGCTCGCTCAGCGCCGCAGCGACGTAGGTCTCCTCCTTGGCCGGGTCCTCGTCGCTGTTGCACAGCACGACCGAGTAGCCCTCCTGCTGTGCGACGTCCTCGATGCCGCGCACCATGGAGGTGAAGAACGGGTTGCCGATGTCGGAGATGATCACGGCCCAGAGGGACGTACGGCTGCGCCGCAGGTTGCGCGCGACCGCGTTGGGGCGGTAGCCGAGCTCGCGGACCGCCGTGAGCACCCGGGCGACCATGGCGGGGTCGACGGTCTGGGCGCCGTTGAGCACGCGGGAAACGGTGGCGGCGGACACGCCGGCCTCCCGTGCGACATCGTAGATAGTGGGCATCGCACCAAGTTTCTACCATCGCGGAGCCCCGCGCCCCTCCTGGCCGCAGGTTGGGGTCGAAGTCCTGGTCCAGGAATCGCTTTCCGGTCATGATCATACTTCCACATTTCCTGAAATATTGAAATGTAGTGGTTTACCTGGGCAAATGCTCGACTGAAAGCCTGACAAATCAGGGCTTGACGGCTGTCAGGCCGCGATTGTACGTTCATCCAGAAATCGATTGCTCAGATCTCTTCTCCCTTCACCCCCACCTCACGGCCTCCTGACTGCCATGCGCTCAGGAGTCCCGCACCGCCAGGAGAAGTCATGTTCTCGATCGTTCGACGATGTTTGGGCGCGGGCCTGGCCACGCTGCTCACGATGACCATCACCGCCGTCCCGGCGGCGACGGCCGCCGCCTCGCCGCCGCCCAGCCCGTTCTTCTCGACCGTGCAGATCGACTCCGGCGCGACGGTCGGCGCGCCCGCCGCGGGCGACAACCGCAACCACGGCGACCTGTGGCCGAACTGCTGGTCCGACGACGACAACGTCTACACCGCCTACGGTGACGGCATCGGGTTCGCGGGCACGTACAGCGACATCGGCGTGGCCCGCGTCTCGGGCATGCCCGGCAACCTGACCGGCGCGCAGCTGCCGATCGGCGACAACGTCGGCCAGGTGTGGACGGCGAACCACACGCGCAAGCCCACCGGCATGGCCTGCGTGGGCGGCACGCTCTACCTGGCCGTGCAGGACCTGGCCTTCGACTTCGACGACGCCCCGGCGGCGACGATCGCGAAGTCGACCGACCACGGCAGGACGTGGACCTGGGACAGGTCGGGGCCGATGTTCGGCAACGGGGTGTTCACCACGATCATGTTCCTGGACTACGGCAAGGCGTACGGCAACGCCCCCGACGGCTACGTCTACGCCTACGGCCTCGACCACAACTGGCGCGACTCCTTCGCGAACCGGGTGCCCGACCCGGTGGACCTGTGGCTGGCCCGGGTGCCCAAGGACCAGGTGCAGAACCGGTCGGCCTGGGAGTTCGTCAGCGGCTTCGCCGCCTCCGGCGCGCCCACCTGGTCCGCGGACATCGGCCGCCGGGTCGCGGTCATGCACGACGACCGGCGCATCTACCAGGACGTCTACACCGCCAACCGGGCCAGGAACCTGACCGTGCTCAGCCAGGGCGGCGTGGTGTACAACAAGCCGCTCAACCGCTACCTCTACACGTCCTGGACGGAGTACACCTTCGAGTTCTACGAGTCGCCGACGCCGTGGGGCCCGTGGAAGCACTTCTCCGGCAAGGACTTCGGCGGCTACCCGTGGACCACGACCAAGCACGGCGGTTACGCCACCACGATCCCGTCCAAGTACATCAGCGCCGACGGCAAGTCGATGTGGCTGCAGTCGAACGTCTGCCCGTGCGGCGGCGGCTTCCCCGACGGGCAGCACTGGGCGTACACGTTCTCGCTGCGCAAGATGCGCCTGGAGCCGCACGTGGACACCACCCCGGCGAACACGCCCGACGGCGCCAGGAACCTGGCCCGCGAGCCGGGCACGACCGGCGTCGAGCGGGTGGCGCATTTCGGCAACGTCGGCTTCTACAACGACGGCAACAAGGCGCAGAGCGAGGACGACTGGAACGACGAGCGCAAGGGCGCGAGCTGGTGGGGCTACACCTGGCCGCGCGAATACCTGATGAACAAGGTCGCCTTCACCAGCGGGCAGATGTTCGGCGACGGTGGCTGGTTCTCGAGCGATCTGCGGGTGCAGGTCCGCAGGAACCACGAATGGGTGAACGTCACCGGGCTGCGCATCACGCCTGACTACCCGTACGACAACACGGCGGGCCCGAACCGCACGTACGAGCTGGGCTTCAACCCGGTGGACGGCGACGGCGTGCGCGTCATCGGCGCCCCGGGCGGCACCCGCACCTTCACCTCCGTCGCCGAACTGGAGGTGTACTACACGGGCACCAGCGGGACCATGTTCGGCGGCTCGCCGGCGGATTTCACCGGGGACGGCAAGGACGACATCGTGGCCTTCACCCACGGGGCGAGCGCGGACGTGTGGGCCGCCGCCTCGACCGGCACGGGCTTCGGGGTGTCCGCGAAGTGGCACGACTTCTTCGCCCCGAGCGGTGAGCTCCCCTACACCGGCGATTTCACCGGCGACGGGAAAGCCGACATCATCACCTTCGCCCAAGGGACCACCGGCGACGTGTACGTGGCGCCGTCCACCGGCAACGGCTTCGGACCGGGCGTGAAATGGCACGACTTTTTCGCCCCGAGCGGTGAGGTCCCGGCGGTGGGCGATTTCGACGGCGACGGCAAGGACGACATCGCCACCTTCACCCGCGGCGCCGCCGCGGACGTCTACGTGGCCCTGTCCAGCGGGAACGGGTTCGGCGCCGGCCAGAAATGGCACGACTACTTCGGCCTGAACGGCGAGTTCCCGGCCGTCGGTGACGTCAACGGGGACGGCAAGGACGACATCATCGTCTTCACCCAGGGCTCCACGGCGGACGTGTACGTGGCCATGTCCACCGGCCACGGCTTCGGCCCCGCGACCAAGGTGGCCGACAGCTTCGCGCCCGGCGCGGACCAGCCCCGCGTGGGAGACTTCGACGGCGACGGCAAGGACGACATCGCCGCCTTCACCAACAACCCCGCCGCCGACGTCTCCGTGGCCCTGTCGGACGGCGCCGGATTCAGGGCCGCCACGAAATGGCACGACGACTTCGCCCCGGCGGGCGAGTTCCCGTACGTCGGCGACTACGACGGCGACGGGAAGGACGACATCGTCTCCTTCACCCACACGCCGTCCGCCGACGTGCGCGTGAGCCTGTCGACCGGCACCTCCTTCGCCGGCGGCGGCAAGTGGCACGACTTCTTCGGCCTGCCCGGCGAGACCACTCTCTGACCCGGTAATCCTCCGCGCGGCACGGCAACCCTCGCGCCGCGCGGCCGCGTCACGCCTCCAGACAGGAGAAACCCCGTGAGAAGCAGGATCCTGTTATCGGTGACGGCCTTGTCGGCCGGCGTCTTCCTCCTCCCGCCCGCCCCGGCCGCCGCGGCCGGGCCCCGCCCCGACTTCCGCGCCCCGTGGCCGGGCGGACAGGTGCGGGACTACTACCACCACTCCACCGAGGTCGCCAACGCCATCGACTTCAACATCGCGGGCTCCGGCGACCTCGGCACCCCCGCTCTGGCCTCGGCGCCCGGCACGGTGATCGAGACGGTCACCGGCCACCCCGGCTACGGCAACTACGTCCGCGTGGACCACGGCGGCGGCTGGACGAGCCTCGTGGCGCACCTGGACCGGATCACGGCCACCAGGGGCCAGTGGGTCGACTACGGCGCCGAACTCGGCAAGGTCGGCAGCACCGGCAACTCCACCGGCCCGCACCTGCACTACGAGCAGGAGGCCGACGGCGGCAACCAGCCGATCGTCATCGACGGCGTGGCTCTGCGCTACAGCGAAGCCGCCGCCAAGCACACCAGTGGCAACTGCGGTGGCGGCGGACCGCTCCTGGGCGGCTCTCCGGCGGACTTCGACGGTGACGGCAAGGACGACATCGTCACCTTCACGCACGGCGCGAACGCCGACGTCTACGTGGCGAAGTCGACCGGCAACGCCTTCGACGGCACGTCGGTGAAGTGGCACGACTACTTCGCGTTGAGCGGCGAGGTCCCGCTGACCGGGGACTTCACCGGCGACGGCAAGGATGACATCGTCACGTTCACCCAGGGGGCGAACGCCGACGTGTACGTGGCGCCGTCCACCGGGAACAGCTTCGGGGCGGCGACCAAGTGGCACGACTTCTTCGCGCCGAGCGGTGAAGTGCCGGCGGTCGGTGATTTCGACGGTGACGGCAAGGACGACATCGTCACGTTCACCCGTGGCACGGCCAACGACGTGTACGTGGCCTTGTCCAACGACCATGGATTCGGCGCCGGCGTCAAATGGCATGACTGGTTCGCCTTGAA
>NZ_JBSFNK010000054.1:0-62837 GCF_053587055.1 Nonomuraea sp. NPDC003707 | reverse complement strand
CCCCAGCACGACGAACGCGGGATAGAACAGAACGCAGACCGGGACCTGGTCAATTACGTGAACGCAGCCCTGCTCAATAACGAGATCGTTCACAGACCGGTCAACACCTCGACGACGTGCTGATGCCACCACATCGTCCGATCCACGACCTCTTCCGGCAGGCCGTTGAGCATTCCCGCAGGCAGTCGCGGTGCAGGGGAGGACTTTCCCAGATGTTCAAATCCGTCCGAAGCCAGCAAGTGAACCAGCTGGACCACGCTGACCTGGCCGTGCTCGTCAGCCAACCGCACCACAGTGCCCGACAGGCCAACGACCGTCTGCGCCCTCCCATCGAAGGTCACTCGATCGCTCACCCGTAACGCCTCTGGCTTGGCCGTACTCATCGCAGCGCCCCCCTCGCCACGCACACGACCGTGTCGGGGGACAGCGCCGCCGTACTCAACTCGGCGATCAACTTCTGCCACCACATCAGGTGAAACAGCACCGGCAGGACCGCCAGGCGGTCACCCACGTCCTCGGCCCCAGCAAACAGCCGCCGAGGCTCGCCAAAGACCTCCATGAGCTTCCCCGCGATATCCGCATGAAAGCACCTCGCATGCCGATAGCCCGACAGCCAGCGCAGATTCGCTCTCAGAACAGCGGAGAGACCACCGACGCGCTCATACCGCCAACCGACTTCCTCACACGCTCGGGCCGTGGCTTCGAAGACCTCCGCGTCCTCGGGGCCGATGAGATCATCAGGGCGAACGTCGATCACCAGCCCGCCACCGTCGCTCAGCCGGGCGAAGTAGTCCGGAGCGTGCCGCCGCTCCCGTTTCCCGCCTGGCCAGTGCAACCAGAACGGCTGCGAAGAGAACGCCACCACCTCGGGCCGGAAGTCCAGCACCATCGCCACGTCGCGCTCCACCCAGGACTCATAGCCGACATGGGTGCCACTCGTCGCCGACCACCACAAACCTGCGAAGTTCTTCTGCCCCTTGAACGACGGAAATGATCGGGCTGGTTTCGCCTGCTCAAAGGGCATATCCCACAACGAGGAGAGCGGCCCGCGGGTCAGTTCGCGCCCAGCTCCCACAATGGTGACCTCAAACAGAGACCCGCCAACAGCCGCAGTCGCCGTCGCCAACCGGCTCATTGCCCCACCATGAATGTGATCAAGGAAACCTTGATCGCAGACCATAGCGCCTAAATGATCACCACGCCAGAGGAGATCCGCGCGACAGAGCAGATCTAGTGAGACGAGCCGTCCAGCCGAGCAGATCGCGTGAGACAACCATGATCACAGAGCAGATTGAATGAGATGCGAAACCCGACCCACCTTCGGGAGCGGACGCCGCCGAGTAGATCAAGTGAGACAAGCTCTGAACTCAACCAGTCGATTGAGACAACGAGCAGGTCTATTGAGACAGCACAATCACTTCTAACAATAACTTCTGGCGGCTGTTGAGCGGCTGCGCCTGCCTGATACCGGACAGAAGGTGGATTCTGTTTGGTTACGAGCATGATCATCGCAAGCATCATGAACTAGGCGGTGATCCGCTCCAGCCGCGATACGCCAGTTCCCGACGAAGGATCAGGTTCTCACCGTGAGCCTGCTCCAGTGCCCGGCGGAGTTCTGCCACGCCGCCGGTGTGCGGCCTTAGCCGGGTGATCTCCGCGGTCAATGCGAGTACTACGTTGTCCGCAGACGCGCGGATGTCGGCATCCACGCCGACGATCGCGACTGCCCACGGCAGTGTGGAGCGCTGGCGGAGTTGCTTGCTACGTTGCCGCAGGATCTCGTACCCGTACAGGAAGGAGTGCGACACACCAGGCTTCGCGCTGCATGGCCTGAAAGGTCGCGGCGCCGTCCTTGACGGCCGGCTTTCGACTTGGCCTCGGACTTGCGCCGGGCCGAAGCGTCGAGCGGGTCGATGCGCCGTTGCCGCTGCTGGTCCGCGCTCTCGGGGGCGGCACGGTCATGGCGTGGTCCGGCTGCACCGATTCGATCTTCATGGTCGGCACGTCGAGTCCACCATCTGGTGCACCGGGACGTGGCGGAACAGCAACACCGCCCCAACGCCGCTGACTCGGTCCTGGCCCAGGCGCAGGCCTGGATGGCCGAACACTCGAGACGCTGCCTGAGCGGGCATACACCGACATCGCCATCCGGCCGTTGCAGCATGTATTCGGTGGAGTGCTCTTCGGTCTGGTCATCGAGCAAGGGCACGGCGAACAAGAAGACGAAGACAAGTGGGCCGAGTTCTATCTGAATCGGTTCGGATTCTACGACCCCTGGGACGGCCAGTGGTTCCCTGACTTCAGACGATGCGACCAAACTCGCCACAGTTCAATACGCGATGCCGTCAGTGTCAAGGTCCGGCTCAGAACCAGGTCCGGTGCTGTACGAGCCCTTCAACGGCAAGGGTCCGGCGCCTCAGCGCTGCCAGTTCCTGCAGCAGACCATGCGGGCCGGCGAGCATCAAGGCGTGTACGGCGCTCACCTCTCGGGCGGATGTCCAGACCCCCGACGTGGGGGGCTGAAACGGAAGGACCTCGATCGAGTGGGCCAGGAAGGCGGCCGGATCCAGGTACTGCATGCCCCCTGTCCCGCACAGGTAGGTCGTGGCGCCTGTCAGCCAGGCCAGGTCGGCCAGGCGCTGCGACCGTTCACCACGTGCGAGCAGATCACTGCTGTGCAGGATCTGCCCCTGCCACCCGACTTCCTCCAGCAGCAGGCGTGTGGACAGCTCCGTCACGTCCGCCAGCCGGTCCGTGCTCTCAAACGCGGCGAGCATAGGTTCAAGCCGCCGCTTGAACGGCGGCCAGTACGCGCTGTGCCGGTAGTGGTCGGCGAGGAGTTGGGTGACGCGGCGTCGGCAGCGGGCGGCATCGGCCAGGCGTGCGCCGCGGATGGAGGTCGAGCGGCCGTGTGGCAGATGGGTGGCGATCGACAGCCACTGGGGCTGTCCTGAGCCGCCAAGCGGGGCGAGGCGGGTGCGGTGCTGGTAGTCCCTGCGGGCGAACTGCACGTCGTCCAGGACGATCCAGTAATCGGCGGTGAACAACTTGGCCAGGGTCGCCAGCCGGGGAAAGAGGTTGGGCTGGTGAATGGCGCACACCTCGCCGTACGGCGGGTCAGGACGACAGAAGCCTGCTGTCGAATCCGGCGCGGAGAAGAGCCTGGTAGGCGTCATGGACCTCTCCTGGGACGGACTGCTCGATCGCGTAGCCGAGCTTGGGGTACTCGATCACGCGCTGAAGGTCGCCGACCAGCATGTCGATAACCAACTTCGGATCGCCGATCGAGCTGACATAGTCGTCCAGCTCAAGCGGCTCAGAGGTGCACACCACTTCGACCTCGGGCCACACCTTCCGCGCCGTGGCGTACGCCCGGCGCTCCATGTACGGCTTGGAGATCAGGAGCACCGAACCGGGCTGGATACCCGCGTCGGCCAGCACCTGGCGGGCCAGCGCGATGTTCTGGCCGGTGTTGGTGGCGTTCGGCTCCAGCAGGATCGCCTCGTTGGGCACGCCGAGCTCGAGCGCGTGCTCGCGGTAGTGGACGGCCTCGCCTCGGGGGAAGCGGGCTGCGGTGGTGGGGCTGGTGGCGCCTGAGAAGACGAGCAGCGGGAACCATCCGGCCTGGTACAGCTCGGCCGCCGCGCGCGCAACCCCGAGGTCGTGGCTGCCGAGGCCGATGGCCACGTCACACGGGCGCAGGTCGTGGTGCATCTGGTGGTAGTCCCAGATGGTGCGGGCATGACGCCACTGCTCGTCGGTGATGACCTGCTGCTTGAGACTCACTCGGCTGCTCCTGATCGCCGTGGTAGAGGGAGACGGATCTCCCCCTGGATGGTCTGCTGGATGCCCTCGATGCTGCGCAGTTGGTGCGCGAGCCCGTGCTGCGCGGCCTCGCGTGCGGCACGGTCGAGGATCATCAGCCCATCATCCACGGTGGCCCGGTCCGAAAGCAGGATGTGCCCGTAGGCCGTCTCTAGGCGGACCCGCTGCATGGGCGCATCGGTGACGGCGGTGGCGCGGGCGAGGTCGATCAGGCGTAGCGCCTCCGAGAGGTTCCCGGTGCCGCGGTGGGCCAGAGCGAGTTTCTGGTGCGCGACGGACCAGTCCTCGGGTTCGCCGAGGCTCTCGAATTCGCGGATGGCGGTCGTCATCAGGCGCGCGGCGTAGTCGTTCTTGTCGCTCTTACTCAGGGCGGTCCCGACCCACAGCCGAGCTCGCGTCCGGTCGCGTAGTGAGAGCCGGTCATCCACCGCCAGCGCCTCATACTCCTTGGCGGCCTCGTCCAATCGACCCGACATCTCGGCGACCACCGCCAGGGAAAGGTCGAGCTGGGCGATACGGCGAGGGATGTCGAGCTGGCCGTAGATGGACCGTGCGTTGAGGTAGGAGCGGCGCGCGGACAACGGGCCGGCGACGGCACCCTGATCGCGCTGGAGGTCGCCGAGCAACGTCGTTGATCGGGCGAACAGGTACAAGCCCTTGTCATCCAGAGCGTGCGGATCGTAGAGGGTGAGCCATCTGTTCAGCAGGTCGGCCGCGAAACTGAAGCTCTGGCGGCTGAGGGCCACGACCGCCCTGTCAAGGTCATCGGTCCACGTCTCGTAGTCCCAGGCCCGCGGCCCTACCCGAGTGACTCGAACGCCCTGGCCAGCGCTCTGGCCCAGTTCCAGCAGCAGGGTCTCGAACCGCAAGTGGGCCGCCGCGTCCGCGCGGGCGAGCGCGGTGTCCAGGATCGCCTGGGTGTCCGGGCGCGGCCGGGTAGCGACGCCCAGGTGGTCCCACTTCGCGATAGTGCGGGGGGCCACGCCGAGATGCCTGGCGAAAATGCGGACACTCATCCGCAGGGCAAGACGCAGTGCATGGGCTTCCAGGCCCGTCCACTCATGCACGGTCGTCACGACGCTGCTCCCTTCCACGGCCATGGAAGCACGCGTAGGCGCTGAGGGCCTACGCAAGTGCAACGCAAGTGCTACAGCCGGTCGTATCCAACCGGGCCACGGCTCGCCATGCTCGAAGAGCAGACCAGTAGGCCGTAGCCACGGTTAGGACGACTACCTTGTGGACACTCACCGAACAACAGGAAGTAGACAGCCCGATCGTCTACGGCTACCTACGGCTGCACCGCTCGACACCCGAGCGGCACGCTGCTCTCACGGTGACGCTGGCCCAATACTGCGAGCGGCACGAACTGCAGCTCTGCGGCATCTTCACGGATCGTGAAGGTAGGCCCGGTGACGACCCGGCGTTCGTGGGACTCTTGGACGTCCTCACCTTGTCCGGCGCTTACGGAGTGGTCTTGCCGACCGCCGGCCATCTGGGCAAGAAGCGTGTCGCTGCCCGACGCCGAGAACAGATAGGCGCGATCGGGGCGCGTCTGCTCCTCGTTCGCGGTGCCCTTCGCCGGGCGACTGCTGCCGCGCCGCTTCCGCACTCGCGTGCTGCGTCGTCGCCGGACCACATGCCGTCCGCACGATAACCGCCAATCGCCCAGATATTCCTGTCGTCCTGGCCGAGGCCGGCCTGCGCGCCTTTCGATGTTCCATCCGGAGAAACCCATGATCTTGGTCAACGAGAGCGACGCCGCCGCTGACGAGGCAGGGAGAAGGTGCGTGGAGAGCCTCCAGCATCGCCTTCCCGACTGGTGGCTAATGTACTCCCGCTACGGCCGCTCCCTCGTCGCCTTCTACGAAGGCCCCTGCGCGCGGGGCGGGATCAGTGTCGAGGCTGAGCACCCAGAGGAGTTGCTGCGCCTCATGGGCGACGCGATCCAGGCGCAGTGGAAGGCCCAGATGAGGCTCACCCGCGCCAACCCCACCGACGCTCCCCGGGAAGCGCCTTCCGGCCCACAGTGGAGAGCGGCCGGATGATCAGACGGGACATGGCCGAGCTGGCGGCCCCGCGCGCAGCCGGGGCTGCCGTACCACGTCTCGGCGCGGCCCGGCCCGCGGATAGGGGCCGTGCCCCTCTTGCCGGCCATGCACCACGGCGCGGGTTTTACCGGCCGTGGAAACCCATTCCCTCCTGGCCCGCGCTGCCACAAAGCCCCTTGCCCACCTCCTGCGGCCCTCTCCCCGAACATCCTCACCCGCACGCATCGGGGTGGCCAACGGCGAAGCGGAGTTGCAGAGACCTGCAACGGAACTGCAGCACCGCTCCTCTCCTCGTGCCGGGGCAAGGCTTGCATCATCAATGCACGCACCCCTCACCGCGATGTGTCCTCCGGTTACGGCTCTGCCCTCAGCACCAGACAGTGAGACGTGCGCGGAGAGAGCGGACCATGGCGAGCCACCAACCGCAACCAGTTGAGCAGACGCCCACCCGGGCTGAGGAGGAGGCGCCCACTTTCACATGGGTCCCGTACGAGTCGCACGGCGGGACCCTCCGAATCAGTCGTACCTCGTGCTGCGGCGCCGTCGAGCTGGCGTCTGAAGGAGGCGAATACTTCGTGCTGCGCTACTCCAGGGCCGGCCGCTACGAGGAGACCAGCCGCGGCGTGTACCGCAAGGCCGCCACCGCCTACATCGCCCTCGAGCACAAACACCGCAGCGAGGACCATCGCGGGGAAGCACCGGAACAATACGCGCCCATTGACCAGTGAAAGGCCGGCGAGGCTACCCCCCAGGATTGCCCGCCAACAGCCACTATCGACCAGTTGCCCACCACGATCAAGAAGAGGGGACCTATCGGTGACCACCGACAACGACGTCCAGGACGCCACCGCGTTGCGCGCCGCCATGGTGCGCGAACTTTGGGACACGAGCGTAATCCAGTCCGAGTCTGTGGCGGCAGCCATGGCTGTCGTGCCGCGCCACGTGTTTACGCCAGGCGAGCCGCTGGAGGTCGCCTACGCCGTGGACAGCGCGCCCATCGTCAAGCGCGACGACAACGGTATGACTCTCAGCTCGGTGTCCGCCGCTCACCTCCAGGCCACCATGCTGGAACAGGCCGCGGTCGAACCCGGCATGCGGGTCCTCGAAATAGGCAGTGGCGGCTACAACGCCGCCTTGCTGGCCGAGCTCGTGGGCGACAAGGGACGCGTCACCACGATGGACATCGACCCCGACATCGTGGAGCGCGCTGGTGCCTTCCTCCACGAGGCCGGCTACGACCAGGTGGACGTGGTGCTGGCCGACGCGGAGCAGGGCGTCCCCATGGCGGCGCCCTTTGATCGGATCATCGTTACAGCGGGGAGCTGGGACATCCCGCCCGCGTGGCTGGAACAGCTCAGCCCCGCCGGTCGGATCATCGTCCCGCTTCGGATCAAAGGAGTGACCCGCTGGATCACGTTCGACCGTGACGGCAAGGGTGGTCTGATCAGCCGCGACTACGGCTTGTGTGTCTTCGTGCCCTTCCAGGGGGACGGCTCCCACACCGAGCGGAACATCGTGGTCGACGACGGGGTGGTGGTGCGCCTCGACGACGAGGACCTCAAGGTCGACGCAGAGGCGTTGCGCCGGGCGTTGCACCTGCCGAGGATCGCCCGCTGGTCCGGGGCCGCGTTCGACATGCCCGACGAAGTGGCGCTGTTCCTGCTCACTAACGACCCGGACATGGTCATGCTGTACGCGGAGCAGAAGCGCATCGACCAGGACCTGCTCGCGCCCTCCACCGCGTTGGGCGTGCCCGTCCTGATCAGCGGCGACAGCTTCGCTTACCGGACCAGGCGTGCGAACGACCAGACGGGCGGATTCGAGAGCGGCGTTTACGCGCACGGACCCTCGGCCGAGGAGGTCGCCGCCCGGTACGTGGAGCTGCTGCGCCAGTGGGCGGCCAAGCACCACCGCCGCGGTGCCGCGTCCTTCAGGTACATCCCCAATGCCGTCAGCGCGCCGGCCCCCTCCAGCGGGGTCATCGCCAAGCGGCACGGCGTTGTCGCCATCGCCTGGCAGTAGACCACCGGGGCCCCTGGGGTCTGGACGATCCTCAGGAGGCACCGGGGAACCCCACCCACCATCATCGAAGGAGGTTCATCCATGGCCGTCACACAGCTTGTCGAACAGGATGCCGGAGGCTGGGGCACGGACGACTGGAGCGCCGACCTGGACGTGTCTATCGTCGAAGACACCCTGGCCGCCGAGCAGCTCATCCGCCCGACCGACGACGGCTGCAACTCCACGTGCGCGACCGCGTGCACGAGTTGCCCGTAGGCGCCGCCCGGGTGCCGCCGCGCGCCTGCTGACATCCGACGCCTGACCTGAGCGCCCGGCCGGCGCAGCTCACCGGCCGGCCGGGCACGCCCCTCAGCTACGGGAGCGCCCGATGTACCACTATCTCGACGCCGCGGTGTTACGCGCCCCCGCGTGGCCGCCAGACCAGCAGGTCCAGCCGGTCGCATCGTGGCCTGATCTGACCGGTCCAGAAGCGGGCCCCGTCTCCTGGCGGGCCTGGCTGGCTCGCACGTGGCAGACGCCGGGGTTCGCGGCGGCCGTGGAGCAGTCCAGCCCGAGCCTGGCTCGGCAGGTGCGCGACATCTGCGACGGACGGCAGATACCCGACCCGGCCGCGCGCCGGGCGGTGCTCGCCGTGATGCGCTACCTCCTGCGCGCCACCAGCCGTGCGACACCGTTCGGCCTGTTCGCCGGAGTGGCACCGGCTCGCATCGCCGCCGGAACCGGCGTCCCGGCGGTGCATATCGGCGACGCGCACCGCCCAGTAGCCCGCGTCACGGCGGAATGGCTCGCCGCGGTCGTCCAGTGGCTGGAAGGTGACAAGGCGCTCCGGCGACGCTTGAGCGTGGTAGCCAATGGGCTGGCGTTCGAGCGGGACGGCCGCCTGGTACTCGCCCATCGTGCCAGCGCCGTGGCGGGCGGTGCGCCGGAGGAGGTGAGCGTGCGCGCCACAGGCCCTGTCCGGACAGTGCTCCGGCTGGCGCGTGATCCCCTCCCCGTCACGGACCTGATGGCCCTGCTGTCCGCCGCATCCCCCCAGACTCCCGAAAGCACCATCGACGCGCTCGTGGCCGCGCTGGTGGCCCAGCGTCTCCTGCTCACCAGCCTGCGCCCACCTATGACAACCACCGATCCGCTCGGGCACCTCCTGCGGGAACTGGACGCCGCCAACGCGCGCGACATCCGCCAGGTGGCCGCGATCGCGAAGGGCCTGCACGCCATCGCGGACGAACTCGCCCAGCACGACCGCGCACCCGTCGCCGTGGCGGGCGAGCATCGCGCCCGCGCGGCCGCCGCGATGGCAGCCATCCACCGCACCACGCACCCGCCGCTGACCATCGACCTGCACCTGGACGGGGAGGTGACGGTGCCCGCCACCGTGGCGGCCGAGGCCGCCACAGCAGCAACCGCGCTCGCCCGCTTAGCCCGGCGCCCCGCGCTCAACACCGGCTGGATCGCCTGGCATGAACGATTCCTGGACCGCTACGGACCGCACGCCCTCGTCCCGCTGATGGACGCCGTCGACGCCGACACCGGGCTCGGCTACCCGGCCGGATACGACGGCACCCACGCGTCCCGGGCCGAGACGGTGACCGACCGCGACCGCAAACTGCTGGTGCTGGCGCACAACGCCGCGATGCGCGGCCAGCGCGAGATTCTGCTCGATGACGACATGATCGCCGACCTCGGCGGGGTGGCCCCCGGCGCGCCGGTTCAGCCCACCACCGAAGTGACGGTACGAGTCGATGCGCCCACCGCCCAGGCGTTGGCCGAGGGCCGGTTCACGCTCGTCGTGGCCGGGGTGTCACGCGCAGCGGGCACCACCACCGGCCGGTTCCTGGACCTGTTCGACGACGAGCACCGGCAGCGGATGAGCACCATATACACGAGCCTGCCCACGAGCGCCCAGGACGCGCTCGCCGTCCAGGTGTCGGCGCCCGCGCCGTACACCAGCACGGACAACGTCGCCCGCGCCCCGCAGGTGCTGACGCACGTTCTCCCGGTCGGCGACCACCCCACCGGCGGCACGCAGCTGCTCGCGCTGGATGACCTCGCCGTCACCGCCGACCAGCACGGCATCTCCCTGGTGTCACGCTCGCGCCGCCGCACCGTCCAGCCCGTGATCCTCAACGCCGTGAACCCGGTCCGGCACACCCACCCGCTGGCGCGTTTCCTCCTCGAAGCGCCGAACGCGCTGCGCGTCCCGTGCGCCGGCTTCGACTGGGGTCCCGCAGCCGCGCTGCCGTTCGTTCCCGCGCTGCGCTATCGGCGCACGATCATCTCGCCCGCCCGCTGGCGGCTCACCGCCGCCGACCTGCCCGCGCCCTCGGCCGACTGGGAGGAATGGGACACCGCCCTCACCGTCTGGCGGGAGCTGGTGGCGCTGCCGGAGACGGTCTGCCTCGGCGGCGGCGACCAGCACATCCGGCTCAACCTCAACGAGCCCGCGCACCGCGCCCTGCTGCGCGCCCAGGTGGATCGCGCCGAGACGGCCGTGCTGCGCCTCGCGCCCGACGCCGGCGCGGCCGGGTGGATCGGCGGACGCGCGCACGAGATCGTGATCCCGCTCGCCGCGACCGGCCGACCCACCGAACCGCCCCGGCTCCCGCGCGAGGTGACGTCCCGCGACCACGGCCACCTGCCCGGCCAACACGGGCGGCTGTCGCTCAAGCTGTACGGCCACCCCGACCGCCACGACGCCATCCTCACCCGCCACCTGCCGCGCCTGACTGATGCGCTCGACGCCGAAGCGCGGTGGTGGTTCCTGCGCTACCACGACCCCAACCACCACCTCCGCATCCGCCTCACCGTGCCCGCGAGCGCGTTCGCCGACGCCGCCGGCCAAGTCACCACCTGGAGCGTGCAGGTACGCCAGGCCGGACTGACAGCGCACGTGCAATGGGACACCTACTTCCCGGAGACGAGCCGATTCGGCGGCCCCGCCGCCATGAACGCGGCCGAGGCATACTTCGCCGCCGACTCAGCCACGGTCCTCACCCAGTTGACCGCGATCGCCACCCCCGGCGGCCCCAACCTGCACGCCCTGACCGCCGCCAGCCTGCTCGACACCGCCACCGCCTTCCTCGGGGACACCGGCACAGCGATGCGCTGGCTGATCGGCCACACCCGCACCGACGCCTCCCGGCCCGACCGGGCCATCTACGACCAGGCCGTCAGCCTGGCCAGCCCGGACGATCACAACGCGCTGGCCGCACACCAGGCAGGCGAGCAGATCCTCTCCTCCTGGGCGCGGCGACGGCAGACGCTGGCCGCCTACCGCCGCACGCTGGAAGAGGCAGGCACGCTGCCCCCGGCGGGCGTGCTGCCTGATCTGCTGCACCTGCACCACGCCCGCATGGCCGGACCCTCGCTGGCCGGAGAGCGGGCATGCCTGCACCTGGCCCGCGCCGCCGCCTTGAGCTGGACCGCCCGCCCTAGAAGGAGCAGCCCATGAACGAGCCGCAGCCGAACGCGCTGGCCGTAGCCGGGTCCATCGCCACGGCGTTGGCCGACCCCCAGCCATGGGCCGCCGAACCGCCCGGCAAGGGGCGGGCCTGGCCGCAATCGCTGGTGGGCGGCGCAGCTGGCATCGCCCTCCTGCACATCGAACGCGCCCGCTCCGGCCATGGCGACCCCGGCACCGCGCACGCCTGGCTGACGGTGGCCGCCTCCGGCGCGTTGACGGCGGCTGCCAATGCCGGTCTGTTCTTCGGCGCTCCCGCCTTGGCCTTCGTTACGTACGCGGCCGCCGGCGACTCGGGCCGATATCGGGGCGCCCTGGCCCGCCTGGACGACGCGGTCACGACGCTGACCCGCACACGGCTGGCCGCAGCTCATGCCCGCATCGACCGCGGCGAACGGCCCGAAATGAGGGAATTCGATCTGATCCGCGGGCTGGCCGGACTGGGCGCCTACCACCTCAGACGCCACCCGGATCACCAGATCACCCACGACGTGCTGTCCTACCTGGTGCGCCTGGCCGAACCGCTACCCGCAGGCGGCGGTGGGCTTCCCCCGTGGTGGACGAATGTCTCACCCAACGGCGAGCCGAGTCCGGACTTCCCGGGCGGGCACGGCAACCTGGGGCTCTCTCACGGCATCGGCTCCGTTCTGGCCTTGCTGTCTCTGGCCGTCATCCGGAACGTGCCGGTGCCCGGCGCGATCGAAGCGATCGAAGCCATCTGCACCTGGACCGATGAGTGGCGGCAGGACGGCTCGGGCCCGTGGTGGCCTGGATCCATCACCCTTGACCAGGTACGCGAACAGCGCATCGACCCGTCGCAGCGCCCTCGGCCGTCGTGGTGCTACGGGATCAGCGGCACCGCGCGTGCCCAGCAACTGGCGGGCATGGCGCTCGGCGACGCCGCACGCAAGCAGAGCGCCGAGTCCGCCATGCTGGCGACACTGCGCGATCCTACGCAGCTCGATCGGCTCCCGGAGATCGGTTTGTGCCACGGAACGGCCGGGCTGCTCCAATCCGCCTGGTGGATGGCCGCCGACGCCCACACCTCCCAGATCGGTGCCGAACTCCCCACCGTGGCCAACCGGCTGACCACGCAGATTTCCCGGCGCATGCCCGAACCCGAACTCCTCGATGGCGCCGCCGGGGCCGCGCTCGCCCTGCACACCATCGGCACCGGCATCGCCCCCGCGTCGCGCTGGGACACCTTCCTGCTGCTGGCCTGACCACCGGAGACAACCTTCATGGACACCTGCCCGTGGCGGCAAGTCAACCTCGCCTTCCCCGACTGGGCTAAGGCCGAGCACACCGCCGTGACCCACCTCGCTCCACTGCTGGGCGCAGCCGAAGACGAACGGCTCGTCACCGCTTGGTTCTTCATGCGCAAGACGCCCTGCTGGCGCATCCGCTACGCGCCCAGCAGCGGCCGAACGCAGGCACACCTCCGACGCCACCTGGACGACCTCATCCGGCACGGCCACATCGACGCCGCGACCGAGGCTATCTACGAACCCGAAACGCACGCATTCGGCGGCGCCGAAGCGATGTGGTGTGCTCACGACCTCTTCCACCTCGACAGCCGCCACCTGCTCCACCACCTCACCTACTCGCCAGGTATTGAGCGCCGCCGCGAACTGTCGATCCTGCTGTGCACGACATTGCTGCGCTCGGCCGGGTTGGACTGGTACGAGCAGGGCGACGTGTGGGCGCGGGTGGCCGACCACCGCGAGCTCACCGACCCGATCCCCCCGCAGCGGCGGCTCACGCTGGAGGCCGGACTACGGCGGTTGATGAGCGTGGACGCCAACCCGCTGTTACGCGACGGCGCGCCCATGGCATTCGCCGCGGAATGGTCAGCAGCGTTCGCCACCGCCGGCCGGGATCTATCCCGCCTGTCAGCCGAAGGGGTGCTGCACCGCGGCCTGCGCGCTGTCCTCGCCCACCACATCATCTTCGCCTGGAACCGGCTCGGCATGCCCTACACCACCCAGGCCGTCCTAGCCCACACCGCCCAACAGGTCGTGTTCGGATGCGACCCCACGGCCGCCCTCGAAGCCGAGGAAAGCGAGAGATCATGAACGTCTTGCTGCAGCAGGCTGCGCAGCGTTTCCCCCTGATCGCGCGCCCCCGCCCAGCGTGCCTGCCCCTCCGGACGCGCATCGCCGAACTGCGCGACCTCAGCGACGCCGCCTCCCACGGCACCGAACGCGGCCACCTCACCCTCGCCTCCGAGGCGCTGAACAAGGCCGCGCTGATCGCGAGCGACTGCGGCGACACCGCTACGGCCCGCTCCCTATGCTGGCGGCACTTCACCGCCTACCTGCCCGCCTGGCCACTGGACGCACCCCAAGCACGCTACGCCCTGGAGCCGCTCGTCAACCTCGCCCGGCTGGCCATCCGCGAACACCACGGCGCCCACGCCTACCTCCTGCTGGACAACCTTTTCCACGCCGTCAGCAACGGCGGCACAGCCGACATCGACGGCCACCGCCTCCCATTCGACGGTCTCACCCGGACCGGCACCGATCTCCACACGGTCCGCACGTGGCTGTGGAGCGTCTTCCTGAGCGAAGGCATCCGGGCTCTCATCAGCGCGGACCAGTGGGACCAAGCGGTCGCCCACGCACGGCAGCACCGCGGTGTCGGTCAGCGGCTCCTGGACGGCCGGCAGGCCACCATCGTCGCGCACTGCCTCGACGGGCGTACCGACACCGCCCTAAAGCTCCTCGCAGACAGTGAGCCCCTCCAGCCGTGGGAACACGCGGTGGCCGGGTGCCTGGACCTGCTGTGTAGCCGTGCGGCCGGGCGCTCAACCGGCGACACCGCCGCCAAGGTCCAACGCCACTATCTCGAGCTCGGCCAGACGCCGGGGCTGCTGGTCTTCCGTATGCGCCTCGGTCTGACCATGCTTGACCTCGCCACCGTGACCGACCGGCCTTTTGCTGACCGGGTGTTCACGTCCCTGATCAGCGACGTTCTCGCGACGGCGGACGGGTATGCCGCGCGGGAAGTCCTTGCCCACAAGCAGGGCAATGCGATGCTCAGCCTGGCAGAGCAGCATGAACTCACCTCAGCCATACGGGACGCCGGGCTGGGGCTCGGCACCATCCCGCCCCCGCTGCTGGGCGACCTCCTCGCAGCCGTGCGCACGAGCGAGACAGTGATAGAGAGCAGCCTGGACACGCGCTCACAAGTCGTGACCAGGCACGCCCCAATCTAGGAGCCATCCCGGCCGTGGCTTGCCCCGCAGCCCAGCCACGGCAGCCGCGCCGGCTCCGGCCCGGTGCCGGCGCGGCGCGGCCGTGGGGACGACGCGGCAACGTCGTTCCACGGCCGCACGACTTCCGTCCACGATGGCCCCAGTAAAGGACACCTGATGGCCCCCATCCCCACCCCCGACAACGGCTACTACGGGTGGCTGCCGCAGAACGCCGAGTTGCGTGATCGCTGGAAGCGGTTGAGGCGACTACTGCACCCGCTCCTGCCTCCAGGGCATCCCACCCGGGCGAGGGAACCGGCGCAGGATCACCCAGTGGCGGCGGCGTCCATGGCTTCGAGCGGCACGGAAGCGACATGGTGTGACATTCAGTCTGCCGGTAGAAAGACGTGTGGGCATGCAGATTGCGGTACCTGCTGGTCGACCACCCTGCGGCCAACGGTAGGCCCGCTCATATCCTTGACGCGATGACCAACTCCAGCACCCCTTGGCCCAAGCCATGACGACCGATGGCCAAGCCGCATCTTTCACTGCGGCGGCCGCGTTCCATGCTCTTCGGCTCGCATGCGAGCAGAAGGAACTGAACTGGTCGGGTGCCACCTTGCTCGGCCCCGTCGGCGACAACGGCGTCTTCAGGCTTCCCAACGAACGCATCGTCGCCCGGGTGGCCTGGGGGATGTCGGCACTGGAATCGGTCGAGCGGGAGCTTCGCGTGGCCGCGTGGCTCGCTGAGCATGATCTGCCTGCCGTGCGTCCGTCTTCCATGGTGGCGGAGCAGCCGGTGCTGAGTGACGGCCGGGTGCTCACGTTCTGGGAGGAGATCCCCGACCCGCAGCAGGGGCGGCCAGCCGATATCGGCGCGCTGCTGCGGCGCCTGCACGCGCTTCCCGCCCCACCGGACGGATTGCTGCCCAGATTTGACCCGTTCGTCCGCCAGGATTCCCACATCCGCGACTCCGCTGGCCTCCATGAGCAGGACAGGCGCTTTCTCATGGGCCGCCTGGAGGAGCTGCGGGCCGCCTACGCCAACCTTCCATTTGCTCATGCGCCGCGCGCCATTCACGGCGACCCGCACCGCAAGAACCTCGTTCGTGGCGCCGACGGCCGCGCTGTCATGCTGGACCTGGAGCGGTTCGCCGTGGGGCCAGTCGAGTGGGACCTCATCGTGCCAGCGGTCTACCACCTGGTCGGCTGGTACAGCGACGCGGAGTACGCCACCTTCGCCGAAGCCTACGGCTGGGACATTGCGCAGTGGGACGGCTTCTCCACGCTGGCGAGTGTGCGACAGCTGCGAATGACGACGTGGCTGGCAGGCCGCACCGGCCGGGAACCGCGGCTGATCCCCGAAGTGCTCAATCGCATTGCGGCGCTGCGCAACCCGAGCGCTCCCCGCCGCCCGTGGACGCCGGGGACCTGACCGGTCTTGGGTGGCCTGGGCCGAACGTGAGCGGCGTCCTGCGGCTCCGCCATGTGAGCGCTACGCGAGGGCGAGGGCGTCGTGCCATTGCTGGCGGAATTCAGCGGCGACCGGAAGAGCCGTGTACGAGGCCAGCTGGTCGTTGAACCGCTCAACGTAGGTATGCACTCGCCGCGACTTCAGCTCGCCGGCCGTTGAGCACGCCAACTCCACGTCGTGCTTCCTGGGTCGGCGCGAGCCGACATGAACACTGGCTTGAATCAGTCGGCAAAACGTCCGTGACCGGCGATACGTGGCACTCGACTCGCTGAGGGCAAGACCAGTGTGGACAAGCGCCTCGTTTGTGTCCCGTAGAGCCGCGAAGCAGTGGCCGAACTCGTCATGGAATTCCGCCTCGTCGAAATAGGCGATCCAGTCGGGATCTTCTCCCTCGCGCCGCTGCGAGAATGCCCGCTCGGCCTCCCTCAAAGCGGCGAGGCAGTCACGCCGGTCACCGAGGCAGGCCAGCGCCCGGGCCTCCATCGCGTAGTACATCGCGAGCACGGTCGGCGTCGCTCTGCTGCCAGCGCCAAAACGGGCAGCTCGGGCTAGGTCGACCGCCTCCTGATACTCGCCAACGAAGGTGGCTTGGTGGGATGCCAGGGCGAGCACCTTGCCGCCCAGCGGCCGGTCGCCGGCGGCATGCGCGAGGTTGAGCGCCTGCAGGAAATATCGCCGGGCCATCCCGTGCATGGCCAGGTCGTACGCCATCGCACCAGTCTTGTACGTCAACTGGGCGGCCACCGCGAACAGGTCCTGGCCCACACGGTCGGTGTACGAGCCGTGCTGAGGGGCCACGGTGATTCCGGACAGCCGCCTTGCGGGCGTAGCCTATGCGGCCGTTGGGGTTGAAAGGGACTCGTTGAGAACTTCGAAGGGTGGCCGATAGCCCAGTGCCGAGTGCAGGCGCCGGTGGTTGTAGAACCCTTCGATGTAGCGGATGACCTGCCGTCTCGCCTTGGCTCGGGTGGTGAAGACGAAACGGTGCAGCCATTCGTTCTTGAGCGCGGAGAAGAACGATTCGGCCATCGCGTTGTCGTAGCAGACCCCGGTGCGGCCAACCGAGCGGCGGATCTGCAAGCTGGTCAGGAAGCGGCCGAACTCGTCGCTGGTGTAGTTCGAGCCGCGGTCGGTGTGGAACACGGCGCCGGGCTGGAGCAGGCCGGTATCGGCCGCCATCCGGATCGCGTCCTTGATCAGGCCGGTGCGGTAGTGATCGGCCATCGCCCAGCCCAGGACCGCCTTGCTGTGGCAATCGATGACGGTGGCCAGGTAGAGGAAGCCCTCCCAGGTGCGGATGTAGGTGATGTCGCCGACGAGCTTGATGCCCGGACGTTCGGCGGTGAAGTCGCGGCCGACCAGGTCGGGGATACCGCGGTAGTCGCCCTGGATGGTGGTGGCCGGCCGGAACGCCCGTATCTGGGCCGGGGTCAGGCCCTGCTCACGCATCAGGGCGCGCACCAACTCGGCCGAGCAGTGCTCACCGCGACGGGCCAAGGCGGCGTGCACCCGCCGGTGGCCATAGGTCTCGTGCGAGCCGGCGAAGACCTCGGCTATCAGAGCGGCCAGCAGCGCGCGGCGTTGCGCGGTGGCCGAGGCCGGCCGCTCGCGCCATTCGTAGAAGCCCGAGCGTGATACGCCCAGCCAGACACACATTCTGGCGATCGCATGGTGAGCCTTCTCCGCGTCGATGAGCTCGTACTTGGCGAGCGTCATCGAGTCTCTGCCGCGAAGAAGGCGGCCGCTTTTTTCAGGAAGATCAACTTCTCGCGCAGCTCGGCGTTCTCCCGCTCCAACTCCCGGATCCGGGCCCGCTCCGGCCCGGAGACCGGCTGCCGCTCGTCCTGAGCGCTCGCGATCCGATGCCGGTTCACCCAACTGCCCAGGGTGCTGGCGTTGATGTCGAACTCACGTGCCACCGACGCGACTGTCCGATCGCCCTCCAGCACCATGCGGATGGCTTCTTCCTTGAACTCCGGCGAGAACTGCCTGCGACGCCTCGTCACGTACCTACCTCTTCCAGACTTCTGTCAGCTTATGTAGCCGACTGTCCGGAATCTGGTGGGCCCCTCAGTGCAGCAACGACGCGACCTCACCCTGCAAGAACGCCACCGCCGCCTTGCGGGCGTGCCCGCCCCCGTAGCGATGATCAAGAGTTTCGAACCTTCTCACCGTCGCACGCACCGCTTCCACATCACCGGCAGTGACATGGCGGGTGTGTCTCGTCTGTCTTGCTGGTTCGGGCGGCAGAGCAACGAGCCAGCGGCCCATCGGCGCCATGAGCATCGACGCGGGCACCTCGTCGAACCGCAACCAATCCGCTTGGTCGAGGTCACACACCCACAACGTCTGGGCCGCGTCCAGCATGGCAGCTCGAGAGGGAAGGAAGTCCAGCCCTCCGCTGGCGCCGACAGACGCGCTGCTGCCCGGCGCAGCACTCGACACCAGGCCGTGCCCCGGTGCCACCCGGCCGATCCTGTCTTCTGACAGCGACGCTGACCGGCCCATGGCGGCCAGAAGCGATTTGAACCGGCGGTACGCATCTTCGTCCGCTTGACGCAGAGCGACGTCAAGCAGGGCTTCTGTATCGGGTTTCGGGTGGGTGAGCGCCCCCATACTTTCCCAATTGGAAACCGTGCGCTGAGATACGCCTACGAACAAGGCGAAGGCGCGCACGGGTAACCGCAATGCCTTGCGCAGCGCGGTTGCTTCCGCGCCCGTCCATTCCACGACCGTCGCCACACCCGAATAGAAGCACGTTTAGGCGCCCAACTGCAGGGACCTGCAACGCAACTGCAACACCGCTCCTCTCCACCGGCCGGAACAAGACCCGCATTATCGATGCACGCACCCCTCACCAGGTCAAACTCCGACGACGCTTCGGGACGCATCATGACTCCTGTCGAACAGCGCACCCTGCACGGTGTCGTATGCGGTTCCCTCCGGCTTGTCGGAGTGTCGGCCAGAGGGGCGATGGGCCTTCGCGCAGTTATGGACAACTACTGTCGTCGACACGGCCTGCTGTTGGCGGCGGTATGTACCGAACGCGTGAGCTCTGTATGCGGCCAGCAGTCAATCGCGTTCACCGCGCTGTTGGACGTCCTCGCCATTAGCGAGGTTGTGGGCGTGGTGCTGTCGTCGCCTGCGTATCTTGAGCCGCGGCAGCTCACGGCTAGGTGTGAACAGCAGATTCGCGTTGCAGGCGGCGGCGTCCTCTTCGTCTGCGGCCGAAACCAGGCCCCAGCCCTGTGGCACCCTGGAAAGTAACTGAGCTGGATCACACTGACCCCGAGGGGACGGTGAGCCGTGGGTGAGGACCTCGCTGGGCTGTGGCCGTTGTTCGGGCTGCGCGTACGAACCACGCGGCTGGAGCTCGCCGTCGCCGACACCCCGGACCTGCTCAGGCTGGCCCAAGCGTCCGGCGACATCCAACCCGCCGACGAGCCCCGCTACCAAAAGGCCTATCTGTACGAGCCGTCACCCGGCAGGGAGCGGCACCTGCTGCAGCGGCACTGGCGAGCCCTGGCCCACTGGCGACCGGAAAGCTGGGACCTGCATCTGGCCATCCGCGTGGGCGGCGTCGCGATCGGCGTGCAGAACATGTGGGCCAGCGACTTCGCGACCGTCCGCGTTGTGGAGACCGGTTCATGGATCACCCGCAGCCACCAAGGGCAGGGGTACGGGACAGAGTCCCGCACTGCCGTCCTCGAGCTCGCTTTCGCCCGCCTGGGCGCGCTGGAGGCGCACACCTCGTACGTGGACGGCAACCTCGCCTCCCAGGCCGTATCGCGCAAGCTCGGCTACACCTCCAACGGTCGACGTGCCTACGACCGCGACGGGGTTCGCACGGTCGAGCACTGCATGCTGCTGGAGGCCACGGCTTGGGAGCTGCGCCGCGCGCCGGGCTTGTCAGTAGAGGGTCTCACCCCCGCGTGCCTGGAGCTGTTCGGCGCGGCCTGACCCGGCCGCTGTCGGATGGATCTGGATGCGGCGGGCCGGCACCGACAGCTCGATCTGCCACTGGTCACCCTTCTAGCTTTCGCGGCTGCGGAGTCCGCAACCGGCTCACCGGTGGTGACGCCGTGTCTGGACCACCATGTAATCGCCTGCGCGTCGAACGGCAGCGATGGAGAAACCCGCAGGAGCGACTGGTTCGCCAGCAGCCGCGGACGGGGTACGGCCAGGCAGGTAGATCACGACCTCGTCCACCACGCCGCCAGCAACCCAGGGTGCGGCGAGTCGCTGGTCACCGACCATGAGCAGCGACCGGACACCGCTCGCATAGAGGGTCCTCAGCACGTGCTCCGGATCGCCCGCCGGCAGTTGTCCCGGAAGCATGAAGGTGTCACCGTGACCACCTGGCGTGCCTTCCTGCAGGCCCCCGTCCGGGTACAGGACGGCGTCGAAGCGCTGCAGGTCGGCTATCGGCATCGCGCGATGACCAGCCGCGTCCTGGACGTAGGCCCAGGTGACCGACGGGATGCCTCTGCCAAGGGCAGTCAGCCAGGAGCCCAGTACGAGTTCCGCCTCGCCGGCCAGCACGCCAGTCTCCACGTCGACCCCGGCCCGGCGGAGTTCTGCCACGCCGCCCTCGCCGCGCGACGTGGGGTCGATCAAGGCGACGACCACTCGCGCGATTCCGGCATCGATCAGCAGCCCGCGACATGCCGGAGCACGACCTGCGTGATTGCAGGGTTCCAAGGTCACCACAGCGGTTCCGCCGTACGACGCCGCGCCGGCTGCGGCCAAGGCATGGCCCTCGGCGTGTGCCTCGCCTTTGCGGCGGTGAAAGCCCTCGCCGATCATCTGACCGTCCGCGTCGAGGATCACACAGCCCACAGGTGGGTTGGGGCTTGTCGTGCCGAGCCCGAAGGCCGATATGGCGATTGCGCGACGCATCGCCGCGATCTCCACCGTGGATGCCATCAGACAGCGGATGTGGTGGTGAGGGCAGCCAAGAATTCGGCGACCGGGTCCAGGTGAGCGTGGCGCGAGAGCTTCGGCGCGACCGAGGTGACCATGGAAAGGATTCTGGTCGATCCGCTGTCCTGAGCAATAGCCAGGGCTTGGCCAGCAGCAAGGGCGGCAGCCTCGGGCTGACGCTTTGCGACGAGGGCGATCGACAACCCAGCGTGTGCCACGCCACGGTCCCGCTGATAAGTCGCGGGCAGATCGATGATCGCGGACTCGAACGCGTTCGCCGCCCGCCCGGGACGCCCCAGGGTGAGCCAGACTCGACCGCGCTGCATCTCCACGTAGGCGGGCGTGCAGAACGCGCCGTGGCCGGATCTCGCGTCTCCGGCATCGTCAGCTACTGCACACTCGTGCGCGCGGTCGATCATCGCGTGAGATCCGGCCCCGTCCCCGTCCAAGGCCAATCCATGGGCGTGCTGTTGAAGAATCGCAGCCAGCATGGGACCGGCGACGTTTCCCTGCTCTCGGCGAGCAGCTTCGGCCAGGCCGACGACCTGCGCGCCGTTGCCTTCGGATAGTGCCTGCTGGCTGCGTCTGAACAGCGTCCACGCGACCATGGGCCGATCACCGGCCTCCAGCGCCCATTCCATCGCATGTCCTGTCCAAAGGCGGCTGGCGGACAGGTCTCCGGCGTCTTCATACAACCATGCGGCGGATTCGGCGTACTTCGCGGCGAGGAGGAGGGCTTTGTCGCGCAGCGATGATCGTATGTGGCGAAGCAGCGCTGTCAGGATAGTGAGCTGCGTGCAGACCCCGCTAAGGGCGTAACGAGGGCCGAGTAAGTTATCGGTGCGCACCAGGATGTGCCACTGGTCCCCCAGATGGGCAAGCAGTTCCTCGGCATGTCCGGCAGGAAGGCGTTGAATTCGTCGCTCCACTATCGGGTCTACCGCCGGGATGGGCAGGGGCGGGGAACTGCCCACACGAAGTTTGTCGTAGAGCTCGGCTTTTTCGCCACCTGCGCGGCGCGGTACAGCCGTACGCTGCAGTACCAACTTCACCAGGTCGCCGTCTGCATCCAGTTCCGCGTCCAGGCGCTGGGCCAGTGGGATGGACGGGCGTTTGTGATTGTTGGCGATTTTGGACAGGTATCCGACGTTGTAGTGGGTGGCCTTGGCCAGCGTATGGAGTGAGACGTCGCGCTCGGCCATCAGCGCTCGCATCTTCTCACCGAAGGTCGTCATTTGCGCGCCCACGTCTCGGAACCGATGTTGCCCTCGTTTACCCCTGTTGCCTGTTGCCCAATGGGCAACAGGGCAACATCTACCACCGTAGCCCGATCTGGCGATTGCATGGAGTTCGAAGTAGGCAGATCACCGCCTTCCACGGTGATTTTCCTGCGCAAACTTAAGCGGCCCCGGCCCGGTGCACGAACACCGGGGGACCCGGGGCCTTGACCGGACGATGGAGGTCCGATCCATGCAGAAGCCTAGAGCCATCCGGATTCGGTGGCACGCGGATCATCCTCTGAAGCCGCTGAGGCGCACCAGGTATGGAAGCGCCCCCTACGCCCATAACGACGCGTCCCTCACCCACCGCCCCCATCACCGTTGGGAGCATCCAACCGTCGCGCAGGTGCGAGCCAGGAACGCTGCCCGGCGCCAGCTGCAGCTCGCTCGTCCGATGCGGCAGGTGGTCCCGGCGCGCCCGTCGGCGCGGCCCCTCCGAACCTCCATCTCCCCTTTGGGTGTTCCGGCCGTGAGCCGGTGCGGCTGCGCAGTGGACCAGACCCAGCGTCGCGCACCTTTTCATCACCGGACGGGTAACCGCCGCCACCGCAGCGGCACGCAGCCCATTGGATATCGGAGATCCGGCATGATGCGGAGTAGACCAGCCCCGGTTTCCGTAGCAGGGCCACACGCGTTGCCCCTGGTGGGCGCCGCGGCCGCCGCGCTCAGCACCTCAGCCGCATTGTCCGGCGCGCCAGCTTCCGGCGATAGCGGATCCCGCCTTCAGGGGCGGCCACGGACACCAGACGGGTCGTCTGTTGCTCTGGTGTACTGGTCGGTCGACCAGGAGAGCACGTGGTCAAACGTCGGCAAGAGAACGGCGGCGACCAGTGCGAAGTGAGCCGCGCTCGATTCTCGACCACACGCCCTCTTCGTCTCCGCTACCTGGCAACGGCGACGGCAATGTGGCGTCGACAGATGCTCGCCAGCAGGGCGAATCGACTGCGTCCAGTGCTTGGCCGGAGCTGGACACGCTGTCCAAGCGTCAGCATGATGGCCAGCCGCCGCCGGGGATTGACCCGAATGTGCCGAATGTGGCGCGTATGTACGACTACTACCTCGGAGGCAAGGACAACTTCGAGGCGGACCGGGTCGCGGCCGAGAAGGCGCGGCGGCTGAATCCTCACGCGGCGTTGTGCGCGCAGGCGAATCGGGCATTCCTGGGTCGCGCGGTGCGCTCAATCGCTAAGGATGGTGTGCGGCAGTTCCTCGACCTCGGTGCCGGGCTGCCCGCGATAGACAACGTGCACGAGGTAGCGCGGCGCGTTCACGCTGACGCGCGAACGGTGTACGTGGATTACGACACGGTCGTGCTTCAGCATGGGCGGGCGCTACTGGCGACCGATGACAGCACGATGATGCTCGACGGGGATCTACGCGACCCCGAACGGATCCTTGCGGACGCATCGGAGCATCTGGACTTCGATGAGCCCGTGTGCGTGCTGCTGGTGGCGAGCCTGCACTTCGTCACAGCCGCAGAGGATCCGTACAGGATCGTGAAACGGCTGATGCGGGACACCAGGCCAGGAAGCTGCCTGGTCATCTCACATGTGATCGAGACACCGGTGACGCTGCGCGCGGTGGAGGCCTACGACGGGGCGTCCGCGCCCGTCGTGTTGCGAACCGTCAACCAGGTCCGCCGATTCTTCACCGCGGCGGGCACGGACCTGCTGGAACCAGGGCTGGTGCGGGTGCCACTGTGGCGTCCCGACCCGGACGATTCACAGGCCCAGAGCGACGCCACGAAGGTGGATTTCGTAGGCGGGGTCGGGAGGAAGGCGTGACGGCGCAGGTGGAGCTGGACAGTCCAGCAGGGACCCTAGCGCGAGCGCTGGCGACGGAGCTGGGAAGGTACGGGATCAGGGCGCAGGTCAGCGAGTGCGAGGGAATCGCGCTGGTAGGAATCTGGACCGTCGGGTTGGTGGTCTGGTGCGAGTGTGGTCCGCACGGGTGGCGTTTCCGCTGGTGTCGGGATAATACGAGTGCGCGGTGGACGTATATCGTGTGTCCGTGCTCGGCGATGGAGACCGCCGTACAGCGACTCCTGCGCCTCTACAGCGAGCGGCACAAGCTGATACACGGGACCACTCCAGTCATCGGCGACGGCGATATGTCATGAGCGGCATGTCATGAGCGGCGCGGCCTGGATCGAGGCCGCCACGCTCGCCCCGCGTCTGGTCCAGGCCCGCCATGACCCCGCCGACGCCGACAAGCTCCTGCTGTCGACCGTGCCAGCCTGGGCAACAGCACCCCACAAGGCCGTGATCGGGCTGACCACCCCTGAACCTTGTTGCGGATCTATCAGGCCAAGTACGGCCGATCGAGCACCGAATCGAGCACCGACAGGCCCGCGCCGCGGCCGCCAAGGCCGGCCGCACCTGGCTCGAGTTCCGGATGAACCCCGCCTGACCAACCCCGGCCGTGGCCCCACAACCCCGCACATCCGGGTCACGGCACCCTCGCCCCGGCATCCCTCGGGCCCGGGCCGGGGCGAACAGGCCGTGGGGCTGCGCTGCCGGAGTCGCAGCCCCACGGCCCCGGAATGAACACGAGACCTGGGATACGCGCCCGGACGTATTGGAAGGGAATCGGATCATGGATGGTAAGCCGTATCGGGGATTGAGTCCCGAAGAAAGGCATCGGGAGCAAAGCGAACGGTTATTATGTGCCGGATTTGCGCTGATGGCCCGGGGCGGATACACGGCAGTAACAGCTGTACGAGTGACTGCGGAGGCTCACACGTCGATACGAGTCCTCTATAAGACCTTTGGGGGCAGCCATCAGCTTTCAGCAGCCGTGATTACACGCTGTAGGGAGGATGCGAAGCAGGCGGCCCTGAAACCACGCGGCACCATGGGTGAAAACACGGTGGCTGCCGTGAGCTGCGCCGTCGCCGGATTTGTCGAGTACGTCACGGGAACGCCAGGTGTTTTTCGGGTGCTGTATCGGGAGGCGCATCACGTCGCGGGGCGCGAGTCCTGGCGCAACCCGCTGGTAGCCGTGTTAGAGGAGCTCCTGAGCAGCGGTGTGGAAGAGTCGGGGAAGAGCCTGCGGCTGTTGGCGGCGGCGATCGGGGGAACAGTGGAAGCGCTGTTGAGGGAATGGTTCCGCACGGGCGAAGTATCCCCGCAAGAGATCATCAATACGGCGACGCACGTGTACGAGACGACCGTAGACCTGTATGCAAGGGCGTTTCCGGCCGAGCAGCCGGACGCCTGCAGGAGAGTGCCTCCGAGCTGAGGCGATCGCGGCCCCCGCGAGGGTGGTGGAAAAGCTGGTTGTGCTCCGTCGACCAGCCGCCGACGGAGCACAACCGCCACACACTCAGCAGCCTCGACCCGCCTCCGACGGCCTTCGCTGACCGCCACCCAACTGAACGGGGGCCCGGGACTCTACTGACGGGTAGCTACGCTAAGGACGGACCCCGGAAGGACCTGCCTTCGCTCCCATAAGCACGCGCCGACACCCCCATGTCGGTCGTTGACGTGGCGTCGCGCCTTGGCGGGCATGTCTCATTCCGGTCTTCAGCCTTCTCGAAGGTGCTCCCCGGCGACCCAGACCTACGGGGCTTACCCTCCTTTGCACCTCAAGGCCGTCGTCCTGGACGGTTGGTTCTGCCCGTCGCGAGCTGGTCCGCGGCAGCGCCCGTTTCCCGGCAGGCCGATCCTGCACCGCCGACGTCCCGGACCCGCAACCCGGGCCCTCACCCCTCTGCACGGGACCGCAGCCTCGATGAGATGGGTGCCGAGACGGGAAGATCTTTTGCTGGCGCAAAACATCTTCCCGTCTCGGCACCGCCCGGGTTTGCGGCCCCGGTCCTGGCGGTGCGGTCTCTGCCTTGCCGGGACGGGCCCGCCACCAGGCCAGCCCTCCGATCCCGGCCAGACCCGCTCATCCACTGGCGCCCAGCACGGGCGCCAGGCCACGGGGAGGCCCACATGGACATCCAGGTCAGCATCACCGGCAAGATCGCCTACGAGCCGCACTTTTTCCCGGCCACCCACGCCGCACCCGCCAAGTGGTCGGCCAAGCTGGAGGTCAACGGACCACCCACGCCCGGCCGTGACGGATCCCCCTACATTCCCACCCGGACCTTCGAGGTGGTCACCTACGGCGTGGCCGCGATCCGGGCGCACGAGTCCTACCGGCAGGGCCATGTGCTGGTCGTGCAGGGCGTCGATGCGTTCCCGCGCACCTATGACTCCAAGGACAAGGACGGCAAGAAGATCGTGCGAGCCGTCATCAAGATCACTGCCACCGCGATCGGGCTGTGCTCCCGCTACATCGTGGTGCAACAGGGCCATACGTCCTGGCCGCCGGCCGAAGCCGCGTCCCCCCGGATGGTGCAGGGCACCACGGCCAGTCAGACGCACGTCCCCGCGGCCGCGTAGCGAGCCGCCGATCCCGCGGAATCGCCCGCGTCCTGCAGCGCGCGTCCCCTGCAAGCGCGCAGCAGGACGCCGCCCTGTTCACTCGCATGAAGGAGCCATTCCCGCATGTCCGTCACTCTTGCGGAGATCCCCGACAATGCCGATCTCGAAGCGCCTGAGGACTACCGCCTGCTGCGGATCCCGATCAAGTACCTCGAACACTTCCCTGGCAACGTCCGTGAGAATCTCCGCCTGACCACCGAGTACTGCGCCTCTCTCAAAGAGGAACAGCAGGTCACCATCACGGTCATCCCCATCCCCGCAGATTACGAGCGCGCAGACAACGACAACCCCGAGGCCCTGTTCTGGGTGGTCAAAGGCAACAGGCGGCTTGGTGGTGCCCGCAAGGTCAAACTGGACAAGCTGCTGTGCCTGATTGACCTCACCAAGGCCGACAAGCAGGCCCTGCTCTACATTGACCAGGTTGTGGAGAACGATGAGGACTTTCGCGTCCCTCTGACGGTGTTCGAGAAGAACCGTGCGCTCACGTTGGCCATCGGTGCCGGCGCCAGCAAGACCGAGATTCGCAAGCGCACCGGCCGTAGCCGCAAGGAGATCGCGGACGCTCTCGCCGGGGGCGGCCTGTCGGAGGAGACTCGCCGGGTAGCCCAGGCGATGGACTACGCCTGGGGCACGGACGAGCTGGCGATGCTGGCCGAGTGATCAGAAAGAGTCACAAGCGCATACCTGGGTCACCGAAGCGGTCGAAGAGTTCTGGCAGCTGCTCGGTATCAAAGGCGACCGGCCCGTGCAGGTCCTGTACTGCCTGGGCCTACGCGGTGAAGAATCCGCCTCACGTGCCGCGCAACCCATCCTCGCGGTCAACGCCCGCCGCTCCAGCAGAAACCGTGTGATCACGCGCTGGCTGCCCATCCGGGATTGGACCATCAATCAGGTCTGGGACCAGATCAAGCGATCAGGGCTGCGGCCACACGCCGCCTACTCCTGGGGCATGTCCCGGCTCTCCTGCTCAATGTGTGTCCTGGGCTCCATGGACGACCTGCTGCTGGCCGCCACACTGCGCCCACAGTTGGCCGCCGACTACCGCCAGGCGGAGATCGAGCTCGGCCCATCGCTTCACCCACAAGCTGTCCATGGGCGAGATCCTCGCCGGTCTCCGTGCCGCCCGCCTGGAGGCCAGCGGCGATCCCACCGCCGCCGACGCCAAGGTGGACCTGTGGGAGATGGTCCGCGATCACATCGCCGCCACCCGCGCCCAGGCCGTGCTCGACAAGGACGTCAAACCGTGGACCGAGCAGCAGATCAACGACCGAGCCTCCGCCCACACCAGCAACATCCTGACCTCAGCCCACCGTGCGCTGACCCGGGTCGCGCAGATACCGCGCGAGGAACTCCGCCAGCTCCGTGCCGTTGATGGTGAAGGTGTTCGGTGACAGTCAGTCCCGGACTGCGTACACGCCCACAGCAACCACTTCGAGCCTCTGAAGCGAAGCCCCTAGCGTGATCTTTCTTATTCCCGGTCGAATTTGTGGAACCCCACGGTGATGAGCCCCCCCATTCGATCAAGGGCCGAAGACCTTCTTGGGAACCCCCTCGGGCCGGGCGCCGCACTGCGTGCCTTCGGCCCGCTGGACTCCCCGTAGACCGGCGACGGCGCGCGCCAGTCGCACTCATTCCGTCCGTCGGGGTGGAGGTCCAGATATTCCGCGCACAGGGCGCTCGCTGCGCTCGCGTCCCTGCGGGATCGGCCTGCGGCCGACCCCGTGCACGGGGGCTCACGCTGGCCCCAGAAGACTCCGCTGCGCTCCGCTTCTGGGGCCGGCGCTCGCCCTTCCCATGAGGCGCCGTACCGGACGACAGGTGGTCACGGGTGACCGGTTGGCCTCTTGTACGGGGTGGCTGGGGGCTCCGCCGCCCCCAGACCCCCGCGGGGCGGGCGTACTGGCCGCCTACCGGGCGCGCAACACTTCCAGGTGCAAGGCGGCCAGCACGCCGCACCTGCCGGTTCCGCGCGTCTCGGGTCGTCATCCTGCGCATCATCGAGGTCCTCGAGCTCGCCACGCTGATCCGCCGTCATCCGCTGATGCGCCGATCTTCTCGACAACGCCGCCTTGCCTTCGGACGGAGTGCCGGGAATGCGGAGCGAAAGGGCTGCACGGGCTACAATGAGGGCAGCTCCTTTCGGAGTGTTCAACCTGAGGACCGGCGAGGTTTCCGATTGAGAACCCCTCGGGGTTCCGCCTCGCCGGTCCTTTCATTTCACCAGTCGGGACAGTCGCATCCGGTTTCGTCGGGTTGGTCGGTGGACCAGCCGCATCGAATGCACCATCTGGTAGGACGGTAGTCCTGGTCAGGTTCGTGATCCTGGCCAGGCGTGCTCAACAGTCGTTCCGCTTGCGCCGATAGATCCTCGTACCGCGCCAGTGCGCCTCTGATACCGGCGATGCGGTGCGGATCAGGGCTGAGAGTGACGGCCAGTACGCACAGGTCGCGGGCAATCAGCCACTGGATGATGAGGTCATTGAGCAGCGCGGCGACGCGCGAGTCTAGGGGAAGGTCCTGCATCGCCACCCGGGCTCGCTCCATGGCCTGGGCTTGGGCGAGCCCGCCCGTGCCATCCGGCTCAGAGATCGGCGGGAGAGCGATCGGGATGGGGAGGAGGGTGAGCAGCTTGCCGGTGAGGGTGTAAGCGCCCAGCACCAATTCGGCCAGCTCTGGCAAGTCTTCCATGGGTGTTGCCTACCTTTCTGGAGTTGTCAACCTGCGCCGGTTCGGGGTTCCGACCCCCTTGCCGATGTCTCTATTATGCCATAAATCCTTGACGGATCGCAAGGATTTATGGGGATCTATCGGGCACTCGCCCATCAGCGTCTGTCTGCGAATCGTGGGAGATTCCGAGAGGGGAATCCCGTGCCGCCGCCCCGGGAAGTCTCCCGGGGCGGCGGCACAGGACATCGGTCAGAGCCGCCGCGTTGCCTCCGCAGTCAGGCGACTGACCTGCAGGAGACCCAGCCAGAGCACCTCAAGCCGGTAGGCGAACAGGTCCGGTTCGTGCTTCGCGAGCGCCATGTCGGCCATGCCGACCATGTCGAGCGCGCCCAGCCATACGACGACCGCCTTGTTCAGTAGGCCCCTTAGGGTGTCATCGATGGGAAGATCCATCAGTATGACCCGGGCCCTGACGAGGGCTTGGATAATGGCGACGATGTCGGGACGATAGTCCTCGTCCTCTTTCCAGAGGGCCGGGATCTCGATCGGGATGGGGAGAACCCCGAACAGCTTGCCGATGATGGCGTAGCTTTCGATAAGCTCATCAACCAATCCGCTGAGCCGTTCGTTGTACTCGTTCGCGTCCACTGTGTGGCGTTCCTCTCTGGAGTTGTCAACCTGCGCGGTTCGGGGTTCCGACCCCCTTGCCGATGTCTTTATTATGCCATAAGTCCTTACGATTCTTCAAGAATTTATGGCCGCTTGGAAATGCAAAGCGACTGGCCACCCCCGAACTTTCTCGGGAGTGGCCAGTCGCTTTGCTCAGTGATCCGTATCGAGGAGGCGCTCTAGGAGGTCGATCCTGGACCCCATCCGATGAGTGATGATGGCGAGCGCTTGGGTCAGATAATCCTTAGGAGGACCGGAATGGGCCCGATCGTACAACTCTCGCGCGGCGAGCCATTCCACCAGCAGAGCGTTGAATGTGGCCGCGATTAGGGCGTCCACGGGGAGATCCAGGAGTGCGATCCGCGCCCTCTCGGTGGCTTCCTCCAGGGCGGTCCCTTCCTTGTCGAGGATTCCCCGGCTTCCGTCGAGGGGGATGACGGGTGGAAGACTGATCGGAATAGGAAGCCGCTGGAGTAGCTTGCCGATCAGGGCGAAGCTGCCCTCAAGCAGCTCCCCCAGTTCGTCGAGGCGTGTCTGGTATTCCTCGTAATCCATGCGGTGTTCCTTTCTGGAGTTGTCAACCTGCTCGGTTCGGGGTTCCGACCCCCTTGCCGATGTCTTTATTATGCCATAAGTCCTTACGATTCTTCAAGGAATTGTTGCGGCATTTCGGCCCGAAAATGCAACGACTGGCCACCCCTGGATGGCTTGGGGTGGCCAGTCGTTTTATCTCAGTGACCCGGGTTGAGTTGGCGTTCGATGAACTCCATTAGGAAGGCCATTCGGCCTGATGCTAGGACGAGCGCGAGGAGTACGAACTCCTCCGGAGGGCCGAAGTCGGCCCGTAGGTACAACTCACGCGTCGCGAGCCATTCCACCAGCAAGGTGTGAAAGGGAGGCGTGATCGACAGATCCATGGGTAGATCCAGAAGCGCAATCCGCGCCCTTTCGACGGCTTCCGCCAGGGTAAGCCCTTCGCTGTTGAGGATTCCCTGACGTCCGCCGGGCGGGGTGACGGGGGGAAGGCCGATCGGAATAGGAAGCCGCTGGAGCAGCTTGCCGATTAGGGTGTAGTCGCTTTCCAGCGACTTCCCAAGTTCGTCGAGGCGTGCCTCGTATTCTTCGAGATCCACTTGGTGTTCCTTTCTGGAGTTGTCAACCTGCTCGGTTCGGGGTTCCGACCCCCTTGCCGATGTCTCTATTATGCCATAAATCCTTAAAGGATCGCAAGGATTTATGATGTTGACCTCAGGAAAGGCGACTGCCGCACCGGATTTCCCCGGGGCGGCAGTCGGTTTGTCGGGACTCGGGATCAGAGCTGGTCGTCGAGGTAGTCCTCGATCCGGTCCATTCGTTCACAGGCCAGTGCCGCCGAGAAGACCAGGTAATCCCGCTGGGGCCCGGAATGGGCCTGTGCCAGCAGTTCGCGCGTGCTGAGCCACTCGATCATCAATGTGTTGAGGGCGGCGGCGGTCACGTCATCCATGGGCAGGTCCAGGACTGCGCTGCGTGCCCGATCGACGACCTCGGCCAGGGCGGCCCCTTCGTCTTCGAGTAGCCCCCGATCGCCATCGGCCTTGATTGGGGGGACGCTGATCGGAAGAGGTAGCCGCATGCACAGCTTGCCGATGTGGACATAGATGTCCTCCAGCACGTTGCCCAGATCTTCGACGCGCTCCCGGAATTCTCCGTACTCCATTGCGATCCTTTCTGTGATCAACCTGCGCGGTTCGGGGTTCCGACCCCCTTGCCGATGTCTCTATTATGCCATAAATACTTGCTATCCTTCAAGGATTTATGGCATGCTGGACCCATGAAGAACACCGCGACCCGTCCCGACCCCGAGCTGGACGCCGCCGTCTCACGCATCGCCGAGGCCCTGGGCGTCACCGCCGCCGAGTTGGCCGACGTCGTCAACGAACTGACGACCGATGGCCGGGGCCGGTCTGCCGCCGAGATGCAGCTGCTCGCACTCGGCGAGGTGGTACGGCGGGACCCGGCCCGGCATGATCTCGTCGGCGCGGTCGAGGCCGGGGAGATCCTCGGAGTCTCCCGCACACGTGTCCACCAGCTCGCCGACCCCAAAACCGGGCACAAACTCTTCCCGCGCCACCGCTACCACCTTGCGGCCGGGAAGCTGTGGGCGCGGGCCGACATCATCGCCTTCGATAAGCTGTGGGACCGCCGCCGCACCGGCCGCCCGCCCAAGAACCCGGCCGCCGACGTGGCAACCACCGGCTGAAACCCAGCCTTACGCCCTGGAGGCGGCACCCCGCGCGGGGTGCCGCCTCCAGGGCGTATGCGTCCTTGCAGAGAAGACCTGGCCTGGCCACGCGCGCGAGGCGGGGTTCGCCTTTGGCGGGCATCGAGCCCGCCAAAGGCGATGCGCCGCTGCTACCCGTATGCGCGGCCCCTCTTGCCCGCATGGGGCCGGCGCTTCAACCACGGGCAGCCCGTTCGCCCTTACAGGCGAGGGTCGTTCAGCAGCGTGAACCCATCCGCTTCCGTGGCCGTCAGGCGGTCTACTGAGAATCTCCGGCCAGGCAGTTCGCTCGCGGCAATGCCAGCCTGCTGCGCGATCCGGGCGGCGGGAATCTGCAACGGCGCCGAGGCCGGATGTCGAGGGGTGACCAACTCCGCCTGATCGCCGATGGTCAAGATCACCTCAACCTCGTTGCCCGTCTCGGGTGCGAGATCCGGCCACCGGCCCCGGTCATCCCGCAGCCGACGACGCGCGGTCATGGTGGCCATGCCCGCATGCTCACCCAGGCTTTTCAAGGGAAAGCCGTCGCGGTGGCGCGCGCGGGCTGCTGTCATCAGCAGGCGTAGGCGGGTTTCCAGAGCAGCGTGCGCGTCGCGCACGGTGTGAAGAACTTCCGCCATGTCTGCCGCCGACTCCGGCAGGTGATCAATCGTTTCTCCGTTGCCAAGCTCGTGCAGTAGCCGCCCGAGGCCGCCGGAGTCGATCAGTGCGGCCAGCGCGCCGGACGGGTCATCCGATTCGGGTGAATAGGTAACGGTGACGCGTTGCTGATCATCGCTGCTCTGATTCTTCGTGATCTTCAAGGGAACGCCTCCAGCCGCGTACCAATCTGGTACGAGGCGGAGCGTACCAGATTGGTACACAGGTGCGAGCTATCCGTGATCCCGACCCGGCGCCCTGCCAACTGTACGCAGCTGGCGGGGCTGTTCGGCGTTGACGTCATTTCGCCGCACGGCGATAGGTGTGTACGGCCGCTGTCCGTCCGTCGCGGGTGACGGCCGCATATATCCCGTGCGCAGGGCGCTCGCTGCGCTCGCGTCCCTGCGGGATCGGCCTGCGGCCGACCCTGGGCACGGGCGCTCGCGCTGGCCCTCCGACTCCGCTGGCGCTCCGCTCCGGGCCGGCGCTCGCGCACCGCCGCGGTACCCCTCCCCCTCCTTCCCCGGTTCCTCGGGGGACGGTGCGGCTGCCGTCGCGCGGTCCGAAACCTCCCCATCGGCGGGGACCTGACAGATTTCGTGTCCGTTCCAGATGAAGTTGGCGGATGGGGCAGGGTCTGACCTGCGGCACGACACCTCGATCCGGACGGTTTCGAGGGAAGCCGTTCAGGTTTTCTTGTCAGTCGGGAGAGGAGGCCTGTGAGGGGGCAACCGTCCACAAATGATCTTTCAGCCATGAAAGATCAAGTGGCGGTGCTCAGTCTCGGTGCCTGCCTACGCAGGCGTCCTGGCAGCTTCACCAGCTATCGACCACAACTCGTGGCCGGCAGTGGTCCGGCGGAGTGGTCACTGATGACGCTGGTGATCGCCGTTCAGGGAGCGGCGGCAGGCCTCCATCAACTCCGGACGATTGCGAGCCAGCTCGCCCAGTGCGAACAGGATTACCGCCCCGAAAATAAGCACCACCGAAGTTCCAGAATAGACGGCGACGGCCGGGCAACTGCCTGTGAACCCGAGTCTGTCGACGACCAGCGAGGAAGCATGGAACGGGAGGAGTGGCGCAGCGGCGGCGACGGTCAAGCAGAGTGCCGCAAGCCAGGTGAGTCGTGCCGGGTTGCGCCCGAGAGACGGCTGCCCTTGGAGGAACGATCGAAAGAGCCGATACAGCAGGACGCCCGCCGCAAACGCGCAGATACCCATCAGAAGGTCATCGCCGTGTGCGGCGACCTGCTCGGCGACGGTGGAGTTCGCTGCCAGCAGCGTGCCATCCCCTATTTTGTACAAGGCGCCTGCCACTGAGATGTCCGAGCCGCTCGACACCTCGATAGGAAGCTTGTGGGGTATGTCCCGGCAATGCACGGCTACCACTCCGTGCGCCTGTCCAGCGCCTTTGATCGCAGACGCCAGCCCCCAGATCGCCGCAACGATCCCCGCCAGCAGCGAGAGGCTGGCGAACCATCCCACAAGCGCGCGACTCACGCGATCTCCCCGGCTATCGCATCCATCCCGTTACCCCGCGAACACGGCCTGAGGTCAGCTGCCATCGCTCAGTTGCCCGGCTCCGCCCGGGTGGAGGTCTTCGCCGCGGACGACAGGGCGAAGTGGTTCAGCCTCATCCACGAATAGGCACCTCAAGCGCTTCAGCGAAGAGCTCCAGTCCTTCCGGCAGGCTCCTGACCCCGGTCAGCTTCACATCGAAGGGCAGATTGAACGGGATCGGGTAGGAGATCAGTTGCGCGACCTGGTCCGGCACAGGCACGCCCTGAATTTTCTCGGCCTGGAGCTTGATCCTCCCGTCGGCGACTTCGACCCGCATCTCGGCGTTGAACTTCACCTTGTTCGCCCCGATCGTCACCTCCCCCGAGGCCGTGAGCCGCTGCCCGTTACCGCCGATCTTCACGCCGCTCGGAGCGTACTTGTCGATCGTCGCCCTGGACAGGGTGCCGCTCATGGTCACGCGACCGGCCTGGATATTGGCTTGGTTCTGCAGGACGTCGGCGAGGGGCGCCCTCACGTCGTACGCGACACCTCGCAGATTCTTGACCGGCACGCCGCTGTAGCTGAAGGTGCCGAGATCGAACCGCACCTCTGGATAGCGCCCCGACACGGCCTGCGTGAGAAACGGGATGCCCTCGATCGACACGCTCGGCGTGCCGGAGAGGTTGGGGACGGCGGCAATTCTGTTCGCCAGCTCGCGCTCGACGCTCGCCACGGCGACTCGGTCGATGATGAGGAGGACGACGAGCGCGATCAGGAAAACGATCACCTTGCGCACGAGGCACTCCGCATGCGCCGTCGGCCGCGGAAGGTCTTGACTGCCGTTCCAGCATCACTCATCCGTTAATGACTCTCTGCGCGAGCGACCTGGAGAACGGAAGGCGGCGACCAGAAACCCGGCCGACCCCAGCCCCAACAGCGCGACCCCCCATAACCCAACCATCATGAGCTGGGGGAACATCGCCAGCATGACCGGCGAGAGCACCACGACGCTCCTGCGCCCTACCGGAGACTGTGCGGCCACTCCGCAGACCACCGCACTCAGCCCGAGCGGGAGCAATTCGGGCGGCACTCCGGCCTCCCGCAGGGCGGCCCCCAACTGCCCCGTCACGACGGCCATCGCCAGAGCCGCCCCGGACCACGCCAGGATCCGCCCGCGGCCCACCAGCGACAGCCCTCGCCGCGGCTGCGCCACCCCGGTTAGTGCCGCTGCTACCAGCACAAAGGAGCCAACGATGCCGCCGAGTGCCACCCTCATATCCAAGGAGACGCCTGTGGCCGATAACATCGACATGGCGACCATGGCCGCGCTGAACAGGATCGCCCAGATCCACGCGACCGCCGCAGCAGGCCAGCGGCGATTGGTCCAGGCCAGGAAGACGGTCAGGATGCCCATCAGAAGCATCTCACCACTGCTGATGCCTAACTGAATCTGGTAGGCGAGCAACACTATGGGACCGACCGCCGCAACGACACGCATCGCGTCCCGCCAGCGCGCCATGGACTCCGGCCCGAACGCCCAGCGGACGCGGATCGCGGCACCCCCCTTGACGAGGTCGAGGACGTCACGCGACTCCGGACGACTCTGCCCGGGCCGCGCCGCCGCCAGCAGCACATTGAGCATCTCCTCCTCGTGCCGCTCTCGGTGCCCGTGCGGATACCAGCGGAGAAGGCGGCGGTAACGACGTTCCAGGTCGCTCACGCGACACCTCCGGCGGGGCGCGGGTGCAGCCGGGCGGCGGCGGTCCTGGCGTTGCGCCGCAGCCGTTCGACTTCGGCGGCCAGGCGGCCGCTGCCTTCGTCGGTGAGCCGGTAGTAGCGCCGCAACCGCCCGCCGACGATCTCCTCCCGGTCCTCCGCGATCAGCCCTTCGGACTTGAGCCGGTCTAGGGCGGCGTACAGGGTCCCGGCCCGCAACCGGACCTCACCCTCGGAGATCTGCTCAACGTCGACGATGATGCCGTAACCGTGCTGAGGCTCAGCGGCCAGCGCGGTCAAGATGAGGAACGAAGGCTCCTGTAAAGAGCGCAACTTAGACACAGGATCTTTATATACCGATAGTCGGCACATTGAACAGATCGAGAAGCCGACTCCTCAGCGAAGCGGTGTAGTGACGCCTCCATCCCAGCATCAGCCTGGAACGGCTCCACGCGGCTGGCCGTCTAGGGAACGGCTTTGAACCGGTCTGTGGTGCGTTGGCTTTGCCAGATCGCGCCGGCGAATTGTTCCATCGGGGTGCTCCACTCGCGAATGACGACGGGGTGGACTGTGCGATGGTGCAGGATCACCTGGCCGGGGCGCCGCTTGCGGGAGAACCACAAAACGGCCTTGTCGTGGCGTTCGCGGTTGGCCCGGGTGACAGTCGTGTCCAGGTGGCCAGGCCGGCGATGCCCCGGGGCGGCGGTGAACGTGGTCGGGGGCGGGCTGGGTGGCCGCCAGCAGTCTTGCTCGATCCAGTGAGCGATCGGGTCGCGTTCGCCGCGCGGCTGGTAGAAGGGGTCGCCAAGCCGCCAGCCGATCGCCGCGGTGAAGCGGCTGAGCTGCTTATCGTCTCCGGCGGCCAGGCGGCGCCAGGTCGGCGAGCCGATGAGGACCGCGATGCTGATCACCTCGGGATAGATGGCGGCAAACAGCCTGGACGCGCTGAAGGTCTCCTGCTCAGTGTTCTTCGGGATGAAGACGAACGAGCGGACGTTCCAGACAGCCTGGTTGAGAGCCATGCCGGGGTTGTCGTCGAGGTCCTGTTCCCAGAGATGGGCGCAGATCATGAAGGCGGTCAGGACGGCGTCGTAGGCGGCGGCCCAGCCGTGGCGGCGGACCAGGCGAAGGTGCCGTCGTTGGGCGGCGACGATCTCAGGGAAGATCTTCAGGTGTGGCCCGGGATGGTTGATGTCGGGCGGTCCGATCCAGTACTGGTGCCGGGTGCAGACGTAGCGGTGGTGCGGGAAGATCCGAAACACCGGGCCGCCGGGGTGGCGGGCGTCGCAGCGGGGGCAGCCGATCTGTGGGATGTGACGGAACGCTTCCCAGGTTGGTGGCGGGTCGCGGAGCTCGAGGAGCGCGCCGGCCAAGTGATGGGGCGGGTGGCCGGTGAGCGCGGACAGCTGGTGGATGTCGATGGTTCGCCGGGCCGGGCTGGGCGTGGGAATGCTGACCCGTTTCCAGAGTTCGTCGCCGTCCAGGCCGTGCAGCGCGGCCAGGCGAGCGAGGTAGGAGGCGACGGTTTCGTGCCGTGCCGGTGGGACCGCGATCGGCAGCGTGCGTGGCAGCATCAGCTCGCAGCGTCGGCGGCCGCGCGGACGGCGCGAGCGCGCGCGGGCAGGTGCGGCTGGGACGCGGCGCGCTCGGCGGCGTAGTCGACCGGGACGACGTCCAGGAGCTCCTGGGTGATGCGCTCGGTGCCGGTCTCGATGGCCAAGATAGCCGCCCCGCGCACCAGCTGGGACAGGCTGCCGATCATTCCGCCGCTGCGCCGGTAGAGGTGTTCGGCGAGAGCGACCAGGGCGCCGGCGGGCTGGTCGTGCAGGCGCAGCAGGCTCTCCAAGGTGGCGATCAGCGAGCGCCAGGTCTCGCGCTGCTCGGCGGTGCCGTAGGCGAACGGGGCGGCGGGGATGACGGTGAACCGTCCGGCGATCTGACGGCCCCGCACCCCTGCGAACAACCCTTGGGCTTCGACGTCGATGCCCGCGTAGACGAACGTGGCCGGCAGCCGTTCGGCGAAGTACTTCAACTGGTCCGACACCTCGGCGCCGGTGCGGGTGGCGATGCTGATGTTGTGGATCTCATCGACACAGACCAGCTCGACATGGGTGTGCGCGGCCGTGTGGCAGACCGCGTTGACGATGTCGGTGATGTTGGCGCGGTTGGGCAGTTCCAGCCCGAGGAAGCGGGCGAACTCGACCGCGACCATCCGGGCGGTCGCCGCCGGCGGCACGGTGACGTAGATGACCGGTAACCGGTGCCGGTCGCCGGCGTGGCGTTTGCGGATGTGACGTTCGTGCGTGCGGCCCAGCTGGGTCAGCGCGGTGGTCTTGCCGGTGCCGGACGCGCCGGAGATGATGACGCCGCGGCGAGCCGACACCTGCCGCCGGTTGAGCTGGACCAGCAGCCTGCTGGTGTTGATGACTTGCCGGATCGTCGGGGTGTTCACCAACGGCAAGTCGCCGTGGTAGTCGCGGCGAGCCTCGTCATAGGCGGCGCGTTCACGACGCGACAGCGCCAGCAGCTGGTCAGGGGCGAACAGCACCGGCGGGGTCGGCTGGTAGTCGACGAAGAGCCGCCATCCTTCCTTGGTGGTCAGCGGCGCATCAGGAGGAACCTCATCGTCGCTTCCGCCGGTGGCATCGGAAAGGGCCGGCCAGGGGTCGAAACCGCGCGTCATATCCACCTTTCCGCTTCCGCTTCCGCGTCGAAGATCCCCAGCGGGACCACCGTGCCGGTCAGCGCCTCGCCGGGCTCCTCAGCCGCCTCGGGCAGCTCGGGTGATTGCGTGCCGGCAGGCTCCAGCGCCGGAGGACGGTGGGCGGCCGCGCCGACGCGTGTGCGGGCCACGATGCGCGCCCCGGCACCGTCCAAGAGCCCATCTCCGTCGTCGGCCGGGCCGGCCTGAGCCCGAGTCAGCAATGCGTCCAGGACCCGGGCCACCACGGTCTCGCTGGTGTCGTCCAGCCCGGCCTCGGCGGCCAGGTGGCGGGCGTAGCGCCAGGTGAAATCCGCAAACGGCGCCGCGACCATCGGCAGGTGCGTCCACGGGGCGCTCACCCAGCCGTCCGGCGTGCGTACGAACACCTGCGACAGGTCGTAGGGGTCGTAGTGGATCTCCCACAAGCCGTTCTTGGCAGCCACCCCCGAGTGCTGCAACCGCCACGGGCCCAGCTCGGGGCAGTCGTAGGTGCGGTAGTCGATCTGGATCCCGTAGGCGTTGATCTTCTGCCACTTCACCGGCAGTAGCTCCAGATAGTCCTCACCCGACAGCACCAGCGGCAGGTAACCCGCCGCGGCGACCAGCGCGGCGTAGCGGTCGTTGGGCGACATCGCCCGTCGCGGTGAAAACGGATCGCGCAGTGCGTCGTGCGGGCGATGCTGCCAGCCGCAGATGAGCCACTCCTCCAGCAGATCCTGCAGCTGCGGGACGGTCCAGACCGCCTCCACAGCAGAGCCACGCAGGGTTGGGTTGGACCCGGTGTAACCCGCGACGTGCTGACAGAACAGCGAGTTGATCGACCCCAGCGTCGCCTCGACGATCGCTTTGTCGGTCGGCGTGCCCGGACGGCACGGCTGCACCGAGACGCCCAGCCGCTCACACGCCTGGACGAAGGTGTGCGAGACGTACACCTTGCCCTGGTCGATCACGATGGTGTCCGGCACGATTACTGGCCGGGCGGCCGCCATCTCCATCCGCGCATCGATGTCGACCAGGCGCTGATGCGGCAGCTGGGAGGAGGCCATCCGAAGCGCATTCGACCAGCCCGGCCGCATCGGCTCCGGCACCAGCATCCGGGCCAGCAACAGGGAGGCGTCGACCGCTTTGGTGCCCACCGGTCGCAGCACCGCCGCGCAGATGGTGCGCGTGGCGACGTCGACAGCGATCGTCAAATCCGCACGGACCGGCAGCCCGGTGTCGGCCAGCACCATCACATCGATCGGAGTCGAGTCGATCTGCACCTGCTCGCCCGGGCGGGCCGCCAGCGTCGGTGTGAACGCCCCGGCGGGCCGGTTAGCCGTCTGCCGCCGCGTCACCGCCGAGCCGAAGGTGTGCCGTCCGGTGGCCAACCGGTCGATCAGCTTGTAGAACGTGGTGCGGCCCGGCAACGGCACCACCCCGGGACCGTGGGTGTCCTCCACCGCCTTGACCACCCGGCGGATCAACCGCGACCGCGTCCCGGTCGAGGTGTGCGTCTCGGCGTCCAGCACCTCCTGGATCGCCGCGACCAGGCGGGCATCGGCTCGCCCGGTCGTCTCCCCGGCCCGGGTGGCTCGCTGATCCACCAACCCCCACAACCCCTGCTGCTGGTAGCGCGCCCGTATCCGTTCCACCGTCCGCGCGCTCACCCCCAGCTCGGCCGCTTTGGACTTGATGCGCTCAGCCAGCAAATGCGCCGCCGGGTCGTACTCAGGCCGTGGCTCCACCTCCGCCCCGGCCTCTGGCGGCAGCCCCGTCTCCACCTCCGCCCCGGCCTCTGGCGGCAGCCCCGTCTCCACCTCCACCACATGCCGCTGCCAGTGCTTGGCCGCGACGAGCACGTCCTCGGGCAGACCTTCCAACAGCCCAATCGGCTCGATCGACGGCAGCGGTGCACCCTCCACCAGACCGAACCCAGGCGATGCCATCAAGTACGACGCCAGCACCACCGACTCGGCGCCCTCGCTGGAGCGCAGCCGTACCGACGTACCGGCCAACGCCACGACCTGGTGCTCACCGCCGTCGAAATGCACCCAGTCGCCGGGCCGCAGCACCGCGCCCATCAGACCGCCCGCCCGGTCACCGACACCCGCGCCAGCGGATGCAACGGCACCGACAGATCGGTCACCAGCTCGTGCTGCCACAGCAGGTGAAACAGCACCGGCAGCACCGCGATCGGATCACCGACCGCCTCAGCTCCGGCCATCAGCTCCGCCGGCTCATCAAAGGCCGCCAACAGCGTGTCGGCGAGCTCATCTCGCGTATGCCGCGGATGCCGATAACCCGACAGCCACCGCATGTTCGCGGCCACCACCGCGTCTACCGCGCCAACGACGCGGTAGTCCCATCCCAGCCGCTCGCACGCCCGCTGGGTGGCCTCGAACTTCACCGCATCGCGCGGCTTGATCCGCTCCAGTGGCCGGCAGTCGACCACCATTGCCGAACCGTCTGTGCGTCGGGCGAAGTAGTCCGGCGCGTGAGAGCGGACCTTGCCCTCCTCCGTCGACCACGACAGCCAAAACGGCTGTGAGGAGATCCCGACCACCGTGGGGTCGAAGTCCAGCAGCATCAGGTGATCGCGTTCCAGCCAGGACTCATAACCCACGTGCCCGCCGACGGTCGCCGACCACCACAACCCCAAGAAGTTCCGCTGCCCCTTGTAGGAGGCAAACCCCCGCGCCGGCGATGCCATCTCGAACCGCACCGCACCCGCCTCATTCAGCGAGATGCGCCGCAACCCGCCGCCCTCAGCGACGTACCGGACCTCGAACTCCCCATCCTGCGGAGGCGCATCCATCCCGCCGGCCAGCGCGCGCAAAGCCGTCATGGCTGAGCATTCTGCCCCACCAAGATCGGAGCTGTTGAGCGACAGGTGAATGTCAGCACGCTGCGACGAGATCTGTCAGTAGCTGACCGTAACCGTAGCCGTGATTCGCGAAGCAACACCTCCGCGCGTAGGGCTTCGTGATAGATCAAGGCAATGGGCCTCTACGGCATTGCTGTCTTGCGAGGCAGGTTCTTGAGAACCAAGACAACCCCACCCAGCGCCGAGGATGCTCTATATTCATCGCGGGCCAGCGTCGCCAGGACTACCTCGAGCTTTTCAAGCGCAGCGGGGATGGCGGTGCGCGCGAGACTCTCTTTAAGAGGTGCGAGCAGGATGTCCCTGGCTCGGCTCAGGGCGCCGCCCACCACGATTGTGTCGGGACTATTCAGATTAACTATCGTACCCAGGCCAATCCCAAGGAACGAGCCGGAGTCGGCGATCAACCGTTGGCACAGTGGATCCCCTCCATTTGCCTTGGCGACCAGGTGGCCCAGGTTCCGTAGATCTGGCAGATACTTGCGTGCTCGGTTGACCAGGCTTGCTCCTCCCGCATACACCTCAAGACACCCACGCGCACCGCACCAGCAGAACGGTCCACGAAAATCTACCGTTATGTGACCAAATTCTCCCGCGGTCCCGGCGGCGCCCCTCACCAGTCGCCCGTCGTGCACATACCCCGCACCCACGCCGGTCCCGGCCTTGACGTAGACAAGATCATGGCTGCCTTGTCCCGCCCCGAAGACCGCCTCGCCGAGGCCTCCGAGGTTCGCCTCGTTACTCACCAGGACTGTCCCGTCCCGCGTCAGCGAAGCGAACTTGGACTCAATCTCCACCGTGCGCCATAGAGAAGTCAGTATTGCGCCGTCCCGGGTCACTGGCGCTGGAATGCCGATTGCCACACCGAGGACATCCTGCGGTTGGTGCTCGACCTTTGCCAGCAGGGTGGGCAAAACCACCTTGGCCGCTTGGTGGATGGCCTGCTCCGGAGGGATGTCGTCGTCGCCGCATCCCAGTTCTTCAGCCGTCTTGATATTGTGGCCGATCTCCTTATAGCCGGCGTCGCAGATAACCGTCGCGATATGTCGTCGGCCAATCTCGATACCCACGGCGACACCAACCCTGCTGGACAGGCGCACGACAGCTGCCCGTCGGCCGACTCCCCGGCCCCCTCCGTTCTCCTCCACCTGCTCGATTAGGCCAGCGGCCATCAACTCGGACACGGCCGCGGAGACCGAAGGCCTGGACAGGCGCATGTCCTTGGCCAGGTCGGCGCGCGTGCGAGGGCCTTTGACACGCAGTTCAGTGGCAACTCGCCGCGCTATGGGCTTGAGCTCCCGAGCTTGATCTCCAGACAGCCACGTTCGAGAGCTTGAACGAGCAATCATTAGAACATTATCTCAACATCTGACGAAACAGAGCAGCTTTTGCGTAAGCCTGAGCAGGACATTGTGTCACAATTTTACAGATTCGATCCCGTCAGGTAGTGGGCCGCCCCAAGCCATCCAGGTCCGAACGACAGCCTGCCCCGCCATCCGCGCACTGGTCGGCGCTCGGTCGTTGTGCTGAGCGGACGGTGCCGGATGGAAGGCTTGAACTGAGGCGCTGTCTCATCTCTGCTGGCGCCAGAGTGAGCGCCCGCGCCAGCGCAGTTCCATGATCAGGATTGCCATCGTGATCGCCACGGTGAAGATTGCCGCCGTCCCCAGGAGCAACATGCCGAACTGATGGCGGGTGTGCTCCCACAGGGCGTCCTTGGCCTGGGCGTAGTGGTTCAGGTCGGCGGCCGAGGCCACGGCAGCGAAGCCCAGGCGTGCCGGCAGCACCTCGCTGAACGTCTGCAGGAACCGGTTGTCCAAGTGAAAGAGGCTGCCGTTGATCACCACCTGGAACACGGCGAAGAACGCGTTCACGGTGACAGCCCGCTCCAGGGTGCTCGACGCAGCAGAGATAAGCATGCCCACGGCCATGGAGGAGGCCATGACACCGAACATCACCACGAAGATCATCACGGCGGGTGGCAGCCCGTAGAACTGGGGCGGCAGCTCCCGCCACCCATCGAAGAGCATGGTCATCACTGCGGCCATGACGGCGCAGATGCCGCCGAACACGGCCGTTTTCGCTGCCAGCAGGCTTGCCGCGCTCACCCCCACACGATGATCTCGCTGCAGAACATCGCGCTCATGGACGAGTTCCAGATACGTCAATGACGATCCGGTAAGAGAGGCGACCGTCACCAGGATCGCCAAGACCCTGTGCATCTCAGGGGTTGGTCGCAGGCCGCTTGGCGCGGCGAGAATGGCCAGCACAGTACCGACCAGGGGCAAGGTAAACAGGGCGGCCAGCGACTGGAGACCGCGCCTCTTCACCAGCAGCAACTGACGTCTCAGGGCAGTCCCGAAGCCCGTCAGAGAAACCCAGCCCCGCCAGGAACTGCTAAGCGTCGCTTCGCGCGACCGAACAGTGTCAGCTGGCGGCCGCCGAACCTGCCTGTCGAGAACCTCCATCGATGGAGCCCACTCTCGATCAGTGAGGTCGGGCGGGGGGCCGTCATAGGCCATGCGCCCCGCTCCGTCCATCACGATCACCTTGTCGACGATGCCGGGCAGATGGGTCGTGGTATGCGTCACAATGATCACCGTGCAACGAAGTTCGTCGCTGATCTTCCGCAGATCCCTCATGATGCCGCCGTCTTTCCCCAGGTCCAGGCCCGATGTCGGCTCATCGAGGATCAGCAGTTGAGGGTAGCCCACGAGTTCGACGCCGATGGATACTCGAAGGCGTTGCCCCCCAGAGAGATCTCCGATGGGCTTGTCCCACTGGTTCTCCAGCCCCAGCGACGCGATCACCTTGGCGACCCGTTTCTCAATACTCAGGGGTATGTCGGCTAGGGCGCGAACCTGCGCCGCATAGGTCAACGTCTCACGAACCGTGAGTTCCGGGTACAGGTGGCTCGAGCTCGACTGGGGCACGTAGCGGATTTGCTCTCGGCGTGGTCGGCTCCCCGCGCCCGGGAGGCCGATCAGGACCCTTCCGCCGACGTCGTGCTGGTAGTCGCCTACGAGCAATTTGGCCAGCGAGGATTTGCCGGCGCCGGACGGTCCCACCACGGCGACCACTGTGCCTCCTTCGATGCGGAGGCTGAGATCGTCGAGGAGGGCTGTGCCGTCCTTGGCGGTGACACTCACGTGATCCAATTCGACATAGAGGCCCCCTTCTCGATCGCTGGGGCAGACCGGTGCAACCGGGATGTGTGCCTGGCCGTCGCCGTGCTGGCCAGGCCGGACCGTCATGCTGGCGGCCATGAGTTCCGGCGCGATCGTGATGGTGGTTTGGCCAACCACGATGACGCTAGCTGGATCGAGGGCCGTCATCTCGCGGATCTGAGTGCCGTTGACGTGCACTAGGCCGCCCTGATCCGGGGTGATCCACCAGCGTCCGGATCCGTCCACGGTCAGTAGAGCGTGCCGGGGCCGGACCAGTGCATCGTTGATCTCGATGTCGGCGCCCGAACTGGTCGGCCCGATCGTCCATGCCGTCCCCAGACCTGCCGGGTCTGCGCCCTGGTGGGCCTGGGAGATGGTGGCGAGCTGACTCATTCGCCACCCCTCTCGGTCGCGTTGAACTGGCGCCACTCGGCCTCTAGAACTTCCGGCGAGGCCAGCGCCTCGTCGAGCAGACGCTGCCGTCGCTGCGCGGTCACGCGGTCGCGGACCTCGCTCATCTGCGCCGATTTCTTGGCGTATCGAGTCGTGGCCTTTTCCTCCCGGATGCGCTGGCGGACCTCGCTCTTGTACTCGTTCGCGTCCTGGGCCCTGGCAGAGCGTCGCAGAACTGCGTCATTACGGCGCCGCGCTGTCTCCTCGGCCACCCGGGCATTGTCGGCGATGAGCCGGTCATAGCTGGTCTGGCCCCCGAAGATCTTTAGCGCCACTGGCATCGAATCGACGATGATCAGGAAGAATCGCAGCCCCCACGCGGCCACGTTGGTGTATCCGCTGTGTGCGGCCAGGGAGTGCATCGCCTCGAAATGCTCGGCGAGTCCGGCTTCCTGCTGACGGGCTCGCAACTCGGTAAGGTCATTCTTGATCGCGGTGTTGATGGCGGCGGCGTAAGTGGACTGCGCGGTGCGCAGTTGGGTATTGAGAGTGTCGATCTGGCCGTTCAGCTCGGCCAGGCGCCTGCTGTTCTTGACCATCCGATGATCGCGCCGGTAGTCCTCGGCTTGCTTGCGCCGCTGCTGGCAATACGGTCCGTTGCCGGCCTCGCCGGTGTTGCCGAGGCCTGGCGCTCCGGTGCATTCGGCGCGGGCGTCGTTCAGCAGCTTGTCGTACGTCGTTTGATCTTTGGTCAGGGTCGTCTGCAACCCGCTGGCCTCAGAGCTCGCGGTGCTGAGCTTCTGCTGGATAACCTCAGGTGATTCGCTGCCGACTTCCAGGTGAAGATCACGGCACCTCTTGTCGTTGGTGGTGCTGTTCTTGGTTCCAGAGACCGGATTGCATCGGGCTAGCTCGCTTTGCCGCGTGACCACCTCGTGGTGGCGGCTGGCTTTGATCTCATCGTCGATGTCGGGCTTGAAAATCCCCAGCAGGAGAGGCTCGGCGATCACCACCCCGAGTACGACCGATAGCAGGACCCGAGGCCACAGCTTGCGCGCGTGACCACCGGACTGCTTAGAGGTCGTGGTCGACATCAGAAAACGATCTAGAGACAGGATCAACAATCCCCAGATCGGCAGTACGGGGAGCGTGAGCAACCGGAGGCCTCCGGTCACCATTGACAGGCCGATGCCCATGGAGATCATGGCCATGATCGCGACCGCCAGGACGACTCCTCCGAGTCCGGCATATCGGGCACGTTCGTGTGGAACGAGATCCAGAACCTTCTCCTGGCAGCCTGCAAATGAGCGCAGCCACCGGTTGATCTTGCTTATCTTCATTTCAGCGGTTCCTCGAAGCATGTTGGACGAGGCCTAGGCGATCGCCTCGGCAGGACAGTGGCACCGGGCGGCACCGTCGACGGCGGCCGTTGCCGGGTGACGAAGCCGGATGGCAGTTGAAGGATCCGCGCACTGCGTGACGACGAGCCCCGGCACATAGAGCGCCTCCGTCTCGCGAGCCTGCAGGTGGATCAGAACGAGCCGGATGATCCGCGGGTCCTCGACGTCGCACCGACCGAGCAGTGTCCTTGTGCTGTGGTCCAGCAGATGTCGCGCAAGCGTCGCTTGCACCTGCTCCGCCCTCCAGAAACCCCTGGCGAGCAGCAGCTCATGGTCGCGTACCTGGCAGAGAAATGAGGCGGTCAACTCGACCACATGCTGGGCGTCGGCCGCCGGCAGTGACAGGCGAACATCGAGGCGCTCCCGGAACACCGAGACAAAGATCGCGGCCGTCGCCTCAACCAGAATCGGATCATCAAGACCACGGGGCGCCACGTAACGATCATTGATCTGGGCGATCAAGGTCGTTCCCGCTGGCGCCACCGGCAGCTCTGCGCGCCTGCGTCGCCCACGGCCCCATCGCTTCTGTACCGGTGCGAGTGGCCGGTAGTCCACGACCGGGAACGGGCGATCAAGACGCACCACACCGGCCGCCTGAGACACGCGGAACGGTAGGAGCTTTGGCGCTGAACCGCCCGCAAGAGCTGCGTCCGAGATCGTGTTTGTCACCATAAGATCCCCTTCGAAAGCCTTTGAGGCATTTCGTCAGATACTTACTCGTAACCTTGAGCAGAGCTAGGGGAGCCGGAGTAAAGCTTCAGAACTTTGCCTATCGATCCACCAAATGCCCCTGCTTTCCGCCAGTAACGTCGAAAACTGACGGCTAGCACAGTCGCTCATCAGCCCGCGACACCCACCCGCAGATCCGCGCCGTCGTCCTGGCCTCCTCCTGACCTGGGCCACCTGCGGCGCGCCTTTCGGGACCTGGCGCTGGTCCGCCGCGGGGGACCAGCACCAGGCACGTTCATTGAGCAGCTCGGCACGACCTCTCCACAGACGTAGCCGCTCCCGGGGAGACCAGATGGCGGAGGCGGTGGAGGAACTGGCACGGGGGCAATCAGCCCAGTCGCGGGATAACCTCCGTTATCTGGCAAGATGAGCCCGGGTCGCTGTGAGCGAGCTGGGCGGACGCCGTCCGGCACTGACGGTTCGTTTCCCGGTTATCTGGCAACTCGGCGGATGGTGGAGGGCGGCGGCATGGATCCGGTCATCATCGAGCAACTCGGCCGCGCCCATCCACTCGCCCGACACCTGGACGACTTCCTCACCGACATGTCCAACGCCGGCGCCTCCGGCCAGACCATCCGCGCCTACCGCGGCGACCTGATCCAGTTCAGCGCACACCACGATGGCGACATCGGCGAGCTGACCGCCGCGCCCATCCGGGCCTACCTGGCCGAGCTCGCCGAGCTGTCGCCGGCCAGCCGCAAGCGCAAGCGCGCCGCGATCGCCTCCTTCACCAAGTGGGCGGTCCGCCACGACCTGCTGCAGGCCAACCCGATGGACCGGATAGACACCGTCAAGGTCCCGAAGGCCCTCCCCCGTCCGGCCGCGGCCGCCGACGTCGCCAAGGTCCTGGCCGCGATCTGCACCCGGCGGCCGCGCAAGGACCTGCCCCTGGACCGGCTGCGCGACCGGGTGCTGTTCGAGACCGCCTACGTCTGCGGCGCCCGCGCCTCCGAAGTGTGCGGTCTCTACGTGGAGGATCTCGATCTGCGCCTGGACGACGAACACGTCCGCATCCACGGCAAGGGCAGCAGCGTGCGCACCGTCCTGCTGGACGACCGCGGCTACGTCACCCTGCTCAAGCTCTACCTGGCCCGCGCCGGCTACACCGCCGGGCCGCTGTTCCGCGCCTCGATCAACGGGCGCGGCGGACCGCTGTCCTACGACGCCGCCCACCACCGCTGGCAGAGCTACTGCACCACCGCACGCGTTGAGATTGACATCCACCAGCTGCGCCACGCCCACGCCACCGAACTCATCAACGCCGGCGTCTCCATCGAGGCCGTCCGTCGCCGGCTCGGGCACGCCTCCACTGAAACCACCCAGCTGTACGCGCTGCTCGATGACAAGGTCGCCGACACTGAGATCCGCGCCGCCCGTCGCCGCCGAGACCGCGTCACCTGATTGGGATTGGTCCTCGACGACGTCTTCGCTATGGACGGTGCGGCAACAGCTGCTGTTCGACCCGATCGGCGACCAAGTCGGTGACCGTGCCGGCGGCGTCGGTGAGGCGGACGGACAGACGGGCACCCTCGTCGGCCTCGGTGAAGATCAGCAGGGCCTGGTTCCCGCCCACCTGTCCCGAACCGTAGGCGTAGGCCGTGCCTTGCAGCTCTCCTGCCGACAGCTCTACCCGACGGACGTCGGTGTAGTCGGTGAGCTCAACCTTGAGCCCTACAAGGCGCAGCAGTTGCGGCGGGCTGCTCTCGCGCCGCAGGAAGACGTCCTCTGGGCCTGACCAGACGACTTGCTGCTCAACGCGCACCGGCCGCCGGTCCTGCTCGTACATCGCCGCGATCGCGGGTCGCGGATCGAGACTGTCGCGCGTGCTCTCGATCAAGTCGGCGATGTGCCCGACCTCGGTGCCGTCGGCGGCGAAGAGCACATGGTTGAGGGTGAGCTCGCTTTCGTGCAACTGCCCGTCGTCGAGTTCGACCTGACCGTGAAGGGCGACCAGGTCCCGGCGCATGATGTTGTACAGGTCCGCCAGCGGGTGTCTCAGCCGGGCCAGGGACCCGTCCTGGGTGATGGGCCGCTCCGGGGTGACGGCCTCGATGTTGTAGTGGCGGGCCTTGACGGCTGCGGCCTTGGTGAATCCCGAGGCCGAGACCAGCACCAGCCGATCGGTGGGCAGGTCGGCGTGTTTGCCGTGCATTTCCTCCACCCAGGACACGTCGGCCTTGCGGCTCCGGTCGCGGCACTCCACACCGATGTGGATCAGGTGGCCGGCCACCTGGGCGACGAGGAGGACGTCGACCTCGCGCGGCTTCCCGGTCGTGCGATCGGGCAGGCTGGCGGATTCGGTGACGGTGACGTTCGGATCCAGGTGCGCCTTGACGAAGTAGACGACGGCCTGGAAGTCGTTGGAGCGTGCGGGCACCCGATCACGGTAGCCACCTCGACCGACAAACAGGGGTCGTCGAAGCGAGCTGGGCGTGATCCGACGTCGATGTAGTGGCGTGAGCTGGCCCGATCAGTCAGGTGTGGGCGGCTCTGGTTGAGTCGTCAGCTGGGCCGGCGTGGATGCGTAGGGCCACGTGGTTGCCGAGGTCCGGGTCGGTGCGGGTGCTCAGGCCGAGTTCCACGATGCGGCCGTCGCGGGGGTGCCAGGAGCGGTTCGGTGTCGTTCGGCCGAGAATCCGGTCAAGGGCGTCGATGGTCGGTTTCCACAGGTTCGGCCATTGCCTTCGGGGGCCGACGAGGAAGCCGATGTGGAGCCGAAGCGGCCCCTCGGGAAGGGTCACCGCCTCGGTGAGTTGCTGGTCGATCTGTTCTTTGAACGCCGTCGTGTCGCCGGCTGCGGTGGTCCGGACATCGAAGACCTGGCCGGGCCAGAGATCCGCTCCGGCGGGGACCGCCTCGGTCACGCCGAGATGGGAGTCCGGGGCGTGCCGCTTGGTGCCCCATACCGATACGAACCGCCTGCCGCTGACCTTGCTCAGGCTGGTGACGAGTGGGAACAGGTAGTTGTCCAGGTCATGCTGTTCCAGCAGTGGCGTGGCTACGGGAAGACCCACATCCAGCCGCAACGCGAGCGGATCCGGGAGCTGGCTGAGCTGCGGAGCGCACACCCGGGACGCCTCGGCGAGGAATTCCTCCAGCCGGACCTGGCTCGGGTGCCTGGCCGCGTCCCAGCTCGCCAGCCTAGGCCGGATCTCCAGCCGCGGGCCCGGCTCCGGCATGCCGTACACCGGTAACTTCGCGCGCATAGCGCGGAGACTACTCCAGGGCGACGACCGGAACCTGACCGAATCCGACACCTGGTATGAGCACAGCGGCAACGCCGAGGAGGCCGGCCCAGCTCGGCCGCTTTGGCCGGAGAGTTTCTCATTCGCCTGATCGCGGTGGCATGCCTTGCTACGTTCCGGTCCGGGCACCTTGTGACATCTCTCCCCCGCGGCGGGAGGCCGATCATGCCGAGAGCCGATCGCGAGCAGCGTCAGGCCGCCGTCGAGCGGCTGCGTCAGTTGCGTGCCGACGGTGATCTCACCGCCGCCCATGTGCGCCTGGCGGCCGCCGGTCTCGAGCTGAGTGAGCGCAGCGTGTGGCGGTTGCTGGGCAGCGAAGACGGTGCCGCGCGCCGTCCCGGTCCGCCGCCGTACGAGCTGACGGAAACCGATAGGGAGGCCTACGCCCACTACAGCGCGAACATCGCCGCGGTGCACCGGGCGCGCACCGCCATCCTGGACGGCCAGACCAGCGCGGCCGGCGTGCCGGTCCCGGAGTTCCTGCGCCAGGGCTGGGCCGGAGCCGAGCCGGTCACGCTGCGCACCCTGCAGCGGGCCTTCACCCGGGCGTTGTCGCCCGCCGAGCGGGCCAGTTGGAGTTCGGGCGAGCATGCCCGGCGCGAGGCCGATGTCTACCTGGTGCGCCCCGCCGCGAACCGCAACCAGGTCTGGGAGGCCGATCACAAGAAGCTGCCGATCCTGGTGCTGCCCCCGCGCGGCCCGGCGGTCTGCCCGTGGCTGACCACGATCGTCGACGACGGCACCCGCGCCCTGCTCGGGTGGGCGCTCGCGCTGACGCCGCACGCCGGCACGGTGCTGACCGCGCTGCGGATGGCGCTGGTCTGCGACGCCGAACGCGGCCCGTTCGGCGCGATCCCGGCCCTGGTGCGTATCGACCGCGGGCTGGAGTTCGCCGCCGCCTCGGTGCGCGAGGCGATGGCCGCCTTGTGCGTCGAGGTGCTGCGGCTGCCGGCGCGTCAGCCGCACCGCAAGGGCAAGATCGAACGGCTGCACCGCACCATCGACCAGACGCTGCTGTCCGGGCTGCCAGGCTTCACCGAAGGCCCGCGCGATGTCGCCGGCAGGCTGTACGGGCCGCTGGATGACCGGGCCGCCGCCCGTGCCGCCGCAACCGATGAGGCGGTTCAGCCGATGCGCATCGAACGCTTCGCCGCCCACTTCGCCTCCTGGGTGGCCTGGTACAACACCGAACGGCCGCACACCGCGCTGAACGGGCGCACCCCGTTGCAGGCGTGGAACGACGATCCGTCCGCGCTGCACCGCATCGGCGCCGAGCGGCCACGGCACCTACTGCTGGCCGGCATCGAGCGCACCATCGGCAAGGACGGCATCCGCCTGCACGGCCTGGCCTACATCGCCCCCGAACTCCAGGGCCGCCGCGGCCAGCAGGTGCAGGTGCGCTACATGCCGCACGACGACCGCTTCATCGAGGTCTATCTCGACGGCGCCCACCTGTGCACCGCGCACCCGCAAGGCCAGCTCACCGACGAACAGGTCGAGGCCTTCCGCGCTCACGCCCGCCAGGAGACCAAACGGCTGGCCCGGCAACGCCGCCAGGCCAGCGCACGTACCCGCGCCGAGCTGGCGCCCCTGTCCGACGATCAGAGCGAGCCGGCGCAGGCGCGGCTGCTGCCCGCCGCGGCGCTGACCGACCAGGCCCGCCGGCGCGCCGACAGCGAGCTGACCCGCCGCTCGCGCAGCGACCTGCTCGGGCTGCGCCCGGTCCGAGCCATCCCGCCCAAGGAGACGCCCTGATGCCCGCCCACTTCCTCGGCCTGCAGGGCGCCGCCACGCTCGACACTGCCCAGTTCCAGCTCACCGGCCGCATCATCGACGACCTCATCGACTACTCGGCCACCGGCGTCATCCACGGCCCGGCCGGCGTCGGCAAGACCTTCGCCGTCGACGCCCATCTGGAACGGCTGCGCGAAGACGGCGAGCACCGCGTCATCACGTGCTCGCTGGCCTTCCCGTCCAAGCCCACCATGCGGCGGGTGGCGGCCGAGCTGTTCATCGCGCTGACCGGCGGCCCGCCGCCGCGCTCGCACAGCCGCTTCCACCTCATCGCCCACCTGGTTGGCCTGCTGACCGGGCCGCGGCGCCTGGTGTGCGTCGATGAGGCCCAGCGGCTCAACAGCGATTGCATCGAGCTGCTGCGCCACCTGCATGACCACCACGACACCCGTTTCGCGCTGCTGTACGTCGGCGGCGACGGCTGCTGGGAGGTGCTCTCGCGCGAGCCGATGCTGCGCTCGCGTGTCTTTCGGCGCCTACCGTTCAAGGCGCTGCCCGGCGCCCAGGTCCCCGAGCTGATGCGCGGTTACCACCCGATCTACGCCGAAGGCGACGACAAGCTGCTGCTGGACATCAACGACTTCTACGCCCACGGCACGCTGCGCGACTGGGCGGCCTTCACCCACACCGCCGCCGCGCTGTGCCGCCAGGCCGGCCGCGACCACCTGGACGAGGCGGTGCTGGCCAACGCCTACACCCTGCTCGGCGGCGGCCTGGATGACTGACCGCCGCCTGTGGCCCCACCCGCAGCCCGTCATCGTCGACGATCGGCATCATCTCCGAGCCACCCAGCGCTACCTGTACCGCCTCGGCGTGCTCCACAGAACGAACACGCTCTGCCAGCGGCTGCTCATCCGCCCCACGCCGGGCGGCGGCGATGAGGTCACCCTGGCACTGGATGTGCTGGCCGCGCTCGGCAAGAACCCCGAAGGGCTCCGCCGCGACAAGATCGGCGGCGCCGGATGGGAGCTGGCCCGCGCCTGGCTGACCGCTACCGACATCACCGATCTGCTCATCGACCGCGCTAACACCCTGCCCCTGGAGCGCATCGCCGACCTGATCGCGTTCGCCGACGAGCTCGGCATGTGGTTGTGGCTGATCTGGGGCGGAGATGAGCACCTCGGCCCGACGATGAAACTGATCGTCGACGCCGGTCATCGCGATCAGGTGATCCGCCCGCAGGACCTGTTCGACGTGCTGCCGCTGCCCGCGCCCGCCCGGCCCGAGCATCGCGAGCTGTGGCCCGACTTACCGGCCGCCGACTTCACCACCTTCCGCGCCGCCTGCCGCCGCCACCTGTCCCCGCGCGCCTTCGCCCGCGCCGACGAGCTCTACCGGGCCGCCGTCGGCCGCGTCCACGCATGGATGGCCGAGCGCGACCCCCGCCTGTACGACTGGCTCGCCCTGCCTTCACCGCCGCTGAGCGACATCGGCGTCGACCTGATCGGCTGGCTGCGCGACACCCACCTCGGACCGGCGGCCGAACCCGCCCCGGCGCTCATCGCGCTGCGCGCCACCCAGGCCGCGCTGTTCCGGCACGCCATCTTGCTGCGCTGGAACCCGGCCACCCTCGGCCCCGATCCCGCCGCCCGGCTGCCCGGCGACCTCACCCCGGCCCGGGCCCGCGACCTGACCGCGCTGGCTCCCACCGATCACGTCGCGGCCACCGCGCTGTCTCTGCATCTGAACCTGCCGCCCATCCACTTCGGCTGCTTCCGCTACGGCGACCTCGCCGCCGACGCCTCCCGCCTGGCCGCACCCCCACCGCACAGCCACCCGCCACCACCGCAGGGCAAGCTCTTCTACACCCCGAGCGGCACCCTCACCACGCTCACCGTCGCCGAGGGCGAACTGGCCTGCCAAGGCCCGATCCTCATCCCGCCGCACGCCCGCTATCTGCTCGCCGCCCACCAGGCCCTGCGACGCCACCAGAACGCCGCCGACGACGAGCCGCTCTTCCTCAACGACCACGACCCCACCCGCAGCCCGGCCACCGTCTTACTCGAGCGGACCATCCGCACCTGCCGCCGGCTCAACCTCAACCCGCCCTGGCTGCACCGCGACCCCTGCAAGTACGGCGCCGACGTCGGCCTCACCCCACGCCACTACGGTTGGCTGAACGAACGCGCCCTGGTGCTGCGCCAGCTCGACCACGAGCTCACCGCCCGGCTGACCTTCCCGCCCGTTGGACGACCCGCATGAACCGTGAGCTGTTCCAGCAGCGCGTCGAGCAGGCCGCCCTGTCGCTGTGGGAACTGGGCGACCTCCTTGGGATCCACCCGCACCATCTGCACACCGGCGACGTCCCCGGCCTGGCAGTACTGCCCGCCCAGGTCATCATCGACCTGGCCCGCCGTCTCGATCTGCACCCCGCCGACCTCATCGAGGCGCTCGATCCGCCCACACCCGCTCGGAGCACCACCACGGCCGACACCGCGCAGCCCGACCTCGACACCGACGCGCTGACCGTGCTCACCGCGCTGGCCACCACCAGCATCCCGCTCACCGCAGGCGAACTCGCCGCGGCGCTGACATGGACGCTCGATCGGGTCACCGCAGCGCTGAACCACGCGCACGCTCATCCCGCACTTGCCGGCCCGGCCGCGCTGCGCCGCGTCCCCCCGGATGGCTGGACCATCTCCGCCCGCCTGGACGTGCTCACCGGCGACCAGCGCCGTGCCCTGGCCGACAACGTCCGCTACCGCGCCCCGCTTACCGACGACGAAGCCAACACCCTGCTGGCCGCCTACGTCTTCCACGGTCGCGGTGACTACGAGAGCTGGCGCCAGGACCACCTCGACGCCGAACAAGTACTCAAGGACAGCGGCCTGCTCCACAGCCAGAACGGGCCCCACCGCGTCAGCCTGGACGACGATGTCCGCTTCAGTCTCGACCACCGGCCCAGCGCGCCAGCCGACACCCACGCACCGCGAGACGGCTTCCAGGCCGCGCGCCGCCCGGCTTCGCCTACAGAAGCGCAGTGACTGAGTGTCACCCTCACTGACACCAACTTGTCGCGAGCCACTGCCAAGAACCTGTCGTTTCCACTGACAGAAACTCGTCGCTCAACAGGAGCCGAAGGCGGAATCCGACAACTCAACCTGAACACCGACACGAGCACCGACAACAACACGCGAACACCGTCAGCTTCAACTGCAACCGACATTTCGCTTGACCTAAGGTCAATCTGGCCCCAAGATCGAAATGGCGGAATGGACAAAGGTATCTGCGATACGAGCCTTCGGCCCGACGCGGCCTTCCCGCCCGGTCGGCGGGTCTGGAAAGGGGGTGGATCACGTGGCGTGGGTGAGCGTGATCGGCCCCTCGATGGAACAGGTCGACTACCGGCTGCAGGAGGGCGCCGGCTGCGGACTCCACCACGACGACGACCACGGGCACGAGGGCGGGCACGCCGACGCCGACGGGCAGATCACCTACCGGCTGGCGGACGAGCGCGGACTGATGTGGATCGGCCAGGGCCTGCGCGAGCTCGGCCTGACCTCCGAGACGTCGCTCGCCGCCATCCAGCACGACGTCGCCCGCGCCATCATGAGCGGGCTGGACCCGGTCACCGGCGAGGTCCTGGTACCCGCCAAACATGTGAGTGACCCGCGCGCCAAACTGCCGGCCGCACCCCTGGGCGAGGCCCTGGAGGCGGCGGCCGCCGAGCACGGCACGACCATAGAGCAGCTGCTCGCCGAGCGGCCGGTGATGGTCGCTCGCGCCGCCCGGATGGCGCGCGGCATCGCCCGCCAGGGCGAGGCGCACCTGATCCCCATCAAGGACATCGAGCAACTGGCCCGCGCCGCCGGCATCGACCTGACCCAGGTCTACAGCGTGCGGGAGCTGGCGCATGCGCGCAAGTGGCGCGATGCGAAGGTCCGCATTGGCAACCGCGGCTACGACCTCACCTTGGACGTCTCCAAGAGTGTGTCCGTCCTGTACGGGTTGGCCGACCAGACGTTCGCCGGCGAGCTGGAGGACGTCTTCGCCGCTGCCGTCGCCGAGACGGTCACCGCCGTCGAGAAGTGGGCTGCCTACGGGCAGCGTGGCCACCAGGGCGACGGGCAACTCGCTCAGCAGGCCGAGTCGACCGGGTTACTCGGGTGGGTGATGTGGCACCGCACCGCCCGCCCGGTCGGCAAGGCCGCACCCGACCCGCACCTGCACGCGCACGTGACGATCGCCAACATGGTGCGCGGCCGCCACGACGGCAAGTGGTCGGCGGTCGCAGCTGGTGGCCGTGACATCCACCGGCACGCTCACGCCGCCGACGCGCTGCTCAAGGCCCGCCTGCGCCGTACGCTGACCCAGCGGTACGGGATCGCCTGGACGCGTGACCCGCACACCGGCGCCTGGGAGATCGCCGCGATCCCCGAGCAGGTCCGGGTCCTGTTCTCCAAGCGGGACGGCCAGGTCAAGGCGCTGCTGGCCAAGCTCGGCACCACCTACCGCGAGGCCTCGCGCGAGGCCAGGGTCGTGGCCTCTGCTGAGTCCCGCCAGGCCCGCCCGGCCGACCAGGGAGAAGTGGACCTGCGCGCGGACTGGCACCGCCAATGCCGGGCCGCCGAGGTCGACGCTGCGGCCCTCGTACAGGACTGCCGCCACGGCCGCGCCATACTTCCTGAGCGGCCCAGCGCGCAGCAGATCGCCGACTGGATCTGGCGCCCCGAGCACGGCCTGACCGCTCACCGCAAGGTCGCCACCCGGGCCGACGTGCTCGCGGCCGTCATCGACGCGCTGCCCGACGGCGTGAACGACCTGGCCGAAGCCGAGACGCTCACCAACGAGGTCCTGGCCTGCGCGCCCGCCGTACTGCTGCCGCCCTCCGGCGCGAGTCATCTGACCAACGCCTCCCGCTACACCTCCAGCGACATCCTGCAGGCCGAGCAGGCGATTTTGGCAAGCGTCCGCCAGCGCTACGACACCGGCGTGGCCGTCGTCGAGGCCGACGCCGTATGGCTGGCCATCGACGCCTTCCAGGTCACCCACGGCCTGGAACTGGCCAGTGAGCAACGGGCCGCGCTGGAGCGGGTGCTGACTGCCGGGCACGGCGTGGAGGCGGTCATCGGCGTGGCCGGAGCGGGCAAGACCACGCTCATGGCCGCCGCCCGCGCCGGGTTCGAGAGCCGCGGCCTGGTGGTGCGCGGCGCCGCCACCGCCGCGGTGGCCGCCGCCAACCTCACCGCCGAGTCCGGCATCTCCGCCCACACCATCGCCACCTGGCTGCAGCGCATCAACGACCCTGAGCGTCCTGGCCTGACCGGCGTCGACGTGCTCGTGGTCGACGAAGCCGCCATGGTCGACGACCGCGAGCTCGCTGCCCTGCTCGGCGAGGCCGAACAGACCGGCACCAAAATCGTGCTCATCGGCGACCCGCTGCAACTGCGCGCCGTCGGCGTCGGCGGCGGCTTCCGCGCCACCCACCGCCAGATCGCCGGGCTTACCCTGCGAGAGAACCGCCGCCAGCGCGACCCAATCGAACGCAAGGCGGTCGAACTATGGCGGGCCGAGCAGCGGCACGAGGCCCTACGCACCTGGGGCGAAGGCGGCAGCGTCCACGCCGGGCGCGGCGCGGCCGACACTATGGCCCGCCTGGTCGCCGATTGGGCCGCCGCGCGCGAGCCCTACCGCACCGGCACTCCCGACGCCGTACACGACGAGCTGGCGAGCGTGCTCGTGCTCGCCGGCACCAATGCCGCCGTTGACCGGCTCAACCTCGCCGCCCGGGCCGTACGGCGGGAACAGGGCGAGATCACCGGCCCCGACCGGGTCTATCGCGTCGCCGGCGGCCGCAGCATCGCCCTGGCCGTCGGCGACCACGTCCGGGTCCGCCGCAACGACTACCGCGCCCGCCGCGGCGAAGCCGACCTCGATGTGCTCAACGGCTACCGCGGCCAGGTGACCGCCATCGATGAGCGCGGCCGGGTTCAGGTCGAATGGCGCCACACCGGCCTCGACGGGCCCACCCTGGCCAGCCAGTGGATCAGCCCCTTCTACATCGCCGACGGCGGCCTGTCGTACGGCACCGCGATGACTGTGGCGGCTGCCCAGGGCCTGACCGCCGCGTACGCGCTCATCTACGGCATGGGCCTGGACCCGCATACCCTGTACTCGGCGATGACCCGCGACCGGGAAACCGCCCGCCTGTATCTGCCGCGTGAGCTGCTGGAAACCGACGCCGACCGCGTCTTCCACGGCCGGGTCCGCGGCAAGGCCGACGAGCTGCAGCGGACCCTGGAAGCCTACGCCGCCACCTTGGAAGGCGAGCGCGCCGATGCCTTCCTCACACGCGAACCCGCACCGATCGCCCCCGAGGCACCCCAGGAGGTCGGCGAGCGGCCTGCCCGCAGTACCGAGCGCTCCGCCTCCGCTCGCGATGCTGAACGCGACCTGGAGCGTGACCTCGACGAGGACCTGGCCGAACCTCCCGCCGCCTCCACTCCTTCAGTCGACGCCGAGCGTGGCGCACGAGTCGATGCCGGGCAGAAGGCGCTGACCTCCGTACGCCGTGCCACCGCGTTGCTGACCCTGTCGCAATCCCGCTTTGGCGTGGGCCTGCAATCGGCTGACGAACTCGACGCGCGCGCAGGGCAGCTCACCAAGCAGATCGCCGCGGCGGCCGCCAAGGCCCAGGCCGCCGAGCAGGACAAGGACCGGTTCGCTCGCGAGGGCGAGGGTCGCGCCGAGCGGGCACTGCTGTCCAAGCGTCAGCAGCTGGCCGAGCAGGCGCGGCTGGTCGAGGCAGCAGCCCAGGCAGCCGACCAGCTTCGGCAGGGCCGTCAGAGCATCGCTGACACCCGCCAGCAGTTGGAGACGCTGCGCCAGCGCGAGCTGGCCATCACCAACGAGCTCGACGACCTGCGACCTTGGCACCGAGCGCGGCGGCGCGAACTGGAAACCGCGTTGCCGGAGGTTCGCGAGCGTCAAGCTCACGAGCACGAACGTGTGAACCAGGCTCTCGAGCATGGCGCGGAACTCCAAGAGGCTGCCCGTCAGGCCGCCGAGCAGGCTCCACCGCAGGTGGCCTGGCCATTGGTGCGGCGCCGCCACGCCGATCTGGAGCGCGACTTTGATTCGGTCCAGCGCGGCGCTCGCAGTCGCGACGTCACGGAGGCTGCCTTGCGCGCGCAGGAGGCTCGCACCGCTCAGGCAGGACTTCAGCAGGAACAGGCCGCCGTCAGAGAAGAGAAGGCGCGACGAGCCGACTTGCCACCAGACCGGCGCGACATCGAGCAGGCCGCCCGACTCGAACACGCTGAACGCCAGCGCCAAGCTACGGCCGAGCGCGATGAGGAGGCCCGTTCGGCATCCAGCCGCAATTGGCCCCGCAACCGCCAGCAGGCACATCGGCCAGCGCCAGAACGCGATCGCGACAGTGCCGAGCCCGAGCGTGACCTCGGCCGCTGACTCATGTTCGTAGCTCCGGGGAGAAGAACATCTTTCAGCTTGGACGAGCAGCTCCGCCTCGCGGACGGCGCTCAGCGATGACCGTGGTGTGCCTTTGGATCTGGCAGGCCGCTCGTCTTGAGGACCCCACAAACGTCGCCGGAGCTGGGACCCTTCTCTCGGCGGAAAGCCCGGCGTAGTGTCGTCTCATGGGACGTCGGGCAGGCCAGATGGCGTGATGGGACGCTACCTCGAAGGACCGAATGGTCTGCGCGTGGAGCCAGTACAGCTAACTCCTGGCAGCGTGCACTGGATCTTCGCTCGGATGAGGTACTACCTTCTGGCCCAGGACGTGTTCCGGCTGGGTCGTCTCCAATGGGTCATGGAGACCTCGATGCTGAAGACCCTGGCCGGGAAGCACCGCAGCACGGTCAACAAGATGGCTCGTAAGTACAAGACGACGATCGAGTCACCAACCGGACCGCGCCGGGTCTTCCAAGTCACCGTCGAACGCGATCGAGGAAGGAAACCGCTGGTCGCCCGCTTCGGCGGGATCCCGCTCAAACGGCAGCGCACGGCCGTCCTCACCGACCAACGTCCGGTTATGAATAGCACCCGGCGCAACGAGCTGATTCATCGGCTCTTAGCCGGGCGCTGCGAGATCTGCCAGGACACGGTGAACATCGAGGTCCACCACGTCCGCAAACTCGCCGATCTCAACCAACCCGGACGACGGGCCAAACCCGCCTGGATGCACCTCATGGCTATGCGACGGCGCAAGACCCTTGTCATCTGCCGCCGCTGCCACGAAGACATCCACGCTGGTCGAGCCACCCAACCTATCCGATCATGATCACTGGAGAGCGAGGTGCGGGGAAAGCTCGCACGCCTCGTTCGGGAAGAGACCGACGGAAAAGGGCCCGTCCAACGGCACCTCGCCGGCGGTCGACTTCACTCTGAGGGGGCTCCGGCGCTGCAAAGCGCCGGAGCTACCCGACGTGCCGCAGTTCGGGCCGCTGCGCACGTTCGTGATCGCCGGCTCGGACCATCCCAACCACACGGTCTTGGCTCGTGAGCTTTGACCAGCAGTATGCGTGCCGCCTCTCACGGACCATCAGCGTGTGGGATGGTGGTCCGCTCACAGCCGAGGACTTCTCTGGCGGCCCGGCGGGCGTCCAGCGCGTCGCTTTCCCGCTGTCGCGCCGTCTGGCACGCTTGGGCCGGTCGAAGTCGATGACCTGCTGGCCGACCTGGCGCAGGACACACTCGAGGCTGGCGCCGTAGCTGCGGGTGTCCTCGATCGCCCACGCGACCTTCGCGTCCGGTGTGTGTTCGGCGGCCCAGCGCACCGTCCGATGACGGCATCCACTGACTCCGACAGCATGGCCATCTGCGGTTCTCTTGCGTCCGACGGCGCTGGGGGGCCTGGACGATGTATCACCCGAACCGCTCCGGGTCCGGTGGAGCCTCTGGTGTCCCGGAGTGGTCGACGAGAGCGTCACGAAAGCATCACGTCAGTACTTGATGCTGCACTTGTGACAGACGTTTCGAACGAAGGGATCCGCCCAGAGATGACCAACACGGACGCGCACGACCCGCTCGCCTGCCCCATCACCCATCCGCTCGACTTAGGCAGCGACGGGGTGAACCGTCCGGGCCTGTATCTAAACCCCCAATACCACCAACTGCGTGAATCCGGCGCCGGCGTCAGCGTCGTCACCCGGCTAAACGGCGCGAAGGCGCATCTGGTCACGCGCTACGACGACGTATTGATGGTGCTGCGCGACCAGACGATCTTCTCCCGGGAGAAAGCGCTCGACGACGACGACATCGACCTAGCCGGCACCCTCTTGGGCCTCGATCTGAACGACCACGCCGCGGTCCGCAGTGTGGTGGCCGACCACTTCACCCCCCGGGCGGTGGAGCTCCGCCGCAAGCAGATTGGCTCCCGCGCGGCCGCTCAGCTTGAGCACATGCTGCGACTGGGCGAGCCTGCAGACCTGATGGAAGCGTTCGCGCTGCCGTTCGCTCTCGACATCATCAGCGACATGTTCGGCTTGCCCGCACAGGACAGGCGCCAATTCAGAGCCTGGGGCGAAGCGTTCCTGGCAACCAGCGACCTCAGCCGCGCGGAAGCTGCTGACGCGCAGATGGCGATGGTTGGATATCTGGCCGATCTGATCGAGCAGCGGCGAGTGGAACCGGCCGACGACCTGCTCTCGACCATCGCCGCCCGCAGGGGGGATTTGCCCCCCGACCGGCTCATCAAGCTTCCGCTCGCGTTGCTCGTCGGCGGCTGGGAGACCACAGCGAGCAGCATCGGCACGTTCGTCCAAGTGCTGCTCACGCATCCATACATGGGTTACGAGACGGGCTACGCCTACCTGGTGGACCACCCCCAGGACGTGGAGCCTGCGATCGTGGAACTCGAGCGAATGTTCACCAACGCCGCAGCCGACGCCATGCCACGGCGGGTGACGAAGGATGTGACTCTGCCGAGCGGGGCCAACCTTCACGCCGGCGACCTGGTCATCCCCTCGCACGACGCCGCCAACTACGATCCGCGCGCGTTCACCACACCTGAGCGGATGCACTTCACCCGTACACCAAACCGACACCTGGCTTTCGGGCACGGACCCCATTACTGCATCGGCCGGCACCTGGGGCACACCGAGGTGGTCTCAGCGATCGGCCTACTGCTGCGGGAGCTTCCCACGCTGCGCCTGGTGGTCCAGGAGATTCCGCGCAAGACTGGCCAGATCATCGCCGGCCCCGAACAACTGCCGGTCGCCTGGGCATCGTCCACCTGAGATGTGACACCGCGACGAGCTGACCGGTTGTGGAGTGGACGATCTCGCTGTCCTGCTGGCGCGGCGCTGCCAGGATAGGGAGCCATGCCGCAACCGCTGTTAATGGACTCGCTCCTGAGTTTCCTGCGCCGCTTAGTGCCCGTGTACAAACTGATCCCTGCGCCTGCTGCATGGAGTCGATATCGGGCGAAATCGTGACGTAGGGCGAATCGTCTGCGACATAAAGTGA
>NZ_JBSFNK010000053.1:0-63676 GCF_053587055.1 Nonomuraea sp. NPDC003707 | reverse complement strand
CCCCGGATACCGGCACGCCATCCCCACAATCGCGATCGGCTCATCCACCACCGAGGCGGCGGTCACCACGGCCTGCGAGGTCTGCCCACCGCCCAGCTCACCCGCCAGGAACTCCGCCACCGCCTCAGCCGTCGGGAAATCGAACACCAACGTCGCCGGCAACCGCAGCCCGGTCGCGGCGTTGAGCTGGTTGCGGAACTCCACCGCGGTCAGCGAGTCGAAGCCCAGCTCCTGGAACCGTTTGGTCGGCTCCACCGCGTCGCCGCTCTGGAACCCGAGCGCCGTGGCCACCTGGCTTCGGACCAGCTGCAGGAGATCGGCCGGGTTCGCGCTGGTGGTCGTGCTGGTACGGCGGGCAGGCACGCGGACCAGCCCGTGAAGGAGCGCGGGCAGCGTGCCCGCCTGCGCCTGGGCCTGCAGCGCCGGCATGCTCAGCGCAGCCGGGACCAGGTCGGCGCGGTCGCCGTTGACCGCCGCGTCGAACAGAGCCAGCCCGTCGGCGATGGGCAGGGGTGTGATGCCGCCGCGTTCGAGGCGGCGCAGGTCGGATTCTTCCAGCTCGCCCGCCATGCCGCCGGTCGCCCACAGGCCCCAGGCCAGCGAGGTCGCCGGAAGGCCCTGCGCTCTGCGCCGCTGAGCCAGGGCGTCCAGGTACGTGTTCGCGGCGGCGTAGTTGCCCTGGCCCGCGCTGCCCAGCACCCCGGACAGGGAGGAGAACAGCACGAAAGCGGTCAGATCGAGATCCTGCGTGAGCTCGTGCAGGTGCCACGCCGCGTCGGCCTTGGGCCGCAGGACGGCGTCGATGCGCTCCGGCGTGAGGGAGGCGATGACACCGTCATCCAGAACACCTGCCGTATGAACGACGCCCATCAGCGGGCGGTCGGCGATCAGGCGGGCGAGGGCTTCGCGGTCCGCGACGTCGCAGGCGGCCACGTCCACCTCGGCGCCCAGGTCAGAGAGCTCGGCCACCAGCTCGGCCGCGCCCGGCGCCTCCAGACCGCGACGGCTGACGAGCAGCAGGTGCCTGACCTCGTGCGCGACCACCAGATGCCGAGCCACCAACGCGCCCAACCCGCCGGTGCCACCGGTGACCAGCACAGTCCCCTCGGACCCGAACAACGGCCCGCTGAGCTGCTCCGGCCCCGAAACCGGCCCTGCTGCCCGCTTGAGGCGCGGGGTCAGCAGCCGGCCGGCCCGTACCGCCACCTGGGGCTCACCGGTGGCCAGCGCCTGGGAGACCGGCTCCGTCGAGTCGTCGTCCACGTCCAGGAGCAGGAACCGGTCCGGCTGCTCGGCCTGCGCGGCGCGTACCAGGCCCCACACCGCCGCCTGCGCCGGGTCCGGCACGTCGTCCGGGGTCGCCGCGACCGCGCCGTGCGTGACGACCACCAGGCGCGCGGGCGTCTCCTGCACCGCCGCCAGCGCGGCATGGGTGGCGTGCCTGATCGCCTCCGGGGTTCCCGCCTCGGTCACGGGTACGTCGAAGATCTCGTACTGAAGGTCGTTCTGCGCGGTACGGCCACCGGCCGGCACCCAGTCGATCTGGAACAGGCTGTTGGAACCGGTCGTCCGCGGGTCGGCGGAGCTCGGGCGCAGCGTGAGCGAGCCGACCTCCATGACGGGCACGCCGGCGGCGTCCGCCATGGTCAGCGTAACCACGCCGGGGCCGGCCGTGGGCGCGATCCTGACCCGTAGCAGCGTCGCGCCGTCGGCGTGCAGCGCCACCTGGCTCCAGGCGAAGGGGATGTACGGCCGTCCCGGTTCGGCCTGCGGCAGCAGCCCGGACATGGGGATGGCGTGCAGGGAGGCATCGAGCAGCGCCGGGTGCAGGCCGAACCGCCGGGTCTCGGTGTGCTCCGGCAGCGCGATCTCGGCGTAGACGGCGTCGTCGCTCTTCCAGGCGGCCCTGAGGCATTGGAAGGCGCCGCCGTACTCCATGCCGGTCGCGGCGAGGTCTTCATAGACGCTCCCCACGTCGAGGGACTGCGCGCCGGGCGGCGGCCACTGCGTGAGATCGAAGCCGGGTACGGCGGCGGCCGGGGCCAGCGTTCCCTGGGCGTTCTGGCTCCAGTCCGTGGCGTCCTCGGCCCTCGAGTAGATCGTCACCGGCCGGCGTCCCGACTCGTCGGCGGCTCCGACCACCACCTGGAGATGGAGGGTGCCCCGCTCGGGCAGGACCATCGGGGTCTGGTGGGTGAGCTCGTCGAGCACCGGGCAACCGGCCTCGTCCCCGGCCCGTACCGCCAGCTCCACCTGTGCCGAGCCAGGCACGACCACCCGGCCACCGACCATGTGGTCGGCCAGCCACGGTTGCGTGGCCGGTGACAGGCGGCCGATGAGGGTGAGGGTGTCGGTCCCCGGAGAGGGGACGGTCGCGGTCAGGAGCGGGTGCTCGACAGCCGCCAGCCCACCGCCCGAGGCGACGTCACCGGTGGCGTATCCGGCGTCGAGCCAGTACCGCCGGCGCTGGAAGGCGTAGGTGGGCAGGTCGACGTGCCGGGCGGGGACGGAGGCGAAGTAGGCGTCCCAGTCCACGATGATGCCGTGGGTGTGCAACCGGCCGAGCGCTTCGACCAGCGCGCGAACCTCGTCCCGGTCCTTGCGCGTGGCGGGGATGAACACACCGTCGGCGATGCTCTGCTGAGCCAACCCCGTCAGCACTCCGTCCGGGCCGACCTCCAGGAAGCAGTCAGCCTCCGCAGCCTCCACCCCATCGGCGAACCGCACGGCCTGGCGCACGTGCTCCACCCAGTAGCTCGGGGTGGTCAGCTGCCCCGGCTCGGCCAGCCGGCCCGTGAGGTTGGAAACGATCGCCAATGTGGGCTCGTGGAAAGTCAGACCGGAGATGGCCTCCTCAAAGGAAGCCAGCATCGGCTCCATCAACGGCGAATGGAAAGCGTGCGAGACCCGCAACCTGCGCGTCCGAACACTCACCCGATCCTCAATCTCAGCGATCGCCTCGGCATCACCGGAGACCACCACCGCAGCCGGGCCATTGACCGCCGCGATCCCGACCCGGTCCCCTAACAGCGGCAGAACCTCCGCCTCGGGTGCCGCAATTGCGAGCATCGCGCCACCGGTCGGGAGAGCCTGCATCAACCGGGCCCGGGCCGCCACCAGTGCACACGCATCCGCCAGCGAGAACACTCCGGCCACGTGCGCGGCGGCGATCTCGCCGATCGAATGACCGACCAGCACATCGGGGCGGATGCCAAAGGACTCCAGCAGGCGATACAAGGCGACCTCGAAGGCGAACAGCGCCGGCTGGGTCATCCCGGTCTCGTTCAACACGCCATCGGGGTCGTTGAACATGACCTCGCGGACCGGCAGCAGCTGGTTGATCTCCTCCAGGGTCTCGGCGAACACCGGGAACGCCTCGGCCAGTTGCCGGCCCATCCCGACCCGCTGGCTCCCCTGACCGGCGAACAACAACGCCAACCTACCCCCAGCCACCACCTCCGAGGAACCCTCAGCCAGCGCCCGCAACCCAGCCAACAACTCGTCACGATCAGCACCCACCACGACCGCACGCCGCTCCAGCACCGCTCTCGTGGCGACAAGCGCCTTACCGACCCCGGCAAGCGATACGTCATCCCTCGATGCCCAGTCCGCGAGCCTGCCCGCCTGCTCCCGTAGCGCTGCGGGGTCGTTGGCCGAGATGAGCCAGGGCACGGCGGGCATCGACGGGTCGTCCTCGCCGACGGGCTCGACGGCGGCCGGGCCCTGCTCGACGATCACGTGGGCGTTGGTGCCGCTGACGCCGAAGGACGAGACTCCGGCCCGGCGCGGGCGGTCCTGGGGGTCCCACGGGCGGTCCGAGGTCAGCAGTTCGACCGCCCCCGCCGACCAGTCCACGTGCGGCGACGGCTCGTCCACGTGCAGGGTCCGGGGCATGAGCCCATGCCGCATCGCCATGACCATCTTGATCACGCCACCCACCCCGGCGGCGGCCTGCGTGTGACCGATGTTCGACTTCAGCGACCCCAGCCACAACGGCCGGTCCCGCTCCTGCCCATAGGTCGCGATGATGGCCTGCGCCTCGATCGGGTCGCCCAGCGTCGTACCGGTGCCGTGGGCCTCGACCACGTCCACGTCCGAGGTCGTCAGACCGGCGTTGGCCAGGGCCTGGCGGATCACGCGCTCCTGGGAGGGGCCGTTCGGGGCGGTCAGGCCGTTGCTGGCGCCGTCCTGGTTGATCGCGGTGCCCCGGACGAGGGCGAGGATCTGGTGGCCGTTGCGCTGGGCGTCCGACAGCCGCTCCACCAGCAGCATGCCCGCGCCCTCGGCCCAGCCGGTGCCGTCGGCGGAGGCGGAGAACGCCTTGCACCGGCCGTCCGCGGCGAGCCCGCGCTGCCGGGAGAACTCGATGAAGACGTTGGGCGTGGCCATCACTGTCACCCCACCGGCCAGGGCGAGATCGCACTCGCCGGACCGCAGGGACTGGGCCGCCAGGTGCAGCGCCACCAGCGACGACGAGCACGCCGTGTCCACCGTCACGGCCGGGCCTTCCAGCCCGAATGTGTAGGCGACCCGGCCCGAGGCGATGCTGCCCGCGCTGCCGTTGAGCACGAACCCCTCGAACCCTTCGGGCGCCTGCGGCAGGCGCGTGCCGTAGTCGTGGTACATCACGCCCGCGAACACGCCGGTACGGCTCCCGCGCATCGCCTTGGGGCTGATCCCGGCCCGCTCGATCGCCTCCCACGAGGTTTCGAGCAGCAGCCGCTGCTGCGGATCCATCGCGGTGGCCTCGCGCGGCGAGATCCCGAAGAGCGCGGGGTCGAAGAGGTCGGCGTCGTGCAAGAATCCGCCCTCTCGGGCGTAGCTGGTGCCCGCGTGGGCGGGGTCGGGGTCGTACAGCCGTTCCAGGTCCCAGCCCCGGTTGCCGGGGAAGGTGGTGATCGCGTCGGCGCCCTGGGTGAGGAGCCGCCAGAGGTCCTCGGGCGAGACCACGTCGCCGGGATAGCGGCAGGCCATGCCGACGATCGCGATGGGCTCGTCGGCGGTCCCGGTCTGGGCGGCCACCTGGTCGGCCCGCGAGGATCCGGTGAGCTCGGCGCGCAGGTGCTCGGCGAGTTCGTCGGGAGTGGGGAAGTTGAACAGGAGCGTGGCGGGCAGTCTCAGCCCGGTGGCGGCGTTGAGCCGGTTGCGCAGCTCGATGGAGCTCAGCGAGTCGAACCCGAGGTCCTTGAACGCGGTCCCGATGTCCACGGCGTCGGCGTCGGCGTGGCCGAGCACCTGCGCGACGCTCGTACGGATGAGCGACAGCAGCGCGCCCTTGTCGGCCCGCGCCCTCGCCTGCCTGGGGGCCGCGGGCTTGCGCGCCGGGGCCTTGACCAGGGAGCGGAAGACGGCGGGGATCTCGTCCTGGCGGCGCAGGGCGGTTGTGTCGAGGCGGGCGAGTATCTGCACTCCCCTGTCGAGCGCGAGCCCCGCGTCGAACAGGGCCATGCCCTCGGCCACGGGCAGCGGCGCGAGCCCGACCCTGTTGAGCCGGGCGACGTCGACCTGGCTCAGCGCGCCGGCCATGCCGCTGTCCGACTCCCACAGCCCCCACTGGAAGGAGGCGGCGGGCAGACCCTGTGCCCGCCGGTGCAGGGCCAGGGCGTCCAGGTACGTGTTCGCGGCGGCGTAGTTCGCCTGGCCGGAGCTGCCGACCGTGGCCGCGACGGACGAGTACATCACGAAGAACGACAGGTCCTCGGTGAGCTCGTGCAGATGCCAGGCGGCGTCCGCCTTCGGGCCGAAGACGCGGTCGATCCGCTCGGGGGTCAGCGAGGTCACGGCGCCGTCGTCCACGACCCCGGCCAGGTGCACGACACCCTGCAGCGGCCGGTCCGCGGGGATGCCGGCCAGCAGGGCGGCCAGTTCGGCGCGGTCGGCGACGTCACAGGCCGCCACGGTGACCTGCGCGCCCAGCGAGGTCAGCTCGTCCGCCAGCGCCTGGGCGCCGGGCGCCGCGGCACCGCGACGGCCGGCCAGGAGCAGGTGCCGTACGCCGTGCCCGGTGACGAGCCGCCGCGCGGCCAGGGCCCCCAACTCGCCCGTGCCGCCGGTCAGCAGCACGGTCCCGTCCACCGTCATAGACGCGGGCGCGGGCGCGGGCTGGGTCACGGGAACGATGCGCGGCACGCGGAGCTCGCCCTGCCGCAGGGCGACCTGCGGCTCGCCGGACGCGCAGGCGCGCAGCAGCGCGGCCGCGGAGTCGGGATGGTCGTCGGTGTCGACGATGACGAACCGCCCGGCGTGCTCGGACTGGGCGGACCGCATCAGGCCCCAGACGGGCGCGGTGGACAGATCCGGCACCTCGCCCTCGACCGCGCTGACCGCCCCACCGGTCACCAGCGCCAGCCTGGCCTGCGCGAACCGCTCGTCCGCGAGCCACTGCTGGACGAGCGCCAGCACCTCGTACGTCCTGATACGTCCCTCACCGCCCGGGACCCGGGCAAGCACCAGGTCCGGGACCGCCTCCACGTCATCCAGCGAGGCCAGGCCGTCGAGCTCCACCACGCGCTCGGGCTCCGGCCCGGCGGTGGCGGGCGCGGTCACCCAGTCCAGCGCGTACGGCGTGCTCCCGGGCGACAGCTCGGCCGTCACGGGCCTGACCACCAGGGAGTCCACGGTGAGGATCGGCGCGCCGGTGTCGTCCGCGACGCTCAGCGACAGCTCACCCTGGCCCTTCGCCGTCGTACGGACCCGCGCCATGGTCCCGCCCACCGCGTGCGGCGAGATGCCGGACCAGGCGAAGGGCAGGAACGGCTGCCCCGGCTCGGTACGCGGCAGGAGATCGCCGAGCGTGATGGAGTGCAGCACCGCGTCCAGGAGGGCGGGGTGGAACCCGAACCGCTCCGCGCCCGTCAGCGCCTGGTCGGGCAGCACGATCTCGGCGTAGACCGCGCCGTCGCGCTGCCAGGCGCTCACCAGCCCCTGGAAGGCTTCGCCGTACTCCAGGCCCGAGACGGCCAGGTCGTCGTACAGGTGGTCGATGTCGATGGGCTGCGCCCCGGCCGGCGGCCATTGCGCGAGGTCGAAGCCGGGTTCGGCGGCGGCGGGGCCGAGCGTGCCCTGGGCGTGCCGCTGCCAGGAGTCGCCGCCTTCGGGGCGGGAGTACACGGCGATGCCACGCCGGCCGCCGTCGTCCGGCCCGTCGATGACCACCTGGAGCTGTACGGGGTGCTCGTGCGTGATCACGAGAGGAGCTTGGATGGCCAGTTCGGAGACCGCCTCGCAGTCCTCGGTCTCCGCCGCGGCCCGCAGCGCGATCTCGAGGAAGCCCGTGCCGGGAAGGATCACGGTGCCGTTGACCGCGTGGTCGGCGAGCCAGGGCAGCGTGGCCAGGGACAGCCGCCCGGTGAGCGTGAGGGTGTCGGAGTCGGGGGCGGGCACGGCCGCGCTGAGTATCGGGTGCTCAACGGCGCTCAGCCCGGCGGCGGTCACGTCGCTGACGGCTCTGCCCGACTCCAGCCAGTACCGCTGGTGCTGGAAGGCGTAGGTGGGCAGATCGACGTGCCTGGCCGGGGTCAGCACCGCCGTCCAGTCCACGGCGATCCCCTGGGTGTGCAGCCGGCCAAGCGCCTCCATCAAGGCACGGACTTCATCCCGGTCCTTACGAGTCGCGGGAACGAACACCCCATCGGCGATGCTCTGCTGAGCCAGCCCCGTCAGCACCCCATCGGGGCCGACTTCCAGGAAGCAATCAGCCCCCGCAGCCGTCACTCCGTCGGCGAACCGCACGGCCTGCCGCACGTGCTCCACCCAGTAACCGGGGTTGGTCAGCTGGCCCGGCTCGGCCAGCCGACCGGTGAGGTTGGAAACGATCGCAAGAGTGGGCTCGTGGTAGGTCAACCCGGAGATGGCCTCCTCGAAGGAAGCCAGCATCGGCTCCATCAACGGCGAGTGGAAAGCATGCGAGACCCGCAACCTGCGCGTCCGAACGTTCACCCGCCCCTCGATCTCCGCGATCGCCTCGGCATCACCGGAGATCACCACCGCTGCCGGACCGTTGACCGCCGCGATCCCCACCCGACCCTCCAGCAGCGGCAGAACCTCCGCCTCGGGTGCCGCGATCGCGAGCATCGCGCCACCGGTCGGTAGAGCTTGCATCAACCGGGCCCGGGCCGCCACCAGCGCGCATGCATCGGCCAGCGAGAACACTCCGGCCACGTGCGCGGCGGCGATCTCCCCGATCGAATGCCCGACCAGCGCATCCGCCCGGACCTCGAAGGACTCCAGCAGCCGATACAGAGCCACCTCGAAGGCGAACAACGCGGGCTGCGTCATGCCCGTCTCGTTCAACACGCCATCGGGGTCGTCGAACATCACCTCGCGGATCGGCAGGAACTGGTTGATCTCCTCCAGCGCCTCGGCGAACACCGGGAACGCCTCAGCCAACTGCCGGCCCATCCCGACCCGCTGACTGCCCTGACCGGCGAACAGCAACGCCAGCCTGCCACCCGAGCCACTCCCGGAAACCCCATCCGAGGCCAGCGCCCGCAACCCAGCCAGCAGCTCATCACGATCAGCACCCACCACGACCGCACGCTGCTCCAGCGCAGAACGCCCCGTCGCCAACGACCAAGCGGCGTCCGGCACCGAGAGCGACGGCCGCGCCGACACCCACGACGCCAACCGCCCGGCCTGCTGCACCAGCGCCTCGCGGCTCTTCGCCGAGAGCACCCATGGCACCACCGGCGAGCCCACGACCTCGTCAGAAGCCGGATCGACCAGATCCCCCTGCTCAAGGATCACGTGAGCGTTGGTGCCGCTCACCCCGAACGACGAGACGGCAGCGCGACGCGGATGATTCTGAACGTCCCACGACCGGGCCTCGGTCAGCAGCTCAACAGCACCGGCCGACCAGTCCACGTGCGGCGACGGCTCGTCCACGTGCAAGGTCCGGGGCATGAGCCCATGCCGCATGGCCATCACCATCTTGATGACCCCGGCCACACCGGCGGCGGCCTGCGTGTGACCGATGTTGGACTTCAGCGACCCCAGCCACAGAGGCCGTTCCCGCTCCTGACCGTAGGTCGCGAGAAGCGCCTGCGCCTCGATCGGGTCACCCAAGCTGGTCCCGGTCCCGTGCGCCTCGACCATGTCCACTTCAGCGGCCGACAAACCAGCGTTCGCCAGCGCCTGCCGGATCACCCGCTGCTGCGAAGGACCGTTCGGCGCCGCGAGGCCGTTGCTCGCCCCGTCCTGGTTGATCGCCGAGCCCTTGATGACCCCCAGCACCTGGTGACCGTTACGGCGCGCGTCCGACAGCCGCTCCACCAGCAGCACGCCGACACCCTCACTCCACCCCGTGCCATCGGCAGAGGCCGAGAACGCCTTGCACCGCCCGTCCGCCGACAACCCCCGCTGCCGGGAGAACTCCACGAACGTGCCGGGCGACGCCATCACCATCGCGCCGCCCGCCAGGGCCATGTCGCACTCGCCCGTCCGGAGGGCCTGCGCGGCCAGGTGCAGCGCCACCAGCGACGACGAGCACGCCGTGTCCACGGTCACCGCCGGGCCCTCGAACCCGAACGTGTACGACACCCGCCCGGACGCCACGCTGGCCAGCTGGCCGGTGAGGAGGTATCCCTCGACCGCGTCGGAGCCCTCGGAGCGCCGTGGCCCGTACTCCATCGGCGCGATGCCGGTGAAGACCCCGGTCTGGCTGCCGTGCAGCGTGGCCGGGTCGATGTTGGCGTGTTCGAAGACCTCCCACGAGGCCTCCAGGAGCAGCCGCTGCTGCGGGTCCATGCCCAGGGCCTCGCGCGGCGAGATGCCGAAGAAGGCCGCGTCGAAGTCGGCGGCGTCGTACAGGAAGCCGCCCTGCCGGGTGTAGGAGGTGCCCCGGTTGCCGGGGTCGGGGTCGAACAGCCGGTCCAGGTCCCAGCCGCGGTCGGTGGGGAACTCGCCCACCGCGTCCCGGCCCTGCGCGACCAGTTCCCACAGGTCGTCCGGCGACAGCACGCCGCCGGGGAAGCGGCAGGCCATGCCCACGATCGCGATCGGCTCGTCGTGGCCGGCCGGCCGCACCGCGGTGGCGGGCGTGGCGGAGCCGCCGAGCAGTTCGGTACGCAGGTGGTCGGTCAGCGCCTTGGGCGACGGGTAGTCGAACAGCAGCGAGCTGGGCAGTTGCAGCCCGGTGGCGGCGTTGAGCCGGTTCCTGAGCTCGACCGCGGTGAGCGAGTCGAACCCGGCGTCCTTGAACGCTCCGGTGGCGCTGATGACGTTCGGCGTCACGTGCCCGAGCACGAGGGCGGCCTGGCCGCGTACCAGGTCGAGCAGGGCGCGTTCCTGCTCGTCCGGGCTCAGCCCGCGCAGGGACTGCGCCAGCGATGCCTCGCCGGAAGCGGAGCCGGAGCCGGAGCCGCCGGCCGCGCGGCGCTCGACGGGCTTGCGCAGCATCCCGCGCAGCATCGCCGGTACGGGATCCGCGACCTTGGCCAGGCTCAGCCGGGCGGGCAGCGTCGTCACGGCGCCACCCGCGAGCGCGGAGTCGAAGAGCTCCAGCGCCTCGTCGCGCGGTAGCGGGGCGACGCCGAGCCGGGCCCAGCGCGCCAGGTCGGCCGTGGCGAGCGTGCCCGCCATGCCGCCGAATTCGGCGGAGTTGTCCCACAGGCCCCAGTCCAGGGCCGTGGCGGACAGGCCGAGCGAGTGGCGGTGGCGGGCGAGGGCGTCGAGGAAGGCGTTGGCGGCGGCGTAGTTGGCCTGGCCGGCGCTGCCGAGCGTGGCCGCGCACGACGAGAACAGCACGAACGCCGACAGTTCGCGCTCGCGGGTCAGCTCGTGCAGGAGCCAGGCGGTCTCGGCCTTGGTCCGCCACACGGTGTCGAGCCGCCCGGGGGTCAGCGCCGGGACGACGCCGTCGTCGAGCACGCCGGCGATGTGCACGACGCCGGTGAGGTCGCGGCAGGAGTCGATGAGCCCGGCCAGCGCTTCGCGGTCGGTGACGTCGCAGGCGACCAGTTCGGCGTGCGCGCCGAGCTCGGCCAGCTCGGCCGCGATCGCGACGGCCCCGGCCGAGTGCGGGTCGCGGGTGACGAGGACGAGGTTCCGTACGCCGTGCCGGGTGGCGAGGTGCCGGGTGACCGTGCGTCCCAGCGCGCCGGTGCCGCCGGTGACCAGCACGGTCCCCTCGGGATCCCAGGGCCGGTCCGCCGCCGGCCGGCCGCGCCGCGCCAGCCTCGGAACGTGGATCTTGCCGGACCTGATCGCCAGCTGGGGCTCGTCGTAGGCGAGGGCGGCGGCGACGGCGTCCTCGGCGCTGCCGTCGTCGTCGAGCAGCACGAACCGGTCCGGGTACTCCGTCTGCGCCGACCGGACCAGGCCCCACACGGCGGCGCCGGCCAGGTCGGGCACCTCGTCGGTCGCTCCCCTGGTGACGATCACCAGCCGGGCCGACGCGGGCTGCTCGCCGTCGAGCCAGTCCTGGACGGCGGAGAGCACGCGGAGCACGGCCGCGCGCGCCCGGTCCGGCCCGTCCCCTTCGTCCTCTTCGTGCCAGGGCAGGAGCACGTCGCCGGGCGCGATGGTGGCATCGCCCGTGGCGGGTACGGGCATCCAGTCCACCTCGAACAGCCCGACGTGCTCGGTGGGCAGGTCCACGGGACCGCGTGCCTCCAGCCAGAACCGCTGACGTTGGAAGGCGTAGGTGGGCAGGTCGACGTGGAGCGCGGGGGCGGGCCCGAAGTAGGCGTTCCAGTCGACGGTGACGCCGCAGGCGTGGAGCTGTCCGAGGGCCTGGACGAAGGTGTCGATCTCGTCGCGGTCCTTGCGTACGGCGGGGACGAAGACGCCGTCCGAGAGCATCTGCTGGGCCAGTCCGGTGAGGACGCCGTCGGGCCCCACCTCCAGGAAGAGCGCGGCGTCCGCGGCGGCGATGCCGTCCGCGAAACGGACGGGCCGTCGGACGTGGTCGACCCAGTAGCGGGGGCTGGTGAGCAGGCCGGGCTCGGCGAGCCTGCCGGTGACGTTGGAGATCACCGGGATCGTGGGCTCGTGGTAGGTCAGCCCCGCGATGGCCTCCTCGAAGGGCGCCAGCATCGGCTCCATCAGCGGTGAGTGCGCGGCCTGGGAGATCCGCAGCCGGCGCTTGCGTGCCGTGACGTTCCCCGCGATCTCCTCGATGGCGGCCTCCGCGCCGGAGATGACCACCGAGGTCGGGGTGTTGACGGCCGCGATGGCGACCCGGTCCTCGTACCCGTCGAGCAGCGGCAGGACGTCGGCCTCGGACGCGGCGATGGCGAGCATCGCGCCGCCCGGGGGCAGCATGTGCATGAGCCGGGCCCGTACGGCGATCAGGGTGCAGGCGTCGGCGAGGGAGAACACCCCGGCCACGTGGGCGGCGGCGATCTCGCCGACGGAGTGCCCGACCACCACGTCCGCCCGTACACCGAGGGATTCGAGCAGCCGGTACAGGGCGACCTCGAAGGCGAACAGCGCCGGCTGGGTCATGCCGGTCTCGTTGAGCACCCCGTCGGGGTCGCTGAACATCACCTCGCGCAGCGGGTGCGGCAGGTGGGGGTCCAGCAGCGCGCAGATCTCCTCCAGCGCCTCGTCGAAGACGGGGAAGGCGGCGGCCAGCTCGCGGCCCATGCCGAGCCGCTGGCTGCCCTGCCCGGTGAACAGCAGGGCGAGCCGGCCCGCCGGTCCGCTGCCGGTCAGCACGCCGGGCGCGGCGGGGCCGCCGGCCAGTGCCCGCAGACCGGCCAGCAGGTCGTCACGCTCGCGGCCGACGATCACCGCGCGGTGTTCGAGCACGGACCGCTCGGCGGCCAGCGCGGCACCGGCGGCGGCGACGGGGATCTCGGGCGTCGCCTCGGAGGCCCAGGACGCGAGCCGCTCGGCCTGCCCGGCCAGCGCCTCGGGTGTCCTCGCCGAGATGAGCCAGGGGACGGCGGGGAGGTTCGCGTCGTCGCGGAGGGTCGGGACGGCCGGGTCGCCCTGCTCGATGATGACGTGGGCGTTGGTGCCGCTGATGCCGAAAGAGGAGACGGCGGCGCGGCGCGGGCGGTCCCGGAGCTCCCACGGCTGGGCCTCGGTCAACAGCTCAACGGCGCCGGCAGACCAGTCCACGTGCGGGGACGGCTCGTCCGCGTGCAGGGTCTGCGGCAGCACCTCGTGGCGCATGGCCATGACCATCTTGATCACGCCGCCCACCCCGGCGGCGGCCTGGGAGTGGCCGATGTTCGACTTCAGCGAGCCCAGCCACAGCGGCTGGTCCCGCTCCTGGCCGTAGGTCGCGAGAAGCGCCTGGGCCTCGATCGGGTCGCCGAGCACGGTGCCGGTGCCGTGTGCCTCGACCGCGTCCACGTCTCCGGCCGACAGCCCGGCGTTGGCCAGGGCCTGGCGGATCACCCGCTGCTGGGAAGGGCCGTTCGGGGCGGTCAGGCCGTTGCTGGCGCCGTCCTGGTTGATCGCCGAGCCCTTGACGACGGCCAGCACCTTGTGGCCGTTGCGCCGGGCGTCCGACAGGCGCTCCACCAGCAGCATGCCGACACCCTCGGCCCAGCCGGTGCCGTCGGCCGAGGCCGAGAACGCCTTGCACCGCCCGTCCGGCGACAGCCCGCGCTGCCGCGAGAACTCCACGAACATGCCGGGGGACGCCATCACGGTCGCGCCACCGGCCAGCGCCAGGTCGCACTCCCCCGACCGCAGCGACTGCGCGGCCAGGTGCAGCGCCACGAGCGACGACGAGCACGCCGTGTCCACGGTCACCGCCGGGCCCTCGAACCCGAACGAGAACGCGACGCGGCCGGAGATCACGCTGGCGGAGGTGCCGGTCAGCACGTAGCCTTCCGCGGCCCCGGTCGCCTCGTGCAGGCGCGGGCCGTAGTCCTGGGCCATCGCGCCCGCGAACACGCCGGTACGGCTGCCGCGCAGCCCGCCCGGATCGACGCCCGCCCGCTCGATCGCCTCCCACGACGCCTCCAGCAACAACCGCTGCTGCGGATCCATCGCCAACGCCTCACGCGGCGAAATCCCGAAAAATCCGGGATCGAACTCCCCCGCGTCATACAGGAAGCCGCCGTGCCGCGCATACGACGTCCCACGGCTGTCCGGATCCGGGTCGTACAGGGCCGCCAGGTCCCAGCCGCGGTCCACGGGGAACTCCCCGATGGCGTCCGTACCGGAGATCACCAGGTTCCACAGGTCGTCCGGGGAACGCACCCCGCCGGGGAAGCGGCAGGCCATGCCCACGATCGCGATCGGCTCGTCCGCCACCGAGGCGGCGGTCACCACGGCCTGGGCGGCCTGCCCGCCCGTCAGCTCCGCGCGCAGGAACGCGGCCAGCGCCTGCGGCGAGGGGTAGTCGAACAGCAGCGAGCTGGGGAGTTGGAGCCCGGTGGCGGCGTTGAGCCGGTTCCTGAGCTCGACGGCGCTGAAGGAGTCGAAGCCGAGCGCCTTGAAGGCGGTGGCGGTGTCCACGGTCGCGGCGTTGGCGTGGCCGAGGACGAGCGCGATGCAGGTCCGTACGAGCTCCAGGACCAGCTGCTCCTGCTCCGGCCCCGGCAGGCCGTGCAGCCGGTCGGCGAGCGGCTGCGCCCCGTCGCCGGTGGCCGCCGGCTCCGGGGGCGCGGGTGGGGGCGGCGCCGCGCCGTCCGGCTCGGGAAGCCAGTGGTACGTGCGCTGGAAGGCGTAGGTGGGCAGCGGGACGCGCCGCGCGCCCGGGTAGAGGGCGTCCCAGGCGGGCGCGGTGCCGCGTACCTGCAGCTCGGCCAGGGCAAGGGCGGCGCTGTGGCATTCGCCCCGGTTGTCCCGCAGCGTGGCGACGAACCGGGTGCCGGGGTCGGCGGGCAGGCAGTGCTGGCCCATGGCGGCCAGCACCGAGCCGGGGCCGACCTCGACGAACGTGGTCACGCCCGTGTCGGCCAGCGCGCGGATGCCGTCGCTGAAGCGCACGGCCTCGCGGACGTGCCACACCCAGTGGCCGGGCGAGCACAGGTCCTCGCCGGACGCGACGGCCCCGGTGAGGTTGGAGACGATCGGTACGGCCGGCTCGCGGTAGGTGAGCGACTCGGCCACCTGCCGGAACTCCGCGAGCATCGGGTCCATCAGCGGCGAGTGGAAGGCGTGGCTCACGCGCAGCCGGCGGGTCTTGCGGCCGCGGGCGCGGAACGCCTCGGCGATCTCCGTGACGCGCTCCTCCGCGCCGGAGACCACGACGGAGTCGGGGCCGTTGATCGCGGCGATGCTGACCGAATCGTCGAGAAGGGGGCGGAGCTCCGCCTCGGTGGCCTGGACGGCGATCATCGCGCCGCCGGCGGGCAGGGCCTGCATCAGCCTGCCGCGCGCCGCGACCAGGGTGCAGGCGTCGGCCAGGGACAGCACACCGGCGACGTGCGCGGCCGAGATCTCGCCGATGGAGTGGCCGATCAGCCGGTCGGGGCGGATGCCCCAGTGCTCGTACAGGCGGGTGAGCGCGACCTCGAAGGCGAAGAGCGCGGGCTGGGTCATCCCGGTCTCGCCCAACACCCCGTCGGGATCGTCGAACATCACCTCGAGCAGCGGCCTGGCGAGCTCGCCGTCGAAGCAGGCGGCGATCTCGTCGAGGGCCCGCGCGAAGGCCGGGTACGCGGCGTAGAGCTCGCGGCCCATGCCCGGGCGCTGGCTGCCCTGGCCCGAGTAGAGGAAGGCGACGTCGCCATCGCTCGGCCGGCCGGTCACGATCTCGGCGGCGGCCTCTCCCCTGGCGAGCCGGTCGAGCGCGGCGGCCAGTCCGGACGGCTCGTCGACGACGATCGCGGCGCGGCGGTCGAAGGCCGTGCGCGTCGTGGCCAGCGAGTAGGCCGTGTCCACGGCCTCGGACACGGCGGCGGACACAGCGTCGGCAGCGGACACAGCGTCGGCGGCGGGCTCGGCGAGCAGGTGGTCGCGCAGCCGGCCCGCCTGGGCGCGGAGCGCGGCCTCGCTCTGCCCGGCCAGCGGCAGGATCACCGGCCCGGCGGGGCCGGGCGCCGGTCGCGGCGTCTCCCGCGGATGCTCGGCGAGCACCACGTGGCAGTTGGCGCCCCCCATGCCGAACGAGCTGACCCCGGCGACCAGCGGTTCGCCGGCGCGCGGCCAGGCGGACAGCGCGGTGTTGACGCGCAGGTTCAGCTCGACGAAGGGGATCAGCGGGCTGGGCGTCTCGAAGTTGAGTGACGCCGGCAGCTCGCGGTGCCGGATGGCCAGCACGGTCTTGAGCAGGCCGACGATTCCGGCGGCGCCTTCCAGGTGGCCGATGTTGGTCTTGGCCGAGCCGACGAGCAGCGGGGTGCCCGCGTCCTTGGCGGTGCCGATGGCGGCGCCGAGGGCGCGTGCCTCGATGGGGTCGCCGACCCGGGTTCCGGTGCCGTGCAGCTCGACGTACTGGACGTCGGCCGCCGGCACGCCGGCCCGCTCGCAGGCCAGCCGGATGACCTCTTCCTGGGCGTCCTGGTCGGGGACGGTGAGCCCGTCGCCGCCGCCGTCGTTGTTCACGGCGCTGCCGGCGATCACGCAGTGGACGTGGTCACCGTCGGCGAGCGCGCGGGCCAGCGGCTTGAGCACGACGATGCCGCCGCCCTCGCCGCGGACGTAGCCGTTGGCGCGGGCGTCGAAGGTGAAGCACCTGCCGTCGGGCGACAGGGCGCCGAACCTGAGCGCGGCGAGCGTGCTGTCGGGGGTCAGGTTGAGGTTCACGCCGCCGACGATGGCCAGGCCCGACTCGCCGCTGCGCAGGCTCTCGCAGGCCAGGTGCACGGCGGTGAGGGAGGCCGACTGGGCGGAGTCCACGGTCATGCTGGGGCCGTTCAGCCCGAGCGTGTACGAGATCCGGTTGGCGAGCAGCGCCCGGCTGATGCCCGTGAGGCTGTGCCGGGTCAGCGCCGCGCGGCCGGTGCCCTGCAGCAACTGGGCGTAGTCGCCGGCCATGGCGCCGATGAAGACGCTGGTGCCGGTGCCCCGCAGGCTGTCCGGGACGATGCCGGCGTCTTCGAGCGCCTCCCAGCTCAGCTCCATGAGCAGCCGCTGCTGGGGGTCCATCATCGCGGCCTCGTTCGGCGAGATCCCGAAGAACTCGGCGTCGAACTCGGCTATGCCGGTGAGGAAGCCGCCGCGGAGCGATTCGGTCTCCGGGGAGTTCCACCGGCCGCTGGGAACGTCGGTGACGGCGTCGCCCCCGTCGCGCAGCAGCCGCCAGAAGGAGTCCGGGTCCGGGGCCTGAGGGAGGCGGCAGGATATGCCGACGATCGCCACCGCGTCGTCGGAGAAACTACGAGAGGAGCGTTCGTAGGACATTGAACCAATCCAGTTTCCGACGGAGCGAGCAGAGGGCAGGGAAACGCTCTTGGGCCATCAGCTGATGACGTCGTACTTGCCGAATCCGGTGCCGACGGTGACCGGCTCGCGGAAGAGGTCGAGCGGGTCCTCGGGCCTGAACTTCCCGGAGTGCGCATACGCCTCGAGCGTTCCGTCGGGGCGCAGGCCCAGCAGGTCGGGCCGGCCGTCCAGGTCGATGTCGGTGAGCGTCACGAGGCGCATGTCCTGCCAGCCGTGGGCGACGGTGTACCAGGTGCCCTCGGTGGTCGCGGCGGCCGGGGTGCCGGGCGGGGCCGCGAACTCGTACAGGTCGAGGTCGCCGTTCGCGCGGCGGACCAGCAGGTCCAGGTTGCCGTTGCCGGTGAAGTCGGCCATGGCGACGGGAAGGTCGTCGACGCCGACCTCGGTGAGCCGCACCGGGTCCTTGTCGTAGGTGTCGTTCCGCACGACCCCCAGGTCGCGGTGGGGGAAGACGTCCACGTTGCCGGCATCCTTGCCCTTGCCGAACGTGTCGTCGGGGCCGGTGCCGGTCACGTCGGCGAACCCGATCGTCTCCCATTCCCGGCCGTCGTCGCGCTTGCCGGACACGCGGATCGGATCGGCGAACGGGCCGATCTCGCCGGGGCCGCCCAGGTTGCGCAGCAGGAAGAAGCCGTGCTCGCCGTGCTCGCCGGGGTTGATGCCGTACTCGCTGGCGCTGAACGCGCAGATGTCGGCGTGCCCGTCGCCGGTCGCGTCGACGGCGCGGACGAAGAAGAACCGCCACCAGCCGAAGCCGTCACCGATCTTCACCGGGTCGCCGTAGGTTTCGGTCCCGTTGAACTCGCCGCTGTGCGGATGGACGAACAATTCGCCGGTTTCCGTGTTGCGCACCAACAGGTCCGGCCGCCCGTCGCCGCGGAAGGAACGGCACTGGCCGTTCGCGAAACTCGACGCCATTGTTGAACGCCCCTCCCCGCCAGAATTTCCCGGTCAAGCGTCATCAGTATTCGCGAGCCGGGATAAGGCGGGTAACCCCTAGCGCCCATTAAAGAGGCCGCTCAAGCCCCACTTCGGGGCCGGACGGCACGCCGAATTCCCGGCGCGCGTGACGCGCGCCGGGAGCGGGGAACATCTCAGGTGTCGCGCGAGCGGAACAGCGCGAACGCCACGAACAGCAGGACCGCGGTGAACGCGGCCATCACGCCGAGCCCGGACCACGGGAGCATCCGATCCGGCAGCTGCACGGTGGTGGTGATCTGGAGGCCCGCCGAGATCGGCCAGTACGTCGTCACCCAGTCGCCGACCGCGTCGGGCAGCAGCCTGGGCGTGATGACGGGGATGATGAAGTTGATCGCCACCACCACGGTCGTGGCGCTCATCGTGGCCCGCAGCAGGCCGCCGACCGCCACGCCGACCAGGCCGACCAGCGCCCAGATCAGGCCCATGCCGACGATGGCGCGCAGCACGCCCGGCTGGCCGAGCGAGGCGGTGGGCGCGCCGGCCGCCCCGATCACCCGCTGCCCGAGGAAGTACGCGCCGAAGCCCGCCACCAGGCCCATCAGCAGGGCGATCAGCCCGAACGTGGCCACCTTGGCGGCCAGCAGCCGGCCGCGCCGCGGGACCACGGTCACGCTGGTGCGGATCAGGCCCGTGGCGTACTCGTGGGTCACCACGAGCACGCCCAGCGCGCCCACGGTGATCTGGGCGAACAGGAACCCGCCGTACATGCTGATGTAGGTGGGGTCGAACATCGCCCGGCCGGTCGCGGAGGCCGCCAGGTAGCCCTCGGCCGCGCCGTTGGCGGTGGCCGCGCCCAGGCCGACCATGAGCGCCACGGCGGTGAGGATCGTGGGGATGTTGGACGGTATCGTGCGGAACTTGGTCCACTCGGAGCGGATCGTGTCCGCGATGGCCACGCTCATGCCACACTCGCCTGGAACTCGATGCTGTCACGGGTCAGATCCATGTAGGCCTGCTCCAGGGAGCGCTGCGGCGTCAGCTCCGTCAGCACCACCCCGGCGGCCAGCGCCGCCTTGCCGATCTCCCTGGGCTCCAGCCCGGTGACGATGAGGGCGCCGTCGGCGCCCGGGTGGACGGTGGCGCCGGCCTCGGTCAGGAGCGGGACGAGCAGCTCGTGCTCCTCGGCCCGCACCAGCACGTTGGAGCCCTGCCGGACGAACTCGCTGATGCCGATGTCCGCGATCAGCTTTCCCCTGCCGATCACGATGAGATGGTCGGCGGTCTGCGCCATCTCGCTCATCAGGTGGCTGGAGACCAGCACGGTACGGCCTTCCGCGGCCAGCCCCCGCATCAGCTCGCGGATCCACTTGATGCCCTCGGGGTCGAGGCCGTTGACGGGCTCGTCGAATAACAGCACCTTCGGGTCGCCGAGCAGCGCCACCGCGATGCCGAGCCGCTGCCCCATGCCCAGCGAGAAGCCGCCGGCGCGCTTGCCCGCCACCGACTCCAGCCCGACCAGGCGCAGGACCTCGTCCACCCGACGGGCGGGGATGGCGTTGGTCTGGGCGATGCAGAGCAGGTGATTGCGGGCCGTGCGCCTGGGGTGCACGGCGCGGGCGTCCAGCAGGGCGCCCACCTCGCGCATCGGCCGGGGCAGGCCCGCGTAGGCGCGCCCGTTGACCGTCACGCTTCCCCCGTCGAGGCGGTCGAGGCCGAGAATGGCCCTCATCGTGGTGGATTTGCCCGCGCCGTTGGGGCCGAGAAATCCGGTGACCCGCCCGGGGTGGACGCCGAACGTCAATCCGTCGACCGCGGTTTTATTGCCGTAGCGTTTCGTCAAGCCGGTTATTTCAATCATTTCCAGCCCCTCCAGAGACCGGTCGTTTCCAAGATCTTCTCATCGGGACTGTCTATATGGTGCCCTTTCCGACAACGGAATCGCCAGCGCATTTAGCATGGGCCGGAACTTGAGCCGGGTCTCCTCCAGCTCGGCCTCCGGGTCGGAGCCCGCCACGATGCCGCATCCGGCGTACAGGGTCGCGGTCTCGTCCTGCACGTGCGCCGAGCGGATCGCCACCGCGAACTCGCCCTCCTGCTCGTCGTTCATCCACCCGACGGGGCCCGCGTACCAGCCGCGGTCGAAGGGCTCGGCGTCGCGGACCCACTCGAGCGCGGCCCGGCGCGGATGGCCGCCGACGGCGGGTGACGGGTGCAGCCGCTCCACCAGGTCGAGGACGCTGGCGGTCTCCGGGTCGGCGATCTCGCCGACGATGCGGGTGTGCAGGTGCCGCAGGTTCGGCAGGTCGAGCACGTGCGGCTCGTCCGGCACCGTGACCGTGCGGCACACCTGGTCGAACGCGTGGCGCAGCGTCGCGGTGACGATCCGCTGCTCGCGCCGGCTCTTGTCGTCCTGCAGCAGGGCGGCGCGCAGGCACGCGTCCTCGGCGGGCGTCGCGCCGCGCGGCATGGACGCCGCCAGGCTCATCGACTCGGCCCGGCCGCCGCGCAGGCCGACCAGCCGCTCCGGGGTGGCGCCCACGAAGGCGTGCCCGTACGCGGCCACGGCGAAGACGGTGCTCCCCGGTTGCGTGTCGCGCAGGGAGCCCAGCACGGAGGCCAGGTCGTACCCCCACGGGGAGGTGATCCGCAGCTGGCGGGCCAGCACGGCCTTGTCGAACCTGCCGCGGGCGATCTGCTCGGTGGTGTGCGCGACCAGCGCCTTCCACTCCGACGCGGAGGGGACCTCGATCATGGTCGTGCCCGGGAGCAGCGGGCTGGGGCAGGGACGGATCCCGCCGGACGAGATCAGGGCGAAGGCGTCCGCGACCGTGCGCGCGGGCCCGTCCGTCGTGGTGGGCCGGGGGTCGACGCTGACGCTGAGCGCGAGCGAGGTCGTGCCGTCGGGGTCCCGCGAGATCAGCACCCTGGGCACCCACATCAGCGCCTCGGGCAGCGGCCCGGGGCGTGGTGCGAAGGCGAACCCGCCGACCAGCGACGGCATGGCGCGCGGCCCCGGCCCGCCGGAGACCGCGGTCCCGGCCGCCCGCTCCCAGCCTCGCCGGATGCCGGCGAACCTGTCGTGACCGGTGTGCGTGAAGTCCGTCGCGCTGCCCATCGCTATGACGCTGGCGTGCGGCGACATCCAGACGAAGGTCCGCGTGGACCGCTCGAACAGCGGTCTCAGCAGCCCGACCGGGTCCACGGGCGGGATCTCCTGGCGCCAGGTCGCCAGCGCCGGGCAGGCGTTGTTGCGCGCCTCGATGGTGGCCTTGGCGTGCACTTCCAGGAAGCCGGGCAAGTCGATGTCTGCGACGTGCATCGGGTACATCCTCTGCGAGCGTGGGTTAGCTGAACATCCCGGCGAGCGCCTTCTTGCTGACCTTGCCGAGCGGGGTGACCGGGAGCTCCTGGACGATCTCCAGGCGGTCGGGGAACTTGAAGGCCGCCACCCCGCGCTCTCGCAGGAACGCGGTGAGGTCGCCGAGCGCCGGCGGCGTGCCGCGGGGCACGACGCACGCGCACGCCCGCTCGCCGAGCACCTCGTCGGGCAGGCCCACCAGGGCGACCTCCCTGACGCCCGGGTGCGCGAGCAGGTGGTTCTCCACCTCCTCGGCCGCGATCTTCTCGGCGCCCCGGTTGATCTGGTCCTTGACCCTGCCCTCGAAGACGACGTGCCCGGCCGGCAGCAGCCGTACGAGGTCGCCGGTCCGGTAGTAGCCGTCGGCGGTGAACGTCCTGGCGTTGTGCTCGGGCGCCCGGTAGTAGCCGCGCACCGTGTACGGGCCGCGCGCCAGGAGCTGCCCCACCTCGCCCGGCGCGACGTCGCGGTCGTCCTCGTCGACGACCCGCACCTCGTCGTCCGGGGAGACGGGGAGCCCCTGGCTGACCAGGACCACGTCCTCCGGGTCGTCCCACCGGTGGAACCCGCACAATCCCTCGGCCATGCCGAAGGCCTGCTGGAGCCGGCAGCCGAGCGCGGGCTGGACCCGGCGGGCCAGCTCGTTCTGGAGCTTCGACCCGCCGATCGTGACGCGGCGCAGGCTGGACAGGTCGTATTCGTCCCACTCGGCGGCCTCCATCCACAGCAGGGCCGCGCCGGGGATCAGGCCGGTCTCGGTCACTCCTTCCCGCTCGATGAGCGGGAAGGTCTCGTCCGGGCTGGGGACGGGCGCCAGCACGAGCGTGCCGGCGGCGTGGAAGGTGGCCAGCAGCCCGTGGGTCAGCGGCCAGTTGTGGCACAGCGGCAGGCTCACCAGGTGGACGGTCTCCTCGCCGTAGTCGCACGCCTCGGCGACCGCGCGCCCGCTGTAGGCCCACTCCTGGTGCGCGCGGGGCACGAGCTTGGGCACGCCGGTCGTACCGCCCGACAGCAGGAAGAGCGCCACGCCGGCGGGGTCGGGCCGGGGCAGGCCGGTCGCCCCGGCGTCCGCGTAGTCCAGCCGGGTGAAGCCGCCCGGGTCGCCCGCGACGAGCACGTGCTTGAGCGTGGGCACCCGCGCGGCCACGTCGGCGGCCAGGTCCCGGTAGTCGAACCCGGCGTGCACGTCCGGGATGACGTACGCGGCCGCCTCCGTGAACTCGCAGAAGTACGTGATCTCGCTGCCGCGGTGGGCCGGCAGCGCCATGACCGGCAGAGCACCGATCCTGAACAGGGCGAACAGCAGCGCGACGAGCTCCGGGACGTTGGGGAGCTGCACGACGACCCGGTCCCCCGGGCCGATGCCGATCTCGCGCAGCCGCGCCGCCATGCGGTCGGCCCGGCTGTCCAGCTCGGCGTAGCTCCACCGGTGGTCGCCTGCCACGAGAGCGAGCTTGTCCGGGTGGGAGCGCGCCCGCGCGCCGAGGATCTCGCCCAACGTCTCGTCGCGCCAGTGACCGGCCGAGCGGTAACGCTCGGCGAACTCCTCCGGCCAGGGCGTGCAGCCATCCAGCATGGGTGCGTCCTTTCTCAGGTGGGGTCCGCGAGGGGTGGGGTCCGCGAGGGGTGGGTCCGCGAGGGTGGGTCGGCGAGCTCAGCTCACGGCCTCCGCGAGCAGGTGCTCGGCCAGCTCGGCAGGGGTCGGGTAGTCGTAGATCGCGTCGGCCGCCACCTCGATGCCGGTCAGCTCGACGAGCCTGTTGCGCAGCTCCACCGCGGCCATCGAGGAGAAGCCCAGCTCGAAGAACTCCGCGTCCCGCTCCACCGCGTCGGGCAGCGGCAGCTGCAGGATCGCGGCGGCCTGGCCGCGTACCACGTCGAGCACGATGCCGTGGTGCTCGTCGGCCGGGCTGTCGGACAGCAGGCGGCGGAAGGCGGCGATGCCGTCCACCATGTCGTCCGGCCCGTCCTGCCGGGCCGCCGCCTGCGGGATCTCCCCCAGCAGCCGGGCGGGCCCGGCCGCGGCGAGCGCGGCCCAGTCCGGGTCGGCGACGACGAGCGCCCTGTCCCCCTGGCGCAGGGCCTGGCGGACGGCGGAGACCGCGTCCGCGGGCTCCTTGAGACCCGCCGCGACGGCCAGCGCGGGCTGCCCGGACGCGAGCCGCTCGTCGGCGAGTGCGGTGAAGTACTCGTACGTGCCGGCGCCGTCCCCGCCCCAGGCGGCGTGCGCCGGGGCCAGCATGAGGAAGACGGGCACGTCCGCGGCGCGGGCGGGCTTGTCGAGCGCGTACGCCGCCTCGGCGGTCGTGCAGACGACGGCGGTCACCCGGCCCGCGGGCAGCCGCCCGCCGACGGCCCGGACCACCACGCCCGGCTCGCTTTCGAGCTCGGCGTGCGGCTGGGTCAGGACGACCTCGTCTGCGCCGTTGCGCGCGGCCCATCTGGCCAGCTCGGCGGCGGTCTCGTCGAGCGGACCGGCCACCAGGACCGTGCCGCCGGGACGCCATTCGCGGCCGGCCGGGGCGCCGCGCGGCGGTGCCGGGCGCAGCCTGCGGGCGAAGGCCCCGCCGGAGCGCACCGCCACCTCGTTCTCGCCGGTCCGCCCGGACAGCACCCCGCACAGCCGGCGCATGACCTGCTCGTCCAGCCGGTCCGGAAGGTCGATCAGCCCGCCGCGCCCCTGACCGGCCGTGGCCCGCAGGTCGCCCCAGTCGCGGGCGGCCTGCGGCCCGGCCAGCGGGTCGGACGGCGCCACCTGGATCGCTCCCCGCGTGAGGAACCAGACCGGCGCCGATCCCGCCGGAAGGTCCGGAGCGGTCGCGCCTTCCGGCAGCAGGCACACGACGCCCGCCACGCCGCCGTCGGTGTCCGGCATCGCGGTCAGCCGTACGGTGTCCGCGCCGTGCGCCGCGAGCCCGCCCACCAGCGCCTGGCCCGATGCGGTGCCGACCGGCGTCCCGTCCGGGCCGGCGCCGTCGGGCGCGACCACCAGCCAGGTGCCGCGGAGCGCGGGTGCGGGCAGATCCGTCAGGGGCTGCCAGCCGAGCTGGTAGCGCACGTCGGCGTGGTCGGCGCCGTCCTGGCCGCGCAATCTGGCCAGCGCGGGCAGCAGCTCGTCGAGCGTCGCCCCGCCCCGCAGGCCGAGCACCGCGAGCAGGCCGTCGCGGTCGCCCCGGGCGACGGCGTCCCACAACTCCTGGTCGGGCCCCGCGGCCTCCTCGTGCCGCGGCGCGTCCGGCCAGTAGCGCTGCCGCTGGAAGGGATAGGTCGGCAGCGGTACGGGCGTGCCCGTGCCGATCACCGCGCCCCAGTCGACGCCGACGCCGTTCGCGTGCGCCCGGGCCAGGGCCTCGACCAGCGTGGTGGCCTCGGCCCGGTCGCGGCGCAGCACCGGCGCGGCGACGCCGCTCCAGCCGTCCAGGCAGTCCTCGACCATGGCCGACAGCACGGCGTCCGGGCCGAGCTCCAGGAACGTGGACACGCCCTGGTCCCGCAGGGTCCGCACGCCGTCGCAGAAGCGCACGGCCTGCCGCAGGTGGCGGGCCCAGTACTCGGGCGAGGTCAGCTCGTCGGCGGTGGCGAGCTCGCCGGTGACGTTGGAGACGATGGGGATGGCCGGCGGCCGGAAGGCCAGCCCCCGCGCCACGCTCACGAACTCCTCCAGCGCGGGCTCCATCAGCGGCGAGTGGAACGCGTGGCTGACGGTCAGCCGCTTGGTCTTGCAGCCGCGCCGGGCCAGCCGTTCGGCCAGCTCCAGCACGCTCGTCTCGTCGCCGGACAGGACCAGGGACGCCGGCCCGTTGAGCGAGGCGATGCCGACGCGCTCCTCGTACCCGGCGAGCAGCGGCAGGACCTCCTCCTCGGTGGCGCCGCGCACCGAGACCATCGCGCCGCCGGGCGGCAGCGCCTGCATGAGCCTGCCCCTGGCGGCGACGAGCGTCACCGCGTCGTCCAGCGACAGCACGCCGGCGACGTGCGCGGCGGCGATCTCGCCGATGGAGTGGCCGGCCAGGTAGTCGGGCCGCACGCCCCACGCCTCCAGGACCCGGAACAGGGCGACCTCGACGGCGAACAGCGCCGCCTGGGTGTATCGCGTCTGCTTGAGCAGCTCGGCGTCGCCGGCGATGACCTCGCGCAGCGGCCGGTCGAGGTGCCGGTCGAACCTGTCGCAGACCGCGTCGAAGGCCTCGGCGTACTCGGGGTAGGCCGCGTACAGCTCCTCCCCCATGGCCGGGCGCTGGCTGCCCTGGCCGGTGAAGAGGTACGCCGTCCTGCCGCGGGCCGCCGATCCGGTGATCACGTTGTCTGCCGCGGTCCCCTCGATCGCCGCCTCCAGCCCGGCGGCGAGCTCATCACGGGTGGCGCCCAGGACGACCAGCCGCCGCTTGAACGAGGACCGCGTGGTGGCGAGCGACCAGGCCAGGTCCGCGGCCGGCCGGCCGGGCCGGGCCGCCAGGTGCTCGCGCAGCCGGCGGGCCTGGGCCTTCAGCGCGTCCTGCGTCTTGGCCGACAGCACCCAGGGGATCACCGGCCGCCCGGTCTCCGCAGGCGGCGCGGCGGGCTCCTCCTGGACCTGCTCCACGATGACGTGCGCGTTGGTGCCGCTGATGCCGAAGGACGAGACGCCCGCGCGGCGCGGCCTGCCGGTCTCCGGCCACGGGGTGGCCTCGGTGAGCAGCCTGACGGCGCCGGCGTCCCACGCGACGTGCGTCGTCGGCTCGTCCACGTGCAGGGTCTTCGGCAGCACGCCGTGCCGCATGGCCATCACCATCTTGATGACGCCCGCCACTCCGGCCGCGGCCTGGGTGTGGCCGAGGTTCGACTTCACCGAGCCCAGGTAGAGCGGCCGGTCCTGCGGCCGGTCCTGGCCGTAGGTGGCGACGATGGCCTGCGCCTCGATCGGGTCGCCGAGGGTGGTGCCGGTGCCGTGGCCCTCGACGGCGTCGACGTCGGCGGCGCCCAGCCCCGCGTCGCTCAGCGTCTGCTCGATGAGCCGCTGCTGGGATGGGCCGTTGGGCGCGGTGAGCCCGTAGCTGGCGCCGTCCTGGTTGATCGCGCTGCCGCGTACGACGGCCAGGATGGGGTGGCCGTTGCGGCGCGCGTCGGAGAGCCGCTCGACGAGCAGCATGCCCACGCCTTCCGCCCAGCCGGTGCCGTCGGCGGCCGCGGCGAACGACTTGCAGCGGCCGTTGGAGGCAAGGCCGCGCTGGCGGCTGAAGTCGACGAACACGGAGGGGGTGGACAGCACGGTGACGCCGCCGGCCAGGGCCAGCGAGCACTCACCGCGCCGCAGTGCCTGGATCGCCATGTGCAGCGCCACCAGCGAGGAGGAGCAGGCGGTGTCGAGGGTGACCGACGGGCCCTCGAACCCGAAGGTGTACGACACCCGCCCGGAGGCGACGCCGGCCGAAATGCCGGTGCCGACCAGGCCCTCGAGGTCGCTCGCCGGCTGCTGCAGGTGCATCCCGTAGTCGTGGTACATCAGGCCGACGTACACGCCGGTCTTGCTGCCGCGCAGCCCGGCCGGGTCGATGCCGGCGTGCTCCAGCGCCTCCCACGAGCTCTCCAGCAGCAGGCGCTGCTGGGGGTCCATGGCCACGGCCTCCCTGGGCGAGATGCTGAAGAACGCCGGGTCGAACGCGGTGGCGTCGTAGACGAAGCCGCCCTCGCGGGCGTACGTGGTGCCGGGGTGCTCGGGGTCCGGGTGGTAGAGCTCGTCCAGGTTCCAGTTGCGGTCGGAGGGGAACATCGACATCGCGTCGCCGCCCTCGGCCACCAGGTTCCACAGCTCGTCGGGGTTGGTGACGCCGCCGGGGAGCCGGCAGCTCATGCCGACGATGACGATCGGCTCCTCCTCACCGGCCCGGGTCGTGGCGGAGACGGCCGTCTGGGGGCCGTCGAGCAGGCGGCCCCGGAGATACTGGACCAGCTGGACGGGCGTCGGGTAGTCGAAGATCAGCGTGGCGGGCAGCCGCAGCCCGGTGGCCGCGTTCATCCTGTTGCGGAACTCGACGGCGGTCAGCGAGTCGAACCCGGCCTCGTTGAACGGGCGGTCCTGCTCCACGGCGCCGGCGTCGCGGTAGCCGAGCACGGTCGCCACCTGGCCGAGCACCAGGTCGAGCAGCACCCTGGCGTGCTCGGCCTCGGGCATGCGGGCCAGGCGCTCGCGCAGCTCCGACGCGGCGGCCGGGTCGTTGCCCACCACCCGCCGCTTGGAGGTGGGGACGAGCTCCTGAAGGATCGTGGGCAGCGCCCCGAACTGGGCCGCCATCCGCAGCGCGGCGAACTCCAGCCGGATCGGCACCAGCGCCGCCCGGTCCGCGGCGCAGGCCGCGTCCAGCAGCGCGAGCCCGTCGGCGGTGGACAGCGGCGCGACCCCGGTGCGGGCCAGCCGCGCCCGGTCGGTCTCGCTGAGAGTGCCGGTCAGCCCGCTGTCCTGCTCCCACAGGCCCCAGGCCAGGGACAGGGCGGGCAGGCCGAGCCGTCCGCGCCACTGCGCGAGGGCGTCCACGAACGCGTTGGCGGCCGCGTAGTTGCCCTGGCCGGGGCCGCCGAAGACGCCGGCGGCCGACGAGAACAGCACGAACGCGGTCAGCGGCAGGTCCTTGGTCAGCTCGTGCAGGTTCAGGACGGCGTCGGCCTTGGCCCGCAGCACGTTGTCGATCCGCTCGGGCGTCAGCGCGGCCAGGACGCCGTCGTCCAGCGCGCCGGCCGTGTGGACGACGCCGGTGAGCGGGTGCTCGTCCGGGATGGCGGCCAGCACGTCCGCCAGCGCCTGCCGGTCGGCGGCGTCGCAGGCGGTGACGGTCACGTCCGCGCCCAGCCCGGTCAGCTCGGTCATCAGGTCGGCCGCGCCGTCGGCGTTGGGGCCGCGCCGGCTGATCAGCACCAGCCGCCGGACCCCGTGCTCGGTCACCAGGTGACGGGCGACGATCCCGCCCAGGGTCCCGGTGCCGCCGGTGATCAGCACGGTCCCGTCGGGGGACCACGTGCCGTGGCCGGCGGGCTCCGCGGCGCGGTGCCGGGCCAGCCGCGGGACCAGGGCCTCGCCTTCGACCAGCGCGAGCTGGGGTTCGCCCGCGGCGAGGGCGGCGGGGACCGCCTGCCAGGACGCGTCCGTGCCGTCCACGTCGAGGAGGACGAACCGGCCGGGGTTCTCCGACTGGGCCGAGCGGATCAGCCCCCATACGGCGGCGCTCGGCAGGTCGTCGCCGGTGGCCCCCTGGGTGAGGACGACTAGGGGCACGTCGGCGTACCGCTCCTGTTCGAGCCAGGACTGGGCGGCGGCCAGCACCTCACCGGTCGCGGCGCGGGCGCCGGCGGCCGGGTCGTCGCCCGCGTACGGGGTGCAGACCAGGATCGCCAGGTCCGGCACGGGGCCGTCCGGGTCGAGGGCGTCCACCGGCAGGCCGAGCCGGGAGGCGTCGCCGCCGGCGAGCGCGTATCGGATGCCGTCCCGGGCGGGGGCGGGCTGCGCGGGCACCCATTCGAGGGCGAACAGCGCGTCCCGCAGCGGGTCCGCGGCGGCCTTGAGGTCGGCGGCGGCCATCGCGCGCACGACCAGCGAGTCCACGGAGGCGACGGGCGCGCCGGTGGCGTCGGCCACCTCGATGCGGACCGCGTTCGCTCCCGCGGGCGCCAGCCGGACCCGTAAGGTGGCCGCGCCGGTGGCGGCCAGCCGCACGCCGGTCCAGGCGAAGGGCAGGACGGGCCCGGCGCCGTCCTGGGCGGGGAAGAAGTCGCCCACGGCGAGCGGCTGGATGGCCGCGTCGAGCAGCGCCGGGTGCAGCCCGAATCCGGCCAGGTCCGCGGTGGCCTCCTCGGGCAGGGCGACCTCGGCGAACAGCTCCCGGTCGCGCCGCCAGACGGCCCGCAGGCCGCGGAAGGCCGCGCCGTAGCCGACGCCGATGCCCGCGAGCAGCTCGTAGACGTCGTCGGCGCCGACGGCGGTCGCGCCCGCGGGCGGCCACGACGGCTCGCCGAACGCCACGGCGCCGGTGTCCTTGGCGAGGAAGCCGGTGGCGTGCCTGGTCCAGGGCTCGTCGTCGAGCCGGGCGTGAATGGTCAGCGCCCGCCGGCCGTCCTCGTCGGGCGCCCCCACGGCCACCTGCACCTGGACGCCGCCGCGCTCGGGCAGGATCAGCGGGGCCTGCAGGGTCAGCTCTTCGAGCAGGTCGCAGCCGGCCTCGTCACCGGCCCTGACGGCCAGTTCCACGAACGCCGTGCCGGGCAGCAGCACCTGGCCGTTGACCTGGTGGTCGGCCAGCCACGGGTGGGTCTTCAGCGAGAGCCTGCCGGTCAGCAGCACGCCCTCGCCGTCCGCGAGCGACACCGCCGCCGCCAGCAGCGGGTGCCCGGCGGGGCCCATGCCGACCTGGGTGAGGTCGCCGTTGGACTGGACGGTCTTGGGCCAGTACGGCTCGCGCTCGAAGGCGTAGGTGGGCAGTTCGACCCGGTTCGGCCGGGCGGGCTCGTACACACCGGCCCAGTCGATCTCCACGCCGCGTACCCACAGCTCGGCGGCGCTCGTCCACAGCCTGCGCAGGCCGCCGTCGTCGCGGCGCAGCGTGCCGCAGGCCACCACGTCCTCGACCGTCTCCTGCACCGCCATCGTCAACACCGGATGGGCACTGACCTCAACGAACACCCCATGCCCCTGCTCGGCCAGCGCCCGCACCGACGGCTCCAACCACACCGTCCGCCGCAGATTCTCGTACCAGTACGCGGCATCCACCTCGGTCCCGCTCAGCCAGCACTGCCGCACGGTCGAATACCACGGCACCTCGCTCGTTTGCGGGGTTACCGGGGCCAGCAGCCTCGCCAGCTCCTCTTCGATCGCCGCGACATGCGCCGAATGCGAGGCGTAGTCCACCTCGATCCGCCGCGCCCGCACCCCCTGGGCCTCATAGCCGGCGATCAATTCGTCAATGGCGTCCGCGTCACCTGACACCACCGTCGAGGCAGGCCCGTTCACGGCCGCGATCGAGATCCGGTCGTCCACCGCCACCTCCGAAGCGGGCAGCGGGATCGACGCCATGCCGCCCCGACCAGCCAGCGCCACGATCGCCTGGCTCCGCAACGCGACCACCCGGGCGCCATCCTCAAGCGACAACGCACCCGCCACGACTGCGGCGGCAATCTCACCTTGGGAGTGACCGACCACGGCGGCCGGGACCACTCCGAGCGAGCGCCACACCTCGGCCAGGGACACCATCACGGCCCAGAGCACCGGCTGCACCACATCGACCCGGTCCAGGCCCTCCCCGCTACGCAACACCTCTGTGAGGGACCAGTCCACGAACTCCGACAGCGCCGCCTCACACTCCGCCATCCGCGCCGCGAACACCGGCGAGTCATCCAGCAACTCGACGCCCATGCCGAGCCACTGCGACCCCTGACCGGGAAAGACGAACACCGTCTTGCCGCACGGCCCGGCCACACCCCGCACCGCACCCTCGTCCAGACCGGCCAGCAGCTCCTCCCGATCCGCGCCGATCACCACCGCACGGTGGTCGAACGCCGAGCGGCCGAGCAACGACCAGCCGACGTCCACCGCACCCTGCTCGGAATGCGACCGGGTCCACGAGGCCAGCCGTCCGGCCTGCCGCTCCAGCGCCTCGCCCGTCCTGGCCGAGAGCGTCCACGGCACGACGGGCAGCTCCCCGCCGGGCTCCGCCGGGGTCTCGGCGGGCGCCTCCTCCAGCACCACGTGCGCGTTCGTGCCGCTCATGCCGAACGACGACACGCCGGCCCGGCGCGGCTCGCCGCCCGCGGGCCAGGGGCGGGCCTCGGTGAGCAGCTCGACCGCGCCCGCCGACCAGTCGATGTGCGGCGAACGCTCCTCGGCGTGCAGCGTCGCGGGCAGGACGCCGTTGCGCATCGCCATGACCATCTTGATGACGCCCGCCGCGCCGGCGGCCGCCTGGGCGTGGCCGATGTTCGACTTGACCGACCCCAGCCACAGCGGCTGGTCCCGGTCCTGGCCATAGGTCGCGAGCAGTGCCTGGGCCTCGATCGGATCCCCCAGCGGGGTCCCCGTGCCGTGCGCCTCGACCGCGTCGACCTGGACGGGCGCGAGCCTGGCGTCGGCGAGCGCCTGGCGGATCACCCGCTGCTGGGAAGGGCCGTTCGGCGCCGTCAGGCCGTTGCTGGCGCCGTCCTGGTTGACCGCCGAGCCGCGGATGACCGCCAGCACCGGGTGGCCGTTGCGGCGGGCGTCCGACAGCCGCTCGACCAGGAGGATGCCGACTCCCTCGGCGAGCCCCATGCCGTCCGCCTCGGCGGAGAACGCCTTGGAGCGGCCGTCCCTGGCCAGCCCGCGTACCCGGCTGAAGCCGATGAAGGTGCCCGGCGTGGACAGGACGGTCACGGCCCCGGCCAGCGCCAGCGAGCAGTCCCCGTTGCGCAGCGCCCGTACCGCGAGGTGCAGCGCCACCAGGGATGAGGAGCAGGCCGTGTCGATCGTGACGGCCGGTCCCTCCAGGCCCAGGGTGTAGGAGACGCGGCCCGACACCACGCTCGGGGCGACGCCGGTCATCAGGTAGCCCTGCAGCTCCGGCGGCGCCTGCATCATCATCGTGAGGAATTCGGGGCTGTTGGCGCCCACGAACACGCCGGTCCGGCTGCCGCGCAGCGCGTCCGGGTCGATGCCGGCCCGCTCGATCGCCTCCCACGAGGTTTCGAGCAGCAGCCGCTGCTGCGGGTCCATGGCCACGGCCTCGCGCGGCGAGACGCCGAAGAACGCGGCGTCGAAGGCGGTGGCGTCCCGCATGAAGCCGCCGTCCCGGACGTACGAGGTGCCGACCGCGTCGGGATCGGGGTTGTACATCGACTCCAGGTCCCAGCCGCGGTCGTCCGGCATCCCGGAGATGGCGTCGGTACGGCCGGACACGACCCGCCACAGGTCCTCGGGGCTCGCGATGTCGCCGGGGTAGCGGCAGCCGATGCCGATGATGGCGATGGGCTCGTGGTCCTTGTCCTCGGCCGCCTGCAGCCGCTTCTTGCTGTCGTGGAGCTCGGTCGTCACGCGCTTGAGGTATTCGACGAGCTGCTCTTCTGTCGCCATGTGTGCTGCCTTCCTAGCCTTCGGTGACGCCTGCTCAGGAGAGTCCGAACTCGCTGTCGATGAAACTGATGATCTCGTCGGCCGTGGCCGAGCTGAGCTGATCGGCCACGTCCTCGACGGTGGCTCCGGATTCTTGGTGCCGTTCCTTCCAGGAGAAGACCAGCTGTTCGAGCCGGGCGGTGATCTCCCCGGCGGTGGCGCATTCGGCCGCCATGACGGCCAGCCTGGCCTCGATCCGGTCGAGCTCGGCCAGGACCTGCTGTTCGGCGCTGTGCGCGGGCGGCGCCAGCTCCTCCAGCAGGTGCCCGGCCAGCGCGGCGGCGTTGGGGTAGTCGAAGATCAGGGAGACGGGCAGCCGCAGTCCCGTGACCGCTTTGAGCCGGTTGCGCAGCTCCACGGCGGTCAGCGAGTCGAAGCCGAGGTCCTTGAACGCCCGTCCCGGTTCGACGGACTCCGGCCCGGCGAAGCCGAGCACGGCGGCCACGTGGCCGCGTACCAGGTCGAGGAGCATCGGAGCCCGCTCCGCCTCCGGCAGGGCGGCCAGCCGGTCGGTGAGCGACTCGCCCATGGGCGTCTCCGCCGCGAGCACGCGGCGCGTGGAGATGCGTACCAGGCCGCGGAAGAGCGGGTGGCCGAACCCCTTGGCCGCGCCCGCGCGCAGCGTGGCGAGATCCAGGTGGATCGGCACGAGCGCCGCCTCGTCCACGCTCAGCGCCCGGTCGAACAGGCCGAGGCCCTCGTCGAGGTCGAGCGCGCCCATGCCGGACCGGCTCAGCCTGCTCAGGTCCGCCTCGTCCAGGTGGCCGGTCATGCCGCTGCCGCTCTGCGGCGACCACAGGCCCCAGGCCAGGGAGGTGGCCGCCAGCCCGCGGGCTCGGCGGTGCTGGGCGAGCGCGTCCAGGAACGTGTTCGCCGCGGCGTAGTTGCCCTGGCCGGGGCTGCCGAGGATGCCCGCGGCGCCCGAATACAGGATGAACTGCGCCAGGTCGAGATCGGTGGTCAGCTCGTGCAGGTTGGCGGCAGCGGTCACCTTCGGGCGCATGACGGCCTCGACGCGTTCCGGGGTGAGCGAGGAGATCATCCCGTCGTCGAGCACGCCCGCCGTGCTGACGACCCCGGTCAGCGGGTGCTCGGCGGGGATGCTCGCGAGCAGCGCGGTGAGGGCGTCGCGGTCGGCGGCGTCGCAGGCGGCGACCGTCACGGTGGCGCCGAGCCCGGTCAGCTCCGCCTCCAGCGCCGCCGCGCCGTCGGCGGCGGGGCCGCGCCGGCTGGCCAGGACCAGGTGCCGCACGCCGTGCTCGGTGACCAGGCGTCTGGCGGCGAGGGCGCCGAGCGCGCCGGTGCCGCCGGTGACGAGCACGGTGCCCTCGGGGTCGAGGGCGGGCGGTGCCGTCAGGACGACCTTGCCGATGTGGCGGGCCTGGGCGACGTACCGGAACGCGTCGGGGGCGCGGCGGACGTCCCACGTGCTGATCGGCGGGAGCCGGAGCGCGCCGCGCGCGAACAGGGCGGCGATCTCGGCCAGGATCTCGCCGGTGCGCGCCGGGCCGAGCAGGGTGAGGTCGAAGTTCTGGTAGCGGACCGAGGGCAGCTCGGCCGGGTCCCGTACGTCCGTCTTGCCCATCTCGATGAAGCGCCCGCCCGGTCGCAGCAGGCCCAGCGAGGCGTCCACGAACTCGCCCGCGAGGGAGTTGAGCACGACGTCCACGCCCGCGGCGAAGGTCCGCGCGAACTCCAGCGTCCGGGACGAGGCGATGCGCTCGGCGGGAACGCCCAGCTCGCGTACCGCGTCCCATTTGCTCTCGCTGGCGGTGCCGTAGACCTCGGCGCCCAGGTGGTGCGCGAGCTGCACGGCGGCCGTGCCCACGCCGCCCGCGGCGGCGTGCACGAGCAGCGCCTCGCCTGCCTGGAGCCCGGCCAGGTCCACCAGGGCGTGGTAGGCGGTGACGAAGGCGATCGGCACGGACGCCGCCTGGACGAACGTCCAGTCGTCCGGGATGCGGGCGAGCAGCCGGTGGTCGGTGACCGCCTCCCGGGCGAAGCCGTCGACGATGCCCATCACCCGGTCGCCGGGCGCGAGCGTGGTGACGTCGTCGGCGACCTCGATGACGACGCCGGCGCCCTCGCCGCCCATGGGCGCGTCTCCCGGGTACATGTCCAGGGCGATCAGCACGTCGCGGAAGTTCAGGCCCATGGCCTTGGTGCCGATGCGGACCTCGCCGGGAGCGAGCGGCGCCGACGGGGTGGGGAGCAGCGCGAGGTCGTCGAGCGTGCCGCGGGCGGTGACGTCCAGCCGCCAGTTCGCGGCATCGGCCGGCGGGGTCAGCGCGCCGTCGGCTCCGGGCCGGGCCAGGCGGGGCGCGTACGCCGTCCCGTTCCTGATCGCGAGCTGCGCCTCGCCTGTCGCGAGCGCGGCGGGCAGCGCCCGACAGGAGTCCGCGTCACGGTCGAGGTCGAGGACGACGACCCGTTCGGGGCTCTCCGACTGCGCGGACCTGACGAGGCCCCAGACCCCGGCGTTGACCAGGTCCGGCACCTCCTCTTCCGCCGTGGTCGCGACCGCGCCCCGGGTGAGGAGGACGAGCTTGGAGGCGGGGAAGCCCTCCTCGGCCAGCCAGGTCTGCAGCAGCTCCAGCACCTGGCAGGTCCGGTCGGCGACCGCCGCGGCCAGATCGGGCTCCGGTTCGCCGTCCAGCGGGACGACCACCCATTCGGGCACCGATCCGGTGGCCACGAGTTCGGCCAGGCCGGCGTGCGCGGCCGCGTCGATCCTGGCGGCCGCCAGGTCGGACGGGTCGCCGATGACCGCCCATCGCTGCTCGCCCGCGGGTTCGCCGGCGGGCACCGGCGCCCATTCGAGCGTGTAGAGCGAGTCCTCTCCGGTGGCGCGCTGCTCGGCGCCGAGGTCGGCGGGAAGCGGGCGCAGGATCAGCGAGTCCACGTGCGCGACGGGCACGCCGGTCGTGTCGGTGACGGCGAGCGTCACGTCGTCGGTGCCGCGGGGGGTGAGCCGGACGCGGATCGAGGTCGCGCCGGTCGCGTGCAGCCGTACGCCGGTCCAGGCGAACGGCATCCGCGGCCCGTCCTCGGCGGTGGCCGCGTTGAGCGCGACGCTGTGCAGCGCGGCGTCGAGCAGCGCCGGGTGCAGCCCGAATCCGCCGGTCTCGGTCCCTTCCGGCAGCGCCACCTCGGCGAACAGCTCCTGGTCGCGCCGCCAGGCCGCCTTCAGGCCCTGGAACGTGGGTCCGTAGCCCAGGCCGACCGCGCCGAGCCAGTCGTACAGGCCGGTCATCGGGAGCGGCTGCGCGCCCTCGGGCGGCCAGGCGGCCGTCTCCTGGGCGGGCGGCGCGGCGGCCTCCGGCGCGAGCACGCCGGTGGCGTGGCAGGTCCACGGGTCGTCGGCGGCTCCGCCGTCGGGCCGGGTGTGGACGGTGAGCTGCCGCCGCCCGTCCTCGTAGGGGGCGCCGACGGCCAGCTGGAGCTGGATCGCGCCGCGTTCCGGCACGATGAGCGGGGCCTGCAGAGTCAGCTCTTCGAGCAGGTCGCAGCCGACCTCGTCGCCGGCCCTGACGGCCAGCTCCACGAACGCCGTGCCGGGCAGCAGCACCTGGCCGTTGACCTGGTGGTCGGCCAGCCACGGGTGGGTCTTCAGCGAGAGCCTGCCGGTCAGCAGCACGCCGTCGGAGTCGGCCAGCGAGACGGCGGCGGCCAGGAGGGGATGCCCGGCCGCCCCGAGCCCGGCGGCTCCGACGTCACCAGCGCTCGCGGTGCGCTCCTCCAGCCAGAAGTGCTGGTGCTGGAAGGCGTAGGTGGGCAGGTCGACCATCCGGGGGGCGGCGGGGTCCAGGGCCTGGGCCCAATCGACGTTCACTCCGCGTACCCACAGCTCGGCGGCGCTCGTCCACAGCCTGCGCAGACCGCCGTCGTCGCGGCGCAGCGTGCCACAGGCCACCACGTCCTCGACCGTCTCCTGCACCGCCATCATCAGCACCGGGTGAGCGCTGACCTCAACGAACACCCCATGCCCCTGCTCGGCCAGCGCCCGCACCGACGGCTCCAACCACACCGTCCGCCGCAGATTCTCGTACCAGTACGCGGCATCCACCTCGGTCCCGCTCAGCCAGCACTGCCGCACGGTCGAATACCACGGCACCTCGCTCGTTTGCGGGGTTACCGGGGCCAGCAGCCTCGCCAGCTCCTCTTCGATCGCCGCGACATGCGCCGAATGCGAGGCGTAGTCCACCTCGATCCGCCGCGCCCGCACCGCGTCGTGCCGAGCCAGGAATTCCTCAATGGCATCCGCATCGCCTGACACCACCGTCGAAGAAGGTCCGTTCACGGCCGCGATGGAGATCCGGTCGTCCACCGCCACCTCCGAAGCGGGCAGCGGGATCGACGCCATACCGCCCCGACCGGCCAGCGCCACGATCGCCTGACTCCGCAACGCCACCACCCGGGCGCCGTCCTCAAGCGACAACGCACCCGCCACCACGGCGGCGGCGATCTCACCCTGGGAATGGCCCACCACTGCGGCCGGGACCACTCCGAGCGAGCGCCACACCTCGGCCAGGGACACCATCACGGCCCAGAGCACCGGCTGCACCACATCGACCCGGTCCAGGCCCTCCCCGCTACGCAACACATCTGTGAGGGACCAGTCCACGAACTCCGACAGCGCCGCCTCACACTCCGCCATCCGCGCCGCGAACACCGGCGAGTCATCCAGCAACTCGACGCCCATACCGAGCCACTGCGACCCCTGACCAGGAAAGACGAACACCGTCTTGCCGCACGGCCCGGCCACACCCCGCACTGCACCCTCGTCCAGACCGGCCAGCAGCTCCTCCCGATCCGCGCCGATCACCACCGCACGGTGGTCGAACGCCGACCGTGAGGCCACCAGCGAATGCGCCACATCCACCGGCCGGACCCCGGCCACCGCATCGGCCAACCGGCCCGTCTGAGCCCGCAACGCCTCCGCGCTGCGACCCGACAGCACCCACGGCACCACCGGCGGCTCGTCGACGGGCTCGGGCTCCTCGTCCGTGCCCGGCACCTGCTCGATGATCACGTGGGCGTTGGTGCCGCTGATGCCGAAGGAGGAGACGGCGGCGCGGCGCGGATGATCCTGCACGTCCCACGGCCGGGCCTCGGTGAGCAGCTCGACGGCCCCGGCCGACCAGTCCACGTGCGGCGACGGCTCGTCCACGTGCAGCGTCTGCGGCAGCAGGCCGTGCCGCATGGCCATGACCATCTTGATGACCCCGGCGACACCGGCGGCGGCCTGGGTGTGGCCGATGTTCGACTTGACCGAGCCGAGCCACAGCGGCTGGTCCCGGTCCTGGCCATAGGTGGCGATCAGCGCCTGGGCCTCGATCGGGTCGCCCAGCGTCGTGCCCGTCCCGTGCGCCTCGACCACGTCCACTTCGGCGCCCGACAGCCCGGCGTTGGCCAGGGCCTGCCGGATCACCCGCTGCTGAGAAGGACCGTTCGGAGCCGTGATCCCGTTGCTCGCACCGTCCTGGTTGATCGCCGAACCCTTGAGGACCGCCAGCACCTGATGCCCATTGCGCTGAGCGTCCGACAGCCGCTCCACCAGCAGCATGCCGACGCCCTCCGACAGCGCGAACCCGTCCGCCGCGCCGGCGAAGGGCTTGCACCTGCCGTCCCGGGCGAGCGCGCCCTGGAGGCTGAAGCCGATGAAGCCGAGCGGGGTGCACATCACCGTGACACCGCCGGCCAGGGCCAGGTCACAGTCGCCGTTCCGCAGCGCCTGCGCCGCCAGGTGCAGCGCCACCAGCGACGACGAGCACGCCGTGTCCACCGTGACCGCGGGCCCTTCGAGCCCCAGCGCGTACGCGACCCGGCCGGACGCGATGCTGCTCAGCGTGCCCGTGACCAGGTGCCCCACGGATTCCAGCGGGACCTGGTCGGAGTGGCGGCCGTACTCCTCGTAGGCCGCGCCGACGAAGACGCCGGTACGGGTGCCGCGCAGCGAGCCGGGCTCGATCCGGCCGTGCTCGATCGCCTCCCACGAGGCTTCGAGCAGGACCCGCTGCTGCGGATCCATGGCCAGGGCCTCGCGCGGGCTGATGCCGAAGAACTCGGGGTCGAACTCGGCCGCGTCACGCAGGAAGCCGCCGTCCCGTACGTACGAGGCGAGCTGGGCTTCGGGGTCCGGGTCGTAGATCCCTTCGACGTCCCAGCCGCGATCGTCCGGGAGGGCCGAGATCGCGTCCCCGCCCTCGGCGACCAGCCGCCAGAGGTCGTCGGCGTTGGTCACGCCGCCGGGCATCCGGCAGCTCATCCCGACGATCACGATCGGGTCGTCGGAGACCGGCCCGCGGCTCTCGCCGGTGGGCCCGGCCTCCGTCCGGGTGCCCAGGACCTCGCCGCGGACCAGGCCCGCGAGCGCCTTGACGTTCGGGTAGTCGAAGACCACGGTCGCCGGGAGCCGCACGCCCAGCGCGGCGTTGAGCCTGCCGCGCAGCTCGACCGCGGTGACCGAGTCGAAGCCGAGGTCTCGGAAGGCCCGGTCCACCTCCACCTCGCCGGGGGCGTACCCGAGCACGGCGGCCACCTGCTCGCGCACCTGCGCGACCAGCAGCCGGTCCTGCTCGTCCTCGCTCAGCGGGAGGAGCTTCGCGCGCAGCTCGGAGGACTCGGAGTCGGCTACCGCCTCCTTCTGGAACACCGCCACGGCCTCGGGGACGCCGTCGAGAAGGGGCCGCCGCCGGGCGGCGGTGAAGATGGGGAAGAACCGTTCCCAGTCGACGTCGGCGACGACCAGGTTGGTCTCGCCGTCGTCCAAGGCCTGCCGCAGGGCGTCGATGGCCAGGCCGGCGTCCATGTAGCGGACGCCGGTCCTGCGGGCGTCCCCCTCGTCGAGGAGCGTGGTCATGCCGCCGCCCGCGGCGTCCCAGAAGCCCCAGGCGACGGCCGTGGCGGCGAGGCCGCGGGCGCGGCGGTGCGCGGCCAGCGCGTCGAGGTAGGCGTTGCCGGCGGCGTACGCGCCGTTCAGGGCGCCGCCCCAGACACCGGCGCCGGACGAGAACAGCACGAACGCGTCGAGCGACCCGTCGAAGGCCGCGTCCAGGTTGGCGGCTCCGACGATCTTGGCTTGGGTGGCCTCGGCCAGCTCGTCCCGTCCGAGCCGGGTGAGGGGCTGCATGTGGGGCACGCCCGCGGTGTGGAAGACCGATCGGACGGGGGCGTCCGCCTCGATCTCGCGGACCAGGGCCGCGAGCGCGTCGCGGTCGGCCACGTCGCACTTGGACACCGTCACCCGCGCGCCGAGCTCCTGGAGTTCGGCCACGAGCGTGGCGGCGCCGGGGGCGTCGGCGCCGCGCCGGCTGGTGAGCACGAGGTGCTCGGCGCCGTCGCGGGCCAGCCACCGCGCGACGTTCGCGCCCAGGCCGCCGGTGCCGCCGGTGATCAGTACGGTGCCGCGGGCCCGCCAGTGCTCGGCCGAGTCGGTCCGCGCCCTTGGCGCCCTGGACAGGCGGCGGGCGAAGATCCCCGAGGCGCGGATGGCAAGCTGGTCCTCTTCCCCGATCCCGGCGAGCACGGTGACCAGGCGGGTCAGGACGCGCTGGTCGAGCGTCTCCGGCAGGTCGACGAGACCTCCCCAACGGGCGGGGTGCTCCAGGCCGAAGACCCGGCCGAGCCCGGAGACCGCGGCCTGCTCCGGGTCGCGGACCGGGTCGGCCCGGCTGACGCTCTCGGCGCCGTCGGTGGCGATCCAGAGCGGCGCCGCCACGCCGGCGTCGTCCATGGCCTGGATCAGCGTGACCGTCCGGGCCAGGTCGCAGTGAAGGGCGAGCACGCCGGCCGGCGCCTCGTCCCCGCCCAGCAGCGCGGCGAGGTCGTCCCTTCCGGAGTCGCCGGTGACCTCCAGGAGCTCGTACCGGGCTCCGTGCCGTTCGAGCGCCCCGGCGACGGAGGCCGCCGCGTCGCCGCCGGCCCGGTCCGCCGGGACGACGACGCGCCAGGTGCCCGACAGCGCGGGCGGCTTCCCGCCGGATGTGCCGACGGGCGTCCAGGTGACGCGGTACCGCCAGGAGTCGAGCACGTCCTGGTCGCGGCGCCGGCGCCGCCAGGACGACAGCGCCGGCAGGATGGCCGCCAGCGGGGAGCCGTCTTCGATGCCGAGGGTGGCGGCGAGCGCGGCCACGTCCTCGCGTTCGACCGCGGCCCAGAACTCGGGGTCGACGGAGCCGTCGGGCGCCTGCTCGGCCGGGGTCGCGCCGGGCATGAACCAGAAGCGCTTGCGCTGGAAGGCGTACGTGGGCAGGTCGACGCGCTGGGGGACGGCGTCGGCGAAGTACGCGTCCCAGTCGACGGCGACGCCCCGGCAGTGCAGCCGGCCGACGGCCTCGACGAAGGCGCGGGCCTCGTCGCGGTCCTTGCGCGTGGCGCTGACGAAGAACGCGGCGTCGTCGCCGTCGAGCGTCTGCCTGGCCAGGCTGGTCAGCACCCCGTCCGGGCCGACCTCCACGAACACGGTGGCGCCGCCGGCCCTGGCGGTGGTGACGGCGTCACCGAAGCGCACCGCCCGGCGGACGTGGTCCACCCAGTAGCCGGGGTCGGTGAGCTGCCCGGGCTGCGCCTTCTGCCCGGTCACGTCGGAGATGATCGGAATGGCGGGCTCGCCGTACGTCAGGGACTCCGCGACCTGCCGGAACTCCTCCAGCATCGGCTCGACGAGCGGCGAGTGGAACGCGTGGGAGACGCGCAGCCGGCGGGTGCGTACCTGCCCTGCCTCGAGTGCCTGCGCGATCTCGTCGATGTCGCCGGCGGCGCCGGAGACGACGACCGCGCCCGGCGCGTTGACCGCGGCGATCCCGGCCCGGTCCGCGCGGCCGGCCAGCAGCGGGAGGACCTGCTCCTCCGGGGCGGCGACGGCCAGCATGGCGCCGCCCGCGGGCAGCGCCTGCATCAGCCGGGCCCGCGCGGCGACCAGCGCGCAGGCGTCGCCGATCGAGAGCACCCCCGCGACGTGGGCGGCGGCGAGCTCGCCGACCGAGTGCCCGGCAAGCACGTCGGCCTCGATGCCCAGCGAGGTCAGCAGCCGGTACAGGGCGACCTCGAAGGCGAACAGGGCGGGCTGGGTCATGCCCGTCTCGTCCAGCACCCCGTCGGGGTCGGTGAACATGACGTCTCTGATGGGGTGCGGCAGCAGCGGGTCCAGCACCTTGCAGACGTCTTCGAGCGCGGCGGCGAACACCGGGAACGCCTGGGCGAGCGCGGCGCCCATGCCCACCCGCTGGCTGCCCTGGCCGGCGAACAGGAAGGCGATCCTGCCTCCCGCCCCGGAACCCGTGACGGCGGTGGCGCCGTCGGCGAGCGACCGGAGACCGGCCAGGAGCTCGTCCCGGGTCTCCCCCACGATCACGGCGCGCTGGTCGAGCGCCGCCCGGCCGGTCGCGAGCGACCAGCCGACGTCCTCGACGCGCAGGTCCGGCCGCGTGGCCGCCCACGTACTGAGCCGGTCGGCCTGCGCGGCCAGCGCCTGCGCGTCCCTGGCGGAGACCGTCCAGGGCACCAGCGGCAGGTTCAGCCCAGCCTGCTCGGCGGTGTCGTCCTGCTCGGCCGGCGTCTCTTCGAGGATCAGGTGGGCGTTGGTGCCGCTGAAGCCGAAGGCCGAGACGGCGGCGCGGCGGGGCGCCTCGCCGGACTCCCACGGCCGGGGCTGGGTGAGCAGCTCGACGGCGCCGGCCGACCAGTCCACGTGCGTGGACGGCTCGTCCACGTGCAGGGTGCGCGGCAGCGTCTCGTTGCGCAGCGCCATCACCATCTTGATCACGCCGCCGACGCCGGCGGCGGCCTGGGCGTGGCCGATGTTCGACTTCAGCGAGCCCAGCCACAGAGGCTGGTCCCGGTCCTGCCCGTACGCGGTGATGAGCGCCTGGGCCTCGATCGGGTCGCCCAGGGTGGTGCCGGTGCCGTGCCCCTCCACCGCGTCCACCTGCGAGGGCGACAGGCCCGCGTCGGCCAGCGCCTCCCTGATCACGCGGATCTGGGAGGGGCCGTTCGGCGCGGACAGCCCGTTGCTGGCGCCGTCCTGGTTGACCGCGCTGCCGCGGATGACCGCGAGGACGTGGTGCCCGTTCTCCCGGGCGTCCGACAGGCGTTCGAGGAGCAGCACCCCCACGCCCTCGCTCCAGCCGGTGCCGTTCGCCGCGTCGGCGAAGGACTTGCAGCGGCCGTCGGCCGACAGGCCCCGTTGCTGGGAGAACTCGATGAAGGTGTTCGGGGTCGCCATCACCGTCACGCCGCCGGCCAGCGCCAGCGAGCACTCGCCGCGCCGCAGCGCCTGCGCCGCCAGGTGCAGCGCCACCAGCGACGACGAGCAGGCCGTGTCGACCGAGATCGCCGGGCCCTCGAGGCCCAGCGCGTACGCCACCCGGCCGGAGACCACGCTGCCGAGCGCCTCGGCGCGGAAGTAGTCGTGGTACATGACGCCGGCGTAGACGCCGGTCCGGCTGCCGCGCACGGAGTTCGCGTCGATGCCGGCGCGCTCGAACGCCTCCCAGCACGACTCCAGGAACATCCGCTGCTGCGGGTCGGTCCCGAACGCCTCACGTGGCGAGATCGCGAAGAAGCCGGCGTCGAAGTCGGCCGCGTCGTAGACGAAGCCGCCCGTCCGGGCCGTGGTCGTGCCCGGGTTGTCCGGGTCGGGGTGGTAGAGGTTCTCGTCCCAGCCGCGGTCGGTGGGGAACTCGGAGATCGCGTCGACGCCGTCGGCGACGAGCCGCCACAGCTCCTCGGGCGAGGTGACCCCGCCCGGGTAGCGGCAGGCCATGCCGACGATCGCGATCGGCTCGTGCTCCCGGCCCTGGATCTCCCGCAGTTGCTGCCTGGTTTGGTGCAGGTCGGCCGTGACCCGCTTCAGGTAGCCCCGGAGCTTGTCTTCGTTTGCCATCGAACGTAGCCCTTCTGAGCCGCTGCAACTGTCAAGAGATCTCGAGCTCGTTGTCGATGAAGGCGAACATCTCGTCGTCGCTGGCGGACTCGAGCTGGTCCGCGACGTCCGACTCGCCCGTGCCGTTCAGGCCCGACAGGAGCTCTTTGAGGCGCGCGGTGAGCCTGGCGCGCACCGTGCTGTCCTCGGCGAGTGTGGTCAGTGAATCCTGGATCTGGTCCAGCTCCGCGAAGATCCGCAGGATGCCGGCCTCCTCGTTCTCCGCCCCGGCTTCGCCGAAGTACCCCATGAGGTGGTCGGTCAGGGCCACCGGGGTGGGGTAGTCGAAGACGAGGGTGGCGGGCAGCCGCAGGCCCGTGGCCCGGCCGAGCTGGTTGCGGAACTCGACCGCGGTCAGGGAGTCGAACCCGAGGTCCTGGAACGGGCGCTGCGGGTCGATGGCGGATCCGTCGGAGAACCCGAGGACGGCCGCCACCTGGCCGCGAACGGTGTCCGACAGCGCCGACCGCCGCTCGGCCGGTTCCATCGCGGACAGCCGCTCGGCGAGCCCGTCGGTGGTTCCCGCCCGCCGCATGGAGGCCCGCGCACTGGCACGGGCCTGGACGAATCGGGCCGGGATGAGCAATGACCGGCCGGACGCGACCGCGGTGTCGAACAGCTCCAGCCCGTCGGCCGCGGACAGCGGCGCCACACCCATGCGCGCCAGGCGGCGCAGGTCGGCCTCGGTCAGCTCGCCGGACATGCCGCCCTGCTCCCACAACCCCCAGGCCAGGGACGTGCCCGCCAGCCCTTCGGCGGCCCGCAGCTGGGCCAGCGCGTCGAGGAACGCGTTCGCCGCGGCGTAGTTGCCCTGGCCCGCTCCTCCCAGCGCTCCCGACATCGAGGAGAACAGCACGAACGCGGTCAGGTCGAGCCCTCTCGTCAGCTCGTGCAGGTGCCAGGCGGCATCGGCCTTGGGCCGCAGGACCGTGTCAAGACGCTCGGACGTCAGGGACGTGATCACCCCGTCGTCCAGAACACCGGCCGTGTGCACGACAGCGGTGAGCGAGTCCGCCACCCAGGCGACCGTCGCCGCCAGCGACTCACGGTCGGCCACGTCGCAGGCCGCCACCTCCACCTCGGCACCCAGCTCCGAGAGCTCGGCCACCAGCTCGGCCGCGCCCGGCGCCCCCAGGCCACGACGGCTCACCAGCACCAACCGCCTGACCTCGTGCTCGGTGACGAGGTGGCGGGCCACCAACGCACCCAGCCCGCCCGTGCCACCGGTGACCAGCACCGTGCCCTCCGGCCCGAACACCGGGCCCCGATCCTCCAGATCCGTGGCCCGGCCCAGGCGCGGCACCCACAGCTCGCCCGCCCGCACCGCGAGCTGCGACTCACCCGACGCCAGCGCCCGGCCGATCACGTCCTCGGACGTGTCCCCGTCCAGGTCCAGCAGCACGAACCTGCCGGGCTGCTCGGCCTGCGCGGCCCGCACGAGGCCGCCGACCGCCGCCTGGGCGAGGTCCGGGCTCTCACCGGTGGTGGGTGTGAGGGCGCCGCGCGTGAGGATGACGAGCCGGGACGACGCGAGGTGCTCCTCCGCCAGCCAGCTCTGCAGCAGTTCGAGGACGCCGTGCGTCGCCGCGTGATGGTCCTGCCCGGCGGAGGGGCCGGTCAGGACCGCCTCCGGGAGATCGGCGGGGTCGTGCAGCGAGACCAGAGTGGCCAGGTCCGGATAGGTGACGCGGCCGGTGCCGAGGTCGTCGGCACCGAGCAGCGCCCAGCGCGGCGTCTCGGACGCGGGCGCGTCGGGGAGCCGGGTCCACTCGATCTGGTGCAGGGTGCCCTGGTTCCCGCCGCCTTGCCGGCCGCCGGCCATCGGGCGCAGGGTGAGGGTCTCGACGGCGGCGACCGGCGCGCCGAGCTCGTCGGCGATGCTCAGCGTGATGGCCGCGCCGCCGACGTTGGCGATCTTGACGCGCAGGCTGGTCGCTCCCGCCGCGAGCAGGGACACGCCCGACCACGCGAACGGCAGGTACGGCCGCCCCGGCTCGGGCCGCGGCAGCAGACCACCCAGGGCGGTGGCGTGCAGCGCGGCGTCCAGCAGGGCGGGGTGCAGCACGAACCGGCCGGCGTCCGCGTGCGCCTCCTCGGGCAGGACGATCTCGGCGAACACCTCGCCGCCCCGCTCCCAGGCGCTTGTCAGCCCCTGGAACGTCGGCCCGTAGTCCAGTCCGATCGCGAGCATGTCGTCGTAGAGGTCCTGAACCGGGACCGGCTCCGCGCCCGCGGGCGGCCACTGCCGCAGGTCGATGTCCGGCTCGGGCACGGTCGCCGTGAGCGTGGCCTGGGCGTGCTGGGTCCACTCGGTCGCGTCCTGCGTACGGGAGTGGATCGCCAGCGACCTGCGGCCCGGCTCCTCGGTGGCGGTGGACACCAACTGGAGCTGGACGCCGCCGCCCTCGGGCAGGACCAGGGGGGCCTGCAGGGTGAGCTCCTGCAGGTGCGGGCAGCCGCTCTCGTCCCCGGCTCGGACGGCCAGCTCGACGAGCGCGGTGCCCGGCACGATCACGCTGCCGCCCACGACGTGGTCGGCCAGCCAGGGGTGCGTGGCGACCGACAGCCGCCCGCTGAAGATCACCGTCTCGCCGCCGGCCACCTCGGTCGCCGCGCTGAGCAGCGGGTGCTCGACGGCGCCCAGGCCCGCGGTGGTGACGTCGCCGGTGTCGGGGCCGGGCAGGAGCCAGTAGCGCTCGTGCTGGAAGGCGTACGTGGGCAGGTCCACCCGGGACGGGCGGGCCGGCGCGAAGAACGCTTCCCAGTCGACGGCGACGCCGTTCGCGTGCATCCGGCCCAGGGCCTCGACGAACGTACGGGTCTCGTCGCGGTCCTTGCGCGCGGCCGGTACGAAGGCGCCGTCCTCCAGGCTCTGCTGGGCCAGCGCGGTCAGAGTGGTGTCCGGACCGACCTCCACCCACACCTTCGCCCCGGCGGCACGAGCGGCGGCGACCCCGTCGGCGAACCGCACGGCCTGGCGCACGTGCTCCACCCAGTAGCTCGGGGTGGTCAGCTGACCCGGCTCGGCCAACTGGCCGGTGAGGTTGGAAACGATCGCGACCGTCGGCTCGTGGTAGGTCAGACCGGAGATGGCCTCCTCGAAGTCGGCCAGCATCGGCTCCATCAGCGGCGAGTGGAAAGCATGGGAGACCCGCAGCCTGCGCGTCCGAGCGCTGACCCGCTCCTCGATCTCAGCGATCGTCTGGGCGTCTCCGGAGATCACCACGGCTGCCGGACCGTTGACCGCCGCGATCCCGACCCGGCCCTCCAGCAGCGGCAGAACCTCCGCCTCGGGTGCCGCGATCGCGAGCATCGCCCCGCCGGTCGGCAGGGCCTGCATCAGCCGGGCCCGGGCCGCCACCAGCGCACACGCATCCGCCAGCGAGAACACCCCGGCCACGTGCGCGGCGGCAATCTCACCGATCGAATGCCCGACCAGCACATCCGCGCGGATACTGAAGGATTCCAGCAGGCGATACAAAGCGACTTCGAAGGCGAACAGCGCGGGCTGGGTCATTCCGGTCTCGTTCAACACCCCATCCGGGTCGTCGAACATGACCTCGCGGATCGGCAGGAGCTGGTTGATCTCCTCCAGTGTCTCGGCGAAGACCGGGAACGTCTCGGCGAGTTGCCGACCCATCCCGACCCGCTGGCTGCCCTGACCGGCGAACAGCAGTGCCAGTTTGGCCCGCGAGCGCACCAGCCCCGTCTGGGTCCTCGGCTCGTCCGGGCTGCCGTCGGCCAGCGCCGCCAGTGCTTCGAGCAGTTCGGCGCGGTCCGTGCCGGTGATCACCGTGCGGTGCTCCAGCACCGACCGGCCTGCCGCCAGCGACCAGCCGACGTCGGCCACGTCCAGCTCGGGCCGCGACTCGATCCAGGAGCGGAGCCGTCCGGCCTGCGCCGACAGCGCCTGCTCGCTGCGTCCCGACAGCACCCACGGAACCATGGGCAGTTCGCCGGCGGGCTCCGGCTCGGGCGCGACCGGGGACTCCTCCAGGACGACGTGGGCGTTCGTGCCGCTGATCCCGAAGGAGGAGATGCCGGCGCGGCGCGCGTGCCCGTTTTGCTGCCAGGGCTGCGCGTCGGTGAGCAGCCGCACCGCGCCTGCCGTCCAGTCCACGTGCGTGGACGGCTCGTCCGCGTGCAGGGTCTGCGGCAGCGTCTCGTTCCGCAGCGCCATCACCATCTTGATCACGCCCGCGACGCCCGCGGCGGCCTGGGAGTGGCCGATGTTCGACTTGATCGAGCCGAGCCACAGGGGCTGGTCCCGCTCCTGGCCGTAGGTCGCGATCAGCGCCTGGGCCTCGATCGGGTCGCCGAGCACCGTGCCCGTGCCGTGCGCCTCGACCGCGTCCACGTCCGCGGCCGACAGTCCGGCGTTGGCCAGGGCTTGGCGGATCACCCGCTGCTGGGAGGGGCCGTTCGGGGCGGTCAGGCCGTTGCTGGCACCGTCCTGGTTGACCGCGGATCCGCGGACGACCGCCAGCACCTGGTGGCCGTTGCGCCGCGCGTCCGACAGCCGCTCCACCAGCAGCATGCCCGCGCCCTCCGACAGCCCGACGCCGCCCTCGGCCTCGCCGAACGCCCTGCACCGGCCGTCCACGGAGAGGTTGCGCTGCCGGGCGAACTCGATGAACGTCCACGGGGTGGCCATCACGGTCACGCCGCCGGCCAGCGCCAGGTCGCAGTCCCCCGACCGCAGCGCCTGCACCGCCAGGTGCAGCGCGACCAGGGACGACGAGCACGCGGTGTCCACGGTCATCGCGGGGCCCTCGAAGCCGAAGGTGTACGACACCCGGCCGGAGGCGACGCTGCCCGAGTTGCCGGTGCCGATCAGGCCTTCCAGCTCTTCCGGCACCGAGGACAGCTGGGACGCGTAGTCGTGGTACATCACACCGGCGAACACACCCGTCCGGCTGCCCCGCAGCCCGTGGGGATCGATTCCGGCACGTTCGAGCGCTTCCCATGAGGTTTCGAGCAGCAGCCGCTGCTGCGGGTCCATGGCCAGCGCCTCACGCGGCGAGATCCCGAAGAAGCCGGGGTCGAACTCGGCGGCGTCGTACAGGAAGCCGCCGTGCCGGGCGTACGAGGTACCCCGGTTGCCGGGGTCCGGGTCGTAGAGCCTGTCCAGATCCCAGCCGCGGTCCGCCGGGAACTCGCCCACGGCGTCCCCGGCCTGCGCCACCAGCCGCCACAGGTCCTCGGGCGAGGCGACCCCGCCGGGGTAGCGGCAGGCCATGCCGACGATCGCGATGGGCTCGTCGTCGGCCGCCGACGTCCGTGCCGTGACCGCGACCTCACGCGTGCCCAGCAGCTCGCCGGACAGGAACCTGACGAGCGCCGCCTGGGTGGGATAGTCGAAGACCAGCGTCGCCGGCAGCCGGATGCCCGTGACCTCGCTGAGCCGGTTGCGGAACTCCACCGCCATCAGCGAGTCGAAGCCCAGCTCCTGGAACGACATGCCCTCGTCGAGGGCCGACCGGTCGGCGAAGCCGAGCACCACGGCCAGCTGATCGCGTACGAGGTCTTCCAGCACGGACTGCTGTCCGGCCGCCGGCATGCTCGCCAGCTGCTGCTTCAGCGTGGCGGCGGCCTCCGACGCGGCCGTCACCACGCGCCTGGCGGGACCGGACACGAGCCCGCGCAGCAGCGGGGGCAGCATGTCCGCGTGGGCTCCGAGGACCTTGAGGTTCAGCTGGGCGGGGACCAGCGTGGCCCGGTCGGTGCCGAGCGCGGCGTCGAGGAGGGCCAGCCCGTCCTCGGCCGACAACGGGTCGACGCCGGAGCGTGCGAGCCGCCGCAGGGCGGCGTCGTCGAGCTCCGCGAGCCCGCCTTCCCTCCACAGGCCCCAGGCCAGCGAGATCGCGGGCAGCCCCTGTGCTCTGCGGTGCTCCGCCAGGGCGTCCAGGTACGCGTTCGCCGCCGCGTAGTTGCCCTGGCCCGCGCCTCCCATGACGCCTGCCAGGGAGGAGAACAGGACGAACGCGGACAGGTTCAGATCGCGGGTGAGCTCGTGCAGGTGCCAGGCGGCGTCGGCCTTGGGCCGCATGACCGTGTCGAGCCGTTCGGATGTGAGGGAGGTGATCACGCCGTCGTCCAGGACGCCGGCCGCGTGCACGACGCCGGTCAGCGAGTCCGCCACCGAGGTCACCACCGCCGCCAGCGCCTCACGGTCGGCCACGTCGCAGGCGGCCACGCTCACCTCCGCGCCCAGCGCGGACAGCTCGGCCACCAGGTCCGCGGCCCCCGGAGCATCCGGCCCGCGCCTGCTGACCAGCAGCAGATGCCTGACCTGATAGGTGGTGACCAGGTGCCGGGCCACCAGCGCGCCCAGACCGCTCGTACCGCCGGTGACCAGCACCGTCGACTCCGGCCCGAACACCGGTGCCAGGTCTTCCGGCACCGCCGCCCGCGCCAGGCGCGGGACCCGCGCCTCACCGGCCCGCACGGCCACCTGGGCCTCGTCGCCGGCCAGTGCCCGGCCGATCACGTCCTCGGGCGTGTCGTCGTCCAGGTCGAGCAGGACGAATCGGCCGGGCTGCTCGGCCTGCGCGGCGCGTACCAGGCCCCAGATCGCCGCCTGTGCCGGATCCGGCACGTCCGCCGGACCCGCCGCCACCGCGCCACGCGTGACGACCGCCAGCCGCGACGACGTGAACCGCTCGTCCGCCAGCCACTCCTGCAGCAGGTCCAGCGTCTCGTGCGCACCGGCCGGAGCCGCCACCGGCACGCACTCCGGAACCGTCCCGATCTCGGCGAGCCCTGCCAGGATCTCTTGCGGGTCGCCCGTCGCGCTCAACTCCACCGGCACCCAGTCGACCTGGAACAGCTTGTTCCTGCTCCTGGCCGCCGGGGTGGTCTCCAGCTGACCGGTGGACACCGGACGCACCGCGAGCGAGGCGACCGTGGCCACGGGCAGGCCGCCCGTGTCCGTCAATGTCACGGAAACCGCGCCCTGTGCCCGCAAGGAGATCCGTACGCGGAGCTTCGTGGCGCCGGAGGCGTGCAGCGCCACGCCACTCCAGGCGAACGGCAGGGACGGGCGGCCGGGCTCCGCGTCCGGCGCGAACCCGCCGAGCGCGGTGGCGTGCAGCGCCACGTCGAACAGCGCCGGGTGCAGCCCGAACCGGGCCGCGTCGCGCGCCATCTCCTCCGGCAACGCCAGCTCGGCGAAGACCTCGTCGCCCTTGCGCCATGCGGCCCGGAGCCCGCGGAAGGCGGGGCCGTAGCCGAGGCCCATGGCGGCGAACTGGTCGTACAGGCCGTCCAGCGCCACTGCCTCTGCCCGTTCCGGCGGCCAGACGCTCTCGGGCTCCGGCACCGTCACGCCGGCTCGCGTCAGCGTTCCGGCGGCGTGCTGGGTCCAGAGCTCGTCCTGCGCGCCGTGGAGGCGGGAGTAGATCCCCAGCCGGCGGCGGCTGTCCTCGTCCGGGGCGCTGACGGCCACCTGGAGCTGGACCGCGCCGCGCTCGGGCACGACGAGCGGCGCCTGCAGGGTGAGCTCTTCGAGCAGGTCGCAGCCGGCCTCGTCGCCGGCCCTGATGGCCAGCTCCACGAAGCCCGTGCCGGGGAGGAACACCTGCCCGTTGACGGCGTGGTCGGCCAGCCACGGGTGGGTGGCGATCGACACGCGGCCGGTGAGGACCACCGCTCCGCCGTCGGCGAGGCCCGTGACCGCGCCGAGCAGCGGGTGTCCCGTGGCCCACAGGCCAAGGCTCTCCGCGTCGCCGGCACCGGCCGACTCCAGCAGCCAGAAGCGCTGGTGCTGGAAGGCGTAGGTGGGCAGTTCGACCTGGTTCGGCCGGGCGGGCTCGTACACACCGGCCCAGTCGATCTCCGCGCCGCGTACCCACAGCTCGGCGGCGCTGGTCCACAGCCTGCGCAGGCCGCCGTCGTCGCGGCGCAGCGTACCCACCACGACCGCCTCGGCGCCGGCCTCCTCGACCGCCTCGCGCATCCCGATCTGCACCACCGGATGCGCGCTGACCTCCACGAAGAACCGGAAGCCCGAACCCGCCAGCTCACTCACCGCCGGGGCGAACCACACCGTCTGCCGCAGGTTCTCGTACCAGTACGCGGCGTCCACCTCGGTGCCGGTCAGCCAGCGCTGCCGGACGGTCGAGTACCACGGCACGTCGCTCGTTTGCGGGGTGACCGGGGCCAGCAGTCTCGCCAGTTCGTCCTCGATCGCCGCGACATGGGCCGAATGCGAGGCGTAGTCCACCTCGATCCGCCGCGCCCGCACCCCCTGGGCCTCATAGCCGGCGATCAATTCGTCAATGGCGTCCGCGTCTCCTGACACCACCGTCGAAGAAGGTCCGTTCACGGCCGCGATGGAGATCCGGTCGTCTGCGGTCACTTCTGCAGCCGGTAGCGGGATCGATGCCATGCCGCCCTGTCCGGCCAGTGCCACGATGGCCTGGCTCCGCAGCGCGACCACCCGGGCACCGTCCTCAAGCGACAACGCACCCGCCACCACGGCGGCGGCGATCTCACCCTGGGAATGGCCCACCACTGCGGCCGGGACCACTCCGAGCGAGCGCCACACCTCGGCCAGGGACACCATCACGGCCCAGAGGACCGGCTGCACCACATCGACCCGGTCCAGGCCCTCCCCGCTACGCAGCACATCTGTGAGGGACCAGTCCACGAACTCCGACAGCGCCGCCTCGCACTCCGCCATCCGCGCCGCGAACACCGGCGAGTCGTCCAGCAGTTCGACGCCCATGCCGAGCCACTGCGACCCCTGACCGGGGAAGACGAACGCCGTCTTGCCACCCGGCCCGGCCACGCCCCGCACCGCGCCCTCATCCAGCCTTTCCAGCCGGGCCAGCAGTTCCTCCTGGTCGGCGCCGATCACCACCGCACGGTGGTCGAACGCCGAGCGGCCGAGCAACGACCAGCCGACATCTGCCGGTCGGATCCCGGTCGCCGCATCGGCCAACCGGCCCGCCTGGGCCCGCAACGCCTCCGCGCTACGGCCCGACAGCACCCACGGCACCACCGGCGGCTCGTCAACGGGCTCCGGCTGCACCGGGGCCTCGATCGGCGGCTCCTCCAGCACCACGTGCGCGTTCGTGCCGCTGACGCCGAAGGAGGAGACCGCTGCCCGGCGCGGGCGGTCCTGCCGGTCCCACGGCTGGCGCTCGTTCAGCAGTTCCAGCGCGCCCGCCGACCAGTCCACGTGCGGGCTGGGCTCGTCCGCGTGCAAGGTCCTGGGAAGCACGCCGTTGCGCATCGCCATGACCATCTTGATGACGCCCGCCGCGCCGGCGGCGGCCTGCGTATGGCCGATGTTCGACTTGATCGAGCCGAGCCACACCGGCTGGTCCCTCTCCTGGCCATAGGTGGCGAGGAGCGCCTGGGCCTCGATCGGGTCACCCAGCGGGGTCCCCGTGCCGTGCGCCTCGACCACGTCCACGTCGTTGGCCGACAGCCCGGCGTTGGCCAGGGCCTGGCGGATCACGCGCTGCTGGGAGGGACCGTTCGGCGCGGTCAGGCCGTTGCTGGCGCCGTCCTGGTTGACCGCCGTACCGCGAATGACCGCCAGCACCTGGTGGCCGTCGCGCTGCGCGTCCGACAGGCGCTCCACCAGCAGCACCCCGATGCCTTCGCTCCAACCGGCGCCGTCCGCCTCGGCCGAGAACGCCTTGCAGCGGCCGTCGGTGGACAGGCCGCGCTGCCGGCAGAACTCGATGAACGTGCCCGGCGTCGCCATCACGGTCACGCCGCCGGCGAGGGCCAGGTCGCACTCACCGGACCGCAGCGCCTGCACCGCCAGGTGCAGCGCCACCAGCGACGACGAGCAGGCCGTGTCCACGGTCACCGCGGGGCCCTCGAAGCCGAAGGTGTACGACACCCGGCCGGAGGCGACGCTGCCCGAGTTGCCGGTGCCGATCAGCCCTTCCAGCTCTTCCGGCACCGAAGTGAGCTGAGAGGCGTAGTCGTGGTACATGACGCCGGAGAACACGCCGGTCCTGCTGCCGCGTAGCCCGTGCGGGTCCATTCCGGCCCGCTCCAGGGCCTCCCACGAGGTTTCGAGGAGCAGCCGCTGCTGCGGGTCCATCGCCAGCGCCTCACGCGGCGAGATCCCGAAGAACCCGGGGTCGAACTCCCCTGCGTCGTACAAGAACCCGCCGTGGCGTACGTAGGAGGTGCCCCTGGTGTCGGGGTCGGGATCGTACAGTTTGTCCAGGTCCCAGCCGCGATCGGTGGGGAACTCCCCGATCGCGTCCGTACCGGAGAGCACGAGCTCCCAAAGGCCCTCGGGAGACACCACGCCGCCGGGATACCGGCAGGCCATGCCCACGATCGCGATCGGCTCGTCGTCGATCACCGTCCGGGCCACGGCGACGGACGCCGCGGACGCGGCACCCGTCAGCTCCGAGTCCAGGTAATCGGCGACCGCGGCGGCGGTCGGGTAGTCGAAGACGAGGGTGGCGGGCAGGCGCAGCCCGGAAACGGCGTTCAGCCGGTTACGCAGCTCCACCGCGGTCAGCGAGTCGAAGCCCAGCTCCTGGAAGGCGCGATCGGGCTGCACCGCGTCCCCTGAGGCGTGGCCCAGGACGGTCGCCACTTCCTGGCGTACCAGCTCCAGCAGCACCTGCCGGCGCTCCGCCGGCTCCAGACCGGCCAGCCGCCGCCCCAGCGCCGACGCGTCCGAGCGCGCCACCCGCCGGGCCGAGCCGCGTACCAGCCCGCGCAGCAGCGCCGGAAGGCCGTCACCCCGCGAACGCAGCGCCTGCGCGTCGACCCGCAACGGCACCAGCACCGCCGCCTCCGCGGCCACGCCCGCGTCGAACGACGCCAGGCCCTCGTCCACCGACAGCGCCGGCAGCCCCTGACGCCGCATCCGTTCCAGGTCGGCCTCGCTCAGCCAGGCGCTCAGCCCTGTCTCGGCGTCCCAGAGCCCGTACGCCAAGGACGTCGCCGGCAGCCCCAGCGAGCGACGGTGCACCGCCAGCGCGTCCAGGAACACGTTGGCCGACGCGTACGCCGCCTGCCCGGCCGCCAGCACCAACCCGCCGGCCGACGAGAACAGCACGAACGCCGACAGGTCCAGATCGCGGGTCAGTTCGTGCAGGTGCCAGGCTCCGTCGGCCTTCGCCCCCAGCACCCCGTCGATCCGCTCGGCCGACAGCGAACCCACCAGCCCGTTGTCGGCCACGCCCGCCGCGTGCACCACACCGACCAGCGGATGCTGCTGAGGGACGGAGGCGATCGCCTCGGCCAGCGCGTCCCGGTCGGCGACATCGCAGGCCGCCACCGACACCTCGGCCCCGAGCTCGCCCAGCTCGGCCACCAGATCGGCCGCGCCCGCGGCCGCCGGCCCGCTGCGGCTGGCCAGAAGCAGGTGCCGCACTCCGTGGGTGACCACCAGGTGCCGGGCGACCAGCGCGCCGAGCCCGCCGGTGCCACCGGTCACCAGCACCGTGCCGTCCGGCCCGAACGCCGGTGACCCGCCTTCCGCGCTCGCGGCCCGCGCGAGCCGCGGCACCCACACCTCGCCCTCGCGGACAGCGGCCTCGGGCTCCCCGGAAGCGACCACCGCGCCCAGAGCGCGCCAGGACTCCTCGCTGCCGTCCACGTCCACCAGGACGAACCGGCCCGGGTTCTCGGCCTCGGCCGCCCGCACCAGCCCCCATACCGGGGCCACGCCGACGTCCACGGACTCGTCGGGCCGCACCGCCGCCGCGCCACGCGTGACGATGACCAGCCGCGACGACGCGAACCGCTCGTCCGCCAGCCACTCCCGCACCGATTCCAGGACGGGACGGATGGCCTGCCGTACGGCGGTGGGGACGTCCGTCGCGGGGTCGGTGGCCGGGCACTCCAGGAACGCCCACTCAGGCACCGCGTCCCCTAGAGCCGCCAGGTCCGGGTACTCGCCCACTTCGACGGGCGCTGCCGGAACCTCGGCCGGCTTCGTCCAGGTCACCTGGTAGAGGGGGTTCTGACCCGTTTGCAGCTGGCCGGTGGACAGCGGCCGGACGGTGAGCGCGTCGATGTCGGCCACCGGCGCGCCGGTGCCGTCCGCGATGGTCAGCGAGACGGAGGTGCTGCCGGCGGCGGTGTTCTTGGTGGCCTTTACGCGCAGGCCGGTCGCTCCGGTCGCGTGCAGCGACACTCCCGACCAGGCGAAGGGCAGGAACGGCTGACCCGGCTCGGGCGTCGGCAGCAGATCGCCCAGTGCGCTGGCGTGCAGCGCGGCGTCCAGCAGGGCCGGATGCATCCCGAACCGCGCCGCCTCGGCGTGCGCCTGGTCCGGCAGCGTGATCTCGGCGAACACCTCGCCCGGCCGGGTCCACGCGCTCGTCAGGCCCTGGAAGAGCGGGCCGTACTCCAGGCCGATCCCCGCCAGGTTCTCGTACAGGTCCTCGACATCGACCGGCACCGCGTCCGCCGGCGGCCACTGCGCCACGTCGAAGCCCGGCTCCGCGGCCGTGGCCGCCAGGACGCCCTCGGCGTGCCGGACCCACTCGTCCCCGTCACCGGACCGGGAATGAATGCTCACCGACCGCTGACCGGACTCCTCCTCCGCGCCGACCACCACCTGCAGCTGCACGCCGCCCTCGGCGGACACCACCAGCGGGGCCTGCAGGGTCAGCTCCTGCAGGCACGAGCAGCCCACCTCGTCACCGACGCGAACCGCCAGCTCCACCAGGCCCGCGCCGGGAAGCAGGACCATGCCGTTGACCAGGTGATCGGCCAGCCAGGGCTGCGTGGCCAGCGACAGCCGGCCGCTGAAGACCACCGACTCGCCGCCGGCCACCTCGGTCACCGCGCTCAGCAACGGATGATCGACGGCGCCCAGCCCGGCCGCGTCCACATCGCCGGTGCCCTGTGCGGCGGGCACCCAGTACCGCTCCCGCTGGAAGGCGTAGGTGGGCAGATCCGACCGCTGCGCCCCCACGGGGGCGAAGAACGCCTCCCAATCGACGGCCAGGCCACAGGCGTGCATCCGCCCCAGGGCTTCGACCAGGGTACGGACCTCGTCGCGGTCCTTGCGGGTGGCGGGGATGAACACGCCGTCGGCGATGCTCTGCTGGGCCAGCCCGGTCAGCACCCCATCCGGGCCAACCTCCAGGAAGTGGCTCGCCCCTGAAGCCGTCACCCCGTCGGCGAACCGCACCGCCTGCCGCACGTGCTCCACCCAGTAGCTCGGAGTGGTCAGCTGGCCCGGCTCGGCCAGTTGGCCGGTGAGGTTGGAGACGATCGCGACCGTCGGCTCGTGGTAGGTCAGACCGGAGATGGCCTCCTCGAAGTCGGCCAGCATCGGCTCCATCAGCGGCGAGTGGAAAGCATGGGAGACCCGCAGCCTGCGCGTCCGAGCGCTGACCCGCTCCTCGATCTCGGCGATCGTCTGGGCGTCTCCGGAGATCACCACCGCTGCCGGGCCGTTGACCGCCGCGATCCCGACCTGGCCCTCCAGCAGCGGCAGAACCTCTGGCTCGGGCGCCGCGATCGCGAGCATCGCCCCGCCGGTCGGCAAGGCCTGCATCAACCGGGCCCGGGCCGCCACCAGCGCGCATGCGTCGGCCAGCGAGAACACTCCGGCCACGTGCGCGGCGGCGATCTCCCCGATCGAGTGACCGACCAGCACATCGGCGCGGATGCCGAAGGACTCCAGCAGCCGATACAGCGCGACCTCGAAGGCGAACAGCGCCGGCTGGGTCATACCGGTCTCGTTCAACACCCCATCGGGGTCGTTGAACATGACCTCGCGGATCGGCAGGAACTGGTTGATCTCCTCCAGCGTCTCGGCGAACACCGGGAACGCCTCGGCCAACTGCCGACCCATCCCGACCCGCTGGCTGCCCTGACCGGCGAACAACAACGCCAGCCTGCCTCCAGCCGCCACCTCCGAGGAACCCTCAGCCAGCGCCCGCAACCCGGCCAGCAGCTCGTCACGGTCAGCGCCCACCACGACCGCACGCTGTTCCAGCACTGCCCGGTTCAGCGCCAGCGCCGCGCCCGTACCGGCGATCGAGGTCTCCTCCGAGACCCACGACTCCAGACGCCGGGCCTGGGCCCGCAGCGCTTCGGTGGTCCTGGCCGAGATCAGCCACGGCACCATGGGCAGAACCGCGTCGTCACTCGCGACCTCGGCGTCAACCTGCTCGATGATCACGTGGGCGTTCGTGCCGCTGATCCCGAACGAGGAGACCGCCGCCCGCCGCGGCCGGTCCTGCCGCTCCCACGGGCGGGCCTCGGTCAGCAGCTCAACAGCACCCGCCGACCAGTCCACGTGCGGCGACGGCTCGTCCACGTGCAAGGTCCGGGGCATGAGCCCGTGCCGCATGGCCATCACCATCTTGATGACCCCGGCCACGCCGGCGGCGGCCTGCGTGTGACCGAAGTTCGACTTCAGCGAACCCAGCCACAACGGCCTGTCCCGCTCCTGGCCGTAGGTCGCGAGGAGCGCCTGGGCCTCGATCGGGTCGCCGAGCTTGGTGCCCGTGCCGTGCGCCTCGACCACGTCCACGTCCCCGGCCGACAACCCGGCGTTCGCCAGCGCCTGCCGGATCACCCGCTGCTGCGAAGGACCATTCGGAGCCGTGATCCCGTTGCTCGCACCGTCCTGGTTGATCGCCGAGCCCTTGAGGACCGCCAGCACCTGGTGACCGTTACGGCGCGCGTCAGACAGCCGCTCCACCAGCAGCACGCCGGCGCCCTCGCCCCAACCGGTACCGTCCGCCGCGGCGGCGAAGGACTTGCACCGGCCGTCCGTGGCCAGGCCGCGCTGGCGGGAGAACTCGATGAACGTGCCCGGCGTCGACATCACCGTCACACCACCGGCCAGCGCCAGATCACACTCACCGGACCGCAGCGCCTGCGCCGCCAGGTGCAGCGCGACCAGGGACGACGAGCACGCCGTGTCCACAGTCACCGCCGGGCCCTCGAACCCGAACGTGTACGACACCCGCCCGGACACCAGGCTGCCGCCGCTGGTCGACGCCGGAGTGCCCAGCCCGTAGTCGTGATACATGACCCCGGCGAACACACCGGTCCGGCTGCCGCGCAGCCCGACGGGACTGACACCGGCGCGCTCAAGCGCCTCCCACGAGGTCTCCAGCAGCAGCCGCTGCTGCGGATCCATGGTCAACGCCTCACGCGGCGAGATCCCGAAGAACCCGGGGTCGAACTCGGCGGCCTCGTACAAGAACCCGCCGTGGCGAACGTAGGAGGTGCCCTTGCTCTCCGGGTCGGGGTCGTACACCCTGCCGAGGTCCCAGCCACGGTCGGTGGGGAACTCCCCGATCGCATCCGTGCCGGAGGAGACGAGCTCCCACAGCCCTTCCGGAGACACCACGCCACCCGGATAGCGGCAGGCCATCCCCACGATCGCGATCGGCTCGTCGTCGATCACCGTCCGGGCCACGGCGACGGACGCCGCGGATGCGGCCCCCGTCAGCTCCGAGTCCAGGTAATCGGCGACCGCGGCGGCGGTCGGGTAGTCGAAGATCAGCGTGGCCGGCAGGCGCAGCCCGGTGACCGTGGTGAGCCGGTTGCGGAACTCGACCGCGGTGAGGGAGTCGAAGCCGAGATCCTGGAACGTCCGATCGGGCTGTACCGCGTCGGCCGAGGCGTGGCCCAGGACGGTCGCCACCTCCTGGCGCACCAGGTTCGACAGTGCCGAGTGGCGTTCGGCCGGCTCCATCGCGGCCAGCCGGTCGGCGAGCCCGTTGACCGCGGCGGCCCGCCGCGGCTGGGTACGAGCGCTCCTGGCCTGCGCGAACCGCGCCGCGACCAGCACCGACCGATCGGAGCACAGCGCGGCGTCGAAGAGCGTCAGCCCTTCTGCCTCCGACAGCGGCTTCAGCCCCACGCGCTCCATGCGGCGCAGGTCGGCCTCGGTCAGCTCCTCGGTCATGCCGCCCGTGTTCCACAGGCCCCAGGCCAGCGAGATCGCGGGCAGCCCCTGTGCCCTGCGGTGTTCCGCCAGGGCGTCCAGGTACGCGTTCGCCGCCGCGTAGTTGCCCTGGCCAGGGCCACCCAGCACCCCGGCGATCGAGGAGAACAGGACGAACGCCGACAGATCCAGATCCCGGGTCAGCTCGTGCAGGTGCCAGGCGGCGTCGGCCTTGGGCCGCATGACCGTGTCGAGCCGTTCGGACGTCAGGGAAGTGATCACGCCGTCGTCCAGGACGCCGGCGGCGTGCACGACACCGGCCAGCGGACGCTGCATGGAGGCGATCAGCTCGGCAACGGCGTCACGGTCGCTCACGTCGCAGGCGGCCACACTCGCCTCGGCGCCCAGCTCGGACAGCTCCGCCACCAGTTCTGTGGCCCCCGGAGCGTCCGCGCCCCGCCTGCTGACCAGCACCAGATGCCTCACCTGGTACGCCGTGACCAGATGCCGGGCCACCAGCGCGCCCAGGCCGCTCGTACCGCCGGTGACCAGCACCGTCGACTCCGGCCCGAACACCGGCCTCAGGCCCTCGGGCACTGCTGCCCGGGCCAGACGCGGCGCCCACACCTCACCGGCCCGCACCGCCACCTGGGCCTCACCACAGGCCAGCGCCCGGCCGATCACGTCCTCAGGTGTGTCGTCATCCAGGTCGAGCAGGACGAACCGGCCCGGCTGCTCGCCTTGCGCGGCCCGTACCAGACCCCACACCGCCGCCTGGGCCGGCTCCGGCACATCCGCCGGACTCGCCGCCACCGCGCCACGCGTGACGACGACCAGCCGCGACGACGTGAACCGTTCGTCGGCCAGCCACTCCTGCAGCAGGCCCAGCACCTCATGCGCTGCTCCCCGTCCGGCGGGGGCCGCCACCAACACGCACTCCGGAACCGTCCCGGTTTCGGCGAGTCCCTCAAGCAATGCCCACGTGGGTACCTGCGCCACGGGATCGGCCGGAACCGTGCTCCACTCGAGGTGGTGCAGTAACTCGAGGCTGTTCCTCTTGGCCGCGGCGAGCTGGTCAGCCGAGATCGGGCGTACGGCGAGCGACTCCACCGACAGGACCGGAGCCCCGGTGGGATCGGCGATGGTCAGGGCGATGGCGTTGTCGCGCAAGGGGGAGATCCGCACCCGTACGCTGGTCGCGCCGGCCGCGTGCAGATCCACTCCGGCCCAGGAGAACGGGAGGACCGTCGGCCCTTCTCCGGCGACCAGCTGCGCGTGCAGCGTGGCGTCCAGCAGAGCCGGGTGGATCCCGAAGCGTCCCGCGTCGGCGAATGCCTGCTCCGGCAGCGCGACCTCGGCGAATATCTCTTCGCCGCGCCGCCAGGCCGCCTGCAGCCCCTGGAAGACCGGCCCGTACTCGTAACCGCGGTCCAGCAGCATGTCGTAGGCGTCTGCCACATCGATCCCGACGGCATCGGACGGCGGCCACTGCTCCAGCCTGGACGCCGACACCGACACCGGCGGAGCCGTGGTCAGCGCGCCTTCGGCATGTCCCGTCCACGCGCCCGCGGCGTCGGTCTCGACACGGGAGTGGATCGAGACCGGCCTCGTCCCGGACTCGTCGCTCGCGCCCACCACGACCTGCAGCTGACAACTGGCATCCGCAGGCAGCAGCAAAGGCGCCTGAAGAGTGAGCTCCTGCAGCCGGGAGCAGCCCACTTCGTTCCCGGCGTGCAGCGCCAGCTCCAGGAACGCCGTGCCGGGGAGCAGGATCGTGTCGTTGACCATGTGATCGGCCAGCCAGGGCTGCGTGGCCACCGACAACCGGCCGCTGAAGACCACGGACTCTCCGGCGGCCACTTCGGTCATGGCGCCCAGCAGCGGATGGTCCACGTCCGCCAGCCCGACGGAACTCATCTCACGGGCCTCGACCTGCGCGTTGACCCAGTACCGCTCCCGCTGGAAGGCGTAGGTGGGCAGGTCTACGTGCCTGGCCGGGGTCAGCACGGCCGTCCAGTCCACGGCGATGCCGTGGGTGTGCAACCGACCGAGCGCCTCGACCAGCGCGCGGACCTCATCGCGGTCCTTGCGCGTGGCGGGAACGAACACCCCATCGGCGATGCTCTGCTGAGCCAACCCGGTCAACACCCCATCCGGGCCGACCTCCAGGAAGCAACCAGCCTCCGCAGCCGCTACTCCGTCGGCGAACCGCACGGCCTGGCGCACGTGCTCCACCCAGTAGCTCGGGGTGGTCAACTGGCCCGGTTCAGCGATCTGGCCGGTGAGGTTGGAAACGATCGCGAGAGTGGGCTCGTGGTAGGTCAGCCCGGTGATGGCCTGCTCGAAGTCGGCCAGCATCGGCTCCATCAATGGCGAGTGGAAGGCGTGCGAGACCCGCAGCCTGCGCGTCCGAGCGCTGACCCGCTCCTCGATCTCAGCGATCTTTCGGGCGTCTCCGGAGATCACCACCGCAGCCGGGCCGTTGACCGCCGCGATCCCGACCCGGTCCCCCAGCAGCGGCAGAACCTCCGCCTCGGGTGCCGCGATCGCGAGCATCGCACCGCCGGTCGGCAGGGCCTGCATCAGCCGGGCCCGGGCCGCCACCAGCGCGCATGCATCGGCCAGCGAGAACACTCCGGCCACGTGCGCGGCGGCGATCTCCCCGATCGAATGCCCGACCAGCACATCGGCGCGGATGCCGAAGGATTCCAGCAGCCGATACAGCGCGACCTCGAAGGCGAACAGCGCCGGCTGGGTCATGCCGGTCTCGTTCAACACCCCGTCCGGGTCGTTGAACATGACCTCGCGGATCGGCAGGAGCTGGTTGATCTCCTCCAGCGTCTCGGCGAACACCGGGAACGCCTCAGCGAGCTGACGGCCCATCCCGACCCGCTGGCTCCCCTGACCGGCGAACAACAACGCCAGCCGGCCACCCGAGCCACTCTCGGAAACCACGTCCGAGGCCAGCGCCCGCAACCCGGCCAGCAGCTCGTCACGGTCAGCACCTACCACGACCGCACGCTGCTCCAACACGGCCCGCCCCGTGGCCAACGACCACGCGGCATCGGCCGTCTTCAGCTCCGGCCGCTCCTCCAGCCACGACGCCAGCCGAGACGCCTGAGCCTGAAGCGCCTGCGGGTCCTTGGCCGAGACCACCCACGGCACCACCTGCGGCTCGTCAACAGGCTCCGGCTGCTCCTCTGCCCTCGGCCCCTGCTCGATGATCACATGCGCATTGGTGCCGCTGATCCCGAACGAGGAGACCGCCGCACGACGGGCATGCCCGTTCTGCTCCCACGGCTGCGCCTCGGTCAGCAGCTCAACGGCACCGGCCGACCAGTCCACATGCGGCGACGGCTCGTCCACGTGCAAGGTCCGGGGCATGAAGCCGTTCTGCATCGCCATGACCATCTTGATCACGCCGCCCACACCAGAGGCGGCCTGCGTGTGACCGAAGTTGGACTTCAGCGACCCCAGCCACAACGGCTGGTCCCGCTCCTGGCCATACGTCGCGAGCAAAGCCTGAGCCTCGATCGGGTCACCCAGCGTCGTACCAGTCCCGTGCGCCTCGACCACGTCCACATCGGCGGCCGACAACCCGGCGTTCGCCAGCGCCTGCCGGATCACCCGCTGCTGGGAAGGACCGTTCGGAGCCGTGATCCCGTTGCTCGCACCGTCCTGGTTGATCGCCGAACCCTTGAGGACCGCCAGCACCCGATGCCCATTGCGCTGCGCATCCGACAGCCGCTCCACCAGCAGCACACCGACACCCTCACCCCAGCCCGTACCATCAGCCGAGGCCGAGAACGCCTTGCACCGCCCATCCGCCGCCAGCCCCCGCTGCCGCGAAAACTCGATGAACATCCCCGGCGTCGACATCACCGTCACACCACCGGCCAGCGCCAGATCACACTCCCCCGACCGCAACGCCTGAGCAGCCCAATGCAACGCCACCAACGACGACGAGCAGGCGGTGTCCACGGTCACCGCCGGGCCCTCCAGCCCCAACGTGTAAGAGACCCGACCCGACACCAAACTCCCACCACTGGTGTTCGCCGGAGTGCCCAGCCCGTAGTCGTGGTACATGACCCCGGCGAACACACCCGTCCGACTGCCCCGCAACCCCGTCGGATCGATCCCCGCCCGCTCAACCGCCTCCCACGACGTCTCCAGCAACAACCGCTGCTGCGGATCCATCGCCAACGCCTCACGCGGCGAAATCCC
>NZ_JBSFNK010000052.1:0-64254 GCF_053587055.1 Nonomuraea sp. NPDC003707 | reverse complement strand
GTCACCATCCCCCACGCGGCGCCGGTCAGGCCCTCGGCGTGTGCCCCCACCAGCGGCGGGACGACGGCCGCAAGCAGGGAAGGGTGGCAGAGGTTCGACACGAGGCCGGCGATGCGCGTCAGGTTTCCTGATGGAGGGGGCTGGCCTGACCCGTTCACGGGGCTGATCTGGGGCTGTCCATGGCGCTTGACGTCTGGCATGCAGGAACCTCCTGGTGGAGAAGGTGCGGGCGTCGTCGCAAGCGGGCGTACTCCTGGGCCACCTCCAGCAGCCAATCGGGATTGTGAGCACGAGAGCTGAGTGGCCAGGTGGCCAGCGCATAGCGTGGTTTGGGGTTGGGACCAAGGCTGGCCAGCGTGAGGATGGACCAGCGGGCGACGGCGGCTGCTTCACGACGCTTGGGTGGTGCCATGGTTGCTTGCGCCCATGCGCGAGCTTCAGCGAGGGCCTCCGGTGAGCTGTACTCGCGCAGCAGGAGCAATCCGTCGTGGACTACCACGTTGCGGAGCTGTAGTTCCGTTTTCGCGGTGTCGCCCCGCACGCGTACGAGGGGAAAGACGCTGCTGATGTCTTCCCAAAGTGGCGTGAGGACGCGCAAGGCCCACCGTGGACGGGCCCACACGTGTGCCCGTCCGAGTGCTGGAAGCGAGATCCCGATGATGCCGACCGTGTTGAACGGCAGGTTGACGTACTGGCTGAATCCTGCCGACCAGGCGATTCCCGGCACTGGAGTATGCATGACCTGCGGCAACAGGTAGGCCAGGGTGTACAGGGAGCGTGACGTGGAACCAAGCGAGGCCGCCCCCATCACCAGGAGACATAACCTGACCCACTTCTCTTGCTCGTCGGGGTCCAGGGGGGTCCTCTGCCCTGTCTGTGCGAGCGTGGCCTGGGGGGACAACTGCCCGGCATGCTGGTGACGCTCGTTGCGCGCACGCGCCAGCCGCCAGAACAAGACCGCCACGGTTCCGAGCAGGATGCACTCGAAGGTTTCATAGAGGCCAAGGAAAGCGAGCTCGGGCCAGCGCGCGTACTGCTCCCCCACAGCGGCATACGTGCTGGTCAACGTGAGGTCGTACGAGAAAGCGATCACAGCCAGCGCAGTGATGACGAGGATGGCCGCGCCGAAGGGGTAACGCTTGCGCGCCCACCACGCTGGGCGGCCTTGCGCTCGCCAGGCGTAAATCGCCCAGGCGGTAACCCCGGACATCGCACCCACGGCCCCGCCCACCTGAACGACGAACGGCAGAGTCGCGCTACACGTAACGGTGGTCACCCACAGCCTCACCGACGAATGCTCGAAGGTGATGCTGGTGACGCCGGAAGCCAGCGCGAGCAGGATCGTCGCCCGGTCTGGGGAGCGTCGTGCCCCAGGGATCCGCAGGGCGACCGCCAGCCAAACGATCACCAGGCATACGGCGACGAGCGCCTCAGGCACCTCTATGCCCCTCGGAAGGGGTCTACGAGCGGCGCCGTCATGTGGGCAAGCAGTCCGCCCTGTGCCGGGATCCTCCGTGGCCGGGCTTCGACGCGTTCCCACAACAGGCCGGCGAACCCTTCGGCGCGCGCTTCTTCCTCGGACTGGAAGCCGCTGCGCCCCATGATGGATCGAATGCGACTGATGTCGCCGAAATGCTTGTGCAGCGTGGGGGCGAACACCTCGACAAGTCGATCTTTTGCCGCCACCGGGTCGAATCCAGCAGCGTGGTAGTCGATGAGGTGGCCGAGCTCGTGGCTGATGTACATCTTCTGCACCCACTTTGGGATGCCGTCGTTGCGGGCGTAGCCGATGACATCACGGATGACCCCCGGCTCCTCGGGACGCTGCACGCGGGTGTAGAACCCCGTATCCCCGCATCCCAGGGGCGGCTGGCCCACTTGGACCACTTTGGCGGGATCGAAGAACATCAGCTCCACCGTGAGATTCAGACGATGGCCCACCGCTCGGCAGAAGGCGCGAATGTCGAACTCTCCGGGCTGCTCATCAACAAGATCAAGGAACTCCGCGTAATCCTTGCGGAGGGCTTTAAACACGTGGGACACGCGATCCTCCTGGTGTGCCGACGGGCATCCGAATCCTGAGGATCTCCCTATGGTCCTTGCTTACCTGCTGGGCGATGTTGGGCGGGGTCCGTCGTCCATCAGGCTCAGGGGTCCCCGCACGGGCTCTCCACAGGTCTTTAAGCCGGGCATGCACGCGAACCTCCTCCTAAGTTGCCGGAAATCTGAAGCCTTGGTGTTGCGATGTGGAGACTGCGCCGAGGCGAGGTCGGGTACTTCTCGCGTCTCGTGGTGCGATCACTCATGGTCCGGAGGCACCGGATGCCGGATCGGTGGGTTCATCCCGCCCCGGAGAGAAATCGGGATCCGGTGTGGCCACCTGGAAGGCAGTGAGGAAGGTGTTGGCGATCGTGGCTCGGGTAGCGCCGGGAAGTCCGCGAGCGGCCATGGTGGCCCTCATGGCCGCGGCGAAGATGCCGAGATCATCGGCTCGTCTCAGATTCCGCAGCTCCAAGATCATGTCTACGCCGTTGGGATGGCCATCAAGGACTGCCGCGAAGATCGGGTTCACGTCTGGATCGTCAATCAATGCCTTGCGCGGGAGCTGGAAAGCATCGGCGATCCCGAAGACCGTGTCGATCCGCGGGTTGGTGATGTCACCCTCGCGAAGCCGCTTGACCGTGCTGACGCTCACGCTGAAGCGCTCCTGGATTGCTGCCGCCTTGTCTGCAGGCGTCCCGGCGGCCAGCTCGGCCTGTGCCCGCTGACGAGCCAGGTCTTTGGTGCGGTCAGCCAGGGAGTTCATGGTGAACTTCGGCGGTTTGCCGTTGGCGTCTCTCTGTCCCATCTCTTCCGCGACGGGATCAGCGATGTTGAGAAGAAGCCAGTCCAACCGAGCGGCCAAGGTCGGCGCGGAGCTCGGCGGGGGGCTCGTGGGCGGCGGTGTAGACACCTGCTCATCTCCCTAGTGCTCTGCAAAAACGGGGGCGTTTGCGGCCGCGAGAGTATCGCAAACACCACAAAAGCAAAAGCGCCCGACAGAATCAAGAGGTTTCCGCCTCCATAAACGGCAAGCCGAGCGCGATTTAGGGGGACTTTAGGTGGACAGCGGAGGGTCAGGCCGGGCGCTCTCCCCTCCACAAACGCAAAGGCTGGTTGACAGAACGCCTCACTGACGCCAATGTTGATCCGCATCAACGCCGATGTTCGCCCACAGCCGGTCGACACCGCCGAGGAGCACGCAAAAGTGATCCGAAGGCGCGCGCTCTTTAGCGGTCGGCTGTGAGGGGAACGGGCTGCCCGAGTACCAACACGAGAGGGGTACCGTGACGCTCAGCATCGCCATATCGCGCGTGTGGGTGCGCCTGAGACCCCGCTGGCGCAACACCGGCCTTGGACGATCGCCCCGGCCCATTGCGGCCAGCCCAACGGACGGCTTGCTGATGCGATGACGAAAGCCGCAGACCTTGTCGCACAGATCCTCGTCCTGCTCTCCCCGTCTGCGCCCCCCCAACAGCTGAACACCCAAGGGCTGGCCGACTTTCTCCGCGGGTTCTTCGGACCGCTGTTTCTGGTCACCGTGTCAGTGGTGGCGCTGTTCTTCCTGTTCACCAAGGAGATCACGCGCTTCGTACAGTTCCTGGTGATCGCCGTCGTCATCGGTGTGATCTTCTACGTGCCCAACATCATCGAGACTGTCGCCAGGGGAATAGCTGCGGCGCTGGGGGTCGCATGATCTCTCTCCCTGGGCCAGCGCCAGGATCGCTGCCGTCTTCCGAGTTGATGATCCGATGGTGCAGAGCGCCGCTGCGCTGACCACGATGTCGCCGCTGCCGCAGGCTGAGGACGGCCCTGACGGCGGCCGCCTTGGCAGCAGGCAAGCCAAAGGAGCATCACTAACCATGTCACCGACGCCGGCGTTCCCCTCAGCATCCCTCCCGGCGGCGGGTACCCGCCACAGCATCGACCCGCGGACGCCGTCGACCGCCGGCTCACAGCGCGTCCACCTCGTGCGCCTGCGCCCCGACGACCTGCCCGAACTGGTCAGCGTGCCTCTCGCACGCAATCCCAGCGGCACAAACCGGCTCATCGACGGCCTCGACCAGGTGGCCCGCGCCAACCCGCCCCAGACGTTGGCGCGGGCGATCGCCAACGCCGAGCACCGCATGCACGCCATCCTCGCCTACCTGTGGGACCGCGACCCCGTCGACGCCCTGACCCCCGACGCGCTGGTCGAGCATGACCTGCAACATGGCGGCCGCTCCGTCCACACCGGGCTTCGCCTCGACGACACCACGCGCTACGTCTGGACACGCGGAACACCGCCTCCCACGGCCCTGCACGCACTTGAAGAGATCACTGTCCTGGACGGCGTGTGCTTGGGCAGCGCCGGCGCCGTGATGGGCGTCACCGCCAGCAGTCGCCGAGTGCCGCTCATCGGCAGCCGCGGGATCGGCATCACCGAGGACATCATCGCCCTCGAACACGACCCACGGCCCACCTTGTCCGAGCACGAGAGCGTGCTGAGGCTGATCCCGGTGTGCGTGGGCCTGGCCCGCCGCATTCCCACTCCTGTCCCGGTCACCTTGTCCCTGGACTCCCCCTACCTGAGCTACCCGGTGCAGGCACTGGCGGCCGCCTACGAGGGACGCCTGCCCGTGCGTCTGCTCGCGGCCTGGTTCGACATCGCGCTGCGCCTCCATCACCGGGTGACACGCCGTCAGATCAGCGTCGCGCGCGCGGCCATCGCGGGCAGCCGCCCGCTCCGGATCCAGGTGCGGCCGGAGCTGTGGCGTGTGGCCCTGTATCTGCGGCGGGAGCTGGCCGGCGGCCGATTGCCCACCTTCGATCACCTGCTGGACAAGATCAGCCAGAGCGACCGGCTGTGGCAGCTGTTGATGGAGATCGCTCGCCCCAGCAACCCGCTGGAGCTCAGCTACCTCCTCTACGTGGCCGCTCAATGGCGGGCCGCCTGGTCCACTCCGGACCGCCCACGGCTGCTGGTCCAGGTGGAAGACCCCCGGGAGTGGCGCATCATGGACCGGGCCCGCCAGCTGGAGAGGCAGGTACGTCACGCAGCCGATGAACCCGTCAGCTTCTCGGGGGTGGCGCTGTACCCGCTCAACCATTTCTGGATCCAGCCTCCCGACGGTCCGGCGCGCCCTGACCCGCACCGCTACGACCCAGGCCATGTCGCCCTCCGTAGCGGGCAGCCCAGCAACCTGCTCGCCCTGGCCGCCGACACGTACGCCGTCCCGGCCCGCGCGAGAACCCGATGAGTAGATGAGTACAGGTCCACGCCGTTGCCCTCAGGGGATCACGCCCGGCCAGGCCCACGCGTGTCTGGTCGTCTCGGCCATGGGCTGGGCGCTGTACCCGCCGCTCAGCAAGATCGCACTGGCTGGTGGATTACGCCCAGCCCAGCTGATGACCCTCCAACTGTCCGTGGCCGCGGCCGCGCTGAGCATCACCCTGTGGCGGCGCGGCATCCCACACCGTCCCCCGTGGCGCGCGATCCTGGTACGCGCGCTGCTGGAACCGACCGCCAACGTCGGATGCTTCCTGCTGGGGCTGGCGGGGATCGCGGCTGCGCACGCCTCGCTCCTGCTGGCCGCTGAGGCACCTCTCACCGCCGTCCTGGCCGCCGTGGTGCTCCGCGAGCGGCTCAGCCGCCCGGTGTGGTGCGGCCTGCTGGTCTGCGTCCCCGGCCTGTGGCTGCTCATCGAGGAACCGGGGCAACTACACCTGTCCGTCGCGAGCCTGCTGGTCATCGCGGGAACAGCCTGCTCGGCGAGTTACGCCATCCTGACCTCCCGCGCGATGCGCACCGGCCTCGACGCCGTGACCAGCACTGCCGCGCAGCTGGGGATCGCGTTGGCCTTGCTGATCCCGATCACGCTCGTCGATGGGCTGCGCCACAGCTCGGATGTGATGCCCACCTGGCAGACCTGGTGTGCGGCTGGCGCCGGCGGACTGCTGCTGGCCGGCCCGACCGTGCTCTACTCCAAAGCCTTGGAGAGGGCGCCGGTGGGAGAAGCCGCCTTGATCTTCAACACCATCCCTGTCCTCGGCGCGGGAATCGGCATGCTGACCTTGGGCGAGCGGCTCAACACGGTCCAGACGATCGGAGGCCTGGTCGTACTCGCTGAGGTGGCCTTGGTCACCGCGTCAGGCAAACCCACAGGACCTCCCGGCCAGGGCTCCCGCGTTCAGGCCGGGCTGAGCAGCATCGACGTTCCGTCCAACCGCCCGGCACGCCTCCGACGCGACTCTATTGCTCTGAGGCGGATCCGAACCCAGCTGAAGCTTGGCCATCTGCGTCGACGCCGATGATGCAGGGGCCATAACCCGACAGACCCACCACGAAAGGAGCCACTCCGAACAGACACCAGCCCCTCGCAGCGCGAGGCGCGTACGAGTGCGACACCCGATCGCTGTTGCCTGCTCCTCACTGGTTTGGCGGCCTGACGAGAGCTAAGCAACACGGGCGTCGGTTCTGTACTGCTTGGCGGCAACGAACCCGCCCCAAGCAGGGCTTTGTCGTTGCTTTGATCAAGAGCTTGCCTGGAGGAAACAATAACACGCCGCGCTGCCGCGGTCTCAGCATGCCTGAACAATGAGGATTCGGCATGCCCTGAATCTGCCACGCCATCCTCTCCCGCCGCTCGGAGCTTCCTGCCCGAAGGGCATATCGTCGCTCCCGAATCCAACTTGTGGTACGAGGCCGTGTGCTACATCGTCAGCGACAGCGGCCGCCGTACAGACTGGCAACGCGGCGCGCTGCGCTTCGCCTGGCAATTACTCACCCGCTCAAGCCGGGACATGGTGACCAGCCCCAAGCGAGGCGCCACGTGGGCGATTCTGGCAGCGGCACTGGACGTGTCCCGGCGCACCATCGCCAACCTGATCGCCTGGTTCATCGCCCGCGGGCTCCTCCACCGGGTTCTACCCGGTACGACCAGACGGTGGCGGAAGGGAACGCTAGCCGGGCTGATCGATGACGGCCGCGGCAACGAGGCCGCGCAATACCAGATGATCGTCCCGGTGCGGACCCTCGACAGCGACGGACTTGACGACGACGTCGAAGCTGCCGATGAGGTGCCCTGGCCGTGTGAGACGGTCCTTGCTGCTCCAACTCGACGATTTCCGTCCTCGCGTGCCGCAGGTCAGCCACCTGTGGATCAATCTTGCACCCCCAGCCCCTCACACGCTCCTGTAGGTGAGTACCCTCCCCACCTCGGGCGCGCGCGGGAACGGCCTGATGCCGCGTCACTCATCCAGTTGTGGCCAGCCACCGTCACGCCGGCCACCAGAGCCGAGCAACTGCGAGCATGTGAGCGGCTACGCCACGAGATACCTGTGCTGGCGCGGATATCGGCCGGGCACCTGCGCTCGCTGCTGCGGCTGGTATTTGCGCTGGGTGCCACGATCAGCGACGTCCGGCATGCGCTGGACGTCAAACCCGATGACACTCCCTGGTCTCATACCGACACGCCCCGGTGGATGCCAGGCTGGATCCGGCACCGCCTGTCAGCATGGATCACGCGCGATGGACGGCTCGTCGCGCCCTGGCCTTCACAGCAGCGGGCGGAAGTTGCCCGGAAGGCGCGAGCTGAACGTGCCGCACTGCCTGCAACGGCCCGCGTGGAAGCCTGCGCACCGCGACGCGAGGCCGCCCGGCACGCGGCCACGTCCGGGGCGAGGTTAGCCCGGCAGCTGTTGGCCACCCGCTTGTCCTCGAACACTCCAGGTGAGGGTAAGCCAACCGCGTTTGGGTACAGCCAACGCCCTGGCCTTGCCACCGGGCCGGGAGTTGGATGCTTACCATGATCTCCTTCTGTAGCCAGAGGGCGACGATGCCAGTGCGGCATCGGCTCGCCCGGCTTTGGCGCCTGGCGCGAGCTGGCCGCGCACACGATGACCACCGAGTGGGTGCTGACCGGCCGGTTCCCCGGCTTCCCGCTGCTGTATCACTGGCGGGTGCTGCCCAACGCCGAGCCCGCCCCGCTGTACGGAGAGCTGGCCGACATCGATCGGGCGGTCACTTTCTGGGAGGGCGCGCCCGGCGTGCGTCGCCGCCTCGAGGCGCTGGCAGGGGCCCCGGCGAGCCTGACGCTCTTCCTGGAGTACTTCCCATACAACCTGCACCAGTGGCTGGACGAGCGGGTGCGTGCGGGCGACGCCGACCGCTCCTGCGCCCTGGTGGACCACGGGCTGCGTGAGGCCGTGTCCTTCATGAACGCGGGCGGCCTCCTGCACTTCGACGCGCATTTCGACAACATCCTCACCGACGGGTACCACTTCTACCTGACCGACTTCGGGCTGGCCGTGTCGACCCGGTTCGACCTGTCAGAGGAGGAACAGGCCTTCTATCGCCGGCACCTCACCTTCGACCGCACCTACACGCTGACGTACCTGGTGAACTGGCTGGCCGGCGCCTTCCACGGCGCCAACTGGCCGGAGCGCCGCGAACTGGTGCGGCAATGGGCGGCGGGACAGCGACCAGCCGGCGTGCCCGGCGGGGTCGCGACCCTGCTGTCGCGGCACAGCCCGCTGGCCACCGTGCTGAACGACTTCTACCACGAGCTGCAGAGTGAGAGCAGGAAGACGCCGTACCCGCTGGAGGAGATCCGCCAGGTTGCCAGACGGCACGCCCTGCCGCTCGAGTAAAGGTCACCCACCGCTTTAGCGAGGCACACACCGATCTGGGAGAAGCTCTGCTCTGGTGAGGCTCACTGGCCCCGAGCCCGCGCGGCCACTGCTTTCTCGGGTTACGGCGGCGTCACCCTCGCTCTAAGACCGTCAGTAGAGCGTCCCGGCTACCTCCCGAGTTCCGGGTCTACTCTGCGGCGGACGGGTCGCCTTAGTGCGCCGGGCTGAGGCGGCTTGGCGTGGATGGCCGGAGGCGGGGGCCTCCGGCCATGATCATGGAATGGGCCTGTCGCTGAGCCTGCAGCTACGAGGCCGATCCGGTCTGTCGTTGGTCCAGCCCGCCTCGGAGGCCCATGCCGTGTAGTATAGGTATGTGCCCTTGGCGAGCCCTTCGGTGCTCTCGGCCGCGATCGCCGCATTTGACGCCAGGACGGTGCCGGTCCTGGGGTCGAGGATGGTGGTGTACCGCTCGGCCACCTCGTCGTCCGCGCCGAACTCGGTGGTAAATCCCTCGCTCTTGATGAAGGTGACCGCAAGGCCTGAACGCCCGAGCGGGTCGGTAATCGTTCCGCCTACCTTGGTGGTCGGCAGGCCAGCCAGGAGACGGAGGGTAGCCGCCCGTACCGCAGGGCTGACCGGCATCTCCAGCAGCGCCGACGAACGAGACAGGAATTCTTCGAAGCTCTGGCTATCCGAATCCGCCTGCCAGTAGCCGCGCAGCTTCTCTCGCAGCCCGTCAACGTCGGCGGGCAGAGCCGCGAGGTCGGCCAACGTAAGGTCGCCCAACCGCCGGTCGCCGAACACGCCGCGCGGTTCGACGGCACGCGTATACACGCACTTGGTGGGCTCGCTGCTCACCCGCTCCTTCCTGCAGTCCGTGGTAGGTCTGCCCGGGCTGCACACTTGCTGGACCACCGGCGGGGAGCCGGCCGCCTTCCAGCTGCGCTCGTCGGCGGAGGTGGCGGGACGCACGTATTCCTCTCGCATCCGCGCCTGGACAGGATTGCGTGGATCACGGGGCTGCCAGAGGTCGACACGAGAGACGGACAGCACGTTGAACGTCTCCTTTCCGGCCTTCACCCGAATCAGCGCGCCGTTGAGCAGCGGTCTGCGCCAGTACGCGCCGCTCTGGGCAGGAAGCCTGGCGACATCGTCCGCGAGCCCGAGCAGGGCGTCGTTGCCGCGGGCAGGCACGATCACCGGTGCGAGAGCCGGCGTCAGGACCGACACCAAGGCGATGACGGCGGTGATGACGGCGACGGTCGCCACAGCGGTCCATCCCCACGAGACGTGGCGGCGCCGGACGCGCCGCACGGGCTCGTGCATGATCGCCAGCAGCCGGGTGTGTGCCCTGTCGACCACCTCCGGCGACGGCGGCGACGTCTTGGGGAGGGACCTGGCCAGCAGGTCGAACTCATCCATGGTTGTCCTCCAGAGGGTTGACGTCGCCGAGCGCCTTGCGAAGTTGTTTACGGGCACGGTTGAGGCGGGACGCGACCGTGCCGGCCGGGATGTTCAGGGCGGTGGCGACCTCGGCGTGGCTGAGGCCGCCCAGCGCATGGAGCAGGACGACGTCGCGGTCCCTGCGGTTGAGCCCGGCCAGTGCGCCTGCCAGCCTGCCGGTCGACTCACTGGCCGCCACCCGCGTCAAGGTGGCGTCCTCATGGCTGTGCTCCGGCCGCTCCGCCGTCCGGCTGAGTGCCTTCCACTTGCGCATCTCACTCCGGTGGTGCCGCGCGATGAGATGGGTGGCGATCCCGTACAGCCAGGGCCGCACCGCGCCGCGCGAGGCGTCGTAGCCTCCCCGGTACGCCGCCAGGAACACCTCTGCGGCCAGATCGTCGGCAATGTCTTCGGTCAGCCGCCCGGCGATGTAGCGATGGATTCCCGCGAAGTGCGTGGTAAAGATTTCCTCCCACCCGGCCCGGAGATCAGGCGGGTCGGTGAGGTCGGGTGGTGTAGCCATGCAGGCAACTCCGCTGAGGTCGGGTGATGCTGTAGGTGCTGAACACCTCTTGTTGCCCGAAGCCTTGCAGTGCTTTCACGCGGCGGCCTTGACCAGGGAACGTCAGTCGTTCTCGCGCGGGCGCTCATCCCGGGTTCCGCAGCTCGTAGTCACACGTGGCGAATGGACAGCGAGAATCTGCAGATAGATGGCCTGTAGTAAGCTTCGAGGTGCCGCGAAGGGCCGAGAGTGTAGTAACACGACTTTGAAAATTTCTGGTACGCGAGCTCATGCTTCGTAATTTTGTGTAGGCATGTACTTGCGGTTCACGCAGCGAGCCAACGCCGACGGCAGCGTCGTCCGATACGTCGCGCTGGCGCACAACCGTCGTGTGGACGGCAAGATCAAGCCCGACGTGCTGATGAACTTGGGCCGTGTGGACCGCCTGGACGTGGGCGGCCTGCTCGGGTTGGCGGCCTCCATCCGTAAGCACTTCGGCGGCGGCCTGGACGACTCCGGCCAGGCCGATGACGCGGCTGATGATGCCGTCGAGGTCGGTCGGCATGCCGGCAGTGCGCCGATCGAGGTGGTCGATTCCCGTCCTATCGGCGCCGTCTGGCTGCTGGAGGGCCTATGGCGGCAACTGGCCGTCGCCTCGGCGATCAAGACGGCGGCCGACGGCCGGCGCTTCACCACCAACATGGAACGGGTGCTGTTCGCGCTGGTCGCCAACCGCGCGATCGCGCCGATGAGCAAGCCGTCGGCCGCCGAATGGGCCAGCCAGGACGTGATCATCCCCAACCTGGCGGCGATGGATGATGATCAGGCCTATCGAGCGATGGACCTGCTGGTGGAGGCCGACACCCAGGGCGAAGTACAGGAGGCGGTGTTCTTCGCCGTCGCCCACCTGCTCAACCTCGAAGTCGACCTGCTGTTCTTCGACACCACCTCCACCTACTTCGAACGCGACGAGGAAGAGACCGGCCAGAGCGCGTTTCGCACCTATGGCAAGTCCAAGGACCATCGCGACGACCTACCGCAGATCGTCATCGGGCTGGCGGTCACCCGCGAGGGCATCCCGGTCCGCGTGTGGTGCTGGCCCGGTCATACCAACGACCAAAGCGTGCTGGCCGAGGTCAAGGACGACATGCGCGCCTGGAAGCTGGGCCGCGTGATCACCGTGGTCGACCGCGGCTTCTCCTCCGCCGACAACCTGGCCTACCTGCGCCGCGCGGGCGGTCACTACATCGCCGGGATGCGCATGCGTGACGGCGGCGCCCTGGTCGAGCAGGCCTTGTCCCGTCAGGGCCGCTACCAACAGGTGCGCGACAACCTGCGGGTCAAGGAAGTCCGCCTCGACGGCGCCGGCGACGTGCGGTTCATCATCTGCCACAACCCCGATCAAGAACAGCGCGACCAGCAGCACCGCGAGCAGGCGATCGTGCGGATCGAGGCCGAGTTGGAGCGGATCAAGGCCCAGCGCGCGCGGGAAGTCGGGCGGGAGATGAGCGCCAAGGCCCGCGAGAAGGCCGAGGCCGGCCACGTCCGGGCCGAGTGCGCGCTGCGCGACCATCCCACGCTCAAGCGGTGGATCCGTCAGCAGAAGAACGGACGCCTGGTCATCGACCGGGCCAGGGTCAAGGCCGAAGAACGGCTGGACGGCAAGTACCTGCTGGCCACCAGCGATCCCGGTATCAGCGCCGAAGACGCCGCACTTGGCTACAAAAACCTCCTCGAAGCCGAGCGAGGCTTCCGGGACATGAAGTCTGAACTGCTCCTGCGCCCGGTCTTCCACCGGCTCGAACATCGCATCCGCGCGCACGTGCTGATCTGCTGGCTCGCCCTGCTGCAGACCCGGGTCGCCGAACGCGGATGCGGGCAAAGATGGCCACGGATCAACCGCGAATTGTCCCGTCTGTCGCAAGTCACCCTCGCCGGGCCGGCTGGAACCGTCGTCCACACGACCCCGCTGCGACCCGCACAACGAGCCGTCTACCAGGCACTTTCCATCACGCCGCCATCCCGAGTTTCCGTCTTCGAACCGGCCTGACCCGACCAGCACCTGGCTGCGGAGGGCGTAGGCACACGACCCTCTACGGCCCTGCACGCGTTCCTCGAGGTCAACCCTCAATTTCAGGCTCACGTGTGACTACCAACTGCGGAACCCGGGAGCAGGTCGATCTCGGTGATGGTCACGGTGCTCTCGTCACCGATCTGAACCCCGTCGCCTGACGCCTCGACAGTCGGACCGGCGAGTTTGCTGAGACGGACCAAGCCTTCGACGCCGTGGGCCACGCGGACGAAGATGCCGAAGGGCACCACTTGGGTGACCGGGCTGTGCAGGATCTGCCCCACGTGAGCATGTCGCGCGAACTGCTGGAACGGGTCGGGCCGGGTGGAGCGCAGCGACAGGCGGGCTTCGACGTTGTGGGTGTCGAAGCTGAGGAATTCGCAGCTGATGTGCTCTCCCACGGAGACGACCTGGGTTGGGTCCTCTCCGTGGCGCCAGGACAGCTCGGGTATGGCGATGAAGCCGACGCCGGGAAAGGCAGGATGGTCGGGTGCGTCGTCCAGATCGACAAAGACACCGAAGAGATCGATGGCCGCAACGGTGCCGGACAGCCGCTGTCTCGGACGCAGCACCTCAAGATAGGCCCATAGCTGGGGGTTCTCAGTCCTTACGAATCCTGCGAGGGATTGATCGTCTTCCGCTGCCCCCATGGCTCCAAGGCTCCCACGAACGCCTGGAGATCCGCGCGCCCCCACTCAGCCACCAAGCACGACTGGGAGCCGCCATCTACAACTGGGGGTCGCAAAGATGCGTTCGACGGGCGCAGAGGCCACGCTCATGCGGCGTCTGCGGTCATCCTTTTGAATGACCGTCGAGGAGAGCGCGAGGGCGGAGCGAAGTCCTCTGGCCAGCCGTGTTCCGCCGGCGACCGACCTGAGTTGGCGGGCAAGGATCGGGTTCACTGCGAGGCGGGAGCTGCTGACCGCCGGGGACAGGGTGCTTGGTCGACGTCCGGCCGGGAATGCTGTCACGCGCGACGGTCCAGCCCGGCTAGCGCTGGCAGCGCCCGTAGTCGACCACGAACGTCCCACCGCCTGCCGCGCCCGCGCCGGCCGGGTTCGCCGCTCCCGCCGCCGCGCCGATGCCCACGTCGCTCAGCGTCGGGCTGAGGACGATCTGGCGGTGGCCGTACGTGCTGACGTACACCCACCAGTGGACGGCGGCCCGCGGTGTGCCCGATCCGCCCCAGCCGGTGTAGGTGGTCTCGGCGTAGGCCCAGGACAGGGGGTTCGGGCAGTAGCCCGCGCCCGTTATCCGGCTGAACGGCGTCGAACCGGTCTGCGGGTTGGTGTGCGAGTCGGCGCCCGGCCGCCACCACTTCAGGGTCGCGGCGGCGCTGGCGTGCGCGGCCGCCGCGGCGTCGAGTTGGCTGTTGCGCGTGAGCGGGGTCAGCCCGGCCTTGGCGCGCTCGGCGTCGATGAGGCAGTGCATCGCCTGTCGCACCATTGTGAGGTTGCCGCTGGTGGGAGCCTGGTCGTAATACGGTGATGCGGCTGCGCAGTTCGGCGCGGCAGTGGCCGGGGCGCTCGCCATGGCGCTTAGTGCCGTGAGGCCGAGGGTGGCGGCACCGAGCAGGCGGACGGCGGGGCGCTGGGGCCGCCGCCAGATGGAGGGCGACAGATCGCTCATGAGAGGACTCCCTTCGTTGGGCCTCCAGTGAAACGGCAGCTCCCGGGCGGGCGCCTGAGTAGGCCCTACTCAGATGTCTGCAGGCCGAAGCCCGCCGGAGCGCGTTGTTGCCGCCGAGGGTGGCCAGATGAGCCCGAAGGACGTGGTACCCGCGCTTTGAGAGGCACGGATTCAGTGGATGCGGCCCGGTGCGCTGGACAGGGGCGCAGACGTAGCCAACGAACGCCGCAGCCGGGCGGGATCAGCGGCCCCACCCGAAGCCGGTGCTATCGCAGATCCTCGGCGGCCAGGGCGGCTGAGTGCTGTCCTCGCCCGATCTTGCAGGCGACCACGACACTCCTTACGGAAAGTCATCGTCATGTGACGACAGGTGACTTGACTGGGCCTGCGGGCCCGCTGGTACTGTTTACAGCGATTCCCCTACCCGCTTCGGTGGGTAGGTGCAGGCCCCGCCTCCGGGCGGGGCCTTTGCGCTGTCACCACTTGACAGGTCGGCGAATCTCTCCCGACCCGTCCTGCAGGACGTCGGGAAACTGCGAGTTTTTGAGCGCGTTCGGCTTGATCTGCTTGAAGAAGCGCGGAGACAACGCCAGCAGGTCACGACTGCGAAACCTGGGGTTATGCGGATTCACCAACCCTACCGGGACGTCGAGCTCTTCGATCAACATCCGGATCGGCTCTCTCAGATCGGAATCGTTACTGACGACAACGGCCATCTCGCAATCTTCCCGGAAGGCATCCAGCAACAGATGGCTCGCGAGATTGACATCGGAGCCCTTCTCCTCGGTCTTGATCACCTTCACCGTACGAGGACCCAAGGGATCAGGCGCCGCGAGCGGCATGCGTGGCTTAGTCTCCTGGAAATTCCCATAATGAACTGAAACGTGCGGAATGGTTCCCAAAGCGCGCAGGTACATGTCCTGACGAGTCGGGCTGTCAGGGTCCCCCGGCCGCGCCGTGATGCGAGCGGTGAAATACTTGATCCGGTTGATGTCATCCCGGGGCAGAAGCTTGATGCACAGCGCAGAAAGGTCCAGCCACTTGTGCGACGTGCCCTTGAGGCAGCCGTAGTAAAGATTGAAGCCGTCTACGTAAACATTCACGCGCATCGCTCCTCCCCTCCAGAGCAACTCGGGCCCGGGGATGGGGCCATGGGAGTTAAACCATGATACGGCGTGGTCATGACACTCTCACGCCGAGTAACATTTCCTGCCAAAAGGAGCAAAGCGCATGAATATTGCATTCCCCTGCATCTCCGCTGATGGCTTGATGGAATTTATCCGGACATGTACTACCCGGGATGTCCGCTTGGCCCTGATTCAACGGGGTCGCCGAGCAGCGCGGCACCGACGGCGGTCAATGTTCGCGCCGCATGACCAACCTGGCGCCACAGCCACCCTTGAGGAAGGCTTCGCGGACCCGTCCGAATCCGCTGTCATGTCCAGGTACGGAATGAGCGAGGTGATTGTCTTCTGCACACCTACCCGCATGCTGGCCAAGGTCAAGATCAAGGACACCATGCACGGCGGATGGGCGCGCCGCCGCCCAGGCATCCGGTGACAGGGTGTCGGTGGTCGGCGGTATGCCCGCCGTCCTCCAGGAATCGCTATTCAGGCGACCGTGGAGGCACCCAAGAGAAATCGGTCACGTAATGATCAGACGGTGACCTGCGGGCGCGTGGCCGGATCGGTGATCGTCTACCGCGGGCGATCATCTGCACGCTCTTACCCGTCGCGCAGCTCAACCCAGGGCACAATCGTCTCGAGCCCATGCAGTTGGTAGATGCTGGGCAGGCGGTGGCGCGCCTGTTCCGGGTGATCTTGTCCCAGGCTTCGGCGCAGGAGCAGCCGGGCGGCCAAAGACCGGATGTCAAAGGGGGGCAAACGCGGGGGCCATCGCCAGCGACCACCCAGCGCTGTGAACGGGCCGCGAGGTCTGTGGGTGTACCGTGACCCGGAACCAGTAAGATCCGCCAGTGTTTCGAGAAAGGCCCGGGCGGGCTGACATATCGGTAGATCACTCGAACGACAGCACACCGGGTGAGGCCCGGTCAGATGTCGTGCTGCGCGGCAGCCCGTCGCGCTGGACCACCCAGTTCGCGGAAGCGCCGCATCCCGCGCACGGCGAGCGGTTTGCAGCGCACACCGTGCGAAGGCTTCGCATACCGCCCTGGAAGGGCCTCCGCCACGAGGCGAGCGCCAGTGTGACCGCCCACCTCACTCCGCCACCTGCCACGCACGCACGACCACGGCAGCTCCGCCGCGCTGGACGGAACTGCCCGCGTGGCTGAGCACAGCAGAGGAAGGCCTGGATGGTTGCATGTCGGGCCTCTGGAACCGCGCGTGATCCGCGCCTGGGATCCGGACACGTTCCCGCCCGCGGAATGCATCCTCACGATCATGACGCTGGCAGCCGTGCCGCGCGGCTTAGCCACCCGCCTGTCCGCTTTCCTCGTCGGTGGCATCACCGTGGGAGCGGGGGCTGTTCCGGATCTGCCCGGCTTCGAAAACCTGCGAAACGTGGACCTACCCCTTCAAACGGGTACCTGGGACAGGTCCCCCGGCGTGTACGATCCGGCGCGCCGTCGTATCGGGGTGGGAAGCGCGCCCTCTCCTTCCATCAGCGTCGCAGCTCATGAAATAGGTCACGCCGTCGACGACCTCGATGGGCATCCCTCGCAGTCGACGTTCTGGATCAGCTTGCACGACCTGCTGGCCTCGGCCTTGATCCCGCCGTTCCAGGAGAGCGTGCGCGAGTGGTTCGCCGAGGCCTTCGCCTGCGTGCTCACCCGCCGAGCCCGCCAGCTGGTCAGGCTGATGGGCGACGATGAATCGGCGGCCCAGCAGGCATATCAATGGTTCGCCCGCAGGTATGGCATCGGATAAGGGGGCATGAAGCGACGTGGAAGCTATGCTGGACCACACGCACCGATCTCGGGACTTGGGAAGGGGGCACACATGAGCGTCGTCTTGTTGCCCAGCGGAGTTATCCGCATACCGACCAACTGCACACTGGACGACGGCACGATCGTGGACGGCACCCGTGAGCTCGCGCCTGAGGATTCGGACTATTGGCAGTGGAGGCCGTACGCGGTCCCCGAGGAAATCATTCGCTTTGGTGACCCGGACGACGCCGAACTGCTGGCGCGGTGGCGCGACGCGGCCAGTGCCTGAAGGTCATACCTCTCAGATCGTCAACCTCTACGGCAGGCGGTCATGCCCCAGGTCGGCCGGGCGCAGGGCGAGCAGCGAGCAGCGGCCCATTGGAGGCCCGCGTGGTTGATCGGTACAGCGCGCAGATCGGACCCTGCTCGGGCGTGGCGGCATCAGCCTCGTCCGGGTCGTCGGCCACGTCCACCTGAACCAGATCGACGTACTCGCGGCGACCGCGCCCAGGTCCAGCGCCCAGGTCCAGCGCGTCCTCCAGCAGGCTGGCGGCCTGTTTGGCGGTCATGTCGGCCGCCGCGGCGAACGCCGCGCTGCCGTCGCGGTTGCGGTGCGCCTGCTGGGTGAGCGGCTGCCAGGCCCGGGAGCCCTGCAGGCCGGTCCGGCGCAGGGTGGCCACCCGAAGACGGCGCACGTCAGCCCGGCGATGGTGGCGGCAGCCAGTGCGGCGCGTCCGGGCTGATCCGCTCCAGGAACGCCTCGCCCCGGGCGGGCAGGCACCTCCTGGGCCTGTGAAGCCCGAACGTCTCTCCCGCCACCTTCCCCACCGTCCGCTATCTGACGGTTAGCAATGGCCCTGAACGAAGCCTGGCCGGATCCCCCATCACCGAATGGGTCGTTGCACACCAGGCTCATGTCGCGAACGCGGGTCAGATTCAGAAGCGTGCCGGCCAGCAGGTCTCAAGGCCGACGCAGCGCATATCGTTCGTTGTCCGGCCAGCGGTCCGGCCGCAGGTCGCGCACCCTCATGCCGGCCGCAGTGAACCATGGCCTCACTCTGCGCGAGATCCGAAGGCCGTCGAACCGGGCTCCACAACCGAGCAGGTGCTCCAGCTCCTTCCCGCACCGCAGCAGCCGATGCTCCCTCGTGGGATCGGCGACATCGGGAGCCTGTGGGGGGTGCTGCCCAAACGGGCGGCAGTTCCGCTGGCGAAACCCGCACGGCTCACGATTATGGACAAGGATCACCATTGCGGACCGCTGACGGAATTCTGGCTCAGGGCGGGGCGGCGATCACAGAGGGGGCGATGTGACTGCAGAGCGGGCAGAAGGCATGGGCGAGGCCGCAGGCACAGCCGGACGCGACGGGAGATTCGCGCGTGCGGTGACCGAGGTGTTCGCCCCGCAGTATATGGGGATCGCCATGCCTGCGGTGGCCGGGCTGTTGGCCGAGGGCTGGGCGGGCCTGGCATGGGGGCTGCTCGCCGCAGCGGTGTGCGCGGGCGTGCCCGCGGCTGTGATCGCGGTGGGCGTACGGCGAGGCCGACTCGACTCGATTCACCTCATCGAGCGGAAGTCGAGGAAAGGGCCGATGCTGATCGGGCTCGCCGCGGTGGTGGTGGGCTTGACCGCGCTGACACTGCTGGACGCGCCCCGCGTGGTGGTGGCGTCGGTGGCCGTGATGCTGGCCTGGGTGTCGGTGATGGGGCCGATCACGCTGGTGTGGAAGATCAGCTTCCACACGGGGGTGTCGGCCGGCACCGCCGTCGTGCTCGCGCATGTGCTTCCTGCGCTGCCGGTCCTGCTGGCGGGCGCGGTGATCGTGGCGGTGATCGGGTGGGCCCGGGTCCAGGTGTCGCACCACACGGCCGCGCAGGCTCTCGCGGGCGCCGTGATGGGGGCGGCAGCGGCCTGGGTGACGCTCGCGATGATGCTTTAGGGCGCTTTCACGCCCGCTGCCGGTGAGCTCGACCAGTGCGTGTCCCACGGAATTCGCCCCGAGGACGCAGACGGACAGGTTCGCACGGACAGAACGTCTCTACGCGGCCGACGACGCCGTCGACCGCGTGCAGGCATCCGTCCAGCGGTGCCTGCAGGGCGAGGGCTCGGCGCCGGTCACCGACCAGAACAAGACGCTGGTGCGACGGTTACCCAGCCTCAAGCGCCAACATTGAGCGCAGTTCGCCCACCGCTGGGCGGGCTTGCTGATCGAGCGGTACCGCCCGGACCACCATGCGCGCCGTCTCCTTGATGTGATTGGTGCGATAGGCCGCAGGCAGTGAGTCGATCAACTCCGCTGCGATCCGGGCTCCCTCATCTACCCCGCCGAGCGCGGCCGTGCTGATGGCTTCATGCAGTCTCGCGTTCACCCGGTACTGGTAGGAGCGCTCAGGGATGATCTTCAGTACGCGTTCGCGTGCCGTGTCGGCCGCCGGTTCATCTCCGGCATAGGCGGCCACCCAGCTTTCGGCGAATGGGATCTGGTCCGGCCGGAAGAAGTCCCACCGGTCGCCGGTGACGCCCCGATCCATGTTGTCGTGCAAATCGTGGAGTCTCGCGGTGGCTTCCGCGGGACGGCCGAGCACGGCCAGCGCCTTGGCTTCTGCGGCGATGAGCCGCAGCCACGGCCGGCGGATGACGTGGCGCGCGTTCTGGATCAGGCGCAGCACAGTCTCCGGTTCACGCTGCCCGTACAGGCCGTGAATGGCTTCCTCTCCCCGGACAAGGAGACGCAATTCGACGTCACGCGAGGAGTCGGCGTGCTTCTTCGCGGTACTCCACCAGCGAATGGCGCTGCCATGCTCGCTCATCCTGGTCAGCGCGTTCGCTTGAATGGCCGCCAGTATCGCCGCCACACGGTGCAGTTCCGCCATCTGATCGTCGGCCGCGCTGTCCATCTGCTGGCGCAGCAAGAACAGGTCGATGGACAGATCTTGCACGACCTGAGCGGGGGGTCGTGTGCGGAGCGCGTGGAGATGGTCGGCGCGAGCGATGTCCCAGTCTTCGGCAGTGCGGTGGGGCGTGGTCGTCAGATCCAGCCCTTGGCGCACTACCTCCTCGAAGCCGAGGACTCCGACGCCGGCGGCCAGTCCGAACAGCTTTCGCCGCTTCGTGGCTTCCTCCCCGTCCTCGTCGCGCACGTCATCCACAGCCAGAGTAGGCACTGAGCCCATCTCGGCGGTAGAGGGATGAAACTTCGCAATTTTCCCTTGAGTCTCATCTCTCTCAAAGGCGGCAATAATTTCGCCGTTCGCTTCCACGGCTTTGTCGAGCGCGGCTGCGATCCTTCTTGTCGTACCTCTCCGGCCCTTTTCCAAGTCCTCCACGGTGGTCTTGCCCACGTCGGCACGCCGGGCGGCCATGCGAAGAGTTAAATCGGCGCCCATCCGCAGGCGGCGCAGAATCTGCCCGAACGTCTCTTCGCTCATCAGTGTCCGCCCATCTGACCTGTGTCCGCACTGTCCGCGGACAAGCAGCGGACTTTTGCGGACGCGCCACCACTAGATCTGACCGCTGGTAGTGACAACGCTACTCGTGGGCCGGAAATCGTCAGGCTGAATCGGCGGCGGCTTCCACCCGAGATCAAAATGCAACATCCCCGATTGGCCATTCCTACCCACCGGAGTCCAGCCGTGCTCCTTACCGAATCGTTTCCGACCCCTCTGCTGCCGAAAGGCGATGTCCTGTTCTCCTGGAGAGCACGCGAGAACCGCGATCGGGGCGCGGGCGGCGTGACCGACGAACCAGAAGTGGCCAGCACGAGACTCACCGACGCGATGACCAGATTCGCGCCCGGGGCGATCGGCTCGATCAGCCAAGTCAGCCTCGACCGGCAAGCTCCCAAACCCAGCTACATCCACGGGGAGGTGCTGCTCGAAGCGCACAACGACCGGCTCGGCATGCCCGTGTTCACGGTGCCATCGAAGCCGGCCCCCCCGGCCCTCTGATCGGCCCGCGCCGGCCAGATAGGACGGCTCTGACGGCTGCGACACGTTGCCAGAGCAGCTTCGGCTGGCCGGCGCTGGGCTGGCCGTGCAGGTCCTGCCTCGACGGCCACCCGCAGAAGACACCATCCCCAACCTGAAAGGACAAGCATGTCAAACCAGCAGAACGGATGCGCCCCCGTCGTGCAACGTGTCAACGACCACGTCGAGATCCGCAACGCCCAGCTCGGCGCGGACTCGCCCGTACTGTCCGTGTCCACAGACGAGTGGGGCGACTTCCTGATCAACATCCAGGACGGGATCGAGCCCGCGGGTGTGCTCCGGACGAGGCAAGTCGACGAGGACGCGATCGTCATGTGGCACATCGAGTCGTCGGACCCGCCTCTGGAGTTCCCGGCCAACGTGTGGAAGGACTTCGTCGAGCGCGCCAGACGCGAGGAGTACGACCTCGGGCGTCTGCCCCGCAGGACGGCCGAAGCGCCCGCCTGACCTTGAGCTTTCCGTCGGCCAACGCAGTTTCCCCCTGCTCCGCCAGGCTTGCCACCCTCAGGTGATCGCAGCACGCGGGGCCCCGGCTGGGCCGAGACCGACCATCGCCAACGGTCTCGGCCCACCGCCATCACACGTCAACTCGGCGCATCAGCCAGACCGCACGCACGAGGAGAGCACCCCATGCGTCCCCAAGCCGTCGTCACGGACTACGGCGACACCCTTACCGACCCCCACGCTGATCCCGACCCTCGCCGCGGGCAACGGCCCGTCGCACCCGACGCGGTTATCGCGTTGCGCGCTCTGCACGACCTCGAGCTGCGACTCGTCTTGGCCAGCAACAACCGGCAGGACCAGCCCCGCCGGCTGGCGCTGAGAGAGGCCGGCGTTGAGGACCTGTTCGCCGCCGTGGTGCTGTCGGACGAGATCGGGATCGGCAAGCCGCACGCGGAGTTCTACCGCAGGGTCATCACCGCATGCGACGTCCCGGCTGGTCAGGCCCTATGGGTCGGCAACAATCTCGACCACGACGTCAGAGGACCGCTGAAAATGGGGTTCGGTCGCGCCGTGCTGATCGGGGCACCACCCCCCGGTACGGTCCTGCCCCCGCACTCGCTGTCCATCGAGCACATCGCTGAACTCCCGGGCCTCATCAGGAGGTGGAAGTGACCGGCACCGCGCCACTCCGCGTGGGCTCATACAACCTGCTCGACGGCGGGATCGACCACGGGGACGACTCCCGGCTCCGGCGCCAGCTCCGAATACTGGCCGAGCAACACCTCCACGTCGTGGGCCTGCAGGAGGCAAAGAACTGGGGGCCTCAGCACTTGGACATGGCGGCCCACGCGCTGCACATGACCCCCTACCTGGCGCCCTCCGCGCACCATGGCTGCCACCTGGTGATCCTGATCGATGACGAGCGCGTCACGGACGTCCAGGAGCGGCACGAGAGCGGCTTTCCATACTGGCACGCGGTCGCCTGCCTGCGCACGAAAATCGACAGTGCCCCCGTCGACCTTCTCAACACCCACCTCGCGCCCTCCTCCCCGGCCATCCGGAGGATGGAGGCGGAGGCGCTGCGCCTGTTCGTCAAGGACCGGCCCATGATCGCGATGGGCGACTGGAACGCGGCCGCGCTGGACGACCCCGCTCTCCAGACGGGAACGCGAGATCCGCTGGGCAGGCGCAAACTCGACACCGATCCGGCCTTGGCCTTGCTGGAAGCAGGGCTCATGGACGCCGGAATGTACATGGGCGATCTGACCGCAACGGTGGGGCACACAGAGGGTCTGGCCTACCGGTGCGATCGCATTCACACGACACATTCGCGATGGATCGCGGCCCACGACGTCATCGCCACCTCTGAGAGTGACCACGCCCTGGTGATCGCCTCATTCAACGTGACCGCAGGGAAGGACACCATCGCCAGTCCTCCCCGTTCGCAGGAGTGACCTGGCACCAGACAACCGGCACATTCGCGTGGGCGCCGTGCGCCTCGTCCGGCCGCATCGTCCCGGGCCCGCCACAGCTTCGTGGTGCGGCCGGTTGCGCGTCCGAGGGTGGTCAGTGCCTGGTGCCGCATCCGGCCGAGAACCAGGGCCACCAGGAGAGCGGCCCCCGATCCCCGTGATCCATGCGCGGTGCGGCTGCCTGGCCGCACACGACGAGCAGCGGCCCGGCGGGCGCGAGTAAAACCTCAGCCGTGTACTACGCCGCCTGCAGCAGCCGGCTGGCGACATGAGCGAGTGCTCGGTGGCCGATGACGTCACTTTTGCCGGACTCATGGCGGCTCCTCTCCGTAGCATGGAGGGGAGCCGAAGGAGGTTGCATGCGCACACCCCCACGTCTCCCTCATGGATTACGCAGGGCTCACAGACCACAGCCACTTTCGAGCGATACCGGTTTGCCGCCTCCCCTGGTAATTGACTACGCGGCTTACATCGATGGCGCGCGAGTAATGTCGCCCGGCATCACTGAGGCCGTTCGGCTTGTGCGTCAGGGGCACCGGAACGCTTTCGTCTGGGTCGCTCTCGCCGATGCTGAGGATCCCGAGGTCGAGTGGCTGAGTGAGGTTTTCGACGTACCAGTACCGCTGGTCCGAGACCGTTGGTGGGCGCTCAAGCGACCTCGGGTCGAGGAGTATGGAGATGCGCTACTGGTAGCGGCAAGGAGCACGCACTATGACACCGCCGAGGACGGCCGCCTCATCGACACCGGTGAACTGAAGCTCCTGGTAGGCCCGGATTACATCCTCTCCCTCGAGCACAGCCCGCACGGCTGCCTCGCGGCTGTGCGCAAGGCCCTGGAACGCCGGCCGCACCAGGTCGCACTCGGCCCGTACAGCGTCGTGCACGCCATCCTTGAACACCTCATTCAGCAGTACCGCGAAGCGATCCATCTGATGTTGGTGGAGCTTGAAAACGTCGAGAGCACGCTGTACTCCAGCTCTGAGAATGACGACACCGATCGGGCCTATTTGCTCAGACGGGAATTCTCCGTACTCCGGCAGGCTGTTGTCCCGTTCGAAGCGCCGTTGCGACTGCTTCCGCAGCGTTTCCTGGTCCCTCCTGAGTTCCGGGAAGGACTGCGCGATCTGGGCGACGACCTCTCCCGGGTGACCGCCGAGATCAACGCAGGCTTCCAGCAGATCCATGTGCTGCTCGGCGAAGTACGAGACCAGCAGTCCTTGGCTCTCAACCGGCAGGTGCGAAAAATGACGGCGGCAGCGGCACTGCTGGGTGTTCCTGGCTTGGTCGCCGCAGTGTACGGAATGAATCTGATGAACGTACACGAGGTGCACTGGGCGCTCGGCGCGCCTCTCGCGCTCGCCGTGACCGTCATACCTTGCCTCTTCCTGCTGCGGTGGTTCCGTCGGAATTGACCTCCTCCCCCGCGTAAACGAGGGAGATTCCAACCGTCGCCGGTTGGCCTTCCTGCTTCACCGCCGGTCGCCCGCCCGAGAGGACTCTCGTTGAGGTCTTACACCAGCTCCACAGGCGTTTCAGCTCTCCGCCAGCCCGGCGGCGAGCACATTGCGTGCGGCATTGACGTCCCGGTCGTGGACCGCGCCGCAGCCGCAGGTCCATTCCCGGATGTTCAGCGGCATCGCCTCTTGCAGGTTCCCGCAGGCTGAGCACAGCTTGGAGGAGGGGAACCAGCGGTCCACCGCCACCAGCGTGCGCCCGTACCAGGCGGCCTTGTACTCCAGCATCATCCGCAGGTCGCGCCAGGCCGCATCCGAGATGGCGCGGGCCAGCGAGCGATTCTTGACCATGGTGCGGACCGTCAAGTCCTCCACGGCGATCACTTGATTCTCGCGAACAAGCCGTGTGGTCACCTTGTGCAGATGGTCCCGGCGCCGGTCGGCGATCCGGGCGTACACCTTTGCCACGCGCAGCCGGGCCTTGGCCCGGTTGTTCGATCCCTTCTGCTTACGGGCCAGCGATCGCTGAGCCCGGGCCAGCTTGCGCCGGTCGGCACGCTCGTGACGCGGGTTGACGATCTTCTCGCCGGTCGAGAGCGTGGCCAGCGCCGTGATGCCCGCATCCACGCCCACCGACGCCTCGACCGGCGGCAGCGGCGAGATCTTCTCCTCGAGGAGGATGGACACGAACCACCGCCCGGCCGCGTCTCTGGACACCGTGACCGTGGACGGCTCGGCCCCCTCGGGCAGCGGACGCGACCACACGATGTCCAGCGGCGCGTCCATCTTCGCCAAGGTGAGCCGGCCCTGGCGCCAGCGGAACGCCGAGCGGGTGTATTCCGCACTCGCGCGTGCCTTCTTCTTGCTCTTGAAGGTCGGGTACTTCGCCCGGCGCGCGAAGAAGTTCGCGAACCCGGCTTGCAGGTGGCGCAGTGCCTGCTGCAACGGCACCGACGACACCTCGCCCAGGAACGCCAGCTCGGGCGCCTTCTTCCAGGCCGTCAGCGCCGCGGAGGACTCCACGTAGGAGACCCGCTTGCCTTCCAGGGCGTAGGCGCGGGTCCGCTCTTCCAAGGCCTTGTTGTAGACCAGGCGCACGCAGCCGAACGTCCGGGCAAGCTCGCCGGCCTGCTCGGGAGTCGGGTAAAAGCGGTACCTGTAGGCCCGCTTCACCAGCTGCACCACGCCTCACATTTTCACAGAAAGATCAGCTAAGTACGGCTCAGTTGTCGTAGACGGCGGTCCGCCTGGCGGCGAATCGCCTGCTCCTGCCCTGCTCCGCAGGAGTCCGATTCCTCCCCCGCCTGAAGGCGGGGTCTCCTCGGAGGTAGCCGATGACCCGGCAGGCTACCCGGTCGAACCGGCGTACGTCACCCGTGGGCCCTTCACGATCAGGACGTGCTGCCGGAACAGCCACGCCGGTCATGCCGGTGCGCTACCCGGACGCCGGCATGACGAGGCGTACTGGTACAGGCGCCGCATCATCCGGCCTGCTGGCCACAGGGTGCCGAACCAAGCCTGCTCGCTGCGGCGCCGGAGTGTCCACCCAGAGGAACACCGCGGCGAGCACTGCCGCCCGGTTCCCGGTAGCTGCTCAGCAGACGCGGGCGTGTTGCGTCTCCAGCCAGCGGCGCGCCGCGGTGCAACCTGGCTGAGTGGCCTGGCACTCAGGGCATCGACAGCGGTCGCGGGTGTACGTCGCGCAGCGGCCGTGCGTGAGGTCTGGGTTGCGCCCGTCCATGAGCGCCTGGCACAGCCGGTCGCGGAATGCGGGGTCGCGGCGGGCCCGCCCGTAGGCGACCTCGTCCGGTAGGTCGTGTTCCTCCATCGCGGTGTCCAGCGGGACGCCGGCGGACACCGCGGCGAGGACATGCTCACGCATGTGGGCGGGGAAGACCGCGTCCATGTTGGCGCGGTACCAGTGGGTGGTGCGGTGCATGAGCATGTCCTCCTGCGATCACGGCTGTCAGCGTGGTGACCCCTCGCAGGGGAATGAGGATAGTTCGCGGCGAAGAAGCCGCTTGCACCGAAGTGGCGACCCCTCGAAGGGGCGATGAGGATGGGCCCGATGTGCGGCCCGGGTCGGCCTGCTGGTTGGTGCGCCCGCGGGCCCGACTAGGCACCAACGTACATTGGCGCCCGCGCGGGCACAACCGCTTCCGCGTGACCTACTGGGGCCGGTGGTCGAGGTGGACCAGTTCGGGAGGCAGCGGCGCGCGCCGAGCCGTCGACCTCGCGCGCATCTCCTCATGCAGCGCGGCCGCATCGCCAACGTGCCCGGCACGCGCGGCCTGGAAGGTGAAGGTTAGGCCCTGGAGCAGCCGCCACATCGTCTCGGCCTACCCATCGGCCGGGCCATGCTGGCCACCATCTACAAGGCCGCGGCCGCCGACTCGACCGGCCGCCTCCACCTGAAGTGCCTTCTTGGAGCCCGCCTTCCGGGAGGCGGACGGGCACGGCCTCGATGGCGGCGAACACGTCGTCCGGTTCGCGCAGCGAGCCGCTCCTGGCGCGTTCGAAGACGTTGCGCACGCACGCCATGCACAAACGGGACCCCCGGCGGCGGCCAGGCGCTCGTAGAACGCACCCCGTTCGGCCGCGTCGTAGCCCCATGTCCTCCCCGTCACCTCGGCCAGTGGCTATCTGCTGCGGCGTCGGCTGCGAGTTCGGCCGATGGCCTACCGTCGATCGCGTACAGCGCGAAGGATCAGCAGCCCACTCGAAAGCCCCGATCGCGACGTGTGCAAGGCGTGGATGCGCGAGCATGGCCTCACCCTCCTCGACGCGCAAGGACACTCCGTTGACCAGGAAGGCTCAGAGTTGATCACCACCACGTCCCCCGCCGCCGGCATCGGCACCGCCACCGTGGACCTCAAGACGTTGACCGTCAACGGCAAGAGGACGACGCTCACCGTCTTCCGGCAGATGCGGGCACCGCGCGGCTGAGTCGAGACAGAGCCAAGCTCGGTTCGTCTGCGCCGCCTGCGGGCTTCGGGCGCACGCGGACGTCAACGCGGCCTGCAACATCCGAGATACGGCCGCAGGGCATGCGGCTGCTGCGCGGGGATGCTCCGGGCTGCCGGGGCGGAAGAACCGCGAACCTCAACCTGTCCTCCACGCTGCGTGAGATGGGTTGGAATCCCCCGGCGGCTCGTGCCCCTCCGACAGCACGTGACCTCTACCTCTCCCCAATGCCGTTTAGTTAGCGATCTTGCTGGTAGCGTCGCTTGGTGATCTTGAGTGGTGTGTTGGGCGGTCCGGGTCGGTTGACGGATCTGGTGGCGGTCGGCGCGTTGACAGCGCTGATCCCCCGCCAGGTCCTGGACGGGGCCATTGCCACACACGAGTGCCGGGAGCGTCGGGTTCGCAAGCTGCCCGCGCACATGGTCGTCTATCTCCTGATCGCATTGTGTCTGTTTCCTGACGATGACTACGAGGAGGTCGCCGAGAAGCTGACCGGGATGCTCGCGTTCGTGCCGGGCTCGCGGTGGGAGCCGCCGACGCGAGGGGCGGTGACTCAGGCCAGGCAGCGCTTGGGCGCCGAGCCGGTCAAGGAGTTGTTCGAGCGTGTGGCCCGCCCAGCCGCCTCCGCGACGACGGCGGGTGCGTGGCTCGGCCGCTGGCGGCTGATGGCGATCGACGGATTCCTGCTCGACCTGCCCGACACTCCGGCGAACCTCGAAGAATTCCCCAAGGACAGCGCGGGCGGGTATGAGACCGCATTTGCGCAGGCCCGGGTCGTGGCCATCAGCGAGTGCGCCAGTCACGCAATCGTCGCGGCAGACGTGTCGGGCTGCTGGGACGGTGAACAGACCTTGGCCTACTCCCTGTACGAGCGACTGGAGGAGGACATGCTGCTACTCGCCGATCGCGGCTTCTACAGCTTCTACGCCTGGGGCCAGGCCCGCCGTAGCGGCGCCCAGCTGCTGTGGCGGGTGCAGGCCGGGCTACGCCCGTACTGGCTGCGCGACCTGGAGGACGGATCCTGGCTCGCGGTCATCACCAACCCCGTGGTCGGCCTGCACAAGTCGCAGAAGGCCCGGCTGCGTGAAGACGCCCGCCAGGGCCGGCCCCTCGACCCCGACCGAGCGGTGATCGTTCGGGTGGTCGACTACACCGTGCCCGACCGTAAAGGCGACCACATCCGGCTGATTACCCGCATCCTCGATCCGGCCGAGGCCACTGCTGAGGATCTGGCCCATTGCTACCATGATCGCTGGGAAGCGGAAACCGGCATCGACCAGCTGAAGACGCACCTGCGCGGGCCAGGCCGGATTCTACGGTCTCGCACTCCCGACCTGGTGCGCCAGGAGATCTGGGCCTACCTCCTCACCCATTGGGCCGTGGCCACCCTGATCTGCGTCGCGGCCACCACCGCAGGGGTCGACCCCGACCGGATCAAGTTCCTGGCCACCCTGCGCATCGTGCGCCGCTCGGTCACCGACCAGGCGGCCTTTCCGCCTGCACCCCACGGCACCCTATGGACGCGCACCGTCCACCAGGCCAGCCAGCCTCGCAATCGCAATCCCACCCGCCGACACCGCAGCTACCCCCGAGCCGTCAAACGCACCCGACGAAGCAGCTACAGGGAACGCCGCCCCTCCGACAAGGGCATCCGGCACGCAGGACCGCCCACCGTCGCGCTCCTACCGCGGCAACCTCGAACCAGAGCATGATCGTTAACTAAACGGCATTGGCTACCTCTCCAGCGCCGCCGCCCGACTCTGACAGCTGACACTGGCCGGAATTGGCCAAGAGAATTGATGCGCCATTGCCGATGTCACACACTGCGGAAGGAGCGACAGAAACGGGGACAGGGCATGGGTATCGGCTCTCCGGAAGCAGCAACCTTCTTTCCGTTGCGATTCTTTCTGCCGGAGCTGATCGACCGCCTGGTCGCGGAGCTCGGTGTCGAGGCGTCGCTCACTGACCTGCTGTATGTGCTGGTCGAGGCGGACTATCCAGCCCCTGCTCAGCCGTCAGGCGCACCCGAGCTGGGGGCGCTCGACGTCATCGGACTCACCGATTTCACCGTACAGCTGGGCGCCGCGGGGCTCGTGATCGACGGAATTCTGGACGTGGTGCCCGGATTCGAACCCCGTTTCCCGATTCCCGGAATGGCCTGCCTTTCCGTTGTGGTCACGCGGCTCGGTGGATTCCGGCTGGAAATCAATGCTGAGGTGGGACGTCTGACGATCCGCGGCCCGTCGATCGCGTTGCGGTTCGACAAGAACGTGCTCTCCCCGGTGAGTCACGACGATCCGACAAGGTTCGCGGAGATCGAGCTGGTGCAGCTCGGGTTCCTGACGGTCGACACCCGAGGGAACGTCGAGTTCGGCGCCGCGCCCGGCGGGCGGTTGCGGTTCGTCACGAACAACGACCCGTGGCGGATCGGGGACTCGAGCCTGCAGCTGACGATCGGCGAGCTCGACATCGTTCTCAGCGACGAAGTGGAGGGCTCACCCGCGGTCGTGCTGACCGACGCGACGCTGCGCTTCGCCGACGACCTCGACGCCAAGGATGGGAGCGGCTTCGCGATCACGCTCACCGGCGCACGGATCGGCCCCTCGGGATTCAGCGGCACGGCGAGCGCACTGTTCGACGACACCGCGGTGGACGACCCCCTGCGGCCCACGCACTTCACCGGATCGGGCGCGGCGAGCTTGTTCGGGTTCGAGTTCGGGGTGACCGCGATCGAGCTGGAGTTCCGCGACAACCTGCCGGTCCGGGGCGCGGTCACAGGTCTGATGATCCTGCCGTACTTCGAGCAGGCGGTAGGGTGCCGGCTCGGCGTCGGCGCGGACGGCAGTTTCGCCTTCGCGCTGACCGACATCGGCGGCAACGGCATCCTCACGCTGACCAAACAGGACCTGCTCGAGGTGCGGGTCACCCGGTTCGCGCTCGACCGCACGGACGGGGCCGTCGCGCTCACGCTGAGCGGAGAGCTCGACCTGCTCGCCAAGCCGGACCAGATCGAGTCAGGCATGCCGTCCTTCCGGGTCGACAGGTTCGTGGTCGACTCCCTCGGCCGGGTCTCGCTCCAAGGCGGCTGGGTGGACCTCGACCCGGCGGCGGCGCTCGACCTTGTCGGCTTCGTGGTCACGATCGACCGGCTCGGCCTCGGATTCGACCAGGACGCCCTCTGGGTCGGGGTCAGCGGGGGTGTAGCCCTCGTGGACGGGCTGCCGCGAGGCACGGTCGAAGAACTGCGGATCACCTTCCCCTTCGCCGGAGGGCCGCCCGCGCTCGCGCTCTCCGGCGGCTCCCTGCAGGCGGACATCGGCGGGCAGATCGCGTTGTTCGGCTCCTTCGCGCTGCTGGACACTCCAGAGGCGCAGGGTTTCGCTGGCGACTTCTCGCTGGCGCTGACCTCGGTGGGGTTCGCGCTGGACGGCTCCATGCTGGCCGGTGTCAACCCCGCCGAGCGCTACCCGTTCCTGTACGTCTACATCGCGGTGGAACTGCCCGCCGGGATACCGATCGGCCCGACCGGCATCTCGTTGTTCGGGTTCGCCGGCCTGTTCGGATACAACGTGCGGCCGGCCCGTGAGCCGGGCCAGAGCTGGTACTACGACTGGTATCAGGGCCCGCCGGGGCCTGGCGTCACGCAGAGCACCAAATGGCGGCCCGCCAGGGACGCTTTCGCGCTCGGCGCGGGCGTCACCATCGGCACGGCCGACGGGTACACGATCGTCGCGCGGACCCTCTTCGTCATCACACTGCCCAGCTTCCTGCTGCTCATCGAGGGCAGGGCGGGATTCCTGACGCAGCGCACCCAGCTCGGCGCGGCGCCCGCGCTACGTGCCCTCATCGTCATCGACTCGTCCGACGGCGTGCTCGTGGCCGTGGAGGCGCAGTACGAGTTCGTGACAAACGTGCTCTTCGCCCACGGTCTGGTCGAGGGCTATTTCCCGTTCCACGGCGGCGGCTGGTATGTGCATCTCGGGCAGCGAGACCCACAGAAGCGCATCGTCGCCGAGGTGCTGAAGAAGCTCTTCCGCGCCGACGCGTACGTGATGGTGGACTCGACGCAGGTGCAGTTCGGCGGCCGGATCGGCTACGCGCTCGACAAGGCCTTCGGGCCCGTACGACTCGCGGTCAGGGCCGAGCTCAGCGGCGACGGCGTGTTGTCCTACCACCCGGTCCAGTTGTCGGCTCAGCTGCAACTGGTCGGCAGCATCGCCCTGTCGGCCTTCGGCATCGGGCTCGGCCTGCATCTCAGTGCGACGATCAAGGTCAGGGTCGCGACGCCCTTCCTGTTGTCGCTGGCCTTCGAGGCCACCCTGGACCTACCCTGGCCGCTGCCCGACCCCTCGCTCTCCTTCGAGGTGCGCTGGGAGGAGAGGGTCGCGCCGCCCTATCCCGAGCGGTTGCTCGCCGAGGCCGCGGCGAGGCCTGCGATCGGCACAGAGACGACGATTCTCAGCACGGACCGGATCACCGAGGGAGTGGCCCTCGACGCGAGCCTGCAGCTCTCCTTCGAGCACGCCCTCTCCAAGAGCGCACCCGGCAGGTTCACCCGGCTGCTGGGTTTCGCCGAGCCGGTCTTTCACCGGATCTCGCCCGAGTACGGCTTCCGCTACGACCTGACCTCCCTGGTGCTCGAACGGCTCGCGCCCGACGGAGCCGTGCTCGAGACGTACGACCTGGAGGACAGGCTCTACGGGCATTGGCAGCTCACGCCAGCGGGACCACCGCCCTCGGGACCCGCCCCGGCAGGCGATGGCCGGGCCCCGGCGGGCACGCTCCTCCTGTTGGCCAGGACGCCCTTTCCCTATCTCGAGTCGAGCTACGTGCAGGGCACGGGGACCAGCCCTCCCGCGGCACTGCCTGAGTACGCCCCGCTGCCCGTCACACCGCCCGCCGAGACCAGGCTCGACCTCTGCTCCGTGCTCGGTGTCGCAGGCGGCCTGCCCAGCGACGGCGAGACCGCGACCGGCCATCCCGACCCGGCCACCGCCACGAGCGTCCTCGCCGCGGGGGCGGGGGTCGTCTGCACCGGATTCCCCGAGGTGGCGGACGGGCGGATCACCGATCCTTCCGGCTCGCCCTTCGGGATCGAGGTGCGCTTCCCCGAGGATGTCGTCGTCACCGAGATCGGCGTCGATCCCGGGCCCGGCGGAACGGTGACGGTCACGCACGGCGGGCTGGGCGCGCAAGCGCCGCCGCCAGTGTCCGCCCCTGAGGATCAACCGCCTCCGGAACCCGGTCCTGGCCCCGGTCGGTGGTGCCTGTGGCTGGCGGTGCTCGTCACCGTGATCGCCCTCGTGCTCGCGATGGTGTACGGCTGGTGGCTACCCCGTCCTGCGGTGCTCACGGCCGCCGTGCTCGCCCTGCTCACCGCGGCCGTCGCCGTCCTCTGGTGGTGGGCGCTGCGCCGCTGCCGGCCCCCGGGCGAGGCGGTACCCGACCTGACCCGCGTCTCCACGCGCTTCACACGGGCCATACGGGCTGCCGGGGCCATCCGGGTGGCCGGGGCCGAGCCCGTCGCGGTAGACGCGGCCGAGCCTGCCGCGGCAGGACTGCTGGCCGACCGGGTGACCATCGTCTCGGCGGGCCTGTCCTGCAAGCCGATCGTCTACGTGGACGCAGCGGCACGGCGCGATCAGGCCGAGGCGATCGAGGTGAACGCGCTCCGAGCGCAGGCCGCTGCCGCCTACGCGGGAGCCGTCTGGCAGACGCTCACCGAGGAGGCCTTCCTGTTCCGGCCGAACAGCCGCTACCGGATCAGCCTGGCCCTTGACAAGATCGGCAGGGACGCGGAGATCGAGCACGAGTCCCATCAGGTGGAGTTCAGGACCAGGCAGGGCCCCCCCGCCGACCTGCGCCCGTACGTTCTCGAGGCCGTGCCCGGCAACGTGGATGTGCCCGTGTTCCGGACCGAGGAGGTCGGGGTGCGGTTCCTCGCCACCCACGTGCGCCAGATGTACGAGCGGGCCGCGGAGATCCCGCTCACGCTGGAGATCCGCGATCCGGCGGGACGGTCACAGAGCCGCGCCACGGCCTGGCGCAAGGCGGAGAATCACATCGACCGGGGCGGCGAGCTGGCCCTGCTCGCCGCGGTCAACCAGCTCTACGGCACGGCCTTCCCCGCGTCCGGGCTGCCGCGCGACGACATGCTGGTAGCGGCCGGAGGAGCGTTGCCCGCGGCCACGACCTTCGACGCCGCGGTCATGGCCGCGGGCGCCGAGAGCCCGCTGTTCACCTTCAGATTCCGCACCGGCCGCTACCTCGATCTCAAGGACTGGGCGGCCGCATGCGATCCCCGGGTGGCGGCGCTGGCCGATCCTGGCGTGTCTCTGGCCGGAGACGGTCCCGTCCCCATCTCGGAGCCGTCCCTGCTGCCCCTGCTCAGGGAACCGCCTCCGGCACGGCCCGTGATGCGCCGCGCCGACCGGCCGGGACGGCAGCCTCTGCTCGTCCTTGACCTGCCGGAACCCCTGGCCTGGCGAAGGGTCGAGGTGCGCCTGCGCAGGACCGACGAGGGACGGCCCGCCGCCAGGGACTACCGCATGCCGTTCGAGGCGGAACCGGTGATCCCGCTGGCCCGCTATGTGGGACCCGCGCAGTCTGGCGAGGCTGTACGCCCGGTCGCCCGGCTCGCGGCGGCCTCGGCCGGCCTCGTGCCCACCGAGCTCGCCAAAGCCGATGGCACGTCCACCTCGCCCGAGGTGCCGGTCCGGGTCCGCTGGCTCGAGGACGGCTCGCGGGCCTTCATCGAGCCCGTCGATCCCGCGGAGCGGCTCGCGGGACGGCGCTGCCTGCTCGAGGTCAGATATGCGCGAGCCCTGCCCGACCCGTCGGGACAACGGGTGGTCGAGACCGTCGTCGTGCCGCTGGAGATGCCATGACTACCCCGGAACCCGACTGGCAAAGGGCCCGCTGGAACCCGCACGTGCTCGGGCTGCTCGCCTATCCGATGGCCGCGCGCCCGGCTGATCCCGCCTGGGGAGTCCCGCCGGTGAATTCGGGCACCCATCTGCGCTGGACGATCGATCCGCGCAGGGGGATGCCGGGCGGCGGTTTCCATGTTTACCGGCGCCCCCACCAGCCGTACGCCTCGGACAGGTCCACACTCGCCAGGAGTCTCGAGCTGACCACCCGGCCCACCACCGCGCCCGCCGCCACGCTCACCGTGGACGCCGGCGAGCCGCGGCCGCTCACCCTGGCCCATCCGGGGACGATCGCCTTCATGAAACCGTGGGGAGTGGGTCTCCCCACAGGAGCGGGCGAGCTGACCATCACGCTTCCGACCACCGCGCGCCAGGTCGCGTTGTATTTTGCCGGTGTGCAGCCCAAGGCCTGGCTGCGTGCTCTGCACGGCCGCAGGCTGGTGGCGCGCCTGCCGATCGAACCGGCCTTCGAAGGCTACTCCGTTGTCCTGATCGTGGATCCGGTGGACCAGATCGTGGTCAGCGCGCCCGCGGCATGGCTGGCCAGGATCACCTGGCTGAGGGTGCCAGGCGACCTCGAAGGATGGCAGCCGCTCGGCCGGATCCCCCCGCTCGGCACAGCCCCACTCGACGTCGCGGGCATCGCCGGGCGGCTGGATCCCGATGAGGTGCCGGGCGACCGGGTCGCGGCCCTGGCCGACCTGATCGCCGCGGTTCGCCGGGGACCCGCGGCCGAGCCCGTCGTGTGGCGGGACGGCGGCAGCGCCCTGCGGATCCCGGCTGGCATGGTCCTGTCCGCGCTCACCGTACGGCCGCGGCCCGCCTGGGCCTTCGGTTTCTATCTGGTCGATCCGGATCCGCCCGACGAGCCCGCCGACTACCTCGTCACCGGTGTCTGGCAGGCTTGGGCCCAGCCGCCGCCACGGAGCCGCGTGCTTCCCGCCGAACCACTCGACCAGGTCCTCGAGCTTCTGCGCGAACCGGCGGGCCTGATGTACTTCGCGCCGGCCTACGCGGTGTCCCCCGACCGTGCGTGGGCACCCGCGGGCGCCGCGCTCGCCGAGTTCGCGGTGGTGGCGGAGGAGGTCAGGCGCAGCCTCGACCCCGAGGGCGTGGCCAGGCTCGAGGCGCCGCTGCGTATCCGCTGGACCGCGCGGACGACGGAGGGCGAACCTGAGGCGAGACAGATCCCGGCCCTGGCGGTGGTAGCCGTGGTCGCGCCGGGCGGCCCCGCGGGCCCGCACGCGGTGGTCCCCGCCGTTAACGGTTCCGGGATCAGGGAGTCCCGTGAGCTGATCTCGGCACCGCTGGACGACCTGCCGGCGACCGCGCAGCTCGCCCTGACGCCGGTGGACCCGTTCGGGCACACCGAGACTCCCGGCCTGGTCGCGTCCACGGCGGTCCCCGCCGAGCTCTACCCGCTGCCGCCACCGCCCGTGGGGATCACCGCGAGGATCGACGCGGCGGACCTCGAGATCGCCTGGCTATGGGGCGGCAGATCGCGGCTGTTCCACCCCGGCTCCGCCGGATTCGACCTCGACTGGGTGCAGGACACCGACCTGCCGCCAGGCATCCCGTCGTCCGCCGCTCTGGCGGATCCCGCACTGGTCTGGCGGGCTCTGCCCCGCGTGCCCGCGACGCCGCCCGCGGCCGCACGAGTCGAAGACCTGGCGCCCGCCTGGTCGGGCATCTGCGACCGCGGGCTCCTGCGAGGATCCCTCGGCGGAGTGCGCACGGCCCTCGCCCTCGCCGAAGGGGCCGTCGGCCGGCTCGACGGCTGGAGGATGGCCATCGGCGGCCAAGAGTGGACAGTCGCGCACCACACCGTCGGCCCGGCCGTCTGGCTCTTCGTCCGCCTGCCGGCAGGAGCCCCGGGCACACCGTTCGAGGGCCTCACCGAGGATACGGAGGCCGATCTCGCCGTGCCATGGTCGCTGACCCCGCCCACAGGCACGCAGCTGCTGCGGATCAGCGCAGCGGCACCCGTGCCCGGCGCTTTGCTCACCCAGGGGCCGCAGGTTTTCGGGCTGCTCGGCAGGCTCGGCGACCGCGTCCTGGTGGAGCATGGCACGGCGGCCCAGGAACCGGGCGCGCCCCTGCCCGCAGCGCCACTGCCCGTGCTGGGGGACACCTGGTCCGACGCCCCGACAGTCCACCGGGTCCCCGGCCCGCTCATCGATCCGCCGACGCCCGCGCATCCAGTCCGTACGGTCTGGGTCAGGGTGCGCACGGTCGATTTCCTGGGGCGGCCCGGCCCGGCCTCCGCACCGGTGGCCGCGACTTGGGCCAAGGACTTCCCGCCCGTTCCCGACGCGGGCCCGTTCCTGGTCAGGGGCTCGGCATCCGACGCGTTCGGACGCTGCAGGCTGCTGATCCGCTTCACAGAAACCCTCGCTGCCCACGAGTACCGGCTCTATCGCGCATCCGACGATCAGCTCCGGCTGGTCTGGCGACGCTGGGTGGGGCGCGGTGCGGCATTCGGCGGGCTGCCGCCAGGGTTCGTCTGGCCGGACGGCCTGGACGGGCCGCAGGACGTCACCGACCCGGTGGCCGACTTGGGCGTGCTGCCCGACTCGTTGCGTGTCTTCGTCAACGAGGTGCGCGCCGACGGCGAACCCGCCTTCGCCGGAGCGTTCGAGGCCAGAGGCACGCTGCATCGCCTGGGCGAGCAGGACGCGCGCACCGCCGAGACCGACGGCGCTCCGCTGGAGCTGGAGGATGTCGCGGACCGGCCGGGCAACGACTACCTCTACCTGGTACGGCCGGTCGACCTGGCGGGCCAGGAGGGGCCGGCGTCCGGGGTGAGCGCACCAGCCAGAGGCCTCGACATCGCCAATCCGCCAGCCCCGCGCACCCTGCCTCCGCTGCGCACGCCCGCCGCGGCGATCATCCGCTGGATGCCGGTGGCCGACCCCCGCGTGACCGGCTACCGGGTGACCGCGGCGGCCCGGTGGGCGGGTGGCCCGCCCCCGCAGGTCACCGCAGGCGATCCCGGGCTGTTCCCGAGCCCGCTCAGAGCCGAGAACGACCGGATTCCGCTGCCAGGTCTCCAAGCGCCGGTTTCGGTCCGGCTCGTGGGCGCGGCGGCGGAAAGGCTGGACGACGGCCACGTCCACGGGGACAGGTTCGCCTTCTGGTTCGCCGCGGGCACGCCCGCGCTGATCGAGGTGGAGGGCGCGGGGGCGGGTGTGCGCGACCGGGTGCCCGCAGAGTACGGCCACGGCCTCGCCAACGGCAGTTCGGTCGACCCCGTGCCGGTGCGGCTGGTCCGCGGCGTCCTGGACGGCGCGGGCCTGGGCGAGGGCCCGTTCACCGGGCTCACGATCGCGGGGACCGACGCGAGCCCGTACGGCTCGTGGCTGGACACGGCATTCCTGAGCTGCCTGGAGCTGGCCGAGGGCGAGCAGGTCGTGCTCGAGCTCAGCGAGCAGGCAGGACAGCTGCGCCGCACGTTCGGCCGCTGCCCCGCCGCGCCCGCTCTGGAGCCGATCAGAGTCGGCGACGGCGTGATCCGGCCCGGCGCAGGCGTCTCCGCCCGGCTGGCGGCGGGCGACCGGGTCACCGGCGTCTTCCGCGCCGCCCAGGTCACCAAGGCGGGTCTCGGCGGATCCCCCGATCCCCGCGCCGCCGACGCCCTCGACCTGCGGCCCTCGACCAGGACGTACAGCCGGGGTTTGGCCAGGCGCCTGCGCGACAGGCAGCCGGTGGTGGTGCGGTTCACGCCGGTCGCGGGCGGCGGTTCCCGTTTCCTCGCCACCGACCGAGCGGGCCGTCCGCTCTGGTTCCTCGACGGGGTCCTCGCGCTCCCGCCCTGGGATCCCGCCCGGGAGACACTGAGCGGGCTGTATGAGGGGCAGGTCACGAGCGGTGCCGGGCTGCTCGCCCACACCGTGGCGAACCCGGCCACCGGGCTGGTCTCGGTGCTGCTTCCCGACGACGTGCCCGTCGTGCCGGCGCTCGGCGGGGCGCCCCGGCCCGCCAGGTTCGTGCCGCTGACCTGGCGCGGCCATGCCGTCGCGGCCAGGGGACTGCTCGGCGACGGCGCGCTCCAGCTCACCGCGGTGTACGGCATGGAGCCCGACGGACAGGGCGGGTGGGTGCCCAACTTCAGCAGGAACCGGGTGGCCGAGGTGACGGTGCACGAGGGCGAGATCAGGCTCACGGACCCGCCGCCGGAGGGCGCCCGCGCCCGGATCGTCTATCCGGGCACGGGACCGATTACCCTCGATCCCGGCCTGCTGGCCTGGGAGCTGCCGCTTGACGTGGACTCCGTCGGCAGGAGCTGGGAGATCAGGGTTGAGGCGATCTGTACGCTCCCCGCGCCGGTGACCGAGCTGCGCTCCAGGCCCGCGGTGGTGCTCCTCGACGTTTCTCCGCCCGACCGGCTGGCGCTGGCGCTCGACGCGGAATGGACGGCCGACTTGCGGCTGAGGGTCGTCTTCGACGGTCCCGCGGGGTTGCACTACCGGATCGAGGCCGTGGCGGGCAGCCGGACGCTCCTCATCGCCGACCGGCCGCCGGGTTTCGTTGTCTCCACCGGCACGGCGGCGGACGGCAGCGCCCTGCCGCTGGACGTCCCGCTGACTGTTCGGGTGCGTGCCCAGTTCCCCAACGCGGCCAAGGAGTACGTGGCACCCGCCGTGCTCCTGGCGCCGCCCTCGATCTAAGGACGGACATGGGACTGCCGATCAAACCCTTCGACCCCGGTGCGCCCTCGGTGGTCGCGGACAACGACGCCCGGTGGTTTCATCCTTTCGACCCGGCTGCGCTGAACTGGCTGCCCGGCGACACGGAGGACGAGAGCGTCCAGTCCCGCAGGGCGATGGGACTTGGCCTCAGGCTGACGGCCGCCGCCGGGCAGAGCCCGACGGTCGTGCCTGTCGCGTTCGGGCTGATGACCTGCCAGCGGGCCCCGGGGATGCCGCTGATCCTCTCCCTGGAGGTGGGCGGACCCGGCCTGACACGGTTGCGTGCAGGCGACCTCGCGGCCGGCCTGCCACCGCTGCTGGTCGACGCGGTGCGTTTCCGCTACGCGTTCGATCCCGCGCTGGAGGGCAGGCTGAGGGCCAGGTTGGTCGCTCACCTCGGCGCGGGGAACCTGGAGCCGATGTTTGCCGAGGGAGCGTACCTGCGCAGGCTCGAGCAGGGTGGGCTGGGCGGGGTGGCGCCGGGCGACAACCAGTTCCAGCTCGGGGAGTGGCTCGCGGGCAACAGCGCGATCCTTTGGCGGTTCACCGGGTTGGTCGTGGAAGAGGACGCGGACCTGGTCCAGCTCGCGGCGGGCGAGTCGGTCACGCTGTTCGCGGAGGTGCGCGGCGCGGAGCCGGGCGGGGACGAGACCGACTGGTATCGCGTCAATCCGGGATTCCTGCTGAACAGGCTCGCCAGAACGGGGGAGGAGAAGGAGGCGTACTTGAGGGTTAGCGGCGGCACGGTCAGGCCGGTCGCGAGCGGGGTCTTTGAGTCCGTCGAGCACGGCCAGGAGCGGGTGGTCGCAGGGGGATCGTACGGCTCCGTCGTCCTGCAGCCGGCGGGGCTTGTGCCGAGCAGCCTCTTCAGCTACGTCACCTTCGACGAGATCACCGTGTTCTCCGGCGCGCAGGACGCCGAGTTGTGGGTCGAACGGCGGTCACCGACTCTGCGCAGGGACCGGCTTGAGGAGTTCTGGCGCAGCAACCGTTACGCGCGGGAGGACTTCGTCGCGGGCGCCCCGCAGGAGTTTGTGGCCACCGACCTTGCGGCCCAGCTCAAACCGCAGAAGAAGAAGGAGGAGAAGAAGTTTCTGGCCCGCGATCAGGCCTGGTACGACATGCTCGCAGGCATCATCGGATACAACCGCGCCCTGACACTGCCCCCGGGGCTCGGCGCGCTGGGGGACCTGTTCACCACGCCTGGCCCGCTGTGGACGTTCGTCCCTCAGGCCAGGATCATCCGGCCCGACCATCCGGGTTGGCTGCCCGTGTCCGACAGCGCGCCCGACCACGCGGTCCAGTTGCGGCGCCTCTATCCGATGCGGCTCTCATTCCTCGCCGGCCCCGATCTCGCCCAGGCCACTGAGTTCACAGTCACCCAGGACGCCACCGACTGCGCCCGCCAGGAATACGCGCTGCACATGAACTGGCGGCGGGTGAACAACCGCTACTACTATCAGAACGCCCTGGCCGCGAGCGGAAAGCTCGTTCCCGCGAACGACGACGTGCCGGGTGCCGACGCCCAGGGTAGAACGGTGCCCGCGATACCGACCACCGCCGGCCAGCGCATCGTCATCCCGCCGCGAACCGACTTCCGGTATCTCCTCCAGGACGCCCCCGAGCGCGACCCGGAGAATGTCGCCCTGGAGAATCTGCCACGTTATCTTCCGATCTTCATGATGCGGCCTGAGCTCATCGCCGACCGACTCACGGAGCTGCGCCAGCTCATGGAACCGCAGCTGACCGAGATGGAGCGGATCATCGCAGGCACGGTCGCCCCAGACGCGTCCGCGCTCTCACCCTGGCTGCGCTCGCTCATGGCAGAACTGATCCTCGCCGTCCTCCCCGCCGCTGCCCAGAAGGTGACCACACCTCGCGGGTTTCTCCACCGGCTCTACGCACCAGGCCAGCCCGCGCCGAGCCTGGACATCGTCGCAACGTTCACCCGCAGGATGGCGGCCATCCGGCAGCAGGGCGTCATCCAGCCAAAACTCATCCTCAAAGCATCCTCGCTCTGGCGCCCGCCCGAGCACAACGAGACCGCCAGTTCGGTGATCACCAGCAACCACCAGCCTGGGTGGGCCCTGGACATCCAGCCGTCCCAGACCAGCGGGGGCGCCCGCAATCCGCTCTTCATCGCGGCGCTGCACGATCTGGCCGTACGTAACTACTCGCCGGCGGGGAACTCGCCTCTCTCCGAGGCCCTGCTGGAGAGCCAGCGCGATAGCTTCCTGTCGGGCAACCCGGACTACCTCCTGAGGGAGGTCGCAATCCTCCGGGCCACGCGCCACGGCAAGATCGTCTACGAGTACGTGCCGGCCTCCGGGGGGCCGGTCAGCCCGGTGAGCCTACCCGACGAGGCATTGCCTGACCTCAAAGGGCCTGGCGTCCCCTCTCAGTTCGCGGCCAATACGTTCAACGAGTACTTCGACAAGATCGTCCAAGCGTCGGGTGCCTGGCCAAATCCAGCGCCCACCGCCATGCAGATCTATCTCTTCGCGCTCTTCGAGGCCTCCCATGTGCACTTCACTTTCAGGGCCGGCCGGCCGCTCGCGTGATCTCAGCGGGCTCACCTACCGAGGACGACGAGCCCGACTTCTGGGCCAGGGTCCCCGGCCCCGACCTGGATCAATGAACTCCACAGCCGCCGCCGTCAACGTGAAGAACCGGATGAGCTCCTCGCGGCTGATCTCCGGGAACGATCGCAAGCGCGCGATCTCTTCGTCAGTGAACACTCGGGTCGCCAACGCGCCTCACCCGCCCTGGTCAGCCCCCGAAGCAACGCAGCCCAATTCGGCTGTAGGCCCACGCTAAGACGTAAGAAACCGTGTGTGATCGGTCTTCATCGGACTGTTATACGTGCGGGTCAGTCATATCAATCGTTATCTTGGGTTCGCAGCCCTTCCCGCAGCTCAACGCGATGTGATCTTGTCGGGCGTGTCAGGCAAGTAGGCCGTTTGCCGACCTGGGGCGTCGGCGCCAAGGTCTCCGTCGGGTCGTCCACAAGACCCTCACGACCGCTGCGGGCAACCCCGCTGACCAGTTCCCGACTCCCTTGAGGAGCACGCCCTGCCACGGTCGCCGACGACGTGCTCGCCGCTGCGCGGGCGCGCCAGTCGGTCACCCGGATGGCCCGAGAGCTTCGACCCAGCCGCCGAGGACCGCCCTGAGCGGGGATGCAGCTCGGCGCCACCGCGCTCGCCATGCAGGTGGCAGGGCCGCCATCGGCGGTGTGGGCCTGCCCGGCAGGCGACTTCCTCGCGGACGCTGACCCCGGACGTCGGCCAGGTCGCCGCGCCGAGCTGACCCGATCGGTCACGATTTCGCATGGTGGTCGTCGTCGCGTCTCGCTCCGGCCATGATTGCGGAGTGAGGCGAGGCCCGACGCGAACACGGATCGCGGTTGCCGCGCTGGCCATCACCGCGCTGGTTCTCACGGTGGTCGTGGTAGCGCGTGCGGTGCACCCGCATGACCAGGTCAACCTGGCCGACGTGGCCGCGGTGGCGATCGCCGCAGCCACAGCCATCGCCGCCGTGGTGGCCTGGTCCCGGCGGCGCCCAGCCCCTGTGGCTCAGGCCGACGCTGCGGTGACCACCGCCGTGCTGGCCGCTCTGGTGGAGCGGCAGTGGCAAGCCGAGGCCCGGCATCGCTCCCTGGACGACCCCGAGCCGATCCCGGTGCGCTGGCAACTGTCGGCCAACCAGGCGGTGATGAGCCCCTCCCACCTGATCAGCAGCCAAGAGGAGTTCACCTTCGCCGGACGCGGCGACGACGTCGCGGCCCTGGCCCGCGACTTCCGCGCGCTGAAACGCCGCCGGCTGGTCATCACCGGCGGCCCCGGTATGGGCAAGACCACGCTGGCGGTGCAGTTGCTGCTGCAACTGCTGGCCACCCGCGCCGCCGACCAGGCCGCCGCCGATGCGGCAGGACACGGCGAGGTGGTGCCGGTACCCATGCTGCTGCCGGTCTCCGGCTGGGACCTGCAGGCCCACCCCGGCCTGCAGGAGTGGCTGACCGACCGCCTGACCGCTGACTACCCGGCCCTTTCCGCCCCCGAACTCGGCCCCGGCGCAGCCGCGGCGCTCGTCAACGGCGGGCGCATCCTGCCCGTCCTGGACGGCCTGGACGAGATGGGCAAGGACGATCAGGGCAAGGTGATCGCCGCGCTGAACGCCTCGCTGCATTCTGGCGATCAAATCATCGTGACCAGCCGCACCACCGAGTTCGCCGCCGCCGTCGCCGGCGCGGGACGGCCGCTGACCGGTGCCGCCGTCATCACCCCCGCCCGGCTCACCCCCGAGACCGCCACCGACTATTTGACCTCCTGCCTGGCCGGCGATCCGTCTCCCGTCTGGCGGCGGGTTCTGGACGCCCTGCGATCGCAAGCCGCCCCCGGCCTCACCGAACTCGCCCAGACCCCGCTGGGCCTGTGGCTGATCCGCGCCGTTTATCTCAACCCCGGCGCCGACCCCACCCCGCTGGCCGGGCCGCTGGCCAGTGACGCCGCGGCGCTGCGCGCCCACCTGCTCGACCGGCTCATCCCCGCCCTCATCCGCGCCCGCCCGCCCAGCAGCGATCCCACCGACCATTTCCGGCCTCGCCACCGGCTCGACCCGCGTACCACCCGCCGCCACCTGACCTACCTTGCCCACGCGTTCGACCCGGCCGCCACCCGCGACATCACCTGGTGGCACATCGCCCGCACTACCTCCCACATCCAGCTCGTGGGAGGGCTTGTGTTCGGGCTCTTGGGAGGGCTCTTGGGCGGGCTCGCGTTCGGGCTCGTGCTCGGGCTTGTGTTCGATCTCTTGAGCGGGCTTGTGTTCGGGCTTGTGTTCGGGCTCGCGTTCGGGCTCGAGGGCTGGCTCGGGGTCGAGCGATGGGGCGATGAAACACCCGGCTACGCCAGCCTCCGCGGACGACGCCGTCTCCTGCACACGATCAGGAGCAAACTCGTGGGCAGACGGCTCAGGGTCGCAGTCATGGGCGCGCTCGGGTTCGGGCTCATGGGTTTGCTTGGGGCGGGGATCGTGTTCGGAATCGTGTCCGGGATCGTGGGCGGGCTCTTGGGCAGGCTCGTGGACGCGCTCATGAACGGATTACTCGAATGGGCAGAACAGCCCACCCTCACATCAGCGAGCACCCCCCGCTCCACTTGGCGAGCCGACAGAACCCTCACGCTCTTCCGCATGCTCGTGGTCGGGCTCGTGGTCGGGCCCGTGTTCGGGATCGTGGGCGGGCTTGCGGTCGGGCTCTTGGGCGTGCTCGACCGCATGCTCGTGGTCGGGCTCATGAGCGGGCTCGTGGGCGGGCTCGTGGGAGGGCTCGTGGTCGGGTTCGTGGGTGGGCCCCTCATGGGCAACCATCATGCCTGGCTGGCGTTCACCATCGCGACCGCATGGTTGGCCCTGAAACGGCGCCTGCCCTGGCGAATCATGAATTTCCTGGACGACGCTCACCGACTCGGACTGCTGCGTGCGGTCGGGCCGGTCTACCAGTTCCGTCACGCCGCGCTGCACGATCATCTGGCTGTCACTGACATCCAACCCGGGGCCGGATGACCGGGTAACGTCCAGCATGCCGACAGCCGGTCATGCGACGGCCTGGGAATATCACCGATGCCGCGCCGAAGCTCTCAGGGACAGCCCGGCCATCATGTGCGCCGCCCTGGAGCCCCCGTCGCTTACAATGCGTTCTTCGCCTGCAAGGCGGCTTGCATGGCCTACAGCTTGGCCAGCCCGGCTAGGCCGGTGTTGACCTCGATTCGGTCCCAATCGGCCGGGTCCCACTCGGTGGCAGACTTATCTTGGGTTTTCGAGCGATCATGCAGGTCAGCGGCCCGGTCAGCGTTGAGGCACGTCAGGCAAGTGGGCCGAGAGCGGTAAGTGTTGAAGTGGCGTGCGTCGAAACGGCTCAACACTTACGGTGTGCTGGTGAGCCGTGGAACGGGGAAGATCCAGCGTGCCGTCTACGAGTTGCTGGCGTCTGCGCGGACAGTCGAGCCGTGGCCGTTGTACATGTCGGCGATCGGGCTTGCGCGTCGGATTCACCGTACCGAGACGCCGAGCGCCGCGCAGCTGGAGACCGTCCGCCGGGCCTGCCGCACGTCTGCTCTGCTGGAGCGAGCTACCACCTGGGCGACCGTTCCGGCAGCGAGCCCGTGGGATGCCGACTACCGGGTGAACCGCCCGCTGCTGATCGCCCGCCTGACGGCCACGGAGGCAGAGGACTGGCTGTGGCGCGCGTACCTCACCAGCCGGAGTAGGAAGTCCTCCTGGCACGTCATCCTGCCGCACGCCGACCAGCCCGGCTACCAACGACCTGAGCCGGACGAACTTGTCACGGCGGTCGAACTGGGCGCGCTGCGCCAAGAGCCGCCCGCCGACGTCCTCCTGGCGGTCAACGCCTACAGCGGCTCCGACCTCGGCCCCGCCGACGTCGCCCGGTGGGCGCAGCAGCGAGCGCGCGACGAAGAAGAGGAACGGGCATGCCGGGAGACCGTGCGACACCCGCCAAGTGAACGAAGCGAACGCCTGCGGTTGGGCCCCTACTTCGTGGACTCGAACACCGTTCCGGAGGAGTGCCCCTGCTGTCGCCAGACCCTCGACCCCGTCACGTGGGACGCCGCCCGATTCCGCGACGCATGACTCACGTCCCGCACACGCCTCACAATCCATTGGATACCTGTAAGGCACGTACGTCGAGCGCGTACATGTCTCACATCCCTTCTCTGAACTAGAAGTGCCGGGTGCTGGTTCTGCTCTCGGGCAAGGCGGACAGCCACTCATGATGTTGAATATCCGCGTGGTGGACTGGACGCAGTTGGAGGACGTCTTCGGGACGGCCAATCAGATACCCGTGCTCCTGGCTCGAGTCGAGCAGGGGTCCGACGATGTCGCCTGGCAGGAACTCGGCGATCGCCTCTGCCATCAGGGTGAGACCGTTGCGCCAGCAAGCGTCGCTGCGCTGCCGGCTCTCGTTGCCCTGGCTCGGACTGATCTGAAGGCCTTGGATCTCGCTGGCGACATCGTGTGCTGCGCCATGGAGCATCAGACCGACGTCTCGCTGCTCCGCGATCACGAGGGCTCAATTGCGGAGCTGGATGGCCTTCTCGACCGCCATCTGCGGACTCGGCCTTCGAACTACCAGACGACTTTCCGGAACCTCCTCGCAGCTCGCGGTCATGTTCGCTGGAGCAAGGTTCTGGGCGACTTCACTGATGACTTCTACTGGGTCTCCTGCCCCGCCTGCTCCTTGGAGGTGACGGTCGCCATCGGAGACTTCGGGCGCTATTCCGCGGTAAGGGACTGGGAGCTCGGCGATGTTGACCGCCGTGCGCTGAGGCCTGCGCGGGCCGCCGATCTGGCGGGCCCGGGTCTTTGGATGCATGACCTTGCGGTTCGCGACGGGCAGACCAAGCTGGCAGAGGGGCTGACCTTCCTCTTCGGGCAGGCCGAGTGTCCTCGTTGCGCGAGCGTGTTCCGTGTCTCCGAAGCACACAGTTCTGAGAACCTTCCGATCGAGCGGTTGACGTAGCCGTCAGTCCTTCCGCGACAGAGTGATTTCGGTGTCGGTTCCTGGCTGCCCGCTGGCTCGGGCTCCGATCTAGTTGAACGGCGGGACTCCGAGGAACACGGGCGATGACCTGCGTTCCTGCCGGGCGTCGAGCTGGACGAGCTTCTCCGAACTTTGGGGCCGTTCCGTCCCAAAGCCTCTGATCTGCAGCTCTCTGAAACCGAATCGGTGATGCCAGAGGATCACAGCGAGATGCTCCGGAGAGCGAGAGCCGCTCCGCCTGCCGCCTCAGTACTGTGACGTCGCATGACCGATACCGAGATCGAGATCACCGCAGACCTGGTCCGCGACCTGCTGCAGGAGCAACATCCAGACCTTGCAGGGCTCTCAGGCTGCAAGTGGCTACTCCTTTGATCCCGGGTGAGGTGCCAGGTCGGCTGCCGCAGGCTACCGATGCCCGCCCGCCCACCCACGAACTCCGCCCTTGCTCGAAAGCGGTCACCCCTGTGTGTGGATCTTCGGGCGGGCCTCAATGACCGACGCTCCGGTAGCGGTCGAGCTGACGCCGCCCGCTGAGGTACGCCAGCGGGATCAGGATCACTCCCAGCAGCGGGGCGGTCGGCGCCCAAGGGGCGTCGAGCTTGCCCAGCACGACGCTCGGGGGCACGTACGCCACGAAGGCGACCGGCAGCACAAAGTGAGCATCATCACCGGGGGCCAGCGGGCACGCTGACCGTGCCAAGCGCCTCGACGCCGCGCCGGTGGCCGCCGCCGCCCGGCCGTAGCAGGCCCGCCCGTACCGGCCTTGAGGAAGTCCTGGGCGACTCCGCGCTCCGGGCCGACGTGGGCGACCCTTCGGCCTTGACCAGGGTCTCGGAGGAGTTACGGGCCCACCCGGGCATCCTGAACGACCCTGCGCGAGGCTGGCCTCCGCAACGTCGCGCACTTCCCTCTGTCGGCCACCGCGGTCGCGCTGAGCAAGCTCAACCACGAGATCGCCTGACACGATCACGGTACGCCCGCGGGCCCCCGGGCGTGCTTACTACGCTGGCCACGACGCACTCGCTCAGACCAGGGGAAGGAACCATGGCAGACGCCCACGACTCGATCGCCCGCCTGCTGGAGAACGGGGTGCGCGAGCGGGTGTTCCCCGGTGCGGTCTGGGCGATCGGCGACGCCGACACCGTACTCGACAGTGGCGTCTGCGGGATGACGGCCCCCGGCCAGGCGGCGATGCGGCTCGACACGGTCTTCGACGTCGCCAGCCTCACCAAGATTCTCGCCGTGTGGGCAGTCATCGGCACCCTGTGGCACGACCAGCAACTCCCGCTGGACGACCCTCTGGCCACGTTCTGGCCTGAGGTCGCGGGTTACCCGCTCGGCCAGGTCACCGCACGCCAGCTCCTCACCCACACCGCCGGCGTCCCATCGCGGGCCAACCTGCGGGCCCTCTACGGCACCGACCATCAGGTCATCCGCGAAGGTGTCCTCCGCGAGGACCTGCATCGCCCGCCCGGCGAGGCCGTCGAATACACGGACCGCGCCGCCCTGATCCTGGGGTTTCTCGCCGAGCACCTCGCCGGCACCTCACTGGATCAGCTCGCTGCCAAGCGGATTTGGCAGCCCCTCGCCATGGCCGGCACGAGGTTCGGCCCGCTACCGGTCCAGGAGCGGGCCCAGTGCGCGCCGACCGAATTCGACCCTGACAGCGGCGTCCACCTCCAAGGCGTCGCCCATGACTACTCCGCTCGCTTGCTGGGCGGCGTGTGCGGCATCGCCGGCGTCTTCTCCGTGCTGGAGGACCTGGCCGCGTTCCTCCGGAACCTCCTGCCTCCGGGCCCTGATCCCGGCCGCGTCGGGTTCGGGATCGCCTGGGTCGCAGAGTCGCTGCGCATCCACACTGGCGACCTCACACCGGCGCGTGGCCTTCTGTGGCTCCCTGCGCCCGGCACCCACCCTCACGACGACGTGCATGTCCACTATGGCTTCACTGGCACGGCCATGTGGCTATCGCCGAAACAGACCCGATGGGCAGTCCTGCTCACCAACAAGCTCTACTTCAGCCGCGACCGCCCGCTGATGGCCATCCGTAACGTCTTCCGCGCGCTGGTCTTCGACTGACAACCCTGCTGGACGCTCCTCACCTCGGTCCGGTTGCTCACCATCGATCATGCCTCAGGGCGGCAGAGCACAGGTGACGCCCCGATCGCGTGGGCCCTGTCACAGCTGCCATCATGACGAACGCATTGAGATGCGCTTGGCAACGTAGTCGTTGACGGCGCTATTCACCTCGTTCAGGAGAGCCGGCCACAGCTCGCTCGGCCAGACGAACTCGGCGACACCAGGCGCGACCATAATCCAACCTTCGTCCGTTTTGTCCAGCACCTGGAAGCCGCATCGCTTCCACGCATTCCTGATCTTGCGAGCAATCTGCCCGCGCTCCTGGCTGGACAGGTCGTGGTCTGCGGGAAGAGGCGGTGCCGCATGCAGGGCTGCGCAGCTGATGTCACGCCCCAATGCGAGGGTCCGCATCGTGGCCAGGGAGATGAGCGGGCCGAGCCCAAGCCCTCGCCAGTTCGGGTCAAGGGCGAAGTGATCCATGAGCAGGACGGAGCCGGCGAACCCTTGGCACATCTCTTCCAGACGGGGTTGCAGTTGGTCCCCTTGGAACAGGTGGCTGGCAAGGTCGAGGCTGTCTTGGTCCCTGTCATCGAGGGCCAGCACCAGGTTCTCGCCGCAGTGGAGCCGGACCAAGGTGCGCTGGCCGTGGCCTAGTTCGAGCGGGAGGCCAGCTGATGTCAGCACCTCGGGGTCCATCTCCACCGCCTCGAGGTTGAGGCGGGCGGTAACCTGCATCTCCTCGTAGGGGGCTTCATCGAGCATGTAGGGGGTGATCCGGGTGGAGATCTCGATGTCGAGTGCGAAGGCGAGGTCAATGTCGAGGTCTGACGCGTCGGGAGCGAACGCGAGCCCTCGCGCGTTCAGGGCGGCGCGCAGCGTTCGGATTGCTGCCGGCCCTACGCCGTGCAGGCGTGCCACGCTGGATTCGGGGACGTGGGCGAGCTTTTCGAGCCGGTTGTAGCCGGCTGCGATGAGGGCGCTCCGGGCGGGAACGGCCAGGTTCGGCAGATCGTCAGTCTCGTTGGTGACCATGCGGATCCTTGGGGCCTCGGCCAGGGGGACACCATCGCGGAAGCGGCCGGTTGTCGGATCATAGACGGCGCCCCGGCAAGGTCAACCAGTTGGGCGAGAACACCTGGACCGTGTTCACCGCCGCGGATATAGATCTCCCCCGGCCAGCTGACAACGAGTCAGAAGGGTTTGCAGCCTGGTGATCTTCCATGTGGGGCGGGAACCGCATACGCAAGAAAGGAATTGTGGTAGCGCGTAACCGAGTTCGCCGAGTTCTACAACTGGGGGATGCAGAACCGCCCGGCGCTGGCCATGATGATCAGCCTCGGCGGGCATCTGGATGCCCGCCTCCAGAGCGTCGGGCCCGAGTTCGTCGACTGGGTCATCAATGTTGGTGACCAGGGGACCGCTCGCATAGGGTGCGAGATCGCCTGGCGGCTGGCTCACGCCGAACGGTATCCCGGGGCTTCCGGCCTCTTCGGCCTGCTCAACCTGGCACTGTCGGAGGTGCCACAGCTGCTGGAGACCTTTCGGTCAGCGCGTGCTTGACATCCTCCACCCGCCGGGCTGTTCACGAGTACATCTGACCTGTGGACCATTGGCGCCGTTGGAGATCGTTCCCACGCGGGTGTTGATCGTTTCCCGCGTATTGGGCCAGAAGGGGCGGCTGAGGCGTCAGGGAATGGGAACCGAAGCACGCGGCGGGGATGCGTAACGGAGTTCAGCCGTGTCTGCGGCGTCGTGGCGGCGCAGGATCTGCGAGATCAGCGACAAGCCGCGTGGCAGGTCGTCGCGGATGAGTACGTCGGCCGAGGCCGAGACATCCATCAGGCTTCCCGATGCCCCCCGGCGAGCCATCTCGCTGCCAGTGATCTCGGCGCGACCGAGCCCCTCCTGTTTCAAGGCATCGTGCAGCTCGGAGATCAGGAGACGGGCACGCTCCGCCGGACGCCGTTCGGTGGCGATTGTCAGACACAGTTCCCATGACTGGGCGCCGGCCATGGGGCTTGGCCCGTACCATCGCCGGACCAAAGAGCCTCGCGGCAGCCCGGCCAGCGTCTCCACGGCCCAGCAGGACTCCTCCCTGCTCACTGGTTCAGTCAGGGCCCGCACGAGAACAGGATGGACCCAGTCCGCGGTCTGCAACGCCGCGGCCAGTGGTTCGAGGTGAGCATGCCCTTCGTCGGTATCGCAGCGGCTGAGGGCGTCACGCATTGCAGGGGTCTGCAGAGATGCGGCGCCCGTGGCACGGACGAGAGCCTGCTCCGCCTGGTCGAGAAGAGCGGCCCAGGCCGCGAAGGGGAAATCCGCGGACCCGGGAGCGCGCAGGGAGTAGAGATCATGTGTGGTCGAATCGAGGTCAGGCTGCTCGACAGCCAGGCAGCCATGGTCCGTAGCCGTCCACCGTAGTCCGCAGCCGCGCAGGTCGCGCAGTTCGAACCAGTCGCGGGTCTCAGGCCGCAGACCGCTCAGCGGACCCGGGCGCACCATCCGCAAGGCCGCGTCCATCAGCGGGGTTATGGCGTCCGGGTCGTCCTGCTCGTCAAGGACAACGAAGCGGGCCAACAGCGCAAGCATCGGTCCGGGATGGCGCAGTTGGGGATCGCGCAGCGCCACGGCCCGAGCGAGCAGGTCCAGTTCGCTCCAGCGCATCGTATGGGGATGAAAGTGAGCCTGGTCGTCCCAGCCGACGGTGACGGGCTCGGGCAACTCGGGGGCCGTAAGGGCGAGGTCGAAGTACCCGGTGGCAACGTCCAACTCAAGGACGAGCCCCAGCCCCTCCGCCACCTGGAACTCCGCGCTGAACGATTCCGCATCTTCTTCGTCGAACTCGGGCTCGGCAGCGTCGTCTTCGAAGAGGTATGCCGCCCAGAAGCCGGAGTCAGCCATGCGGGCCGTCAGCGCGTCGTCCAATGGCATGCGCGCATATTAGCCAGTGCTCCCTGGCGTCAGCGCGCCCTTCGACTCGCGTCGGCCCTTGCGCGGTACGCCTCTCGCACCAGGAAGCTGAACGTGATCACGCACTTACCGTCTGCCGCACACACCGCCGCCAGACCGCATGCGCCGTACGAGTGGAGTAATCCTTCGCAGGCTTTTCATCGGCCGCCCTTCCGCGATTCACCGGGAACCGCATATCTGGCCGAGTGAACGGGGCTGTTCACCAGTAGTACGGCGCTGGACAGCGAGCTCGACGCTGGTGCCATGGCCTGCACCGCGAAATGATCAAACCTCCGCTCAGCACGACGATTCGGCGGATAAAGAACAGCTGATTCGGCGTTCCTGATCCGCAGGATCCGTCACCGTCAGCGTTAACGGCGGTGACCCGTCTGGAGCCGGGGCTGTGGAGGAGTAGACGGACGTATGTGGCCGGCGATGTACTGTCCGACGTGATGGGTGTACAGCAGCATGCGGTGTCGCCGCACGAGAACTTCTATCGCGCCTACTCGGCGACACAGGTGGGTGCCATTGTCGATTCGCTCAACGACCGTGCCGAGTTTCCGTACGAACTGACCTACCTCGGCGACGGGAGCGAGATGTGGCGCGAAAGCGAAGTGCCGTCCAACCCCGAACTCGCACCGATGCTGAGCGACTTCGACACGCTCCTGACTTGCCACGCCGAGCAGCTCCTCGCCCTTGCGCCGTCATCATCGCCGGTGCAGATCGTCGATCTGGGGCCGGGAACGACGCGTCCCGTGCGCGGGCTGATCCGCCACCTGCTGGACAGGTCCCGCCTGACCGGCTATCGCGCGATCGACATCAGCGCAGAGATCCTTGAGCTGGCCAGGGAGAACCTCCGAGCTGGCTTCCCCGCTCATGTGGAGCGCTTCGAGCTGTGCCGCGGCGACTTCACCGGCCCCGATCTCGCCCGCGTCCTCACCGCCAAGCCCATGCTCGGCCACGATGGTGCCGATCCGGTCCGCTTCGTCGTCCTGGCCGGCGGGACGCCGTACAACTTCGCCGAGCCGGCCCAGGTCCTGCGCCACGTATGTCACGCCATGAGCGACCACGACGTGCTGTTGCTGACGCTGCGCATCGACACCGGCGTCGACAGGCCCCCGTTCATGGATCAGGTCAGCGTCGGCGGCCCGTACAAGCCCCAGCAGCTGGTGGGACTGGACCTGCTCGCCATCGACCGCTCCTGGTACGTCACGGAAACAGGGTTCGACCGCGTTCGCAGCGAAGTCTTCGTCCGGGCACGGTTCATCGAGCCGGTCACCGTGACCTTCGACGTCGGAGATGACCAGAGGAGGGTGTCGTTCGAGCCGGGCGACACAGTGCTCGTCTGGCGCTACCTCTACCACGACAGCGCGGCAGTGGCCGACCAGCTCACCCGCTGTGGGCTCCAGGTGCGCCTCTTCGAACACGGTCAGGACAGGCAGGTGGTCCTCGTCGCCGCGACGCCGGCGCAGTGAACGTCGAAGCCCGCGCCCGGATTCCGACGGGAAAGATCTTCTCAGGAAGATCAGACTTGGCTACGCTCAGCGTATGATCGCCGGTGCGCTACCGGCCGACGACAGAAAGGTTGGCGGATGAATCTCAACTTGCCCACCGCAACCCAACTCCGTGGCGAGCTGACCAACTTGCTCCAGATGACGAGCAAGGACACCGTCTGGAGCGTCAAGCTGAAGGACAACGACGACCTCGAGCCCGCCGACGTCCACGGTGCGTGACGGTTCAGATTGAGCCGTCTCACCACTGTTGACCACACCGACAGCGGCATGGCGGACAACCTGTCGGACGGGGACGGAGTGCCCGCACACCCCGTTCCCGCCCTCGACGAGATCCGCAAAGCCTGCGTGTCCGGCACCCACCGCGTCCTGACCCCCACAGACACGCTGCGCCGGATCCAGCCACTCTTCCCGATCGTCGGTATCACCCGGCTCGCCGACGTCACTTGGCTCGACGAGATCGGCATACCGGTCCACCAGGCCGTCCGCCCGAATTCCCGGACGGTGTCGGTGAGCCAGGGCAAAGGCCTCACTCACGACCTCGCCCAGGTCTCGGCTGCCATGGAATCGATCGAATCTTGGCACGCCGAGCGCATAGATCCCGGCGAGACGACCGCGACCGTTGCCGACATGGAACGCGCGTGCGGCTACCGCGTCCACGAACTGCCCCTGGAACCCCGCCACCACCTCCGGCCGGGCCTGGAGCTTGAATGGACCAGGGCAAGCCGCCTGGACGACGGAACGGACACCTTCCTGCCGACCGACCTGCTGCGCCTTGACGGCCGTGTGCGCGACACCTGGGCACCACCCCTGTTCGCCCAGAACAGCAATGGACTCGCCAGCGGTAACACCTTCGCCGAAGCAGCACTCCACGGCATCTACGAGGTCATCGAACGCGACTGTCTGACCCGCGCCAAGAGGAACCCATCACCGGCCCTGGACCTGGCCACCGTGGACGGTCCAGCCCAGGAGCTGCTGGGCCTCATGGACGCGGCCGCGGTCGAGGTCCGGGTCGAAGTACTCCCGTCGCCCACCGGGCTCGCCTGCTTCCTGGCCACCATCTGGAGCGAAGAGTTCCCGGTGCTCTTCGCCGGCGCGGGTGCCCACCTTGACCGTGACGTCGCCTTGTGCCGCGCCCTGACCGAAGCCGCGCAGTCGCGCGCCACCCAGATCGCCGGAGCCCGGGACGACCTCACCACGGGGGCCTACCGGCGCGCCGTCTCGAGCGGGTCCGCGCGTCCCGCACCGCTCTGGAAAGCCGACCGGCTCAGCTACGACGAGATCGCCTCCGTCCGCAACGAAACCCTCGCGGACGACCTGCGCACCACGGTCACCCGCGTCCTCGCCCTGACCGGGCGATCTCCGCTGGTCGCGGACCATACCAGGCCCGACCTCGGCATCCCCGTCGTACGAGTGGTCTGCCCCGGGCTTCTCTGCGAACCGGCGTTCATGTGATGACCCGGTACCTCTTCGTCGGCCCCAGCCTGCCGGAGGCCGCCGACCTGCTCGCGGCGGACGACATCACCGTCCTCCCACCGGTAGCGGCAGGAGACCTGCTGAAACTCGCGCCCCAGCAGGGAGACGTCGTCGGCATCATCGACGGCTACTTCCGCCAGACCCGCGCCGTCCGGCACAAAGAGGTCCTCTCCCTCATCCAGACCGGCGTGACAGTCCTCGGCGCTGCCAGCATGGGCGCTCTACGCGCAGCCGAACTCGACACCTTCGGCATGCACGGCGTGGGACGCATCTACCGCGACTACCTGGAAGGCCGGCTGACGGCCGACGACGAGGTGGCCCTCCTGCACGGTCCAGCGGAGGAACGCTACCGGCCGCTCTCCGAAGCCCTCGTCAACATACGCGCGACCCTGAGCCTGTGCATACAGGAAGGGATCCTCGACGAGCCCACCGCCGCTCACCTCGTCGCCGTGCTGGCCCGGCGGCCGTACCGCCTGCGCTCCTACCCGGAACTCATCCAGCTCGCCCGCGAGGCGGCCATACCAGCCGCAAAGGTCGAAGCGCTACGGCATCTGTGCGCGACCCGGGCCGTCAACCTCAAACGCGACGACGCACTGCAACTGGTCCACAGATTACGCATGCGCCACGAAAGCCGCGCGAACGGCACCACTCACCCCTCGCCCACCTTCACCATGGCACCCACCATCTACGTGCACCGCTGGCAGCTGGGAGCACGCAGCGTCGACACCGAGGACGGCCGGACCGCCGAGATGAGCGTCCTGCGGATGTGTCAGCTCTTCGCCCGGGACTACCCAGACTTCTACCGGGACCTGGTCTTCAACCATCTGGTCCAGGAATGTGCCTCCGACTGCCGGACCCAGCACACGGAGGCGACCCTCGACAGAGCGCTGGAGCACGCACGGCATCGCAACGTCATCCCGGATCCCCGATCTGACAACCTCGAAGAGCTGAGCTTCCTCGACCTGTGGCTGACCCCGTCAGAGCGAACCTCACGCCCGCTGAAGGACCAGCTCGGCACCTTCCTGGTGCGCAGCTTCCAGCTGACGCCTGGGGCTCCTGCGGACGGCCTGGCGCTGGACGCGCTGCGCCGGCGGCCAATCGTCTCGACAGCGGCGAAGCTCGTCAACGCCGCGAAGTCGGTGAACGAGCACGCACAGCAGACTCAGTCCATCTTCGACATCCATACCTTGTCGGCGGACCGCATTCTGACCCATATCAGCGAACGATGGGGCGCCGAACCCGGAGCCCTGGAACTACACGCACTGGACCGGGGGATAGGCTCCCGGGACGTCCTGGTCGCTGCGGCCCGACCGTACTACCTCCTGGCAAGGTACAACCCGGACCTCATGGACCTGCACATCGACCACTCGAACGTGAGCCCTTCACCGCCTGCGGAGACTCTATCGTCAGCGCCCGGCAAGATGTAGATCCTCGTCCCAGCACACCATCATCCTGCACTCCGGGCGACCTCGGCCACCTCGACAAGTTCCGTCCGGATTTGCCTTGCCTCAGCCCCTCCTGGCGAAGGACGTACTCCACTGCCAGGGCGATGATCAACTGAAGATAAACACCGAGGGCATCAACGGCCGCCTCAAGGGCCACCACATCGACCTCGGCGACCCCAAGAATCGCCTCGCCCACGGCCGCGTCGCTCAGACCCTGCTCACCGCGCTCATGGTCGCCGTCACCAACGAGCTCATCCTGCTCGCCTGGCGGCAAGCCCACGACCACCGCGAGCCTCCACCCGAGGACACCTACGCATCTGCTGCACAAGATCCAGATCTGGACCCGCCGGCAGCATCTGGCAGGCCACCACCGGGCGCTTGATTCGCTGGGTTGAAAATCAGACAGCACTACGCCGACCGACCGGTCCCGCAGGCCCGGCCGCCAGCCCTCCACGCGCTTCCAGCGGCTCAACACCACCAGCGCCCCTTGCCTCGAACGCCACACGGGCCGGAACCGACCCGTTCAACGATCCGAAGACCTCGGAAATGATCTGTTGCAGCGAAGGTTGAGCGTTTTCAGCGAACGTTGAGTGAGGGGCACGCTGCAGGTGAGAGGGCTGCGCGGCGCCTTCGAGATGTGGCGGCACGGTCGCGCATGTGCCTGGGGCAGCAGCGTTCCCTCGTCCCGACGTTCGACACAGCGCACTGACCTGCGCGCTTAACCTTCGGTGAGAAACCTGGCGGTCACCAACCTTCGATGACAATGCTCAACCTTCGCTGCAACAGATCAGGAAAACGCGAAATCCCGTCCGATTCAGATGATCGGACGGGATCCCGTCAACCTCAGTCCAGCCGTTTCAAGAACGGCCCAGCCCTGGCGCACCGAGGACTTCAAGATTTCCACCGATCCGCTGCTGATCGACAAGATCCGGGACGTGGTGGGGCTGTACCTGGCCCCGCCGGCCCATGCCGCGGTGTTCGCCGTCGACGAGAAACCGCAGATCCAAGCGTTGCAGCGGAGCGCTCCGGTGCTGCCCATGCTGCCCGGCGTGCCTGAGCGGCGCAGCTTCGACTACGTCCGGCACGGCACCGTCGATCTGTTCGCCGCGCTCAACACCGCCACCGGCAAAGTGATCGGCAAGCTGTCGGCCCGTCACCGCGCCGTCGACTTCCGCGACTTCCTGGACGAGATCGACCGCCAGATCGAACCGGGCCTGGCGGTCCATCTCATCTGCGATAACCTGTCCACCCACAAGGCGCCGGTGGTGCATGCTTGGCTGCTGGCCCACCCGCGCTTCGTGCTGCACTTCACCCCGACCTACTCCTCCTGGATCAACCAGGTCGAACGCTGGTTCGCCGAACTGGAGCGACGCTGTCTGGAGCGCGGCAACTTCTGCTCCCTGGACGCGCTCAAGGCGAGGTTGTCACTTCAGGTGTGGATCAAGGTCTGGAACGAGGACGCCAAGCCGTTCACGTGGACCAAGACCGCCGACCAGATCCTCGACCGCATCTGCCGCTACTGCGACCGAATCTCAAAACCAGCTCACTAGCCGCGGCCGGGGCTGGGGCGTCACAAGGTGTGGGGGTCGATGGCTTGTGCGATGGCGTGGTAGCCGTCGTCGTTGAGGTGGATGCCGTCGCCCAAGTCGTACTCCGGGCGCAGGGAGTCGGGGTCGGCGGGCCGCCGGACGATGGCGTCGAAGTCGACCACGTGGTCGTAGGCGCCGCTGGTGCGGATCCAGTGGTTGACCTGGTCGCGTACGGCTTCGGCCGCGGGGCTGTAGGCCAGGGCGGCGCCCTTGACGGGCATGAGGGTGGCGCCGATGACCTTGATGCCTCTGGCATGGGCGGCCCGGATCAGTTCCTTGTGGCCGTCGATGATCTGGCGGGCGGTCGCCTGGCGAGGTTTGTTCCACTCGGCCAGGTCGTTGATGCCGTCCATGATGATGACGGTACGGACGCCGGGCCGCTCAAGGACGTCACGCCGGAAGCGAGTCAGGCCGGCGGTGCCGTACTCGGGAGAGTCCGTCAGCATGCGGTTGCCCCCGATGCCGGCGTTGACCACGCCCCAGGGCAGACCGTCGACGATCAGGCGCTCGGCGAGCTGGTCGGGGTAGCGGTTGTCAGCGCCGACGGTGGAGCCGACGCCGTCGGTGAGGGAGTCGCCGAAGGCGGCCACGGTGCCCGTGGAGCGCGGGCCGGTGACTTCCACGCCGGTCAGGTAGTACCAGGAGTTGCTGGTGTCGGTGAACGCGCTGCCGGTGGTGTCGGCCAGGTGGTCGCCGCGGGCGCGGTAGGAGGTGGCCTGGGCGAAGTGGTGGAAGGTGGCCGGACCGGTGGGGTTGGTGAAACGCAGGGTCACGGCGAGCTCGTTCAGGGGGCGGGCGGAGAGGGGTACGGGATCGCTGAGGCGTTCCTGGCCGGGCGGGATGACGGCGCGCTGCTGTCCGGCGAAGGTCATCGTGCGCGGACGATGCGTGGCGGCTCCCTGGCCGGCTTGGGCGACGGTGGCTGCGTCGATGGTCAGCGGAGCGGTGCCGTAGGCGTTGGAGAGCCTGACGCGCATGGCGGTCGCGCCGGTGGTGAGGCGGACGATTTGGCGCAGGGTTTCGGGGCCTTGGCGGGCGAAGCCTTCCTGGGACCAGTTGGGGCCGTACCAGGGGGTGCTGGGGGTGGCGGGCTGGGCGGCGTTGCCCCAGGCCGTCGCCCACGGCCGTCGGGTGGCGTGGGCGGGGATGGCGGTCAGGGCCAGGGCGAGGGCGGCGGTCAGGGCGGGGATGGCGAGCTTACGCATGATGCGCTTTTCAGGCGGTCTTGATGGCGGACAGGTCGAGCTCGAGCGTGATCTTGTCGGAGATCATCACTCCGCCGGTCTCCAGTACGGCGTTGTAGGTGATGTCGAAGTCCTTGCGGTTGATCACGATGCTGCCCTCGAAGCCGACCCGGATCAGGCCTTGGGCGTCGATGGCGGAGCCGGTGCAGTCGAGGGGGATGGTGATCTGCCGGGTCACGCCGCGGATCGTCAGGTCGCCGGTGACCTCGAAGCTGTCGCCGCCCTTGTGCTTGACGGACGTAGAGTCGAAGGTGATGTGCGGGTGGGCGGCGACGTCGAGGAAGTCGCCGGTGCGCAGGTGGTCGTCGCGGAGCTGGTTGCCGGTCTGGATGCCGGTCACGTCGAGGACCACGTGGGCGGTGGAGGCGGCGGGGTTGGCGGCGTCCAGGTGGGCGGTGGCCTCGTGGACGGGGATGTTGCCGCGCACCTTGGTCACCATTGCGTGGCGGGCGACGAAGCCGAATCGGCTGTGCGCGGGGTCGATGGTGTAGGCGCCGGTGAGCTCGTTCGGGTGCATGGTGGTGCTCTCTTTCCCATTTAGTTCAGCGCTGGAAGATTCGGCACGACAGTACATAGGTTTATTTCAGTGCGCAACCTTCAAGTACGATCGCTTCCATGACGCGATGGCTCACCGACGACGAACAGCACGCCTGGCGCACCTTCGGGCTGGCCACCCGCCTGCTGACCGACCGCCTGGAACGCGACCTGCTGGCCGCGGCCGACATGCCGCCCACCTACTACGAACTGCTCGTCCTGCTGTCGGAGGCCCCCCGACGCACCATGCGCATGAGCGAGCTGGCGCACTGGACCAACTCCAAACCCAGCCGCATCTCCCACGCGGTCAACAAGCTCGAGCAGAAGGGCTGGGTGCGCCGGGAGCACTACGCCGACGACCGGCGCGGCTGGCTGGCCGTGCTCACCGACGACGGGCTCGCCGCGCTCCGGGCTGCCGCCCCCCGGCACGTGGCCAGCGTCCGCGAGCACCTGATCGACCCGCTCACCCCGCAACAACTGCAGCAACTCGCCGACATCAGCCAGGTCCTGCTCACCCACCTGACCGAGCGGGACCATACAGCTGAGCGGATGTGACGATCCCACGGATGAGGATCCAGCCTGGCCGCGTCGCAGAGCCTGATGGCAGTCCGTAACGACGAAGCCCCTGTTCAGGTGGGATCACTCGATTGTCGGCCCCTGCCAGTGGACCCGTCAGGGGCGTGAGCCCGGCTCCACAGGGCGGGCAGGCCCTGCCACTTACCGGCAGGGCCTGCCCGCTTGCCTGTCCCCTGTACGGAGGCCGCCGTTCCCATCGAGGCTTGCCGCCGCGGCGCCTTCGCCCGCTGCCGGTAGCTTCTCGGCGGCGCGGCTGAGCACCTCGTCGTCGTGGGCAGCCGACAGAGACCACGCCTCGCACGCCGACGGCGGCGGGTGGACGCCCTGGTCGAGCGTGAGAAGAACGCGGTGAAGGTGACGGTGTTCTGGATCTTGGCCGCTGCGACTGTCGGCGTCGTTCGCCGCGCTCGTGTGATCAGCCGGCCGTGTGGGACCTGTCGTGCAGTGCGGTCCTGGCGCCCTCGCGGCTGGGGCGTGGCAGGGCGAGCGTGATCAGGAGGCCGATGATCATCGCGGCCGCGGTGAGCAGGACAACGAGGAACTCGCCATTGGCCGTGGCAGCACGCAGCGCCTGGCCGGTCTTGCCCTCGGTGCCGATGTCGGCGATGACGGTGAAGACGGCCAGGCCGATGGCGTTGCCGATGTTGAGTGCGGTGGAGGCGATGCCGTTGGCCACGCCCTGTTCGTGGGTGGCGGTGCCGGTGGCGGCGGCGATCCACATGGCGGTCCAGACGATGCCCTGGCCGAGGCCGGAGACGATGAGGCCGGGCACCAGCAGTCCGTACCCGGCCTCGGCGTCGAAGCCGAGGGCCAGGACGGCGGTGCCGACCACGCCGATGGCGAAGCCGATCAGCAGGGTGGCGCGGGTGCCGATTCGGGTGGCCAGGCGTTCGCCGAGTTGGGTGCCGGCGGCGATGGCCAGTGAGGGGATGAGGAAGGCCAGCCCTGTCTGCAGGGCGCTGTAGCCATGGATGCTCTGCAGCAGCACGGTGAGGAAGTACGGCAGGACGCCGAAGGTGGCCATGTAGATGAAGGTGACCAGCATGCCGACGGTCAGGCTGCGGTTGCGGAAGAGCCGGAAGGGCATGAGCGGGTCGGCGCTGCGGGCTTCGACCAGCGCGAAGATCCCCAGTAGTACGGCGGCCAGCACGAAGGCGGCGATCACCAGAGGGCTGCTCCAGCCCTGTTCGGGCCCTTCGACCAGGGCGAAGACCAGCAGGGTCGATCCGGCGGTGACGCTCATCGCTCCCGGCATGTCGAACTTGCGCCGCTCCCGTCTGGCAGGGTCGCGCGGGATGACGGCCAGGGCGGCCAGCGCGACCAGCCCGGCCAGGGGGACGTTGACGAAGAAGACGGATGGCCAGCCGAAGTTCTGGGTGAGCAGGCCGCCGAGCAGTGCGCCGATGGTCAGTCCGCTGGCGCCCGCGCCGCCCCAGACCGCCAGGGCGCGGTTACGTTGCGGACCTTCGGCGAACAGGCTGTTGAGCAGCGCCAGCGTGGAGGGCAGCAGCAGCGCGCCGCCGATGCCCTGGACGGCGCGGGCGATGATGATGATGCCGGGGCCGTCGGCAAGCCCGCCCGCCAGCGAGGAGACGGCGTAGAGAGCCAGGGCGAGCACGAATATGCGGCGGCGGCCGAGCAGGTCGGCCGCCCGCCCGCCGAGCAGCAGGAAGCCACCGGCGAAGACCACGTACGCGCTGACCACAAGCTGCTGGGTCTGGCCGGGGAAGCCCAGGTCGGTGCCGATCTGGGGAAGCGCGACGAACACGATGTTGAGGTCGAGCGCGTAGATGAGCTGGGCCAGGGCGAGTAGCGCCAGGGTCCAGCCGAGTCGCGGCTTGGCGTCGCCCGCGGAGGTTGCGGGCAGCGTGGATGGTGTGGACATGGAACGCCCTTCGGAGGGACCGGTGGCGGGAATGCGGAAGCCCGCACACGAAACGATCGTACGCCGATTTACGTACAGTAGTACTATGCCAGACCGAAAGACGACTGTTCGACAATCGCGGTACAGTGCAACCATGGCTTTCCGTCATCCCGACCGCGACCAGATCCGGATCGAAGACGTGCTGTCGGCGCTGGGCAACGGTGTGCGCCTGGCCGTCGTACGCGTACTCGACGCCGGCGGCGAGCACAACTGCACCAGCGTCCTGAACACCTTGGGGATCACCGCGAAGTCGACCATGACCCATCACTGGCGGGTACTGCGGGACAGCGGCGTCATCTGGCAGCAACCCTCAGGACGGGAGAACCTGCTCGTCCTGCGGCGCGAGGATCTGGACACCCGCTATCCCGGGTTGCTCGACGCCATCCTGTCCGGCGCCCGCGCCGACGACGCCCTCCAACGCCGCGACCGCGCCGGCTCGGCCGCCTGACCGACTGGCCGCCCCACTCCTCGACAACGCCAGCGGCGAGTCAGCCGGCCGGAACTTCCCCGCCCGGGCTTCGGCTTCAGCCGCCTGCACGGCTGCTTGGCCGAACAGTGACCAGCGCTCACGAAACTGATCATGAAGCAGTAATCTGCCCTGCGTCGTTTGCCGCTTTCGCCGGGGACGCCATACCCCCCGGACGAGGCGGCGACGCTCCCCATAGATGCTTCATCAACAAAGATGAGGAACGCTCGTGATCAGACGCTCCAGGGCATTATTGCCCGCAGTGGCCCTCCTGTTCGCCTGCGCCGTCGCGCAGCCCGCCGCCGCCGAGGGTGCTACACCTTCCGGGCCTGCCGTCGTACGGCCGGTCTCGGGCATCAGCCCGCTGCCGGCAGACTGCGGACTTCCCCCGGCCGACGGCTACACCCTGAACCCCAACGCCGAAGTCCTGCCCATGCTGGCCAGGGACCCGAACCGGCCGTGGCACCTCGTCACCGTGTTCCAGCAGGACCGCTGGAACCGGTACGGCAGCAACGGCGCGGTCACCGCCGTCTCGGACGACTACGGCAAGACCTGGAAGCGCTCCGAGAACCTGCCGGCCTTCTCCCGCTGCAACGGCGGCACGGCCGCCAACGGCGGAGACTACGACGTCACGACCGACAACTGGGTCACGGTCACGCCGTCGGGCGCGGCGGTGGCCGCGTCGTTCTCGCTGTCCCGCGCCGGCGACGTGACCGCCATCCTGGTGTCCCGCTCCGCCGACGGCGGCAAGAAGTGGGACGCGCCGGTCACCCTGCAGCGGGACGACAACCCGCGCTTCTTCAACGATCGCCCGACGGTGACCGCGGACCCGTACCACCCGGGCGTGGTCTACGCGGTGTGGGACCGCATCGACAGCACGGACGCGGGCTGGGTGCAGCCGATCTACCTGGCGAAGTCGACCGACGACGGGCGCACCTGGACCACGAGCAAGGTCTACGACGTGCCCAACAACAGCGGCGTCATCGGCACCCAGCTGGTGCCGCTCGCGGATGGGACGCTGCTGATCGGCATGCACCACGAGACGGACACCGAGGGCGCGACCCAGGTCATCCGCTCGACCGACGGCGGCAAGACCTGGTCGGCGCCGACGCTGAACGTTCCGGCCCCGCTCGCGGTGGGCCCCCGCATCCCGGACCCGGACAACTCGGGTGACCCCATCCGCAACGCCTCCCTGCCGCTGCTGGCCGCCCAGCCGGGCACCAAGACGGTGAACGCCGTCTGGCAGAGCCAGGAATCCGACGGCACCTTCCACGTGGCCTACTCGCGGTCGACGGACAGCGGGAAAACCTGGTCCAGCCCGGTCCGCGTGGACAAGACGCCCACCGGCTCCGCCGCGGTACCGGTCGTCGCCGCGTCCCGGACGGGCACCGTGGCCATCACCTACTACGACTTCCGCAACAACACCTCCGACCCCGCGACCCTGCCCACCGACGTGTGGGCTGTCACCTGCACCAGCGACTGCACGCAGCCCGGGTCGTGGCGCGAGCAGCACATCGAGGGGCCCTTCGACGGGCGGAAGGTTCCGGCGACGAGCGTGGGACGCCTGATCGGGGACTACACCGGCCTGGTCTCGCTCGGCGCGACGTCCTTCACGAGCGTGTACGGCGTGACCACCGGCGACCCCGCCAACCCCGTGGACATCCACAGCGCGGCTTTCACCGGCTGAGTGCCCGTGTACAAACTGATCCCTGCGCCTGCTGCATGGAGTCGATATCGGGCGAAATCGTGACGTAGGGCGAATCGTCTGCGACATAAAGTGA
>NZ_JBSFNK010000051.1:0-65987 GCF_053587055.1 Nonomuraea sp. NPDC003707 | reverse complement strand
GAGAGCCGGATGCGATTAACGTCGCACGTCCGGTTCGGTGGGGGGCCGTCGGAAAAGGACCTGGTGTCAGTCACCTCGCTGGCGGCCTACCCAACTTCACGTACGGATCTGTGGGAGCCGGGAGGTGCGATTCCTCCCGGCTACCCGACAGGCTCAATGGCTCGGCGACGCCGCGCGACGACCGACCCCGTCGGCAACCGCGCTTTCGACGAAAGCAGCATTCTTCTCGAGGTGCTCGATACCCTCAGCCCCAGGGAACAGGGCGTCATCATTTTGCGGTTCGGCCTCACCGACGGAGAACCGAAGACGTTGGATGAGATCGGCAAGGCATACGGAGTCACGCGCGAGCGTATCAAGCAGATCGAACAGAAAGCCATGAGCAAACTGCGCCACCCCGACCGCAGCGCGCTCCTCAGGGCGTACGACCACAACGGTGCTGCGGTCGGCCTTATCGACGTGACCCGGAAGCCTCGCCTTACGGCCAGGGACAGGCGCATCTATGAGCTCTGGAAATCCAACATCATTTCGTGCGCTCACTGCGGCGAGCAGGATTTCGCATCTCGGGGCAACGGGGGCCGACCCCGGCGGTACTGCTCAAACAAGTGCCGCCAGGCGGCATATCGGATTCGTCGAGCGGCCGCCCCGTGACCGCACACGGCGGTCGTGCCAGACGCGCGACCGCCGTAAGCAAGGCCTGGGCCTTTCGCGCAGCGCAGCCTCTCGGGAGGCGATGCTGCTATCCGTCCGAGCCACCGTGGCGGACCGAGCTTTCGACGCAGCCTCATGCCCCTCGCCCAACACCGACTAGATCACCTGTTTCGGAGGGATCCGGCGTGACCTGCGACTCGACAAGTTAGTCCGGACGGGGGCTCATGGTCGTCCGGACTAACTTGTCGGTTTCTGCCGTCCGTTCCCAGACTGATCCGTTCCAGGCTCCTGGCCCGCGCTCACAGCGCGATGGGGCGATAGCGGAGGGCGGCTTCAACAATCGCCTCGGCTGTGGCGTCCTGTAGTTCTTCCGGCGGCCAGAAGATCAGATTACTGACGCGGGGATGGAGCACATTGGCCTTTAGCAGGCGCAGGTAGTAGTCGGAGTCCGGGTCGGCTTCCATGATTCTTCGGACAATTTCGGCGAGTTCTTCCCGGGTGATATCCGATACCTTGGGCCGCTCCGGGCGGGCGGCATCCCGGGCGAGTTCGTCCAGATCCTGCGACTCCCGGTACGCGGCGAAATCCGACGGCTCGTAGGTGTGTCCAGTCTGCATGTTGAACGCGGCAACGGCCTCGCGTGCCTCCATCAGCCTGCCGGTTTCTATGAGTTCCGCGATCCGGTCGATCTCCCTCCCTAACTGCTCCTGGCGCTCCTGGGAGACGGGCGGGGGAAGCAGCGCCGGTCGTAGATCCATGCCAGGCATTCTGCATGCCTCAAGTACGCGGGACTACCCACCCGGATGCCTCACCTCAGCTGGGGCCGCCTCAGGTCAAACGGGAAGCGCCAGCTGCCTCAGCCAATCCTGCGCTCGCGGCCAAGGCTCGGGCGGGGACGACGTGTCTGGCGGGGAGCGGTCCGGACTGGCCAGGGAGCAGGGCTGGTGGCGGTGGCAAGGTAGTCGGAGTCGGCCGGGAACGGCGTCGCGCAGCACCGTGTCCCCCACGTACGCGGCGACCGCCAACTCAGCCGCCGCCGCGGCTGCGGTTACTTCCTTGAGCTCCTCGGCGCTGAACTTCACCCTCACGCTGTGCGGGCGGCCCGGCGAGGTGTACGCGCGGCGCCGAGCCAGCCTCGGCAATGCTCGGGCCGCCGCGCCATCAGCACTCACAAGACTGGATTTTGCACCACCAGCCCCGACAGCTACCCCTAAACTCCGACATCCCATCCGACATGTACATCCGGACACCGACAGGCTCACATGGACCGGACCGAAGCCTGACCATCAGGCGAGCTCAAGGCGGGCCCGGTGACACCCCAGGTTGATATCAGCGATCCGGACCAGCAATTCGTGGCCCTCGGAAGGCAGCTCACCAGTGGGGAACTCCGAGATATGGACCAGACCTTCGATCCCATCGCCGATCTCGACGAACACCCCGAACGGGATCACCTTGGTCACAGGCGCTCTCAACACCGCGCCCAGGCGCGTTCGAGCCAGCTCGACCAGAGGGTCGTCCTGCAGCGCCTTCAACGACAACGACATGCGCTCACGCACGAGATCGACATCAAGGACCATGACCACGATCTCCTGGCCGACCTCGACGACCTCAGACGGATCATCGAACCGCCGCCAGGCCAGTTCGGCCATGTTCACCATGCCATCGACGCCGCCCAGAGCCACGAACACGCCGAACGGCTTGATAGAGCTCACCACGCCCCTGCAGACCTGCCCCAGCTCGAAGGACCGCAAGATCTCAACGACGTCTTTCGGGTCACCTTCATCAATCATCGTGAGACGACCCTACGAGCCCACGCCAGCCACAGCAAGATCCAGAAGAGGTGCCCAAACTCGTGACCACGGCGCACCCCAACGATCAGTCGGTGGTGCTCAAACCCGTGACGAACTGGTGCTCGTTCCCGCGTTCATAGCCAACCCGCTCTTTCAGCCAGGAGTTGTGTTCGGTGCGGACGTAGTCGGCCGTCCCTGACCCTGATGCGCGTTATCGGGCGTCGACGAGTCGGCGTTTCTCTGAAGCCGGGTTGGCGAGCCTACGGTGTGGCCGTCCGGTTGCGATGGTAGTGGCGGGCGGCTTTGGTGCGGCTGCCGCAGCCGTCCATGGAGCACCAGCGTCGGGTGCCGTTGCGTGAGGTGTCATAGAAGTACAGGACGCAGGCGGGATGGGCGCAGCGACGGATTCGTGACGGTTGCTGGCGTAGCAGTTCGAGGTAGTTGTTGGCCGCCTGCCAGGCCGGTAGCCATCCGTCCTCGGCGTGGACTGCTTCGTGGGGCGTGCCGCGGCGCAGGGTGTGATGCACCGCGCCGCGGGCGAGGACGGCGTTGAGCTCCTCCTCGGAGCGCTCGCCGCGGCTTTCAAGAACGCCGCGTAGCGCCGCGCGGGCCTGCCGCAGGGGAGTTTCGCCCAGGTCAACCGTGCCGGGCAGCTGGTGCTCGGCCAGCCAGGCGGACACGCCGCCGGGTTCGTCGAACAGGTCGAAGCTGTGGCCGCGGTCCACCCATTGCGTGTTCACGAGGTCGAGGGCGAGGGGCTCGCCGACCAGTGGCCGCTGCATCATTTATCAATCTTACCTCCGTCCATGGTTTGACAGGTAAGGCACGGGGACTCTAATTTCTTACCGTTCAAAGGCAGTACAACGGTTAGAGGAGTTTGGGATGTCGCGCACGCCGTCTTCGGCCCGTCGGTTTGCCGGTCCGCGGATCGTGGCGGTGACAATGCTGGTGATGACGGCGGCGTTCGGTCTGAACTTCGCCGCCGGGTTGTTCCTGGCGCCGCTGTCGGCCCGGTACGGCTGGGGCGTGGGCGCGCTGAGCATGGCGGCAGCCGCAAACACGGCCGTGAGTGGTCTGTTGCAGCCGGTCGTGGGTGTGTTGGTCGATCGCGTCGGCCCCCGCCTCGTTCTGGCTGCGGGGCTGAGTCTGCTGGTGGCGTGCTATCTGTTGCTGGCGGGCGTCGAGCAGTTGTGGCAGTTCCTGCTGGTGTACCCACTGCTGGGTGGAGCGGGGTTCGCCGGCGCGGCGACGTTGGCCAACTCGGTGCTCGTGTCGCGTTGGTACGTCCGCGACCGCACACGGATGTTGGCCAGGACCACTGCGGGCATCAATCTGGGGCAATTGCTGGTGCTGCCGTCAGCGGGCTGGTTGATCGCCGGATACGGCACGTCAACCGCCTATCTGGTGCTCGGCATGGTGGTTGCGCTGACCGCCGTACCCGCCGCGGCCCTGTTGCTGCGCAACAACCCGGCCGAGCTGGCCCAGGTCCTCGATGGGGCAGACCGTGACTCGGCAGCCGGCCTCGCTGCCGACGAGGCGGTCCTGCCGCCGGCGGTGCTGACGCGCCGTCGCCGGCTCGCGGTGGCGTCGTTCGGAATGCACGCGCTCAGCCTGTACTTCGTGGTGCTGCACCTGCCCCGCTACGCCGCTGACCTCGGCGGCGGCGTGTCCACAGGCGGGCAGGTGCTGGCCGTGGCGGCAGCAGCCAGCGCAGTGATGATGATCATCACCGGCCGGCTGGTCAACCGGTTCGGCCGGGACAGATTGCTGCTGGCGCTGCACGTAGTCCGCGGGGTCTCACTGTTGCTCGCGGCGTTCTGCACCGGCGCGAGCCAGTTGTTCGGCTTCGCTGTGCTGTTCGGACTCGCATCGTTCCCGGTCATCCCGCTGACCGTCGCGGTGCTGTCCGTCGGCCGGGCGCAGGCCTCGCTGGGTCGGCTGATGGGCTTCGTGTGGCTGCTCCACCAGACCTGCGCCGGCGTCGGGGTCCTCGCCGGCGGCCTGACCCGCTCACTGACCGGCACGTACCGGCCGTACTTCGTCGTCGCTGCGGCCGTCATGGCGGTGAGCAGCCTGCTCCTGTGGCGCCTCGCCGAGGACCGCGACCCGCTGCCACCAGTCTCACCCACCGAACCGACTCCGACCTCGCCTGTCATCGCCTGATCCGCGACAACGGCCAACCGGCCGCTGTCCACCATCTCTAAGAAGGAGAACGTCATGAGCAACACCGCCCCCGGAACCGCCGTCGGCAGGCGCGTCGTGTCTCATCGCACCGCCACCGTCGACGGCCGCACCGTCTTCTACCGGGAAGCCGGTGACCCCGTGGCGCCGACCCTGGTACTGCTGCACGGATTCCCCACGTCCTCGCACATGTTCCGCCGCCTGATCGTCGACCTCGCCGACCGGTACCACCTCATCGCCCCCGACCACATCGGCTTCGGCCACTCCGACGCCCCGGCCGTCACCGACTTCGACTACTCCTTCGACAACCTCACCGCCATCACCCTGGGCCTGCTCGACCAGCTCGGCCTGGACCGCTTCGCGCTCTACATCCAGGACTACGGCGCCCCGATCGGGTTGCGGATCGCCTCCCGCCAACCGCAGCGGGTCGCCGCACTGATCGTGCAGTCGGGTAACGCCTACACCGAAGGCTTCACTGCCTTCTGGGACGTATTGTTCGCCCACGCCAAAGACCGCGCCGCGAACGAGCCGGACGTCCGCAAGCTGCTGGAACCCGAGGCGACCCGGTGGCAATACACCCACGGCGTGCCCGCTGACCGGCTCGACCGGCTCACCCCCGACACCTGGACTCTCGACCAAGCCCTGCTGGATCGGCCCGGCAACAAAGACGTTCAGCTGCAGCTGTTCTTCGACTACCAGTTCAACCTGGACGCCTACCCCGCCTTCCAGGAGTACTTCCGCACCTACCAGCCACCCACCCTGATCACCTGGGGCGAACATGACGAGATTTTCGGCGCCGACGGCGCCCGCGCCTTCACCCGCGACCTGCCTGACGCGGAACTCCACCTGCTCGACGCCGGTCACTTCGCCCTCGAGACCCACGGCGACGAGATCGCCGGACTGATCCGCGACTTCCTCGGCCGCACCCTGCACTGACCCCCGCACGACCGCCGGGGCGGGCGGGTGGCACCCGCCCGCCTGGGCAACCCGTCGCGCGACTCACACCTGCGACGATGCAAGGAATCCTGATGCCGCACCGGTACCCGCAGAAGCTGACCACCGCTTCAGCCGCTGCCGCACAACAGCGTTACGCAACCACACTGCCATCCAGCGGATGGTCGACTGACGCGCTGCTCGGCGCCGATGGGGCCGCCTACATCACCACCCAGGTGGTCGACGTCCGCGACGGCACACCGGCCGACCTGCTCGAAAGCGTGACCGTGCCCGAGCAGCGGGGCGCAGTGGAACGGGTCATCACCGTCGACGTGCACAGCTACGAGTGGAACCGCCCCCAACACATCATCCCCCGCGCTGGACCGAACACGAACTCGCTTACGCCCTTGAACCCGTACGTGAGGAACTCACCCGGCTACGCGCCGAAAACGCAGCTCTTCGCCAGCAGCTACCCGAGCACAGATTCTGACCAGCAAGCCCGACCGATACCACAGGGAGCCCGACATGAGCACCGACCACCGCGACGCCGAATCCCCACGCCATCCGCTGCCGCCCTTCACCGCCGACACCGCCCGGATCAAGGTGCAGGCCGCCGAAGACGCCTGGAACAGTTGCGACCCCCGACGCGTCGCCGCCGCCTATACGCCCGACAGCACCTGGCGCAACCGGTCGACCTTCCTCGCCGGCCGCGAACAGATCGAGGCGTTCCTCGCCGACAAGTGGCAGCGTGAACTCGACTACGCCCTGCGCAAGCAGCTGTGGGCATTCAGCGACAACCGCATCGCCGTCCGGTTCCAATACGAATGGCACGATGCGACCGGCCAATGGTGGCGCAGCTACGGCAACGAACAGTGGGAGTTCGACGCCCATGGCTACATGAGCCGCCGAGAGGCCAGCATCAACGACGTCCCCATCTCCGCAGACCAACGACGCATCCACGGCCCGCGGCCGACCGGCGACCACACCGACATTCCCCTGCGCTGATCTGGCCGGCGCGGAGACTCGGCTATCCAGCACCCACGGCGACCGGGCTGCGGTCACAGTCGATGCGGGTGCCCAGGTGCGGACGGACACGAACTTCTGGCTCTGCACAAAGATCGTGAAGACGTGACGATGCGTGGTCAGAGTCGCGATTTCGTCACTGGCCGGGCATGAAGGCACATTCCGGCGGGTGGCGAGAGCTCCCGCCTCGACCTTCTTTCCTTCTTGTTTCCCCATCCGGCGGACGTGCAGGTAGAGAGGGTGACGAAGGGCCGCAACGGCCTACTGATCAACGCGCGCACGAAGAACACCGAGGCCGGATGTGGCACGCTCAGTCAGCGTATCCACAGCCGATACCGTCGCCATCCGCAGGATGCTGCGGGCGCGCACCCTCCGCGGTGAGGAGCCGGTCAGGCCGCCGACCAGCTCGGATACCGCGCACCCGGCAGCCCGCTGGGGCGAGTGACGAAGCCCACGGAGCGTATCCGGCAACCCGCGGCGACGCCGTGGTCCTGGTCCTGACCGCGATCGCGACGCTGGCGCTCGACCTGGTCCAGGCCGTCATCGTCGGCCTGGCCGTGGCCGTGGCCGGGGCGCTGGCACTTCGCGCCGTCGCCCGTAACGTCCGCCTCGATGAGATGCCGCTCGCCCACGACCTGCCCGGCGACCACACCGAAGACGAGCACGCCCTGCTCGCCGAGCACATCGTCGCCTACCGGCTGGACGGGCCGCTGTTCTTCGCCGCCGCACACCGTTTCCTGCTGGAGCTGTCGGAGGTCGCCGACGTCTCCGGCATCCGTGACGGCCATCATCAGCCCCTGCACGCCCTTGGCGTCATCGCCCATCTCGACCAGGCGGGCCGGGTGTTCGCCACCACCCCCGAAGCCATCGCCGCCGCTCGCGACCAGCTCCAGCACGCTGGCCTCCTGCCCCGCCGCCGTCCCGTCCTGCCCCGCTGAGGCAGTCACAACGGGACGGCGGGATCGGCGTTGATCGCTCGATGTCCGCCCCCCGGTCGCGCATGACGGTCAGGCGGAACTGTTTCGGTCAGTCGGTGATGGATCTGACCCGGTGATCGCTCGCTCGACTGCCCGGTGCACCGTTGAGCGGGTCAACCCGAACAGTTCGGCCAGCTCGGCTCTGGTGTGCTCGCCTGCCTTGTGCAGCGCCACCAGATGCTCTTCCTACCTGGGGTCCAGCTTCGGTTTCTTGCCGCCCAACCGCCCTTTGGCCTTGGCGATCTTCATGCCCTCGCGCGTTCCCATCCGGGCCAGGTCCGCCTCGGATTCCGGGACCATCGCCAATGCGGTAAGCAGCAGCTTGCCGATCGGGTCGGTCGGATCGTGGATCGACCCTTCTGGCCTAGAGAAGGAGGCGAACTGTCGCCCGAAAGTCAGCGCCGGGAGCTGGGGTCGGCTGCCGATTGAGCCAGACGGAGCAGCGACAGCAGGGCGGTCCGCTGGTCGACGTTGAGCACCGAGATGATCGGCGCTCTCTCGAACAGACGGGCTAGGAGACGGCCCCGAAGGTCCTGCCCCGACGCGGTGAGAACGAGTCGCTTGGCCCTTCGGTCATCCGGGTCGGGTTCTCGCCGCAGGAAACCGTACTGCTCGAGAGCATCTGCGATCCCGGTGACGTGGGAGGGTTCGCAGTGCAGTTGGCCGGCTATCTGGCCCATACGCTGAGGTTGCCCAAGCTGAAGCAGTGTGTGAGCCTGCGGCACGGTCACGCCGACTGCGGCGGCAGTCTCCTCAAAGTGTGCCCGCAGAGCCGCATCCGCAGCGAATAGGCGTTCCACGATCTCCTGGCCCTCGGGGTCTGGCCAATCGATGTGTAGTTCCGCCACGACTTCCCCCGCCGCCCTCACTGTTTCAGTTATTGAACTATCTCATGCCTCTTGTGTGTTCCAAGCACAAGGGGTAAAGCAAGTCCTTACCCGAGAGTGGGACGGCGAAGGAAGGCCGGCATCATGCCAGGTCGATACCCAGACACGCTCCTGCCGCGCATGGAGCACACCTGCCGCCCCTGGGTCACTTGCATCACGGTCACCGCTGTCCATCGGGCGGCGAGTTTCGTTGCTCGCCTGTCCCTGCGGATCCGGCCATCGCAGCGCAGTTCATACCGCTGTCCCATCTGCATGAGAGCGTCCGCCGGATGGCGTGGCTGCCCGCCGCCGAGCGACTGGCCTACGTGCGGGTGGACCGGTGGATCGGCTACACCTTTGGCACGCAGGCCGTGGCCCGGCTGGAGGAGCTCGTGTCGAACCTTAGGTGGCGGCGTGCCGGTGCGAGATCGAGCGGTAGACGAACTCCGCGTCGTTCTTCCTGGTCAGCTCGGTGATGAGGCCGTCGTCGGGGGAGAGGGCACAGGCCGGGTCGGTACGGCCGGCGTCACCGGTCAGCGCGAACGCCTGGCAACGGCACCCGCCGAAGTCCTCGGTCTTGCGTGGGCAGCCACGGCACGGCTCGGGCATCCAGTCCGTGCCGCGGTAGGCGTTGAAGGCAGGCGACTCGGACCAGATCCACTCCAGCTGGTGGTCGCGCACGCTGGGCAGGTCGAGCGGCAGGCCGTACGCCCGCCGGGCAGGGCAGCGCCCGGCCGTCCGGCGCCACGGTCAGCGAAATGGCTCCCCAGCCGCCCATGCGCGGCTGGGTATCAGGGCTCGCCGGTTGACCAGGCCCCAGCCGTAGAACTGGGTGTTGGCCAGTTCGATCCTGGCCGCGCCCCAGGCGATGCCGAGCTCGATGATCTCGTGGAACGTGTCGAGGTTGTGCCGGTGCAGCACGACGTTGAGGCCCAGTGACAGGCCCGCGTCCTTCACCACGGCGGCGGCCCGTTCCTTGGCCGCGAACGACGCGCGTTCGGCGATCCGGTCCGACGCGGCCGCCGTATGCGCCTGGACGGAGAGCTGCACGCTGTCGATCCCGGCCGCGGCCAGTTCGGCCAGTCGGGCGGCGGTCAGCCCGACGCCGCTGGTGACGAGCTGGCAATAGATCCTTTCCGCTGCGGCGACAATCTCGGCGAGGTCGCGTCTGACAAGCGGCTTGCCGCCGGAGATGCGCGCATGGACCACGCCGAGCGCAGCCGCCTGCTTCATCACCCGGCTCCAGTCCGCGGTGTCCAGCTCGGCAGACCTGCGGACCGGCTCGGCGGGGTTGGAGCAGTACGGGCAGCGCAGTGGGCACCCGTGCGCGACCTCGGCGAGCATGGCCCAGGGCGGTGGCACGGTCGCGTTCATCGCAGCCACCCCTGGCCTCGGAGGTCGTCGAGGAAGTCGGTGACGTCGTCGGGGCCGGCGTGGGGGAAGTGTCGCGAGATCTCGGTAGCCGTGCGGGTGCCGTCGCACAGCCGCACGATGGCCGCCGCCGTGTCGTTCAGCACCACGATCCGCTCGGGCACGATCAGGAGCTCCGCCTGCCGGATGTCGCAGTGACGCAGCCGGGCCGCGGGAGCCAGCGCGGGCTTCCAGCTCATGTGTATGCCCGGTCGACGGCGTTGAGCAGCGTCCACAGCACCTCGCACTTGTACTCCAGCGCCTTGATCGCTTTCGTCCTGTCCGCCTCGGTACGAGCCCAGTCGAGGATTCGCGTGGCGATACGTCGCAGGCCACGTCGGTATTGGAGGTGGCCAGAAGCACGAAGGGCAAGAGCGCGATGATCGTGCGCGGTGCCCGTCGATCCGCACGATGTGCTTGTCCTACCTTGATCTTTAGCCCGGCACTGGTTGTTCGGATGGCGCGGGAGAACCCGGCCCGGGGGCACGTCGGCGGATCCAGGGCGAGTCGGCCCGCCTGGGTTACGCGATCGCGGCCTCTACGGTGTGGGAGATCCTCATTCGGCGGGTATCGATCCGGCGCCGGGCCGGGCTGAGCCGGCGGCAGTTCCTGTCCGCTCAAGCCCACGCGATCACCGCGTGTGACGTCGTGGTGGACGCCGAGGATGAACGCCATCTGCGAGCGGGTCACCGGCGCGCCGTGAACTCCTGGACCGGATCCTGATCCTCAGCGAACGCCACCCAGCCCTCGTGCTCCACGACTACCTGATCCACTACAACAGGCACCGGCCGTACCAGTCCCGGCAGCAGCTACCCCAGACACCGCGACGCAGTCCGCCGGGGACGTGACCGACCTCAACGATCTGCGATCCATCGGCCGCCTGCTGTCGCTGCTCCGTCTGGCTCAATCGGCAGCCGGCCCTCGCCCACGGCGCTGATTTTCGGGCGACCGTTCGCCTCCCTCTCCACGTCACCGCTACCTAGCGACCGCAGCTGCTCTGCGCCCTGGCTCGCATCGCGCAGCTCGTCTTTCGGCACCGCAAGCCGACCCCCTGGCGTCGGCTGCGATAACTTCTGGTAGAACATATTTCAGTCAGTGAAGTATTGAACGTTCTACGCGAGGAGCTTGCGTCCATGTCCATCGCCACCGCCGTCCTATCCCTCCTGCTGGCTCTCGCCTTCGCCGGAGCCGGCTTCCCGAAGCTCTCCGGTAAGGACGACATGGCAGCCCAGCTCGGCAGGCTCGGGGTGTCAGCCGGGCTCATGCGCGTCATCGGCGCGCTGGAGATCCTCGGAGCCGTAGGGCTGATCGCCGGACTGTGGATCGAAGTCCTTGGGGTCGCGGCCGCAACCGGACTGGCGCTCCTCATGGCCGGCGCCGTCGCCTCTCATATCAAGGCCCGCGACACCGCCAAGCACACCCTGCCGTCGCTGGTCCTGCTGATTCTCAGCGCGACCGCACTCGGCCTCGGGCTGGCCGGCTGAAACATGACCGGCACCGCCCGACGCCTCCGCGACAGGGCGCAGCTGTACCGACTCAACCCACCCCGAAACAAGAAAGAGCATTGTGATGACCACTCACGCCATGACCGAGGCCGGTCTCCCCATCGACACCCGTTTCGAACGGCCCGCCACGGAGGAGCAGCTCCAGCGGACCGCGGCCGCCCTGCGGGAGAAGGGCCACGCCGTCGAGATCGTCGACACCGCAGCCGACGCACGTGCCGTCGTCAACCGGCTGCTGCCCGGCGATCGGAGCGTCCTCACCGTCTCCAGCGAAACGCTCCGCCTATCGGGCCTGGACGATGACATCAATGCTTCCGGCCGGTTCGACGCCGTGCGCCCCAAGCTCATGCGGCTGCGCGAAGAGGGGCGATTCGATGAGATGCGTGCCGTCGGCTCCGCCCCCGACGTCGTGGTCGGGAGCGTGCACGCGGTGACCGAGGACGGGCGGCTGCTGACCGCCTCAGGTAGCGGCAGTCAGCTCGGTCCCTACAGCTTCGGCGCGGGCCGGGCCTTCTGGGTCGTCGGTTCTCAGAAGATCGTGCCCGACCTCGACACGGCGCTGCGCCGCATCGAGGCCTACGCCTACCCGCGCGAGGACGTCCGCGCCCGCCAGGCCTACGGCACGCCGGCTCTGCTCTCCAAGATCCTCATCATCGACCGCGAGATGTTCCCCGACCGAGGCACCGTGGTCCTCGTCCGCGAACCCATCGGGTTCTGATCACCCACGCTCCTGAGTGAGGACTTCATGACCAGCTCCACCCGAAACGACACGATGACGATCGAGGTCTACGCCGACATCGTCTGCCCGTGGTGCTACATCGGAAAGCGCCGACTGGAGCGGGCGTTGCGCAACTTCCGGGGAACGGACGGTGTCCGGATCGTCTACCGGCCGTTCCAGCTCGATCCGGGCGCCCCGGCCACGGGCGCCCCGGCCCGCCAGCACCTCGGTCAGAAGCTGGGGTTGCAGGTCGGCACGGTCCTTGAACGCACCCCGCGGATGGCGGCGCGTGAGGGGATCGAAATGAACTTCGATCATGCACTGATCGGTAACACCCTCGACGTCCACCGGGTGCTACGGCTGGCCGAGGCCGAAGGGAAACAGGCGGGGGTGCTGGAGCAGCTGTTCGCCGCCTACTTCACCCACGGCCGGGACATCACCGACCACGCCGTGCTCGCCGACGCAGCGGCCGCCGCGGGCCTGGACCGCCGGCACGTCTTGGACATGCTGGCCGGATCCACAGGCGTACGCGAAGTCACGGCGGAGATCGCGGCCGCGCACGCACGCGGAGTCAGCTCTGTACCCACCATCGTCGTCAACGGCCGCCACGCGATCCAGGGCGTCCAGGAGATACCCGCGCTGCTCGACGCGCTCGAACGCGCCCGCGACGAGGCTGTGGCCGGGGATGCCGAAACTGGCGACACCACACCCAATCCAGCCGGCGTGGCCGGCACCTGCACGATCTGACCGCGGGCATGACCATGACTTTCCTTTACCGCTGGCATCGGGCGAGGTTGCACCCGATGCGGCGACCGCGTCCCTGCACCGCACAGCACCAGACCTCTGCGCCCCTTGATTGTTCGACCCTGTCGGCTGGTCTCAGGAGCTCGATGGGCGGATGGGCAGGAGCCGCACCGTGGTGAGACGGGTGCCATACAAGTGGCTGGTCGCCACCGCGTTCGTGTTTGGGCTGTTCATGGAGATCCTCGACATGACTGTGCTGAACACCGCATTGCCCGCACTCGGCCAGCACTTCGGCGTCGGGACCGAGACGCTGCAGTGGCTGGTCACCGGCTATCTGGTCAGCATGGCGGTGTTCATCCCCGCCTCCGGGTGGGTCGCCGACCGGTTCGGCACCAAGCGCACCTTCCTGTTCGCGCTCGCGGTCTTCACCGCCGCCTCGGCCTGGGGCGGGATCGCCGGATCGCTCGGCGAGCTGATCGTGGCCAGGGTCGTCCAAGGCGTCGGCGGCGGGCTGCTGACCCCGGTCGGCACTGCGATGCTGTTCCGCGCCTTCCCGCCGGCCGAGCGGGCAAAGGCGTCGGCGGTGCTGTCCATACCAACCACCATCGCCCCGGCCTTCGGCCCGGTGCTTGGCGGATGGATGGTCGACAACGTCAGCTGGCGATGGATCTTCTTCCTCAAAGTGCCGATCGGCCTGCTCGGTCTGCTCTTCGCGATGGTGGCCCTTCGCGAGGAACGCGCGGATCGTCCTGGCCGCTTCGACATCGCCGGGTTCCTGTCCGGCGGTGCCGCGCTCGCGCTGCTGCTGCTCGGCCTCGACGGTGGCGCTCGAGAGGGGTGGGGCGCCGCCCCGGTGCTCGTGCAGCTGGGCGCCGGGCTCGCGCTGGCGGCAGTGTTCGCCACGATCGAGTTGGCCCGCAGCGAGCCGATGATCGACCTGCGCCTGCTGAAGGACCGGCTGTTTCGGACCGGCAACCTGCTGATGCTTCCGGCGTCAGGAGCGCTGATGGGCGCGTTGTTCTTGGTGCCACTGCTGCTGCAATATCAGATGGGCGTCGACGCGACCGGCTCCGGCCTCGTCACGATGTTCCAGGCACTGGGCATGATGGCCTTCCTCCCGTTGGCCGGCCGCCTCTACCCGAAGGTCGGCCCTCGCCGCCTGCTCGCAACAGGATTCGGCATCATCGCCGCCGCCCAGGCAATGCTGATCATGGTCGGACTCGGCACTACCCTGTGGGCAGTCAGGCTGGCGCTGTTCGCCATGGGCGCGGGCATGGCACTCACCGTCATCTCCCTGCAGGCCGCCACCTTCGCCACGATCACCCCCAGGGCGATCGCCCGAGCCTCGTCGGTATTCTCCACCACCCGTCAGGTCGCCAGCGCCGCCGGCGTCGCCGCGGTCGCCACCTTGCTCACCGCGCGAACCGACTCCAGGCTCGCCGACCTCGGTGCCCGCGCCGCCGATCTCGCCGGCAGGCAGGAAGCGCTCTTCGCCGCCTACCACGACATCTTCCTCGTCACCACCGCGCTCGCGCTGATCGGCTTTCTCATCTCCCTGCGCGTGCGCGACATCGACGCCATCACCAGCATGCCTCCAGGCCCTGCCTCGAAGGATGTCGACCGGGCGCAGGCATCGGACGGCGAGCCTTCCACGTAGTCGTCCCCAAGTCTCCGGGTGTTCCCAGAAGCATCGGGGACATCCCATCAATCGAGCGGTTCATGGCCTGTCGTTAAGGAAGCTGTCACCAAGTACACCCGAGCGGAGTTGACCCAGGTAGCAGGGCAATCGCGCGCCGTGAAATAGCTCTTCAGGCAGTCGTCCCAAGGGGATCAGCCAGTAACGGCCTGCCGGTAAGAATCGCGCCACACGGCCCAAACGAGCGGCGTCGCCGCAGCTCACAGTGCGCGACGGTGTCACCTGTAGAGGGTCGGTTTCGGTCCGGGCGTTCGGGGATGAGTCAGGCGCCCTGCGGCGCGATAACGCTGGATCGAGCGTTTCCGCAGGTCGCAACTGGCAGCCCTAGCTATCCATCGACGATGAAATCGTCTGGGTGGACTGTTCATCCCAGCGCCAGGTCCTTATCTCCTCAGCCAGTCCCTTGAGGGACTCGACCGGGTGCTCGACCTCCTCCGTCCACGGTGGCGTGAGGTCGGTGGACTCGAAGCGGGGCACCACGTGGAGGTGGAAGTGGAAGACGCTCTGCCAGGCCGTCTCGCCGCTGGCGTGCCAGAGGTTCACGCCAGGAGCCCCGAGCGCGCCGGCGACTTGCCGGGACACCTCGACCGCGGCCCGCATCACGTGTGCCGCCGTCTCTGCTGGGATCTCCCCCAGATCCCGGTGGTGCGTTCTCGGGACGACCAGTGTGTGACCCCTGGTGGCCTGGGCGAGGTTGAGGAAGGCGATGGCGTGCTCGTCCTCGTGGATGGTCTGCGAGGGCTCGGTGCCGGCGACGATGCGGCAGAAGGTGCAGCTCATGAGCGGCATGATCACAGCTCGCCCGGCCATCATGCAAAGGCGTTTCAGTTGGTGACTCTGGCTATCCATCAGCGTCAACGATGAATCGCCCGGCCGGGGATAGCTGAGGAAGTCCGCGCCTGCGAGCTTGGCATACCGCATGGCCGTGATCGGATGAATACCGAGGGCTTGTGCGAGCACGGAGGGTGGGGCCTCACGGACGAGTTGAAGCCAGGTTCCGCTTCGACCGCCAGGACGAGCCGTCCGTCGGCGGCCCGCGGCAGCGGCAAAGCAGCCAGGGCCATGCGCACCCGCGCGATGTTGAGGCGGCCGTGGTTGAGCCCGTCGTACAACGCACCATGCCCGCGCCGGCTACTGCAACACGAATGGTCCAGCCTGGCACTCAGACAGCGTCCTCGGGGCTTGCCGGACAAATCGGCTGGAACGACCCTCGACAGTCACGATCCGGCCGAGTCCGCGGTGAGCGCTGGGGCGGCCAGGGCCGGAACCGCGGCAGGCGCGGGGATCGCGCCTGCCGCAGTTCCGGACCGATGGGTGTCGTGTGGGATCAGCTGATGGCGCGGGCTGCCGCTGTGATGACAGCGGTGGTGGTGTCAGGCCGCGAGATCATGATCACGTGTGAGGCATCCCTGACTTCACTGGTGTGCGCGCCGGTGCGCTTGGCCATGAACCGCTGGGCTGCGGGTGGGATGGCCTGGTCGGCGCCGGCGACCAGGTACCAGGAGGGGGTGGTCTTCCAGGCGGGCGCTCCGCTCGGGGAGCCGAGGGCGGCCAGCGCGGCCGGGCGCTGGGTGGCGGCCATCAGGGCGGTGTCGCGGGCGGGCAGGTCGGCGGCGAAGGCGGCGCGGAATTTGGCGGGGTCGACGTAGGCGTCGGTGCCGGTGCCGCCGCCGGGCAGCGGGTACTGGCGGGTGATCAGGCTGGTGGGCAGTTGGCTGCCGGGGAACTTGCCGGTCAGGTCGAGCGCTGACTCGGCCTCCTCGGGTGCGAACGCGGCGATGAAGACCAGCGCCTTAACGTTGGGGTGGCCGGTGGCGGCGTTGGAGATGACTGCTCCGCCGTAGGAGTGGCCGACCAGGATGACCGGTCCGTCGATGCTGGAGACGATGCTCGACAGGTAGGCCGCATCGCCTGCCAGGTCGCGCAGGGGGTTGGCGGGGGCGATCACCGGGTAGCCGGCCCCTTGGAGCCGGGCGACGACCTTGTTCCAGCTCGAGGCGTCGGCGAACGCGCCGTGCACCAGCACCACGGTGGGCTTGGCCGTACGGCCCGCCGTAGTGGAGGCGGCGGACGGCGAGGCGAGAGCCGTGACCATGATGGACAGGACGGCCAGCATCAGGGGCAGCAGGATCCGGATCCCCGGCCGGGAGAGCGGGGAGGTCTGTGGGGACATGGTGGAGCTCCTTGTCAGAGGTGAGCCGGCGGAGGACCTACTACGCGCAGGTGGTGCGCCGTGGCCGAGGCGACGATGGCTTCGATGTCAAAGGCGGCCGGTACGTCGTTCACGTCGGAGATGGGCGAGCTGTTGGCGGCGAACCAGTCCTCGATGCCGGCGGGGCCGAAGGCGACGACCATGCGGGCGTCCGACGAGCGGACCAGGTAGCTGTGCGGGACGCCGCGGGGGCCATGCGCGATGGCGCCGGCGTGCAGGTCGTGACGGTCGTCCCCGACGAAGAAGGTGATCTCACCGTCGAGCACGATCCAGATCTCGTCCTCCGCGTCGTGAACGTGCAGGGGCGGCGCGTGGCCCTTGGGATCGGTGAACTCCATCACGCTCAGCGCGCCGCCGGTCGCCGTGCCCGGCACCAGGATCTGGGCCCGGCCGCCGAGGAACCAGAAGAGGCCGCTTCGTTCCTTGTGCATGGGGTCAGTCCTTCTTGAGGAAGCGCAGGAGGGTGCGGGTGAGCTGCCCGGGCTGTTCCTCGAAGATCCAGTGACCGGAGTTCTCGATGACGACCCCGGTCACATGGCTGGCGTACCGGCGGACTTGGGTGGGGACGAAGTCGCCGAGGCTGCCACGGGCGCCGATGGCGAGCACGGGCATGGTGAGCTTCTTCTTTCGGTATGCGCTGTTGTCGGCGACGTCCTTGTGAAGGGAGCGGAACCATTCGAAACTCGCGCGCAGATGGGCGTCATCGCGCAGGTAGCGGGCGTACTCCTGGACCTGTTTGTCGCTGACGCCGTTCTTCTTGACTTCGAGGGAGTCGATGAAGCCCTCCACCCACTGCTGTTCCCTGCCGTTCACCATGCGCTCGGGCAGACCGTTGGTGAGGCTGAAGTAGCCGAAGTTCCAAAAGCCCGGTCCTTTGGAGGTGAGGGCGGGGAAGGAGTAGAGGGTCTTGTCGGGGATGGGCGCCTCGCTGAGGACCAGCTTGGTGATGTCGCGCGGGTGGGCGGCGGCGTAGGCGTAGGCGACCATCGTGCCGATGTCGTGCCCCACGAGCCTGACGTGCCGGTTGAGGCCGAGCTTGGTCAGCAACCCGTGCAGATCGGCGGCGAGGGTCTTCTTGTCGTAGCCGCTGGCGGGTGCATCGCTTTTGCCCGCTCCACGTAGGTCCGGTGCGATGACCGTGTAGTGCTTGGCGAGTTCGGGCAGGACGTCCCGCCAGGTGTACCAGGTTTGCGGGTATCCGTGCAGCAGGACCAGTGTCGGCCCCTGTCCGCCGCGCACGTAGTTGATCGCGACGTCGCCGACCTGATCTTTCTGCTCGCGGAAACCTGCGGGAATGCGCGGCTCATGGCCAGTCTTCGCTGGGGTCTCGGAGGCGATGGTGGTGATGGGCGCCGCTGCGGCCTGAGCAGAGACGGCTGGGGCGATGGAGGTGAGCATGCCGATGATCGCGATGGGAATGATGACGCCGAGGCGTCGTAGGGGGGTCGCCGGGAGGCCCGGCACCGCTGTGTTCATGGCGCAAACCGTAGAAACCGGCCTGCTTGCCGGGCGAGCGTCACCTGACTGCGTCACCGAGCGCTACGTGACTGCGAGCCGAGTCCGTATGGTCGACGCTCTGCGGGGCACCCTAGGTCGCCGCCGCTGAGCTTCGCCGTAAGCTCTGAGCGAGAGTCACTGAATCGCGGAGAAGGGGCATCCGATCATCACACCCACCTTCGCGGAGGAGCTGCGTCGCCATCGGCGCGCGGCGCGGCTGACGCTGGAGCAGCTCGCCGAGGCCTCAGGGGTCAGCGCCCGGACGCTGTCGGACATGGAACGCGGACGCAGCAAGGGTCCCCAGCATCGGAACGTCATCGCGCTGGCCGACGCCCTGGGTCTGGCCGACGCCGGCCGTAAACAGCTCATCGAGTTGGCGCGAGAGGGCCGCCTTCGCGATCACTGGGCCCGCCCGACCGGGCTGTGCGAGCTGCCGCGCTCCGTCGACGACTTCACCGGTCGAGCCGCCGGACTGGCCTGGACGAGCGAGCTCTTGCGCGCCGCTGACGCGCCGGGCGCCGCGGGGGTGGGGCTCATCACCGGTTCTGCCGGGCTGGGCAAGACCACGTTGACCGTTCGCGCCGCCCACGCCCTGCGGCCGGACTTTCCCCATGGGGTGTTCTTCCTCGACCTGTTCGGTATGTCTCCGCAACCTCTGCCTGCGGACGACGCCCTGGGCATGCTGCTTCGCGCGCTCGGCATCGCCGATCAGCAGATCCCGGGCGACGAGGCCGGGCGCGCGTCCTTGTACCGGTCACTGCTGCGTGATCGGCGCGCGCTGATCGTGCTCGACAACGCCGCCTCCGAGGAGCAGATCCGGCCGCTACTGCCGGGCGGCGGCGCGGGCAGAGCCCTGGTGACCAGCCGCCGCCTGCTGGCGGGCCTGGAAGGGGTACGCAGGCTCGCCCTCGGGCCGTTGCCGCCGCTGGAGGCCACCGAGCTGCTGACGGGAATCCTCAAGGACCGCGGGGCCTCGGAGAAGGGGGCGGCTCTGGAGCAGCTCGCGCAGCTGTGCGGTGGTCTGCCCCTCGCACTCAGGATCGCCGGAAATCGGTTGGTCAGTCGGCCCGGCTGGAACGCGGCCGACCTGGCCGCCCGGCTGGCGAACGAGGAGCGCCGTCTGGACCAGCTCAGCGCCGGCGATCTCAAGATCGCCACTGCGTTCGGGTTGTCCTACGAGCAGCTGGCCATCGAGACCAAGCGGCTCTTCCGCCGCCTCGCCCTGGTGCCGGGCCGCAGCTTCGACGCCGCTCTGGCCGCCGTGGCGGGCGGTACCTCGATCGAAGAGGCATGGGACGCTCTCGACGAACTCGTCGATCTCGGTCTGCTGCAGGACAGCACGTCGGGACGCTATCGTTTCCACGACCTGGTCCGGCTGTTCGCCCGTGATCGGCTTCACCAGGAGGAGTCCGCGGCAGAACGCGACGCGTTCACCATAGCCATGACGGCGTGGCTGCTGCGGACGGCCACGACCGCAGGGCGATGGTTCGAGCCTGGGTACGGCGAGCCGCACCAGGCCGACCCCGATTCCGCCGAGCTGTCCTCCCAGCAGGCGGCCGACCACTGGCTGCGCGCGAATGTGGACAACTGGGTGGGCGCGTTGCGCCTCGGGACCAGCATCGGCCAGTTCGCCGCCGTCGTCGACTGCGCCGAGTCGATGGACTGGTTCTCCGACCGATGGATGCACGCGCCGTACTGGCATGAGGTCTTCAGCCTTGGCGCCGAGGCCGCCGCCGCCCTGGGCGACCCGGCCCGGCAGGCCGTACAGCTGAACATGCTGTCCTGGGTTTACCTTCTGTCGCGAGACGATCCGGAGACCACCCTGCGCTACACGGCCCAGGCGAGGGACCTGGCCACCCGCAGCGGTGCCACGACACAGATCGCCCTGGCCCACCACCATGCTGGGGGCGCGCTGCGGCGGCTCGGGCGGCTCGACGAGGCCATCGTGGCGCAAACCCGGGCGGCGGAGATACACAAGGCCAACGGCGACATCGATCGCTACGGCCACTCCCTCGGCGCCCTCGGTACCTGCCTGCGCGATACCGGACGCCACGGCAAGGCGCTGGAGCAGTACCTCGACTTGCTGACCCTGGTGAACGACGACCGTTCGGGCATGACCCCGAGCGTCGCGGCGATCATCCGACCGATCGCTCTGGCCCGCGTCGGTGATTGCCTGGGACTGCTCGGCCAACGGGCCGAGGCGATCGTCAACCTCACCGAGGCGATCAGCCTCATGGAGCAGGTCCAGTTGCCCGTGCCGCAGGCTCGCTCCCTGGAGACACTGGCGGTCTTGCTGGCCGAGGAGGACCAGACCGCGGAGAGCCGCCGTGCCTATGCGCGGGCGTCCGAGGTGTACGAGGCCATCGGCGACGCCGAGGCGAGCAGCCGCTGCCGCAACCTCGCGACCGCCGCTCCCTGACTGTTTCCACGGTACTTCTGCGTGCTGTCCTGCGTGGCCGGGCCACGCGCGCGCGACTTGGATGGAGGGCACCAGGACAGGCGGCGCGCCTGTCCGTCGAGGGCAGGAGCGTCCATGACCGCTATCAGGAACGTCGTGCTCGTGCACGGTGGCTTTGTGGACGGATCCGGCTGGCGGGGCGTCTATGACGAGCTGACCAGGGATGGACTCCGCGTCCACATCGTGCAGAACCCGACGCTGTCGCTTGAGGATGACGCCGCGATGACTCGCCGGGTCCTGGACGGCCTCGACGGCCCAGCGGTCCTGGTCGGCCACTCCTACGGCGGGGGCGTCATCAGCGAGGCCGGCACCCACCCCAATGTCGCGTCGCTGGTGTACATCGCCGCGTTCGCCCCTGACGCGGGCGAATCGGTCAGCACCCTCATCGCCGCACCGGCGCCGCCCATCCTCCCTTCCCAGGAGGGCTTTCATTTCCTCGACCGCGACGAGTTCGCCGCCTCGTTCGCCGCCGACCTGCCCGACCTGGTGGCCGCGTTCATGGCCGACTCCCAGGTTCCGTGGGGCGCGGACGCCGTCGGCGGGCCGGTCACCGATCCGGCATGGCGGTACAAGCCGAGCTGGTACCTCGTCGCGACCGCGGACCGGATGATTCCGCCGCCGACTCAGCGCAGGATGGCCGAGCGCGCCGGAGCGACGGTCGTCGAGGTCATCAGCAGTCACGCCGTCTACATCTCCCAGCCCGCCGCTGTCGCCGACCTCATCCGCGAGGCCGCCGCCTGACGACGCCCGCCTCGCGGGGACCGCCGGACCCGACCGGGGAAACCCTCCCTGCGAGCCGCCCAGAGTACGCGCCGAGCTGAACGCACCCCTGAAAGGCCGGAATCCTCATGCCCCGCGTTCCCGAAGAAGGCGCGATATCCGACCGCGCGGCAGATGCCGCCACCGCGCAAAACCAGCCTGGTCAGAAGGGAGCCGTCAACAGATGTGACAGCGAGTTCGCTGGATGGAACCTCCAACACAGACAATCATGGTCATATATGCAGGCAAAACGGTCAGTAAAAGTACTTTTCGGGCGAGAGTCCGAAAAGCGGCGTCTCGGCGAGTTCGTGGACGGCGTTCGTATGAGCGGCGGTGCGATGCTGGTGCGCGGCGAACCGGGGGTCGGGAAGTCGGCCCTGTTGCTGGACACGGCCGAGATCGCCGCCGCGCATGGCATGCGGATCCTGCGGGTGGCCGGTGTGGAATCAGAGACCCATATGCCCTTCGCCGGTCTGCATCAGATGTTGCTTCCGCTTCGTGCCGAGGTCAGGGAACTGCCCGCTCCGCAGCGCGATGCGCTGGGAGCCGCGTTCGGGTTGACCGATGCTCGGGTGCCGGACCCGTTCCTCATCGCCCTGGCCGCGCTGAACCTTTTGGGCGAGGCCGCCGCCCACTCGCCCGTCCTGCTCCTCGTCGAGGACGTTCACTGGTTGGACCGTGCCAGCGCCGACGTGCTCGCGTTCGTCGCGCGGCGGCTGGACTCCGAGCCGATCGTGCTGCTGGCCGCGATCCGCGAGGGTTTCCAGAGTCCTCTTGACGGGGCAGGGCTGCAGGAGTTGCTCCTCGGTCGGCTCGATGACGCCGCCGCGAACGCTTTGCTGGACGCCTGCAGCCCCAGCCTGACCCGGGCGGTCCGCGCACGGTTGCTGCGGGAGGCGGCGGGAAATCCCTTGGCCCTCGTCGAGCTGCGGATCGCCGCGGAAACGCAGGACGGGAAGGGCTCTCTGCCGGGGTGGCTCCCGCTGACCACTCGCCTGGAACAGGCCTTCACCGCCCGCATGTCGGGGTTGCCGCCGACCACTCGGACTTTGCTGCTGGTGGCCGCGCTCAACGACAGCGCCGCTCTCTCCGAGGTCCTCGATGCCACCACGCTGATCACCGGCGCACCCGTCACGGCAGACGATCTGTCGCCGGCGATCACCGTACGGCTGATCGACGTGCACGAAGCCGCGGTGTCGTTCCGGCACCCGCTCATGCGCTCGGCGATCTACCAGGGAGCGAGCATCTCCCAGAGGCACGCGGCGCACGCCGCGTTGGCCGACGTCCTCACCGGCCGGCCGGACCGTCGCCTCTGGCACCGCGCGGCATCCACCCCCAGGCCGGATGAGAGCATCGCCGCCGAGCTGGAGACCACGGCCAAGAGCGTGCGACGTCGGGGCGACCTGTTGTTGGCCGTCGCGGCCCTGGAGCACGCGGTCAGGCTCAGCGAGAATCCCGCTCACTGGTGTGAACGGTTGGTGCGAGCCGCCGAGTACGCGGCTGAGATAGGACGGCGCGACATCGTCATGCGACTGCTGGGCGAAGACGAGCAGCCGCGGCTGTCGGCCCAGCAGCAGGCCCGTATCGTGTGGATCCGCGAGAGCTTCCAGGACGGCATCCGTGACGACAGCGCGGCAGCGCACTCTCTGGCCGATCTCGCCGAGACGATGGCGGCGCAGGGGGACGTCGATCTCGCGCTGAAACTCCTGTCCAGTGCGTCCCTGCGATGTTTCTGGGCTCATGCTGACGAGCGGTCGCGGCAACGCGTCGTCACCGTGGCCGAGGGCCTGCCCGTCGACGATCTGGACGGACGACTGCTGACGGTCCTGGCGTTCGCGGCTCCGATCGAGCGTGGCAAGCTCGTGATCGAGCGATTACGCCAGCTGGCCGCCCACCCGACCGGCGGGCGGCCGGCGGCCCGCCTGCTCGGCAGTTCGGCGTTGATGGTGGGGGCGTTCGACCTGTCGGAGGAGTTCTGCGCCGCGTCGCTGCCGGCCCTGCGCGCGCAGGGCCGGCTCAGCCTCCTGACACGAGACCTCGGGGCACAGGCGTGGAGCGCGGCCCGGCTGGCCGACCTGAGCGTGGCCATCCCCGCTGCCGAGGAGGCCGCCCGTCTGGCGCACGAGACGTCCCAGCCGCTGATGCACGCCATCGCTCAGGCCTCGGGCGCGGTGCTCGCCGCGCTGCGCGGCGAGCAGGATCGCGTGGAGAGCCTCGCGATGGCGGCCGAGCAGGTGGCCCTGCCCGTCGGAGCCCGCCCCGTGCTGGCCACGGTGCAGCTCGCGCGTGGACTCGCCGCACTGGGCGAGGGACGTTACGCCGACGCCTTCGACCATCTGCGACGGATGCACGACCCCGCCGATCCGGCCTTCCACCTGGCGCTGCGCTGCTTTTCCCTGGCCGAACTCGCAGATGCCGCGGCGCACAGCGGTCAAGGTCGCGCGGTGGCCGGCATCATCGAGGAACTGGAGGCGGTGGCGCTCACCACGCCGTCGCCGTCCTTGCACGCCGACCTGCGCTACGCCCGGGCCGTCCTGGCCGATGAGGCGGCGGCAGAGCCCTTCTTCGATGCCGCGCTCGGGGCCGACCTGCGGCGATGGCCCTTCGTACGGGCTCGGGTGCAGCTGGCGTACGGTGAATGGCTGCGGCGCCAGCGGCGTACGGCCGAGTCGCGGGCGCCCTTGCGTACGGCTCGCGAGACGTTCGACGCCTTGGGGGTGATCCCCTGGAGCGAGCGAGCGCGCCAGGAGCTGCGGGCCTCCGGCGAGAGCAGCCGCAGGCGCAGCAGTGAAGCGCGCGACGTGCTGACCGCGCAGGAACTCCAGATCGCCCAGATGGCGGCCGACGGCCTGACGAACCGGGAGATCGGCGAGAAGCTCTATCTGTCTCATCGAACCGTCAGCTCCCACCTCTACAGGATCTTCCCCAAGCTCGGGGTCACCTCACGATCGGCGTTGAGCTCGGCGTTGAGCACGGCCCTGCGCGTGTGACGCTCGGTGACGCAGTCATGTGACGCTCGCGAGGCGCGCAAGGAGCTTCCTACGGTGAGGCCATGACCACAGGGAGATCCTTCAGAAACGGCAGCACGCCGACCGTCGTACTGGTTCACGGCGCCTTCACGGACGCGTCGAGCTGGGCGGGCGTGATCGCCGAGCTCCAGGCTTCCGGGATCCCCGTGACCGCGGTGGCCAACCCGCTGCGCGGACCGGCCACCGACGCGGCCTACCTGGCCGGCGTCGTCGCCGCGATCGACGGTCCGGTCCTGCTGGTGGGTCACTCCTACGGCGGTGTGGTCATCACCCGGACGGGAGCCCAACCGGGCAACGTGATCGGGCTGGTCTACGTGACCGCTTTCGCCCTGGAGGAAGGGGAGAGCGTGCTGGACGTCACGGGCCGCTTCCCCGACAGCCTGCTGGGCCCGGCGCTGCGGCCGGCCGTCTTCCGCACGGGCGATGGAGAGGAGGCCGTGGAGCTGTACCTCAAGGACGACCGGTTTCCCGCGGTGTTCGCCGCCGACCTGCCCCGGCGCCTCACCTCGGTGGCGGCCGCCGCGCAGCGCCCCATCGCGGCCGTGGCGTTCGAGGAGAGCTCTCCCGCCGCAAGCTGGAAGACGCTGCCGTCCTGGTACGTCGTCGCCACCGCCGACCAGGCGATCCATCCCGCCGCACAGCGTTTCATGGCCCAGCGCGCCGGGGCCGACACCATCGAGGTCGACGCGTCACACGCGATCGCGCTGTCGCAACCGGCAGCCGTGGCCGGCCACATCCGCGCCGCCGCCACCGCAACCCAGGCCGTCCAGCACACCCATCCGGCATGACAGCCGTGTTCCTGAGGAGCAACCGATGACCGCACCGACCATTCCCGTCATCTTCATCCACGGCCTGTGGCTACACGCCACCTCCTGGTCCTCCTGGACCGAGCTGTTCACGACCGCCGGCTACGACGCGACGGCCCCCGGCTGGCCGGGCGACAGCGAAACCGTCGAACTGTCCAGAAAGGACCCCGACAGCATCGCCGACCACGGCATCGACGACGTCGTCGCCCACTACACGGAGATCATCAACGCTCTGGACGTCAAGCCGATCCTGATCGGCCATTCCTTCGGCGGCATGATCGCCGAGAAGCTGCTCGGGCAGGACCTGGCCAGAGCCGCGATCGCGATCGACGCCGCACAGATCAAGGGGGTGCTGCCGCTGCCGCTGTCGGCGCTGCGCTCGACCCTGCCGGTGTTCAAGAACCCGGCCAACAAGCACCGGGCCGTCTCCCTCACCCTCGACCAGTTCACCTACGCGTTCGGCAACGCCATCCCGGCTGAGGAGGCCGCCGAACTGTACGAACGCTGGACCATCCCCGCGCCGGGCAAGCCGCTGTTCGAGGCCGCCGCCGCCAACTTCTCCCCCCATTCGCCCGCCAAGGTCGACACCGGCAACAACGCCCGGGGGCCGCTGCTCCTGATCGCCGGCGGCAAGGACCACACTGTCCCCGAGACCGTCACCAAGGCGACCCTCAAGCAGTACCGGGACTCCACCGCGATCACCGACTTCCAGGAGTTCCCCGACCGCGGCCACTCCCTGACCATCGACCACGGCTGGCGTGAGGTCGCCAACGCCTGCCTGACCTGGCTCACCAGGAACCACCTCTAGACGAACCAGAGCATCCGCAGCGTTGAGCGTCACCACCGGTCAACGCTGCGGACTGTGCCGCAGAAAGGGATGCCATGGACTTGAAACTGCAGGGCAAGGTCGCGGTGGTGACCGGCGCCAGCAAAGGAATCGGGCTCGCCATCACCCAGGCCCTGGCCGAAGAGGGAGCCCACGTCGTCGCCGGATCACGCCGAAGCACACCTGAACTGAAAGAACTGGGTGCGAAAGGAAGCGTGCGGGCGATCGAGGTCGACCTCGCCACCACCACGGGCCCGGCCCAGCTCGTCGCCGCCGCGCTGGCCCACGGACGCCTCGACATCCTGGTCAACAACGTCGGCGCGGTCGCGCCGCGCCTGACAGGTTTCCTGAACGTCACCGACGAACAATGGCAGCACAGCCTGACGCTCAACCTGATGGCGGCGATACGCACCACCCGCGCGGCGCTACCGGCCATGCTCGCGGCCGGGCACGGCAACATCATCACGATCAGTTCGGTCAACGCATTCCTGCCTGACCCAGGAGTGATCGACTACAGCGCCGCCAAAGCCGCCCTCACCAACTTCTCCAAAGCCCTGTCGAAAGAGGTCGGGGCCCACGGCATCCGCGTCAACACCATCAGTCCCGGCCCAGTCACCACGGACCTGTGGCTCGGAGACGAAGGCGTCGCCGCGACCGTTGCCCGCGCAAGCGGGGCTGACCCGGAAGCGGTGGCCAAGCAGGCCGCCGCCCAAGCCGAGACCAGCAGGTTCACTCATCCACACGAGATCGCCGACCTGGTATTACTCCTGTCCAGCGACCGGGCGGGGAACGTCACCGGCACCGACTTCGTCATCGACGGAGGACTTACCAAAACCCTGTGAACCTACAACCGATGTTTGCAGCATCTCGCGGGTTGGGTGGTGCTGCTGGGTCGTTCGCAGAGGTCGAAAGACGCGGAGATCCTCGTCTTGCGTCATCAGCTCGCGGTGTTGCGTCGGCGGGTGGCACGGCCCCGGCTGTCGTGGGCGGATCGGGCGGTGATCAGCGCGCTGGCGCGGCTGCTGTCTCCAGCCGGTCGTCGGCGGTTGTTCGTGACGCCGGGTACGTTGCTGCGCTGGCACGCCGATCTGGTACGGCGGCGGTGGACCTTCAAGCGCCGCAGCCATGGTCGGCCTCCCATCCGCGCCTCCATCCGGGCCTTGGTACTTCGTCTGGCCCGGGAGAATCCGCTGTGGGGATACCGGCGGATCGCCGGGGAACTCACGGCTCTGGGCTACCGGGTGGGAGCCTCCACGGTGTGGCTCATCTTGAAGAAGGCGGGCATCGACCCGGCGCCGCGACGCGTGGGGCCGACCTGGAGTGAGTTCCTGCGTGCTCAAGCTACGGGGATCTTGGCGTGCGATTTCTTCCACTGCGACACCGTGCTGCTAAAGCGCCTGTATTGCCTGGTCGTCATGGAGCTCGGCACCCGCCGGGTGCACGTTCTCGGCGTCACTGAGCACCCGTCTGGCCCGTGGGTTGCGCAGCAGGCCAGGAACCTGGTGATCGAGCTGAGGAACAGAGCGGAGGGGCTCAGGTTCCTTATCCGCGATCGGGATACGAAGTTCACCACGATGTTCGACGAAGTCTTCACGGCCGAGGGCATCGGCATCCTCAAGACGCCGCCTTGGGCTCCGCGGGCCAACGCGTTCGCCGAACGCTGGATCGGCGGCTTGCGCCGAGAACTCCTTGATCGGATCCTCATCGTCAACGCCCGCCACTTACGGCGCGTGCTGGCTACCTATGAGACCCATTTCAATGAGCATCGCCCGCATCGCTCCCTGGGCCAGGCCGCTCCACTGCGAGCCCTTCCCGACCCGGTCGAGGCCGATATCAAGGTCATCCGGCGTGACCGCCTCGGCGGGCTGATCCACGAATACACGCAGGTCGCGTAGGGTAGCCGAGTTCGTGGCACCCACAGGGTTATGAAGGTTAGGTGCCGAGGCTCGAACCCGGAACCCGCGGATCAAATATCTGCTGGGCAGCGAGGGGTGGCGGATGAAGCAAGTGCCGGAACCGATCTTTGACCATGCGCCAACTGCGACTTGGATGAGCGGGCCGTGAAGGTGTTCTGACTTGATCTTCTCTTGATCGTCACGCGGTCTGACGTGACGTTGGCACCCTAAATGATCTACCGCATCACACAACCCGCGCCGATGAGCAACCACCGAGCAACCAACCATGATCAACAATGTGATCGAAGGCCGGCGAGAACCGAGAAACCCCAGGTCGAACGCGGTATTGAAGAGTAGGGCGGGTGGGACTTGAACCCACGACCCACGGATTATGAGGGCGGCTATCGTTTTGACTGCATCGCGCCTCTGACCTGCGGAATCATGCTCGACGAAATGGTGACATTGGGTGTTTGGGTAGGTATTGGGTAAGGATCAAGCTTGTGCGCGACTCTCCGCCTCTGGGGCCGGGGTGCACCCAAACTATCGCGGCACCTCGGGATCTAGTCTTTAGCATGCATCGGAGCCCCTTCGGAGTGCACCATGTAATGAACATGTGCAAGTTCGAGGATCGCGGGGGCGCGACCTAGAGTGTGCCTCCGCGTCGGCGCTTGCATTGGTGACGACGGTGGCTGGAAGATGAAAAGATCATTTCAAGCACTTCGCGATGCTGTGTCGAACATTGAACCGTTAATGGCCGCAGGTCTTCAGCGGCTTACGGATGTTCCATGGATCCACCGTGCTATAGATGCTGCGTGGAGGAAGAGAGTTGCACGGCTGTCTTGGAAGACAAAAGTCTACTTGTCTCTCGTTGCCGTGGTGGCAGTCGCACTCATAGCCGGGTATCGAAGCTATGGCTCGGAGTTTTCGAGCAACTTGCTCGCCGAAGTGGCAGGAATCACTACGAGTATAGTAATCGGTTTCGCCTTGGTGGATCGACTTATCGAAATCGAAAATAAGCGCAAATGGGAGCGAGTCAGCAACTATCTCACGAGAGGAATTATGTTTCATCTATATGAAATGCACTTTTTGCTAATGGCATCCGCTGCTATGTTCGCTAGGGACCTTGCAGTGGACGATGAGGATGATGAGGTTGCAACAGATTTGGCATCCCGTTTTCGTTCATTTGCGAAGTATGTCAGCGAAAATACGGATACACTGATGCACCTCCATGACGATGAGCAGATAATCATAAGCGATGAGGATGGACTGTTTGATTCGGACGAGGGATATATGGTCCGCACGGTGAGTGAAGGTGATGGAGCTCCTCCTATCCATTACGCACCTAATGAGCGGGTGGCGGGGATAATACGAAAGAAGTTGCAGGATGAGCAGTCGGCGGAATCCATATATCATCCCCTGAAACCGCACGTGCGGACGCTGCGTGATGTATTCACTCCAAGAGTTCTTGAGTTCGGGTATGAGCCGGAGTTAGTGGAGGCGCTTGTTGTCGTCGAGGAGGCTGAAGAGCATTGGGCGTCCACGCTCAGGCTAATCAAAGATGAGTGGGACATTCCGGAGGAGTCTGGTTGGCTGGCTGCGGCTGGCTTATTGGAAGCCTGTGCAGCTCTGGCGGAATGCGTACAACCCAAACTTGGAGGCGCGATCAGTTCTGGTCGGATAGGATACGCGATCACCGCCGAGGATCTACAGTGACAACGACTCGGAGTCGATTAAAGACCACCTTTTGACAGACAACCCGAACGAAGACCAGGTGCAGGAAGGTGCTCCTAGCATGACCAGAATTCTCGTCCTTGGCGGTACCGCCTTTGTTGGACGTGCCATCGTGGAGAGTGCTCTTTCGTATGGTTGGGATGTGACTGCGTTCAATCGCGGGCTGACCAGCCCGTCAGTTGAGGGCGCACGGACAATCAACGGGAACCGGGACAATCCTGCGGACATCGAAAAGCTGGCTTCGGCCGGGCCATGGGATGCAGTTATTGACACGTCGGGATATGTTCCTCGGAATGTACTGGCGATGGCGCAAGCCCTGGAGCCTGTGACAACGCGATACGTCTTCATGTCAACAGTGAGCGTCTACGCCGACTGGCCTGCTAGCCCTCTTACAGAAAGCTCTACCGTTCTTGAGTGTCCGCCGGATGCAGATGAGAGCTTCGGGGAAGATGTAGAAGATGGCCCAACCAGGTACGGATATCAAAAGTCCGGGTGTGAGTTGGCCGCTCGACTAACGTTTGGTGAAGAGAGAACCACCGTACTTAGGCCTGGTGTGGTGCTAGGGCCTCGTGAATACGTCGGAAGACTGCCATGGTGGCTGAGAAGAGTCTCGGAAGGGGGGCGCGTTCTGGCTCCGGGAGATCCTTCGCGAACCATTCAGCCTGTAGATGTCCGTGACCTTGCAAACTTCGCCATCCATTCGGTAGCACGTGACCTATCAGGAAACTTCAACGTAACTGCGCCAACTGATTTTGATACCTTCGGCGGCCTGCTGAGTTATTGTGCGTCGGTCACGCAATCGAACGCGCAATTCGTTTGGGTGGCCGACGATGTCTTGCTAGCGTCCGGAGTGCGTCAATGGTCTGAGATGCCGTTGTGGCGCGTGCACGCAGGTGTTTGGCGTGTCTCTTCGGACCATGCTCGTTCCTGTGGTCTGGAATGCCGGCCACTTATGAGCACTGTGCGCGACACCTGGGAATGGCTGAGGGCGACAAGTAGCCTTTCGGCGCATGAGCGCTCAAGTGAGATAGGGATTAGCAGGGTCCGGGAAAATGCCGTTCTGGCTTCACTGGACTAGATGGCTTCGTCAACCACGTCGGGTTTAGCGGCGGTTTCTTTCAGCCAGTCATTGATACGAGACGATAGCGCCTTGGACTTGAGGTCTTTAGGCTGCCCGTCGTTGTCGAGGGTTGCCTGAACCTTAGCCAACCTACCGGCAAGGGAGGCATTGCGTAGCTCCCGGGGTAGTGCGAGCGCTGCTTCCAATTTCTCTTCGGCGGCGTCTCGATTCCCGCTAATCAGATGTGCGGCAGCAAGGTCTAATGTTGCGCCCGTCGTTGGGGAGAATGGACGCCTTTCCTCCGGAAGGGACATGTAGACGTTCAGAGCGGACTCCGCGTAGGAAGCTGCTTTCTCGCCGTTTCCGACATGGAGCCATGCGGCGGCGGCACATGCAGCCGCCCGCGCATCGTCGAACGTGAACTCTCCCCTGATTGAGTCATTTAGCTCGTCTGGGCGCCGCGCGCGGTCCTCAAAGTCCGACCGGGCTTGCGCAAGCACCTCGCCAACCGCCTGCTCATTACCCTGAACTGCATGAGCGCGGCTAGCGATATAAAGCAGGCGGTAGTGAGGAACCCCGGGAGGAGCGATTGACAGGCCCCGCGACAAATAGGATAGCGATTGCTCTGGTTCGCATCGCCAAAACGCGAGAGTGCCTTGGAGTCCGAGCGTCCACGCTTGGAGCGACGAATGCCCGGCAATCTCGGCGTACGTTGTAGCTGACCTTGCAAGGGTGGCTGCCGCCTGCCAGTTGCCGAGGTCGAATGCAATCGAGCCCATCAGCGCATTCGTTTGTCCAAGTATGACGTAAAGGTCTGCAAGGTCAGACGGACGGAATGTGCGTTGGACCAAGGTTCGAGCCAGATCCCTTACGTCTCTGGCGTCCACGAACGCGACCATCGGAGGGCGAGACGAGTATGCGCGAGCTACGTACACCGTTCGGTCGTGCAGGTCGGAGATGCTTTCAGTTGGACATTGAGCAGCTCTCAGCGCTGCGTCTTCCGCGGACTCGTTAGCCGCGACCATTACCACCTCGCGAGAGTCGTGCTTGCGTTCTCGGGTTGGTTCTTGTGTATGCCGCTCAAACAGTATAGCAAACCGTGCCTTTACGGCATCTGGTGCCGTTTCAAGTGCAGTATCAAGCACCTGTTGCATTGCTGGCACCGGAACAATGTCCGGCTCTGCATCCCATTTGGCGACGGTTCGGGTAGCGACCCCTAGATGATCCGCATACGCCTCAATGCTCATGCGCCACGCAGTACGGAGCGCGCCGGCCTTACGCCCGGTCCAAAGATCGACAACCACCATGCCCCTACCTGCACTTCTCGGTGTCTTTCCCGTGCGCCTGCACTACTAGTGCATCACGAGTGCAGCGCCAGTGCGTAGCGAATGCATGGCTTCGGTCAGTTCGTTCGCGTTCACTTGAGAGTGCAAGGCCGCGACGGATCACCTGGAGTGCACCAGCGCACAAGTAGGTCCTGAGGCGAGGCCAATCGAAGTCGGTGGATCAGAGGGGAGGATACCTAAAATGGCTCCTTGCAGAGATCGTCTATTTCGCGTGAAGTCGATCGACAAGCCCGGCAAGAGCATCTTCGGCTGATACCAGCATCTTTCGGGCGTCCTTAATCTGCTGTTTTACCTCTGCCAGTTCGGCCCGAAGTTGATCAGAGGTGCTCGTCAGGGGTGCCTCTGCCGGGTCAAGGACATAAGCCCCGCTAGCGGCGCGGATTGTCACCATGCCCTCAGCTTGGAGAATTCGCACAGCCGCCTGCGCGGTGTTTTGTGCCACTTCGTACTTTTCTGCAAGTTGCCGATACGAGGGCAGGCGGGCACCTGCCGGCCACTGTCCGGCCTCAATGTCCGCCCGGATGATCGCCGCAAGCTTGTGACTCGCGTGGATCTTCTGGCCTTCCTCACCTGATCGCTTTTCCACACGGCAAGCGTACTCGACTGCCTTAAGGCAGTCGGTTGACGTGAGCCGGGCCATGCTCTATTGTCCTGAGTCAGTTGAACTGCCTTAAGGCAGTTGTGGCACCCTGCACAGCTCTACGCCGTAGCTGGGACGGCGGCGCACCCGCGCACCACTAGGGCTGTCGCACCTGATCGTTTGAGAACTGAACAGTGACGACGAAGGGTCACCGCCTCCCGCGAAAAGGCGGCCTAGCAGGGCAAACGAGCCCCTGCGCCACTTCAACGTTCACCTATTTCGCCAACGGTGAGAGGGCCTGGTGCCCGATGTGCCGCGGCTCTCTCACCGCTGCCGCCCGAAGGGATAGATGCACCGTGTACTCCGAGCGCAGACCACTGCGCCGCTTCCTGCTCTACCTGCTTCTCGGCCTTGTTCTGGTGTTCGTCGTTCGACAGCCGGACAAGGCCGCCGACATGGCTACCAGCGTCTTCAACGGGCTGATGACGGTGGCCGATGCGTTGGCCTCCTTCGCCAACAACCTCGGTTAGTCACCGCCCGCCGACTCTTCCCCTCAACCGCCCTGATGGTCGTAGGCGGGGTTCGACTCCACGCCAGGGCGCTACCGCCAATCCTCGCGCCGAAGGGATCACCATGAAGCGACGTAAGGCCAGCCAGTTCTACGGCCCCGGCGAATCACACGTGGGCGACTGCCCGAGATGGATCGCCCTCATGCGGCGACGACGCCCCGAGCTGCGTGAGCGCACGGTCATCGTGTATGGCCGCGGCCCGTGGCCCTGCTGGGACTGCTGACCCGGCCCCTTCTCCTCTGCCCGACAAACCCAAGGGAGTGCTCATGTTGTCGATCCGCCTAGTCGGCGCACCTGCAGAGGTCGCCGATGCCGTCCTGACCCTGCGTGAGGCGTTCTCCATCACCGCCATTAGGGGCCTGTGCCCTTCGGTGCCAAACCAGTCGAGTGTGCGCGTCTACATCGAGGCAGACGCCGGCGCTTGACCTTCCTCGTCTGAGCCCGACCAGCAGACACCCGGTGTGCAAGTCCCGGGCGGGCACGACCGACGCGCCTCAGGCGCACCCCAACCACGAAGGGAATACGTCCGTCCGCACCGCTGCCGGTGATGGCGCGCCCAACCCCGCCAAGAGTAGAACGCGCCGCCGGCTCCTCAAAGGAGACATCCAGCATGTCACAGACTCCTAGTGACCCGGCCTACGACCGAGCACAGTCCAAGTTGACCCGCGATGCCGCGCACCGCTATCTGCAGCCCGATTGGGGCAAGGAGAACCTGCGCACCCGCGAGGCGTACGACCGCGAGCTGTCGAAGACCATGCCAGTCATCGGCCGGCGAGGCCGCCGATGATGGAGCGGCCTGGCCATGCCCCCTCGGTGGAGATCGTGTCGTTCGGCTACCTGCACGGCGAACCGCCGGCCGCGCATCTGACGATCGATCTGCGGCACCACTTCAAGGACCCGCACATCTCACCCGAGCTGCGCTACATGACCGCGCATGATGAGCCAGTGCGTACCACGGTGCTGGCCACGCCCGGCATCGCCGCGCTGTTGGAGGCCACCGCCCACGCGGTGGTCGCGTTCCTGTCCGGCCCGAGCGCCGGCCCGGTCTCCGTAGCCGATGGCTGCGCCGGCGGCCGGCACCGCGCGCCGGTCTTTGCTCAGCATCTGGCCGACCGGCTGCGCCGAGACGGTCTGTCGGTCACGTTGCACCACCGCGACTTGGACAAGCCCGTCATTCAGCGCTGACCCATTCCACTTCACCCGGGGGCGGCCCCTGATCCGCCAAGACCTGAGCCGCCCCCTTTGACTCCTTGTAAAGGAGCACCACCCATCATGACCTACGACCTGACCGCGCCTCCCCGAGGGGCGCGAGCGCTGGCGCGAGATCGCGCGGCGCTGAGCCTGCTGGCCGCAGTCACAGGGGATATGCCGCGCCAACTGGCCGAAGAGGCGGCGTGCGGGTTCGACCCCGAGCTGCACAGCGGCCCCGACAGCTTCGCCGAGGAGAGCGCCGAGGAGCGTGCGGCGCGTGAGCAGGTGGCGCGCGAGGTGTGCGCGGAGTGCCCGGTGTGGGCCTCCTGCCTGTTCTACGCCCTGGACGTGCGCCCCCAGACCGGCGTGTGGGCCGGCCTGACCGCCGAGGAAATCGCTGCCATCGCCGGCGAACACGACGCCTCGACACACTCGCCGGAGGTGGCCTGATGTCCCGTATCCGCGCCCGATTCTGGGATCCCGCCGGCCAGCGCTACGGCCTGCCGACCTGGCCCTGGCGGATGGCACCGCCGCACCTGGTGACCCTGCGCCAGCTCACCGCCGCCGGACTTCGGCCTGGCGGGCAGAGCGTACAAGGACAAGTGCTGTGGCGCTCGCGCCGCTACCGTGCCCGCGGAGGTGTGCGCGCCGCCTACCTCTACGACGTGCGTTTCGCGCTGCCCAAGCGCACGGCGACCGCCCGGCAACGCGCCGCCCTGGCCAAGGCCAACGCCGCCCGCCGGACCTGCCCCGACTGCACCCGTGACGTGGGCTACGTGCTGGCCCGTCACCTCGGCATCTGCAACGACTGCGCCGAAAGGAGCGCCGCATGACCGCCCCGACCGACACCCCTACACACGCCCCGTCCGCCAACGGCGCCGGCGCCAAGCAGGCCACCCGCGCCCTGTTCATTGTCATCACGGTGCAGAGCCGCCACGGGGAGATATCCACCAGCAGCCACGCCGTGACCGTCCCCGTTGGCATGCGTCACCAGGACCTGCTGACGCAGGTACTGAATGAGGGCATCCCCGAGCACCTGCGCGGCAAGTCCGTCGTACTGCACTACTCCGTTCACGCGGCGGTGATCACGTGACCACCTACTGGGACACCAAAGCCGCCCGCACCGTGGCGGGCGCCGACGCGGAAACCCGGCTGGCCGAAGCCGAGGCCACCCGCGCCGAAACCATGCTCCGTGTCGAGGCGCAGCGGCTGGCGCTGCAGGCTCAACAGGCTGAGCAGGCCGACCAGGCCCGTGCCCGGCGCCAGGAGGCTCAGGCCAAGGCGCGCCGGGAGCGCCGGAGCGAGCGCGACAAGCGCCGCAAGGAACGCCGCCAAAGACGCCAGCAGGCCATCACCGCCGTGGCCGCCGCGGTGAGCGAACGCGCGCCGCTGCTGGTCGGCGCGGTCGCGATGGGCGCCCCGATCGTCATCGCCTGGAACGGCCAACTGGAGTTCGGCCAGGCCGTCATGCGCCTCGGCGCGCTGGCGGTGACCGTGCCGATCGCGCTGGAGGGCAGCGCCTGGTATCTGGCCTGGCTGACCCACAAGGCGCTGGAAGCCGACAAGCCGACCGGCCAGCTACGCGTCTGGACGTGGCTGCTGGCGTTGACCGCCGCGGCGATGAACGTCTGGCACGGCATCACCGGCGAGGCGTTCGGCGCGGATGGGCTGCAGGTCGGCATCGTGCGCGGCCTGGCCTCCCTGCTGGGAGTCGGGCTGTGGGAGCTGACCGTGATGGCGCGCCGCCAGCGCAATGCCGGCCGGTCCCTGGCAGAGCTGCGCACCACGCTGTGGCGACGCCTGCGCTACCCGCGCCTGTCCTGGCAGGCTGCCAGCATCCTGGCCGCCCGCGGCCCGGCCTGCTGCGCCGATGATGCCTGGCATGCGGCGTGGATCGACCGCTATGGCATCGACCCCGAGGCGCCCCGGCGGGAACGCCGGCTCGCCCGCCGGATCATCCGGCGTCAGGCCCGGCTGGACCGCAAAGCGATCAAGGATGGCCGCCTGTCCATGGTCGGCGGTCTGATGATCGGACGACCGATCCCGATCGTCGTTCCCGTCGATCGGACAGTGCCCGCGCCTGCGCGGGTGACGCCCGCTGCGTCGATCGAAGCCGTGCGCGTCGATCCTCCCGGACGTCGATCGACCGATGATCGGCCGAAGTCGATCGATCGACCCTCACGCCGATCGATCGAACCGCCCCGGCGCGACACCGGCCCGGCGCCGCGTCGATCGATCGATGAGCACCGGCAGATCCTGCGCCTGCTGATCGGCCAGGGAGACGTCAGTTCCCACCCGACCGCCGAAGAGATCCGCACGACGTTGCGGTGCGCCCCCAAGACCGCCGCGGCGCTCAAAGACGAGATCGCCAAGGGGGTGACGGCATGAGCCGCCGCCGCACCACCGCCGAAGTCCTGATCGGCGCGCTGGTCACCCTGGCCGCGCTGTCCGTCGCCACGGGGCTGGCCGTGGTCAACCTGACGCCCTGGCCCCGCGAGGTGGCGCTGTGGCTGGCTGGCGCCGTCGCGGGCCTGTTCGCCGGTCCACCACTGCGGGTCTGGCTGGCACTGGTCGCCGCCAGGCTGGCCGGCAAGCCCGCGGTGCGTGCCCACACCGCCCACACCCGCGCGACGCGCGCCGTGTCCGGATCGCAGGCTCGGACCCGGCGGGGGCGGTGATGGCGATGACCAAGACGCCGCGCACGGTGTACGAGATCACCGATGCCGCCCCGCCCCGCACACCCCCGACCATCCCCGCGGCCTGGTATGCGCGCCTGTTGCGGCGCGCCCTCGTGGCCGTGGCTGCCCTGATGCTGGCCGGCCTGCTGCTCGGAGGCGCGTTCAACACCTGGCGCTGGCTGGTCGTCCCGATGCTGCTGGCCTGGGTCGCGTGGCCGTGGCTGCGCTCGGCTCTGCACCGGGCGGCCACGGTCGCGCTGCTGATCCTCGGCGCTCTGGATGCACTGGTCGCCGCCATGCTCGGCACGCGCCGCCTGGTCTATCTGATGCATCAGTTCGCCGAAGTGGTGCGGGAGACCGCACGAAAGGAGAACCTGTGAGCAACAACGGCATCTTCTTCCAAAGCGACGACCCTGCCGGTCGCACGGCCGGCTACAGCGCCACGGCGCCCAGCCCGTCGTCCAGCCCGTCGTCCGGCAAGCCCGGCCGCAACCGCATCCCGGAACTGTCGTCCATCCCGTGGGGCGGCCCCTCGGCGATCACCCGATACGCGCAGGTCGGCCGCAACCTGGCCCGCGACCTCGGCGAGGAGTTCGCCCTCGGCGCCGATGAGCTGTACGCGGTGCTGGTCCGCAGCTTCAAGGGCCATCCGGTGCTGAGTGTGTTCGGCGCCCCGGACGTACGCCGCCGCGCCCGCCGTGTAGTCAAAAGGCTCAAGCGCGCCGCCGAACTGCAGCGCGGCGCCGGCGTGGAACTGGTGAAGTTCCACGCCCAGTTCCGCAAGGAGTTCATCGAGGTGCTGCCGCCGGCCAAGCCCGAAAAGCGGCACACCGAGTTCAACTGGAAGGAATGAGGACGCCAGATGCCCCGCACCACTACACCTGCAACGCCGCCGCCCGCGGTGCTGCCTGCGGTCCCGGACTCCTCTTCCTGGGAGCAGGTGGCCACGCGCGAGGTGTCCAAGGCGCTGCTGTACTTCCCGCCCTGGCTGATCGGCTTGCTGCTGTTCGGCCTCGGCGCGGCCTTTCACTTCACCCTGGCCAGTGACGACCCCCAAACGATCGCCTGGACCACCGCCCTGATCATCACGTGCGTGCTCGTGCTGACCGCGCTGACCTGGCGGCAGTCCCATGCCCGCAGCCTCACCGGGCGGGCACACACAACGCTGACCACGCTCGCCGGCGGGCTGTGGGTATGCGCGGCCACCATCAACGGCCCCGCCACCACCGTGACCGGCCGGCTGATCCTGATCGGCGGGGTGGCGTTCGCGCTGTCGTTCAACATCCGCACCGTCATCCGCGCCAAGCAGATCGACATGAACGCCGCGGTCGCCGACCCGCTGGCCTTCCTGTTCGGGCGCGGCGCCGAAAAGGCCGGCATGCCCGCGGTACAGGCCCGCACCATCCAGGCCACCGCGCACAAGGTGACCGGCGAAGTCCAGCTCGCCGAGGGCCGGCAGATCGCCGATGACCTGCAAAAGAAGGTCCCCTACGTCGAATCCGGCATCGGCCTACCCCCGGGATCGATCACCACCGCCATCGACCCCGACGACGCCAGCAAAGCCAGCGTGACGATCTCCGATCCGCGGGTGATGAAGCACCCGATCGCCTGGCCCGGCCCCTCCCGCGTCGGCGCCAGCATCGCCGCACCGATCCGCCCGGGGCTGTGGCAAGACCTGGACGAAGTCGAATACGTCATCGTCGGCCACCACGTGCAGATCATGGGCAAGACCGGCGCCGGCAAGTCCATCGGCGGCGCCTGGAACGTCCTCGCCGAGGTCGTCACCCGCCGCGACGTGGCCGTGTTCGCCATCGACATCACCAAGGGTGAGCAGACTCTGGGACCGCTCAAGGCCGGCCTCCACCGGCTAGAGACCACCAAGGACGGCGCCCGCGCCCTTCTCGGCGAGATGTACGCCGACATCAAACCGCGTACCGACCTGCTGGCCAGCAAGGGGCTACAGAAGTGGGTCGAAGGGTGCGGGCTCACCTACTGGGTGCTGTGGCTGGAGGAGTTCCCCGACATCTACGACGCCCTGACCGACAAGCAGCAGGAACAGTTCCTGTCCCTGATCAAGGCCATCCGCAGCGCCGGCGGCACCGTCGTCCTCTCCCTGCAGCGCAGCGACTGGACCCAGATGCCCACCATCGCCCGCGGCCAGCTCGCCAAGATGTGCTTCGGCGTCGATTCCGCCGCCGACGCCACCTTCGGCCTGTCCGAGGCCCAGGAAGACGCCGGGTGCCGGCCGGAGCTGTGGAGCAACAAGCAGCCCGGCATGGCCTACCTGGACGCCCCGTCCATCCCCGAAGAGCGGATCACCATGCCCATGCGCACCTACGCCTGGGGCATCACCGCAGCCGGCGAGTTCGACGACGAACAGGCCAACGCCCAGATGCGGGCGCACGCCGCGGCCTTCCCCGCCATCCACAAGCAGATCGATCCCATGACCGCGGCCCTGTCCCGGCTGTCGGCCACGGCGCTGGCTGACCCCGCACCGCTGCCCGCCCTCGACACCACCGAGCCCGACGACGAAGACGACGATGAGGAGGTGCGCAACGTCGCCACCGAATACCTGGCCACCGACGACCCCGACCCTGAGGTGGCCGCTGGCATCGATGACGAGATCACCGACTTCCCCGAGGGGGAACCGCCGCTAACGTTCGCCCCGCCCGAGCCCAAGATGACCCCGGAAGAGCGGGGCGCGGCGCTCATGGCCCGCCTGCATGAACTGTGGGACGACGGCGCCCGCGACGTCGGAACCGGGGACTTCAAGGTGCTGTGGGAGACCACCGACATCTCCCGGTCCTGGTTCCAGAAGCAGATGAGGCGCCTGTCTGAGGCCGGCGTCATCGGCGCCTACGACGACGACCGGCAGCGCTACCTCATGGAGCACCGCCCCGAACTCCCCTAGGAAGGTGAATGCCCCAGGTACGCATCATGGGCGATGACCCCGAACACGTCGAACAGGTCATCTCGCTCCTGCTGGCGCTGATCGACTCCGCCCCCAGCCTCACCGCGGGAGATCCCACCCGCCTGCGTCACCGCAGCGGCGGTGGGCGCATCGTGTTCGACCTCAACGCCACCGACCGCCGCATACCCGCCGACCGCCCCACGCGCGTGCATGCTGAGCGGATCGACAACCAGCCGGCCCCGCGCCCTCGACGCGCGCCCGCCCGGCGAGAGTTGCCGCCCGGCTGAGCACCCTTTCCCCGGCCCTCGTGATCGCGTGGCCCCTCTTCGGGGGCCACGGGCGGGGGCTGGGGGAGGGAGTTACAGGTCAACGCGGGGGCCACGATGCGTGGCCCCCCATCGTGGCCCCATCGTGGCCCCCGCCGTGGCCCCTCGTGTGGCCCCGTTCATCTGAGCTGTGGCTCCCCCTCGTGGCCCCCTCCAAGCAAGATCAAAAACTTTCGCGGATGCATCCCACGCGCAGCCGTGCGCGCGAGCCTGCCCGCACACCCGGAAGGAGCTCACGGCCGTGAGCATCACCACCCGAACCTGCCTGGTCGTCACCTGCACCCGATGCGGCGAGGTGGACGACGAATTCCAGACCCTGCACGCCGACACCCTCGACCAGCTCCGCGACTGGCTCAAGGACTGGCACTGGAGCGACCCCAACACCCCTGAACTCTGCCCTGGCTGCGCGGCTCGCCTCGCCTGCGAGCGCGACAGCCACCAGTGGGGTGAGTGGTGGCCCCGCATCGCCGACCCCAGCTCGCGGTTCCGCTTCTGCGAGCGCTGCAGCGCCGCCGAAAGCGATCCGCCTCTCCGTCCCGCCGTAACGGCCTGAGCGGAAAGGGAACACGACCGTGAACTCGTTGAAGCTCACCGCGGCCGAATGGCGCATCCTGCGTTACCTGGCCGCCCACAGCACCACCGCCACCCGCGTCGGCTTCCGCATCCGGGACCTGCGCCAGCGCACCGGCGCCAACCGTGCCGACGTGGTGGCGCTGGCCGAATCGCACTACATCACCGGCCGGCTCCACACCGAACAGCAGCCTTACCCCGTCCTCATGCAAACCGCCGACAATCCTCGGCTGCGTATCCACCTCACCCCGGCCGGTAAGACCGCCGCCACCGTCCTACAGGCCGCCCACCTCGCCCTGTGCCACCTGCGCGCACGCGGCCCCCTACCCATGGCCGCCCTCCAGCGCGACGCCGGCACCAGCGACGACACCGTGACCCAACTCGAACGACACGGCCACATCGCCATCACGCCAGGTGAATACCTGAGCTGGCAGACCGGCGGCTTCACCTTCCTCTACGGTCCGCCGAGCGCCGGCCCGGCCGGCTGTGACCCCTGCTGGCGCTGTAACACACCCCCGCCGCACGGCGCCCGCATCTGGCGCAACACCTACGGCGACCTGTACTGCGACCCGTGCGCCCGCCACAACGCCGGCGAAGCCCCCACCCCTCTCCTCACCCTGACCAGCCTCGGCCGCCGCTACGCGGAGCCCTACACCCCGCAGGATCCGTCATGACCGGTCTGTCCATCCTCGACACGCTGGCCGCCATCGCGTTCTGCCTGACCGCTCTGGCAGTGCTGGCGCTGGCCCTCCTTCTGGCCTACCGGGTCAACCTCAAGCGCCACCCCTACACCGACTGCCGCCGCTGCCGCGGCACCGGCGAACGCCGTAGCCGCCTGTTCGCGCACTCCTTCGGCTACTGCCCCGACTGCGCCGGCACTGGCAACAAGCTCCGCGCCGGCGTCCGCCTGTTCAACGTCCGCTGACGACCGCGGGCAGCACCCTGCGCACCCTCGCCACCCGAACCTTTCAAATCTGTGGAAGGAAGACCGCCATGTCCGGCGAAACCACGATCACCATCATCGGCAACCTGACCGGCGACCCCGAACTGCGCTACACCCAGACCGGCACCGCCGTAGCCGGCTTCACCATCGCCTCCAGCGCCCGCACCTACGACAAGCAGGTTGAGCAGTGGAAGGACGGCGAGGTCCTGTTCATGCGCTGCTCAGCGTGGCGCGACCTCGGCGAGCACGTCACCGAATCCCTCACCCGCGGCACCCGCGTCATCGCCTCCGGACGGCTGCGCATGCGCACCTATGAAACCAGCGACGGCGACAAGCGCACCATCACCGAGATGACCGTAGACGAGATCGGCCCCAGCCTGCGCTTCGCCACCGCCAAACCCCAAAAGGCCGCCCGCGCCGGCGGCAACGGCCACGGCAACGGCGCGCCCGCCGATGACCCATGGGCCAGCGCCAACCCCTACCAGGGCGACGAGCCGCCGTTCTAAACCGGCCCCCGCAGTGCGGGCCTGACGCGCCACTTCCCCGACGCGTGAGGCCCGCACCCCCTGTCAACACCCCGTCAACCCGTCACCTCACGACAGAGGACCTGCCATGCAAACCCTGACCGACCGACCCGCCGACACCGCCACACCGTGGTCCGCCCCGTCCTTGTGGGCACACATCGCGGCCACGCTCACCTGGCTCGACGGCACCAACGGGCGCACCGACCATGAGCTGTCCATGCGCCTGATGAAGATCGGCGAAGAGTACGGCGAAGCCGTCGCCGCCTACATCGGCGTCACCGGCCAAAACCCCCGAAAGGGCGTCACCCACACCCTCGACGACCTGGCCGGCGAACTGTGCGACGTCGTCATCACCGCCCTGATCGCCCTGGCCAGTCTCACCGGCACTGCGGCCACTGCCGAGGCTGCCATGAACGCGCACCTGGCCCGGCGTTCCCCGCGCCTGGCCACCCTGCTGACCACCCTTCGGCCTCAACTTCGCAACCTCGCCAAGGCGCGGCTGAACGGCTCCCTCGACCGGATGATGACCCTCGCCGGCGAGTTGGACATCACCGCGGGAGATCTCAGGGACCTACCGCACCAGATCGCCGCCGAGATCGCCGAGGGCTGCATCCAAGACGAACGCTCCCACGGCCACGAGGTCAGCCGGGACTGGCACGCCGTCTTTCGCGCCGAGGCAGACGAAGCCGTGACCGGCGGCCTGGAAGGGTTGATCGCCTACCTTCTCGGCAACTTCTACGAAGCCGACGTCGCGGACACGCTCCGGCACGAAGCCGCCTGCAAACCGCCGTTCTGACCCCCTCTTCGGAGGGCTTTGCGGCCTCGGCGACAGCCGCCAAGCACGACGCCGAGGCCGCCCGCCCACTCCGGCATCAGAGAAAGGGCACCTGCCAGCATGACAGCCACCGCCAACAGCGGCTACCGCATCTACCAGGGGCTTGTCTCCCTGGACTGGCACAAGAAACGCGAACACTGGGGCGGGGGACGCCGCCGCCCCTGCCGCTTCTGCCACCGCCCGTGCTTCCTCCTCGACGACGACCGGCGCCCTGTCCATAAGGTCTGCCTCGAACGGGCGCTGACCGCCGCCGCGTCAGCCGAGGTGAGCGCCGCATGACCGCACCACACCGTCACGACATGACCGCCGCCGCCCTGGCCACCGCCGCCCGCGGCTGGCCCGTCTTCCCCATCGCAGTGGGCGACAAGGCGCCCCCGCGCGGCTTCACCGACTGGGAAGCCCGCGCCACCTGCGATCCCGACCGTATCCGCGCGTGGTGGCAGCGCGCCCCGTACAACGTCGGCATCGCCACCGGCCCCGCCAGGCTGGTCGTGATCGACCTGGACCTGCCCAAGCCTGGCCAACAGGCGCCCCGGGAATGGGATCTACCCGGCGTCGGAGATGGCGCCGACGTGTTCGCGCTGCTCTGCCAGCGCGCCGGCATCCCGATCGAGTGGGAAACGCTGCAGGTGCGCACCCGGCGCGGCGGCCTGCACCTGTACTACACCGCCCCGCCCGGTACCCGGCTGCCCAGCACCAACGGCAGCCTCGGGTGGCTGATCGACACCCGCGCCTGGGGCGGCTACGTGGTCGCGCCCGGCAGCACAGTCACCCTGCCGGACGGCGCCGGCCGGTACGCGGTGCAGCACGCCACCGCTCCCGCGCCGCTGCCCCCCTCCCTGTTCAAGCTACTCACACCCGCCCCGTTACCGGCCAAGAGGCCCGTGCACGTCCCCATCCCCGACGACCGCCATTCCGCCTATCTACGCGCGGCCTTGGACCGCGAGCTTGCGCACCTAGCCGCCGCCCAACCCGGCCAGCGCAACCGCGCCCTGTTCGGCGCCGCCGCCGCCCTCGGCGAACTCATCGCCGGCGGCGCGCTCCCCGAGCAACCCGTCAAAGAGCTGCTTGAACAGGGAGGGGGCGACCTCGGACTATCCCGCGCCGAAGTCGCCCGAACCGTCAACTCTGGGCTGCGGCACGGCGCCCGGCGCCCCCGCCACCTGGCCCCCGCCTAACCCGCCCTCGGGAGGCACCACCATGACCCAACACCCGCCCGGCGCGGACCTGCTAGACCGCCTTCGCGCCGCCCTGACCCGCTACGTCATTCTGCCCAGCAGCGAGGCCGCCGACGCCGTCACGCTGTGGATCGCTGCCACCCACGCTCAACCCGCGTGGGCGCACGCACCCCGCCTGGTCATCCGAGGCCCGGAAAAGCGGTGCGGCAAGTCCCGGCTCCTCGACATCGTGGAGGCCACCTGCCACCAGCCGTTCATCACGGTGAACTCCTCCAGCGCCGCCGTCTACCGCTCCATCACCGACGACCCGCCGACCATGCTCGTGGACGAAGCCGATACCATCTTCGGCCCCAAAGCAGACGGCAACGAAGACCTCCGCGGCCTGCTCAACGCCGGACACCAGCGCAACCGGCCGGCCAAACGCTACGACGCGGCCACCAACCGCGTAGAAAGCATTCCAACCTTCGCCATGGCGGCACTTGCCGGCATCGGCGCCATGCCCGACACCATCGAAGACCGCGCCGTCGTCGTCCGCATGCGCCGCCGCGCCCCCGGCGAGACTGCCGCACCCTACCGACACCGCCGCGACCGCACCCCGCTACGCGACCTGGCCGCCGCACTCAACCAGTGGCTACGCGCCGACCTGGCCAGACTGGAGGAGGCCGAACCCGCCATGCCCGTCGAAGACCGCGCCGCCGACACCTGGGAACCCCTGGTAATCGTCGCCGACCACGCCGGCGGCACTTGGCCAGACCGCGCCCGCGCCGCCGCCGTCGCGCTGACCGCCGAAGCCGACGACAACGGCCGACCCTCCATCGGCCTGCGCCTACTGACCGATTGCCGCACCGCCTTTGGCACCGATACCGCCCTACCAACCGCCCTCCTTCTGGAACGGCTGAAGGTCCTCCCAGAAGGAGAATGGAACGAGCATGGACCGGCCGGACTCACCCCGCGCAAGCTCGGCATCATGCTCGGCGAATACGACATCCGATCCGCCAACATCCGCTTCCCCAACGGGCAGGCCAAGGGCTACCAGCGGGCTGATTTCGGGGATGCATGGTCCCGCTACTGCCCGGCCCTCGAACCCCTCCCCGAGGCTGCCGTGGTCCCGTTGGAGCGGGGCACCCGTCCCACCCGTCCCAACCTCGTTGCCGCAGGTCAGCCCGGGACGGAAACCATGCCTGGGACGGGTTGACCCGTCCCACCTCATCTACCCGTCCCAGGCTTGAGCTGCGGAAATGAGCTTGGGACGGGTGGGACGGGTGCCCCCTCCAAACCCGTCTCCACCGCCCTCGCAACGGGTCTCGGCGACAGTGCCGAGCACACCGCCGAGGCCGCCCCATGCACCAGTCCACACGCACAGAAGGAACGCGCCAGATGGCTGCCACCGTCACCCGCTTGCACGTGATGCTCACCGTCGCCGAGATCTGCACCGAACTCAAGATCTCCCGGTCCACCTTCTACGACTGGCGGCAGAAAGGCCGCGCCCCACGCTGCATCACCCTGCCCAACAACTCCCTCCGTGTACGCCGTACCGACCTTGAAAGCTGGCTCAACGCCCGAGAGGACGTGGCCTGATGGAGAACACGACCTACCGAGTTCGCGTTCATAAGACCGAGGTCCGCAAGAACGCCGCGGGCAAGGTCACCTCCTACCGCGTCCAGTGGTCCACGGATGGTAAACCGTGGAAGCGGACCTTCCAGAAGAGTGCGCAAGCAGATGCTTACCGAAGCAAGCTGCTCACCGCCGCTCGGGAGGGCGAGCCTTTCAGCCTGGTCACCGGCGAGCCGGTGAAGTGGAGCCGTGTTGAGCGGCCAGAGATGACCTGGTACGACTTCGCCTGCAGGTTCGCCGACTTCAAGTGGAAAGCTGCCTCAGCCAAGTACCGCCAAGACATCGCCCGCGCCCTCACCGCAGCCACGCCGGCCATGCTTACGAGCGGCAAGGGCAAACCGTCTGACCTCGACCTCCGAACCGCCATGCGTCGATGGGGGTTCAACGCGAAACAGCGTGCCGAAGCGTCCGCGGAAACGGCCGAGGTGTTGGCGTGGCTGGCCAAGAACACCCGTCCCGTTTCCGCCCTGACCGAGGCGGCCACTGTCCGTGCGCTGCTCGACGCCGCCACCTCGCGCCTGAACGGCAAGACCGCCGCCACAAGCACGATTCGCCGGCACAAGACCATCCTGCAGAACGCCATGGACTACGCCGTAGAGCTGAAGCTCTTGGATTCCAACCCGATCAAGGCTCTGAAGTGGAAGCCGCCGCGGGTCACCTACGAAGTGGACCGACGTAGCGTCGTCAACCACGCTCAAGCGCGCCGCCTACTTGCCGCAGTGGAAGCACAACAGCCCAGCGGAAAGCGGCTGGTCGCGTTCTTCGCCGTCATCTATTACGCGGGGCTACGTCCCGAGGAAGTAGTCAGGCTTAGCGAGGACAACATCATCCTCCCCGAACTGGCCAGAAATCCTGAAACGGGAGAACCGGAGGAGCCGGCAGACGGTTGGGGCGAGCTCCGCTTCGCCGGCGCCGCCCCGTTCGCCGGCCGTGAATGGACGGACGACGGCAGCCTGCGGGAAGTGCGAGCCCTCAAGCATCGCGCCGAGGGGGAGACCCGTGTCGTGCCCTGTCCGCCCGCGCTAACCCAGATTCTCCGCGCGCACCTTGCGGAGTTTGGCGCCGGCCCCGGAGGGCGGTTGTTCACCGGGGTGCGCGGCGGCGAGCTCGCCGGCATTACATGCCGGCGAGTATGGGGCAAGGCCAGAGAGCAGGCCCTGACCGAGAAGGAAGCGCAGTCACCGCTGGCCAAGCGCATCTACGACCTGCGCCACGCCTGCGTCTCGACCTGGCTCAACGCCGGCGTACCGGCCACGCAGGTAGCCGAATGGGCAGGTCACAGCGTGGATGTCCTGCTAAGGATCTACGCGAAATGCATCGTTGGCCAAGACGAGGCCGCAAAGCGGCGGATCGCCGACGCATTGAAGGATCTCGACCCTCCGGTCTGACCTGATGCCTCAATTGGACCCCGAAAATCGGCATCCAATTTCCGTACAGGAGTTGCACGCCGATGATCGGGGTCCGCTAAGGTAGATCACAAGCAAAGTGATCGCAGGAGGGACTGCCCCATGACAACCCCCACCCCCGCATGGACTCTCAAGCCCAACCAGCAGATCGAGCGCAAGACGCTGCACGAGCGTTTCGGTGGCCGCACGCAGGGCGGCATCGGCCCGTCCAGTCGCAGCGACAACGTCTTCGTCTTCACCGACCCCATCGCCGGGGAGAAGCACGGCTACTTCGACGGCTGGATGCCCGACGGCCTGTTCCACTACAGCGGTGAGGGCCAGTACGGCGACCAGCGGATGATGTCCGGGAACGCGAGCATCCTCAACCACAAGCAGAACAACAAGGCGCTGCGCGTCTTCCAGGGCGCCCGCGGCACCGTCACCTACCTCGGCGAGTTCGAGGTGGACGACAAGGAGCCCTGGTATGAGGCCGACGCCCCCGAAACTGGTGGCGGCGCCATCCGCCGCGTCATCGTCTTCCGGCTGCGCCCCATCGACGCAGACGTACAGCCGCCGCAGACCAGCCTGGCGCGGCTGCTCGACGCCGCCAACGACAACCCGAACGAAGACCAGGTGCAGGAGCTCGAACTGGAGCAGCAGCTCACAGAGCGGACTTTCGTCAACCCCGACCGAGAGCCGTACGAGGCCGAGCGGAAAGAGTCCACCCTCGTGCAGGCGCTGGGGGACTACCTGCGCGGCAAGAACCACAAGGTCGGCCGGCATCAGATGCTGCCGAAGGGGGAGACCCGTCCCCTCTTCACCGACCTGTACGACCACGACGCCAAGCTGCTGGTCGAGGCCAAGGGCAGCGTCACCCGCGAGAACGTGCGCATGGCCATCGGCCAGCTCGCCGACTACGGCCGCTTCCTACCGGATGCCACGAGGGCGATCCTGCTGCCCAGCGAGCCGCGCCACGACCTGATCGAACTGGCCCACAGCCAGGACATCGTCGTCCTGTGGCCGGCCAAGCAGGGGTATGGCGCCAGCCGGCCGGGCTTCGAGCTGTAAGTCATCCGCACGGTGAAGTCCTGGACATAAGAAACCCCCGTCTCCAGGCAAAGGCGCAGGTCAGGCGGGAGTTTGGCTGTTCCAGAGAAGTAGGACGTCGTGTATGGATGTAGTTTTCGGCAGGCAGGGATCTTGGCCTTGACCTCTGGCACGCCTCATAGTGCGGCAGCCTACGGAGAGTCGCGCCGAGCGCGCCGAGCTCGATAGGCGGCCTGACGACACCGGTTTGAGCAGTATTTCCGCGGCCGGCCGCCGCTGCCCTCATCGGGGATGCGGGAGGCGAATTGGCGCTCGTGGCAATGAGCGCACCAGGTTATTTCTGTCGGCGGAAGAGTCATAAAGGTCTTGGGCATGCGTCTTGCGTCGATGACATCGACTGCTCTGCCTTCCTCCAGAACTCGCAGTACGCCGACATGGGACGACTCGCGTAACATGCGAACTGCCCTGTCCAGGAACCTCCACATTTGGCTGTACCTCATCCCGTACAGCTCTGCGATCTCGCGCACGAGCATGGGGGTACCCGTGGAAAGTCCGTAGGCCATGCAGAGCGCATCTCGTTCACGTTGAGGAAGAGCATGCAGCGCAGAGGCTAGAAGTTGCCCCTCATCGAGAGCGATCCGCGAAACCGGGTCGCTGTTCGTGCGACGTCGCCTAGTCACTGTCCTGCCCCTGTCGTATCGATGCCCTGGCTGCCAGTCTGCTCCTGGGGGGCAGGCTCCTGCAGCACTGTGGTTGGGGCGGTGGAAGAGGAGTTGTTGAAGGCGCGGTTGAGCGGGAGGGTTAGGGCGCCCAGCATTTGGGCTAGCGCCGGGAGGACCTTAGGTAGGTCGCGAGCGTCGGTCTTGTTGATGGTGGCCTTGAAGATTGCGTAGACCAGGAAGGCGATCACGAGAACGGTCGCTAGCCATGCGCCGACCAGCAGGAGTGGCAAGGGGACCGCGGTGAGCGACGACGAACGGAGGGGCATGATTCTCTCCCAGAAAACACGAAAGCGGCCCCGCTGTGCAGGGCCGCTTTCAGACGGACAAGGGTAGAAACGCGAAAAGCCCCTGAAATCCCATATGGGAATCAAGGGCTTTGAGGAAACGGGCACACGTGTGCCCGAGCGGGAGACACTCTAACATTGCCCTCCGGGTTCGAGCAAATCCTGCGTCTGTGCAGGTTGTAGGCGATCGAACCGTAGACCTCTTAAGACTTTGAGGTTTCGTAACGCCGCGTTCGCGATCGTCCGCCCCGGAGATGGGTCTCCGGTCAGAGGACTACTTCTATACGGTCAGAGCACTTGGCAAACGAGGTTGTCGAGTTGCTGTGTCATCTTGGGCGTGCTGGAAGATGGCGGGGCGCGACTCATGATCCGGATCATGCTTGCACCGTGGGTAAGCATTGGGTAGAGACACCCGCAGGCAGTGGGGGCGAGCCGTAGACAGCCGGACGCTCAGAACCCCCGCCTCCATGCAATAGGGCAGGTCAGGCAGGGGTTTGGGCTAGTCAAGCGAAGTAGGGCGGGTGGGACTTGAACCCACGACCCACGGATTATGAGTCCGATGCTCTGACCGGCTGAGCTACCGCCCCTGGATTAAGTTGTGTGACGTGCGGTGGGGCGTCGGAAGACCGTGCCGAGCCCCTGCGCATGCTAAGGCTAGAGCATCGGATGCGGTCGTGGCGTCCGGCCGAACGGGAGACGGGTCTCCGCGGATATCATTCCATGCCCGGCAGTGTTGTTGGAGCCTCGGTCGATCATATTCGGGGTCTTCGCTCCCAGCGGAGTCGTAGGGGATTGATGGGGCGGTAGCGTCTGGGCGTGGCCGTGACGCTGGTTTGCGAGACTCGCTCCATCGCAGTGGACAACGAGACGGGCATCGCCACCGGGTGGTTACCCGGGGAGTTGTCCGCGCGCTACAACGGACGGCCGGTCGGTGAGGTGGCGGCGTTGCGGAGTAGGCATATCGATATGCCGTGGCCGGGTGGGCAGAGCTATCGGCAGGTCGTGGGGGAGATGGCGGGTTTCTGCGGGACATGATGGATGAGTGGCAGGGGTGTGGTGCTCGTGGTGTCGCATTCCGCCAATCGGTGGGCGCTGCAGAATCTGCTGGATGGGACTCCGTTGGAGGAGTTGGTTGACGCGCCGTTCGAGTGGCGGCCGGGGTGGGAGTTCAGCATCGCCTGAGGTGGGTCTGAGGTGGGTCGTTGCGGGGGAGGGTGGGGTGCCCTCCCCGGGGTGTTGTTTTGGGTCCAACGGGTGGGGGCGGAGTCCGGGGCAGACGATGGTTTTCGGGGCGGTGGCGGGTCTTACGGGGCGGGGCGAAGCTTAGGGCGCGGTGCCGTAGCTGGGGTTGCGTACCAGCCAGTCGTGGTAGACGGGGCTGCGGCGTACGGCGTCCAGGTGGGCCTGTTTGGCCTGTGCCACCACCCAGTCGGCTTTGGGGGCGGTGGGGTGGTGGCCGAGGAGTTGGCGCCAGCGCAGTGGCGCGCCGGCGAACGGCACCATGGTCAGGCCCTGGGCGGCCTGGTGGGTGGCCTGGCAGAGCACGACCGCGCGGCCGACCTGGGCGAGGTGGGTGCAGGTTGACACGTCGGTCTCGTAGATCGTGCCCGGGGTGAACCCCGCTCGCGCGCACGCCGTGGCGAAGCAGTCGGCGAAGCAGCCGTCGCCGGGCGTCACCGCCCACTGTTCGCCGGCGAGGTCGGCGAGCTCCACCTCCTTCTCCTTGGCGGCCGGATGGTCCTCGCCGACCAGGCAGAACACGGGGTCGAGGCTGATCGTCTCCCACATGAGCGCGCCGGTGGGGGTGCCGGAGTCGCCGCAGGCGCCGGTCAGCACGTAGTCGAGGCGGCCGAGCTCGACCATGCTGGTCAGCTCGTGGGCCGACCAGGAGGTGTACGTGCTGACCGCCCCTTCCGCGGCGAGCCGGTCGACCAGGCCGCCCAGTATGGGGCCGTTGGTGGCGCCGATGCGGAATCCGGGGGAGGGGGCGGCGGCGAAACGTACGGCTTCCTCCTGCAGCTCCTGTGCTGCGGGAAGCAGTACTCGTGCCCTGGAGAGCACGAGCTCGCCCAGCCTGGTGGGTCGCGCGCCATGCCTGTCGCGCTCGAACAGCGTGCCGCCGAGCACCCGCTCGATGCGCTTGAGCTGGGCGGTCAGGGCCGGCTGGGCCAGCCCGAGCTGGGATGCGGCCTTGCTCACACTTCCCGCGTCCGCGACCGCACGGACGATCCTGAGGTGCCTGAGCTCGAGGTCCATAAGGGGACGGTAAGGCGGCGATCTCTTACAAACAATGCCCATATGTCAGGAAATGTGACAGATATTGTCGAGGGTCTCTGGGGTAGGGGGAGCCCATGACGACGATGGGAATAGATCCGGCGCAGCTCAGCGACGAGGATCTGGTCCGCGAGCTGCGGCAACTGCACGTCACCCGGAGCGACACCTTCTTCCACGGGTCGGACGACGCTCTGGCGGTGCACACGTCCCGGATGAACGAACTGGAATCCGAGTACCTTCGCCGCAACCCGGACCGTGAGGTCGACCCGAACCGGCTGAGGGAGGGGGCGAGACAGCGATCATGATCGAGGTCCACGATGTGCAGGCTCTGTCGGACGTCGACGTCTACGTCTACGAGGCGGTGGCGTCACTGGCGGTGGAGCACGGCATGGCGGTTCCGGCCGCGTTGGTGCGGGCGTGCGGGCTGACCGAGGAGCAGGTGCGCGAGAGCCTCAAGCACCTGATCGAGCATGGGTACGTGGTGCCCAGGCAGGACGGGTACGCCCTCGGGGCACATACGTTCGAGGTCGAGTACTGAGGGTGCTGAGGCGTCGTCGGCCGTTCTCGGCGCGCGCTTGAGCAGTTCACGTGGTGTGCTGATCGTGCGCTGCCTGGACGAGATCTCGGCGATGTGATCGCGGCGAGTAGGGCTCGCGACGAGTAAGGCCTGCGATGAACGGGCGAACCGAGCCGGTCAGGGCCGTCTGGCCCGGACCGGTGCCATGAAAGGTGCCGGTCAGGGCCGGGGCCGGAGGGGCGGTCAGAGGCGTCTGGCTCGGGCCCAGGCCACGAACGCGCCGCCGAAGACGGCCATGGCGAGGCCGGTCCACAGGTTGATCGCGCTCCCGAACGCCCCGGCGACGACGAGGATCACCCCGTACACCAGGAACAACCCGCCGATCACCATCCGAATGTCACTCACAGGATCACCCCGTACATCACAACGGCCAGGACGAGGGCGCCCGTGCCGAGCAGCACCGGCGAGCGGTACCAGCGCGCGTCGCCCGCGAGCGCGTCGTCCGCCAGGTCGGTGGCGTTGAGCCCGTACACGAGCCCGCGCAGCTCCTCGGCGGGCTTGGGCGTGGTGACCAGCGTGACCGCCACGGACACGATCACGTCCACGACGAACGCCAGGCCCGCGCCCCAGAAGCTGGCGTTCAGCTCGGTGCCGAAGTCCACGATCCCGGCCTTGAACGCGATGTACGACGCGAAGGCCGCCAGCGTGCCGGCGAGCAGTCCCCAGAAGCCGGCCCACGGCGTCATCCGCCGCCAGAAGAGCCCGACGATGAACGTCGCGAAGAGCGGTGCGTTGAAGAACGAGAAGAGGGCCTGCAGGTAGTTCATGATGTTGGAGTAGCCGGCCGCGATGAACGCCGTCCCGACGCCCAGCGCCACGCCCGCGACGGTCGCGATCCGGCCCACCCGCACGTAGTAGCCGTCGTCGCGGTCCGGCCGCAGGTGCGACTGCCAGATGTCGTTGGTGAACACCGTGTTGAACCCGCTGATGTTGGCCGCCATCCCCGCCATGAACGAGGCCGGCAGCCCGGTCACCGCGACCCCGAGCACGCCGTTCGGCAGCAGGTCCCGCATGAGCATCGGGATCGCGTTGTTGTACGCCTGCCCCTGCCCCCAGCCGCTGAACAGCACCAGCGCGATCATCCCCGGCAGCACCGTCACCAGTGGGATGAACAGCTTCGGGTACGCGGCGATGATCGGCGTGAGCCGGGCCGCGTTCGTGTTCCTGGCCGACAGCGCCCGCTGCACCTCGGCGAAGTTCGTGGTCCAGTACCCGAAGGACAGCACGAACCCGAGGCCGAACACGATCCCGATCCAGTGCGCGTGCATCGGGTTGTCGCCTGCCGTGCCCGCCCACGTGTGCAGGCCGCCCTCGCCGAGCGGGCTCTGCCGTACCTTGTCCGCCAGCCCCGAGAAGCCGCCCACCTTGATCAGCCCGAGCACGGTCAGCGGGATCAGCCCGGCGAGGATCACGAAGAACTGCAGCACCTCGTTGTAGGCGCGGAGCCCCGCTGCCTCTCGTGGACCGCTGAACGCGGCCCACGATAGATCGCCGACGAGAGGCCGCCGAGCGTGATGTACGCCAGCACGATCACCGCCGAGACCACCACCGAGACCGGCAGCGGCCGGCCCAGCAGCGCCTCCATGACCAGGGCGAGCGCGTAGAGGTTCACGCCCGCGATGAGGATCTGCGCGACCGCGAACGTGATCGCGTTCAGCAGCTGCGTGGCGCCGTTGAAGCGCTTGCGCAGGAACTCGGGGACGCTGCGGACCTTGGAGCGGTAGTAGAAGGGCATCATCACGATGCCGAGGAACACCATGGCGGGCACGGCGCCGATCCAGTAGTAGTGCACGGTCATGGCGCCGTACTGCACGCCGTTGGCCGCCATGCCGAGGATCTCGATCGCGCCCAGGTTGGCCGAGACGAACGCGAGCCCGGTGATCCACGCGGGCAGGCCGCGCCCGGCGAGGAAGAAGTCGAGACTGGAGCTGATCCGTTTGCGGGCGGCCAACCCGATGGCGAGCACGGTGGCGAAGTAGATGGCGATGAGCACGTAGTCGAGGAGGTTCACGTCGAGACGCACGCCTGCTACCCCGGAAACGCCCGGCATCACGCAAACCTGTCACGCGGGCGTACTGTCGGGGTGTGGACGTCGCCGATCTCAGCCCGGCGCAGGCGCGGGAGCGCTTCCGCGCCGGCGAGCGCGTGCCCACGGCGGGGTGGTGCCTGGGGTGGACGCAGGCCAACCTGATCGCCGTGCCCCGGCGGCTGCGGTACGAGCTGCTGCTGTTCGCCCACCTCAACCCGCAGGCGTGCCCCGTGCTGGACGTGGGGGAGCCGGGCGCCTGGTCCACGCCGCTGTTCCCCGGCGACCTCCGTACCGACCTGCCCGGATACCGGCTCTACCGCGACGGCGAGCCGGTCGCGGACCTCGGCGACGTGGTGGAGCGGTGGCGGGACGACCTGGTGCCGTTCCTCATCGGGTGCAGCTTCACCTTCGAGCGGGCGCTGCTCGCGGCCGGGGTGCCGGTGCGGCACCTGGAGCTGGGGACGAACGTGCCGATGTACGTCACGGACGTCGCCTGCACGGCGGCCGGGAGCCTGTCGGGGCCGCTGGTCGTGTCGATGCGGCCGGTGCCGGACGAGCTGGTGAAGACCGCGATCGAGGTGAGCGGGCAGTATCCGCTGGTGCACGGGGCTCCGGTGCACGTCGGGGACCCCGCGGCGATCGGGATCCACGATCTGGCCCGGCCGGACTTCGGCGATCCGGTCGAGGTGCGGGAGGGGGAGGCGCCGCTGTTCTGGGCGTGCGGGGTGACGCCGCAGGCGGCGGTCATGGCCAGCGGCGTCGAGTACGCGATCGGCCACCTGCCGGGGCACATGGCGATCCTGGACGCCCGCGACGACGACTACCGCGTGCCGTCCTGACCGTCTTGCTGTCCTGACACCCGCGTACGCGGATTTGCGTACGCGGGTGCCTCGTCTCGGCGGACGACCCCGGGCGCCGCCCAGGTCAGACTTCTTGACCATGCTGACCGTCTTGACCAGGGCGTTCCGGGTGCCGGAGCTGCGTAAGAAGCTGCTGTTCACGCTGGGACTGATCGCGTTGTTCCGCCTCGGGCAGCTCATGCCCTCCCCGGGGGTGGACGTGGTGGCCGTACGGGAGTGCGTGGGGTCGGCCAGGGGCGGGCTGTTCGACATGGTGCAGATGCTCAGCGGGGGCGCGATGCTGCAGCTGTCGGTGTTCGCGCTGGGCGTCATGCCGTACATCACGGCCAGCATCATCATGCAGCTCTTCGCCGTGACGGTGCCCAGGCTGGAGGCCCTCAGGAAGGAAGGGCAGCGGGGCCAGGCGAAGATCACCCAGTACACGCGGTACCTGACCGTCGGGCTCGCCGTGCTGAACGCCGGGACGATCGTCGCGCTCGCCCGCTCACGGCAGCTCCTGCCCGGGTGCGCGAAGCCGCTGCTGCGCGACGAGGGGCTGCTGCCCGTGGCCGTGATCGTGCTGACCATGGTGGCCGGGGCCTGCGTGGTCATGTGGCTCGGCGAGCTGGTCACGGACCGGGGCATCGGGAACGGCATGTCCATCCTGATGTTCACGCAGGTCGTGGCCGTCTTCCCGGGATACATGGCGAAGATCTTCGTGATGAGCCCGGTGAGCTTCGTGGTGATAACGGCGGCCGGGCTGTGCCTGGTGGCGGCCGTGGTGTTCGTGGAGCAGGCGCAGCGGCGGATCCCGGTGCAGTACGCGAAGCGGATGGTGGGGCGGCGGATGTACGGGGGCACCAACACCTACATCCCGCTGAAGGTGAACCAGGCGGGGATCGTGCCGGTGATCTTCACCTCCTCGCTGCTGTACCTGCCGACGCTGGTGGCGCCGCTGCTGGGGGACTCGGCGCGGACGTGGGTGGAGCTCAACCTGACCTCGGGGACGCATCCCCTCTACATGAGCGTGTACGTGCTGCTCATCGTCGCCTTCGCCTACTTCTACGTGTCGATCACCTTCAACCCCGTGGAGGTGGCGGACAACATGCGGCGCTACGGGGGATTCGTTCCCGGGATCCGGCCGGGCGGGCCAACGGCGCGATACCTGGCGTACGTGCTCTCCCGGCTGACCGCGCCCGGGGCGCTCTACCTGGGGGTGCTGGCGCTGCTGCCGCTGGTGGCGTTCGCGATCCTCCGGGATCCGGGTACGCAGCAGAACTTCCCGTTCGGCGGGACGAGCGTGCTGATCATGGTCGGCGTCGGGCTGGACACCGTCAAGCAGATCGAGTCCCAGCTCCAGCAGCGCAACTACGAGGGCTTCCTGCGGTAAGTCACACGCTGAGCCCGGCTCGCATGGCGAAGACCACGAGCTGGGCCCGGTCCCTGGCATGCAGCTTGAGCATGGCGCGGCTGACGTGGGTGCGGACGGTGTCGGGGCTGATCACCAGCTCCTTGGCGATCTCCTCGTTCGACCGGCCGGTGGCCACCCACGCCACCAGCTCCCGTTCGCGGGGCGTGAGCGTCTCCAGCCCTTCGACCGGCTCGGTGCCGTGCCGCCCGAACAGCCCGATGACCTTCTTCGTGATCGCCGGTGAGAGCAGCGCCTCCCCGGCGGCCACCACGCGTACGGCGTTGACCAGCTCCTCCGGGGCGCTGTCCTTGAGCAGGAAGCCGCTGGCGCCGGCCTGGAGGGCGGCGAAGACGTACTCGTCGACGGCGAAGGTCGTCACCACGACGATCCTGGTGGCTCGCAGCCCGGGGTCGTCGGCGATGGCCCGCAGCACGGCCAGGCCGTCCATGCCGGGCATGCGGATGTCGAGCAGGAGGACGTCGGGGCGGGTGCGGCGGATCAGCGCGAGCGCGGCGGCGCCGTCGGCGGCCTCGCCCACGCACTCCATCCCGGGCGCGCGCTCCAGCAAGGCCCGCAGCCCCATCCGCACGACCGCCTGATCGTCGGCGACGGCCACCCTGACCGCGCCCTCAGGGGAGGACGCGCCGTCCGGGACGGTTGCGCCGTCCAAGGGGATCGCGCCGTACGGGGCCGTCGCGCCGTCCGGGGAGGGCGCCCGGTTCGGGGCGGGCGTCCGGCTTGGGGAGGTCGTGCCGTCCGGGGTGGTCACGCGGAGATCCGGGGGAACCGGGCGGTCACCTGGAAGCCGCCGCCCTCGCGCGGTCCCGCGGCGAGATGGCCGCCCGCCTCGGTGACCTTGGCACGCATCCCGCCCAGCCCACGCCCTTCGCCCGCGCCCGTACGGCCGACACCCCGATCGGCCACCTCCACCACGAACTCGCCCGGACCCCCGCCCACCCGCACGAGCGCCCTGGTGGGCCCCGCGTGCCGCAGGACGTTGGTCAGCGACTCGCGCACCACCCCGTAGACGGCGGCCTGGAGATGGGCGGGCACGGCGAGGTCCGCGGGCTCGACGTCCACCGGCACGCCCGCCGCCCGGACGCCGTCGATCAGCCCGGCGAGGTCGGCGCCCGGCGGGTCGATGCCGTCGAGCGCCGCCCGCAGCTGGGCGAGCGCCGTCGTGCTGGTCTCCCTGATCGCCCGCAGCGAGGCGCGCGCCTGCTCGGGGTCGTCGTCCAGGGTGACGAGCGCGATCCCGGCCTGCATGGCGATGGCCGCCAGCCCGTGCCCGGCCGCGTCGTGCACCTCTCCGGCGATCCTGGCCCGCTCCGCCGCCAGCAGGTCGGGCCCGGCGCCGTCGGCGGAACGCACCGTGGTGAGCCGGTGGGGCTGGGCGGCGGGGATGCCCCACGCCGGCTCGGCTCGTACGGACTCGGCGAAAAGCGGCGGCTCAGCGAAAGAGAACGACGGTGGCTCGGCGCGTACGGACTCCGTGGAGAACGGCGGCGGCTCGGCCTCCGCCGCGGCGGCAGCGGCCGCGGCGCGGGCCTGGGCGAGGCCGCTGAACGACCACGGGACGGCCAGCCAGCCCGCCCACGCCAGCATGATCACAACGGGGACGTCGCCGACCCGGGTCAGGCGTGACAGGGCGGCGAGCGGCCGGCGCAGGCGGCCGGCCCTGTGCGTCTGCTCCGTCACCATCCCCACCCGGCCAAGGTTCGCGTTGCCCCGATCCTAGCGAGCTTTCACAGGTTCCGGGTCTGGCGCGGGCCGTCCAGCCCCCACGAGGTGATCTTCCTCGGGGTGATCCTGATGATCTCTCTCGAGAAGTACGGCACGGGCGGGTCCACGTCGCTCAGCGCCTCCGCCGTGCCCCTGATCTCGATGCCGCGCACCACCCACGGATCGACCGAGGCCAGGTCGTCCACGACGAGCGCGACGGTGCTGCCCTTCCCGACGTTCCTGAACTTCTTGGACGCGCCCATGGCGTGCCCGCCGATGGTGATCGTGCCGGTCCCGGCGTCGACGAAGAAGCCGACCGGGTTGTTCTGCACCTGCCCGCCGGGCGACACGGAGGCCAGCCGGCCGAGGTGCTGCGAGGACAGGTAGTCAAGTTCCGCTGGTGTGAAGGTCATGCAGGCGAGTCTGCAACCTTGACATTGGTTGGGGTCAAGCCATTCCGCCTGTGAGCCAGCGCACCGGGTTCGCGGTGGTGATGAGGCCGATCGTGTCCTCGCCGACGCCCGCCTCGCGCAGGCGCGGCAGCAGCGCGTGGAAAAGGTGCGCGTAGCCCGGCCCGTCGTACTTGCGCAGCTGCGCGACCCGGCTCAGCCCCGTGCTGATCAGCAGGCGTTCCGCGTGGCCGTCCTCGATGAGGCCGAGCGCGATCCTGGCCGCCTGGTCGGCGCCCAGACCGAGCACGCCCAGGCTCACGTACGCGCCGGCCTCGGCGATCTTCCTGGCCGCGCCCAGGTCGGTGCCCGCGTAGCCGACGGCCACCCGGGAGCCCGGCAGGCCCTGGCCGAGCAGGATCTCCAGGAGCGCGGGGGCGTGCGCGCCGTGCGTGGCGACCGGCAGGCGCGACTTCAGCGAGGCGCGGGCGGCGGCGACCAGGCAGCGCTCCTCGCGCGGCGTCGGCTCGGCGCCCCAGGTGCCGACCTCGCCGATCACGCCGGGGAAGACGCCCATGTCGTCCACGCCGCTGAGGATCTCGTCCATGAGGCGGGCGGTGAGCGTGTCCACGTCCGCGTCGCCGACGTCCGTGAACGGCTCGGCGAACAGGCCGGTCGAGGCGATCACCGGCACCCGGCTGCCGGCCGCCATGCGGGCCAGGGCGGCGGCGTCGCGGCCCATCCCCATGCAGGTCAGGTCGACCACGAGGCCGAGGCCGTCGGCCTGGCGCAGCTCGCGGAGCTCGGCGGTGACGGCCTGCTCCTCGTCGAGCCACCGGTACGGGTCCGAGTCGATGCCGACGGCCCAGCGCATGTCGGTACGCAGGTGCTCGTGGGGGAGTACGGGGCCGGTGATGGCCGCGGCTCGTACAGGGCCGGTGACGGTGCGAAGCAAGACCTCGGGCATAGCAGACATTAACCGATGTTTGCCGGAAGTAGCCTCTTCTGGCGGGAAATTTTGCCGTTCGGAGGGTTTCAGGCCTTGCTAGTCGCCTGCAAGTCGGCACCTAGTGAGGGCCCGTATCCTGGATGGCACACCGACTGCCGGGGGGGAATTGTGCAGGTTCAGAACTCCGACACCGGCGACGCCGACATGCTCAAGGGCGAGGCCGCCGAGCATTCCAGCATGCCCGAGCGCCGTACGGGCCTTCACGGGTGGCTGGATGGGATCAGGTCCACGCGCACGGGCGCGCTCACGCTGAAGATCGTGTTCGGCGTGATCGGGACCGTCATGGTGGTGGCCGGGCTGATCATGGTGCCCTTCCCCGGGCCGGGATGGGCGGTCGTGTTCGCGGGGCTGGCGGTGCTGGCCGTGGAGTTCCACTGGGCCCGCAGGGTGCTGGAGTTCGGCAAGCGCACGCTGCACGCCTGGATGGAGTGGTACAAGCGGCAGGGCTGGCCGGTGCGCGTCGTCGTGCTCGTCGTGACGGTGGCCGCCGCCGCGGTGATCGTCTACTTCGGGCTGCTCACGCTCGGCTTCGACGCGATCGCGTTCGTCCGGGGTTACATATAGATCGGTCCGGTATACCGGCCCGATATTCCATGCTTTCCTGCCTATTCTGCGGGCGTGATCGCCAAAATCGTCATCGCGCTGTCCTTAACGCTTTCCGGCCACGCGTCCGCGGGGTTTACGGGTCCCGCCGCCCGGGCGGACCTCGTCCTCCCCGGGACCGCAGGCGTGAAATATCGCGAAACAACGGGTGATCCGGTACGCCTGACCGCCTACGGCCTCGGCACCAAGCGCACCTACCTCAGGTCCACGACCGGGAGCACGTTCACCTGGCAACAGGCGCTGTCCGAGGTGTCCGTCGCGCCCGGCGGCCGGCTGACGGCAGGCGTGCCCAGGGCGTACCGGTCGGGCTACGACTCCCTGATCGTCACCGACCGCACCACGGGCGCCGCCGGCCGGATCCGTACGGTCAAGAAGCCCCTGACGGCCTCCTACGCCTCCTGGTCCCGCGACGGGAAACGGGTCGCGCTCACGGTCGAGCAGAAGACCGGCGGCACGTGGCGCGTGATCGGCTACACCGTCGTGGACGTGGCCGCCAAGACCGCCCGCACGATCAGGGTCACCGGCCTGAGCGCGAAAGCGGGCTTCTGGTGGAGCCCCGACGGCAACCTCGTCTCCATGTACGGCACCGGCCTGCGCGTCTACCGGGCCTTGGACGGCGCGGTCCTGCGCACCTACGCCGGCGTCGGCCTGCCGACCGGCCCCGAGGACTCGTTCTCGCCGTCGGGCACCCGCCTGACGACCTGGTGCCCGGCACGCTTCAAGGAACAGCTCTGCCTGGTCGACCCGGCCACCGGCAAGATCGCCCAGCGGGTGAACGCCCGGCCGGAGGCGCTGTTCGGCTGGTGGGACGACAGCCACGTCATCGCCGTCGTGGCGCGCGGCACCGCCTACCGGCTGGTGCTGCTGGACCTGACCGGCAAGGTGACACGCGTGCTCGCGGAACTGCCCCGTACGACGTGGGCCGCGGAGCTCTGGCTCTCCTTCACCCGAGGATCATAGATAGAGGCCGGTGCCGTGGTCGGTCTCCTGGGTGGCCACCGCGTGCAGATCGCGCTCGCGCATCACCAGATAGACCTGCGCGTGCACCTCGACCTCGGACTGCTCTTCCGGATTGAAGAGCACCTTGTCGCCCACCTTGACCGAGCGCACGTTCGTCCCGACGCCGCACACCTCGCCCCAGGCCAGCCGGTTGGCCAGCTTGACCGTCGCGGGGATGACGATCCCGGAGCCGCTGCGCCGCTCCGCGGCCTCCGACTCCAGCTTGATCATGACCCGGTCGTGCAGCATCTGAATTTCGAACTTGGGCTCAACCACAGCCCAAGTTTACGAGTCAGGACACCCCCGAGACTCCGGAAGCGCGATCACGGCAGCCTGAGCTCGGCGAACACGGGCCGGTGGTCGGTCCCCCGCAGAGGCAGCACCTGGAACTCCCGCACCGCCATCCGCGAGTCCGCCAGCACGTGGTCGATCGCCACGCCCGGCAGATCCACCCGCGAGCCCTCCTGCGGCCAGGTCGCCACGAATCCCCGCCCCATGACGTCGGCCGCGTCCCGGTAGCCGCTCGCCAGCAGGGCGCGTACCGGCAGGTGGTCGAGCGTGGCGTTGAAGTCGCCCGCCAGCACCCGCAGCTCCTTGCCCGCCGGCGGCAGCGCCTCCAGGCCGGACTGCCAGCACGGTTGCCGCCCGATCCGCTTGGGCGCGCACGGGTGCACCGACACGATCTCCACGCGGGCCCCGCCGGGATGCCTGAGCCAGGCCCTGGCCTGCCCGAAGCCGCCGAAGTTGATGGCCTGCCCGGCCGTGAGCGGGTGCCGCGCGTACACGGCCGACCCGCCGACCCCCTCCCGCGGCCGCGTGACGGCGTACGGCAACAGCGCGCGCACCCCCGCCCGGTCCAGCCGCCGCATGGCGTCCGGCGTGAACTCCTGCAACGTCAGCACGTCCGGCCGCAACCTGCTGATCAGCGCCATCAGGTCAGCCGTGTGGGCCCGCCCCACCAGCAGGTTCGCCGCGAGCACCCGCAGCACCGGCCCGTCGGCGTCGGGGTTGCCGTCGACCAGGGCCCGGGGGAGCACGGCCGGCACCAACGCCAGCACCGTGACGAGCGCGACCGTGCCCGCCGCCCACCGCCGCAGCACGCAGGCCAGCGCCAGGCTCACCGCCGCCGCGCACACCGCGTACGGCGTGTACGCCACCACCGGCACCCACGGCCAGTCCGGCTCGAACCCGCTCAACCGCACCGCCCCCCACCCCGCGAACGGCACCACCACGATCCAGCTCACCCATGTCCGCACGCCTTGTATCGCCACAAAGCGCGATTCGGGTTCATGAGTAAGGTGTGCTCCATGCGCGACGTGGAGGCCGGCGTCCTGAACGCCATCGACGAGGTCGAGACAGTGAGCCTGCTGGCCGAGACCGTCGGCGTCCCCAGCGTGACCGGCACCGATGCCGAGTCGGAGCTTCAGCACCGCTTCGCCCGCCTGCTCACCGAGGCCGGCATGGACGTGGACGTCTGGAAACTCGACCTCGCCGGCCTGGCCGCCCGCCCCGGCTTCCCCGGCACCGAGGCGCCCAGGAGCGAGGGGTACGGCGTCGTGGCCGTCACCGAGGGCGAGGGGCCGCCGGCGCTCGCGCTCCAGGGCCACGTGGACGTCGTCCCGACCGGCGACCTGGCCAAGTGGGAAGGGCACGACCCGTTCGCCGCCCGGATCACCGGCGACGTGCTGCACGGCAGGGGCGCCTGCGACATGAAGGCGGGCCTGGTCGCGAACCTGGCCGTCGCGCGGGCGATCAAGAAGGCCGGGGTCAGGCTGGCCAGGCCGCTGGCGGTCCACTGCGTGATCAGCGAGGAGGACGGCGGGCTCGGCGCGTTCGCCACGCTCGCCCGGGGGCACACGGCGCAGGCCGCGGTCATCACCGAGCCCACCAGCGGCGCGGTCATCACGGCCAACGCGGGCGCGCTGACCTTCCGGCTGGAGATCGCCGGGCGGGCCGCCCACGGGGCCACGCGGCACGAGGGGGTCAGCGCGGTCGAGGCGTTCTGGCCGGTGTTCGAGGCGATCAGGCGGCTGGAGACCGAGCGCAACCGGGACGTTCCCGATCTCTCTCGGCCCGGCCTCTTCCGGGGCGACGGAGCGCCGTACCCGATCGAGGTCGGCACCGTGCGCGCGGGCGACTGGGCCAGCACCGTGCCCGACCTGCTGGTGGCCGAGGGCCGGCTCGGGGTGCGGCTGGACGAGGACCCGGCGGCGGCGCGGGCCGCGTTCGAGGATGCGGTCGCCGACGTCGCCGATCCCTGGCTGCGCGCGAACCCGCCGGTGGTGACGTGGCCCGGCGGCCAGTTCGCCAGCGGCCGGCTGCCCGCCGGGCACGCGCTGCTGGACGAGGTCGGCCGGGCGGTCGCCGACGTCACAGGCGCGCGGCCCGCCGAGGCGGCGGCGCCGTACGGGAGCGACCTGCGGCTGTACGCGGCCGGCGGGATCCCGACCCTGCACTACGGCCCCGGGGACGTGCGGTACGCGCACGCCCCCAGGGAACAGGTCGAGCTGCGGGAGCTGCGCGAGGTCACGCGGGCACTGGCACTGCTCGTTGTGCGCCGCTGCGGAGCACTCTGAGCAGGGTCCCCGGGCTCATCAGCGACGGCGGCGGGTCGTAGAGCTTCGACACCCGCAGGAAGCGCAGCGCCAGCTCGGGGTCGTGCGCGGCGGCCGCGTGGAAGCGCTCCAGGTACGCGTTCACCATGCGGACCTTCGGCGTCAGGTGGCCCTCCACGCCGGGCATCACCAGGTCGCCGCCCACCGTGATCTCCCACGGGCCGTCCACGATCTTCGCTATCCGCCGGAAGAACGGCAGCGGCCGCAGGTCCGGGTCGAGCAGCATCCTGGCCTCCAGCGCGGCGACCGTCATGCCCTGGCCGTAGATCGGGTTGAACGCGCAGACCGCGTCCCCGACGACCAGCAGGCCCTCAGATATCGCAGGGTAGTGCCAGGAACGCCCAGCAAGGGCACTGCCTTGCCTGATAGCGTTCCCTCGTGCCTCGGAAGGGGTGCCGGTCAGGGCTTGGCCGTCGCCGACTCAGGCGAGCTCGGCCTGAGAACGCGAGAAGCCGCTCCCCCCGGGGGCGGAGGAGTCACGGTGACGATCCAGCGGTCGTCTTCATCCAGCGCCAGCGCTACGAAAGCGTGGGCGACTCCGGTTCGGCGATCTCGACGGTGACCAGATCCCCGTCGAGGACGCCGGGCCCGCGGCGGAACTCGCGCGTGCCGTAGCGCAGGTCGATGCCCACCCGCTCCTCCTCGGGCGGCCGGTAGCCCAGCTCGCCCAGCCAGAGCGGCGTGCGCGAGGCCCGGCCGCCCGCGTCCACGACCAGGTCGGCCGGGATCGGCTCCCCGTCGGCCAGGCGCACCCCCGTGACGCGCCCGTCCCGGGAGAGCAGGCCGGTGACGACCTTGCCCGGCGAGACGTGCACGCCGGGGAGCGCGCTCACCCTGCGGCGTACCTGGCCTTCGAGCAGCGGCCGGCTGACGAGCAGCCCGATCAGGCCGCTGTCGCCGCGGGCCAGCATCCGCCCGGCGTGGTAGTGGCGCGAGTGCCGCTGCAGGTCGCCCTCCATCGCGCCCTGCGCGACGAGTTCGGCCGTGATGCCGGGCAGCAGCTCGTCGATGGTTTCGCGGCCCCTGGCGAGCAGGCCGTGGGCGTGCCGGCTCTGCGCGGTGCCCCGCCGGTGGACGTCCACGGCGGGCAGCGTGTCGCGGTCGAGTACGGTGACGGTGGCGAAGCGGCGGTGCAGCGCGGCCGCGGTCAGCAGCCCTGCCATGCTCGCGCCGATGACGACGGCGTGGTCCATGAGATTCCCCCAGTGTGGTGTCTGTCCGGCTGAGGGTCACCCGGGACGCCCGTCCGTTCCACGTCCAACGGCGCGTTCCGGCTGTGCCGGCGGGCACTGAAAATGGACTAGAGTCCGAATCATGTCGGAGTCCCTGGAGCTTCTGGTCGGCCAGCCGGTGAAAGAGCGGGCGGACGCGGCGCGCAACCGGGAGAAGGTGCTGGCCGCGGCGGCCCGGCTGTTCGCGGAGAAGGGGGTGGAGGCGGTCTCGATGGACGCCGTCGCCGCGGAGGCCGGGGTGGGCAAGGGCACGCTCTTCCGGCGCTTCGGTGACAAGTCGGGGCTCGCCGTGGCGCTCCTGGACGCGCGCGAACGCGACCTGCAGCAGCGCGTCCTGTCCGGCCCGCCGCCCCTCGGGCCCGGCGCTCCCGCGTCCGAGCGGCTGGCCGCCTTCGTGGCCGCCTACCTCGACTATCTCTTCGCCCACCTGGACCTGGTCCGCATGTCGGAGACCGCTAGCCCGGGGGCCCGCTACCGGATCGGGGCCTACCGCTTCTGGCACCGGCACGTCGCGATCCTGCTGGCCGAGTGCCGCCCGGGCGGTGACGCGGACCCGCTGTCCCACACGCTGCTGGCCGCGATGGGCGCGGAGGCGGCCGCGGCCCTGAAGGACGCCTACGGCCCCGCGCGTGCGGCCACGGCCGTCACCACCCTCGCCACCGCCCTCACCACCACCCCCTGACCTCACCGCGCGGCCCGCCGAGCCCGCGGGCCGGTCGTCGGCGGGGTGGGTCAGACATCCCTGGATCCGGAATGTCAAGCGGCGAGGTCGTGTCGCCGGTGTGACCATGCGGTTGCTTGGTTGTAGGTGGTGTGGGTTTTCA
>NZ_JBSFNK010000050.1:0-74691 GCF_053587055.1 Nonomuraea sp. NPDC003707 | reverse complement strand
GGCACGATCCACGGTGGCTGCTCGCCCTTCCTCACGGCGGTGATCAACCTGAAGGTGATCACCCTTTATTCCTAGATCATTTTGTTAGGACCTCTTAGCGGGCCGGCTACGTGCTCCTGATCGGTTCGAAGATCGCGTGATGGGCGGCCACGAGCGCACGGCGTACCGCCCGGTCCAGGTCGCGCAGGGCAGTGGCGCGGGCGGCGACCTGCCCCGACGTGAGCCCGCGCTCGTCGGCCAGCCGCACCACGGCGGCCAGCCGCGTGGCGAGGGTGGAGACGCGGTGGGCCCGCGCGGGGTAGCCGGGCGCCAGCTCGCCGCCCCGGTGCCCGACGGATGAGGGGCGGGACTGCAGGGGGCCTTCGACGGCGGACAGGGTGTCGGTGGCCGAGCGCATGGCCTCCGACAGCTCGCGTTCGGCCTCCGACAGCGACGGCAGATCATGGCGTACGGGCCCGGAGTCGTGGATCTCCAGGCGTACCCCGACATACGACGACCCGCGCAGGTCGGGTACCGGTACCAGGCCGAGGTTGCGGCCGTCGAGCACCGCGATGGCGGCCTCGCCGGCGTCCACCGCGGCCGAGTTGAACGGCGCGGGCCCCGACAGCCCCAGCGGATCGCCGGGCGCGGGCAGCGCGAGGCGGAACTCGCGCAGGCCGTCGGAGCGCAGGTTTGCGAGGTATTTACGCAACGGGACGTCGTCGGCCACGGTGGGACCGCCGGCGGCTTCCACGTGGTCAGCCGCCTCGTCGAGACCGACGTGACCGGCGAGCCACGCGTTGCCCCAGGCGACCAGGGAGGGACAGACAGGCGATTCAGGGCGCACCGATCCACGATATGCGCTCGCCCTGCAATAGGTTTGTCCCGAGCGTGACTCCTAAGGAGGTATCGGGGATGGGTGGTCAGGTGCTGCGGCTCCAGGACGTCGCCGTCAGGCGGGACGGAGCGGCCCTGCTGCGCGGCATCGACTGGACGGTCAACGCCGACGAGCGTTGGGTCGTCGTCGGCCCCAACGGCGCGGGCAAGACCACGTTGCTGCAGGTCGCGGCCACGTTGCTCTACCCGAGCGAGGGCCTGGTCGAGGTGCTCGGGGAGCGGCTGGGACAGGCGGACGTCTTCGATCTGCGCCCGCGGATCGGGCTGGCGAGCTCCGCGCTGGCCGAGCGCATCCCGCCGGAGGAGAAGGTCATCGACCTCGTGCTGACCGCCTCGTACGGGATCATGGGCCGCTGGACGGAGGAGTACGACTCCAACGACGTGACCAGGGCGGTCGAGCTGATCGACATGATGGGCGCGGCCCATCTGATCAGGCGGCGGTTCGGCACGCTGTCGGAGGGGGAGCGCAAGCGGGTGCAGATCGCGCGCGCCCTCATGCCCGACCCCGAGATGCTGCTGCTCGACGAGCCCGCGGCCGGGCTCGACCTGGGCGGGCGCGAAGACCTGGTGCGCCGGCTGTCGGTGCTGGCGGGCGACTACCGTTCGCCGACGCTCATGCTGGTGACGCACCACGTGGAAGAGGTGCCGATCGGGTTCACGCACGGGCTGCTGCTGAGGCACGGCTCGGTGGTGGCGCAGGGGCCGCTGGAGCACGTGATGACGCCCGAAAACCTGTCGCAGACGTTCGGGGTGCCGCTCTCGCTGGAGCGCAGCGCCGAGGGCCGCTGGTACGCGCGCGCCCACTAATCCCCCTATTTATCCACATAAAAGCCGCCGAAAGCTGAAAGGAAATAGGATCAACGGAGTCGGTCCCCTCGACTTCGGAGCGTCGCCATGTCCGTCGAGCAACTCATCGTCGCCCTTGTCGTGGTCGCGGCGGTGGGCTTCGGGGTGGCCCGAACGGTCCGCATCATCCCCCAGGCCACGGCCGCCATCATCGAACGCCTCGGGCGCTACCACCGGACGCTGACCCCGGGGCTCAACCTCGTGGTGCCGTTCATCGACCGCATCAAGGACATGATCGACCTGCGGGAGCAGGTGGTCTCCTTCCCGCCGCAGCCGGTGATCACCTCCGACAACCTGGTCGTGTCCATCGACACCGTCATCTACTTCCAGGTCACCAATCCGAAGGCGGCCACGTACGAGATCGCGAACTTCCTGATCGGCGTCGAGCAGCTCACGGTCACGACGCTGCGCAACGTGGTCGGCGGCATGGACCTGGAACGCACGCTGACCTCGCGCGAGGACATCAACACCGCGCTGCGCGGCGTGCTCGACGAGGCGACGGGCAAGTGGGGCATCCGGGTCAACAGGGTCGAGCTCAAGGCCATCGACCCGCCCTCCTCCATCCAGGACTCGATGGAGAAGCAGATGCGCGCCGACCGTGACAAGCGCGCCGCCGTGCTGACCGCCGAGGGCCAGCGTCAGGCGGCGATCCTCCAGGCGGAGGGCGAGAAGCAGGCGGCCGTGCTGCGGGCGCGCGGCGAGGCGGAGGCGGCCGTGCTGCGCGCGCAGGCGGACGCCGAGGCCCAGGCCATGCGGGCCAAGGGCCAGGCGGACGCGATCGGCATGGTGTTCAAGGCCATCCACGAGGGGCAGCCCGACCAGCACCTGCTCGCCTACCAGTACCTGCAGACCCTGCCTGAGATCGCCAAGGGCGACGCCAATAAGATCTGGATCGTCCCATCAGAAATGGGCAAAGTTCTGGAGAATCTGGGCGGCCTCTTCACACCCCCTAAGAGCCCGGACACGTAAGGAGGGCTTGTGACGGGGTGGGAACTGGCCGCGGTCTGCGTGGCCGGGATGGTGGCCGGTGCGATCAACGCGGTCGTCGGGTCCGGCTCCCTGATCACGTTCCCCACGCTGCTGGCGATCGGCGTCGATCCCGTCACCGCCAACGTCTCCAACACCATCGGGCTCGTGCCGGGCTCGTTCACCGCCGCGTACGGCTACCGCCCCGAGCTCCGGGGCCAGCGCGAACGTCTCCTGCGCCTGGGCCTGGCCTCGGCCCTCGGAGCGCTGGCCGGCGGGATCCTGCTGCTGTTCCTGGATCCGTCGGTGTTCCAGGTCGTCGTCATCGCGCTGATCGCGCTGGCCTGCGTGCTGGTCCTGGTGCAGCCCAGGCTCAACCGGTGGCTGGCCGACCGGCGCCGGCACGCGCACCCGCACGGAGGGCTGGAGCTGTGGTTCGGCGTGCTGGCCGCCGGGATCTACGGCGGGTACTTCGGCGCCGCCCAGGGTGTGTTGCTGATCGGGCTGCTCGGCAGCTTCCTCGACGACGACCTCCAGCGGGTGAACGCGGCCAAGAACGTCCTCGCATTGATCGTCAACGCCGTGGCCGCCGCGCTGTTCATCGTGGTCGCGCACGTGAACTGGCTCGCCGTGGCGGGGGTGGCCATGGGCGCGGTGGCGGGCGGCTTCCTGGGCGCCAGGGTGGGGCGGCGCATCCCGGCGCCCGTGCTCCGGGGGATCATCGTCTGCGTCGGTATTGCGGCGATTTTCGTACTGGTGTACGGATAGAGTGCCGCGTTTGCGGGTATGAATCCGTACATGAAGGGCGACTGGGTAGAGATCGTCATTGATGCCGGAGGCACACCCCGTACGTACGAGATCAGGGCCACTCGCGCCGGGCGGCGGGTCGACGTGACCACGAGGCGGGGCCTCGTCGAGGTGAGCGAGGTCACCCGCACCGGCACGCCGGTGCGCACGGCCAGGTTCATGTCCAGCCGCATCCTGGCCCTCGTGGAGCACCCCGTGGACGAGGTCAGCTGAAGTCCGCCACGTGGTCCTCCGCCCACTGGCCGAACGTCAGAGCGGGCCTGCCGAGCAGCCGCTCCACGGTGTCGGTGGCCTGCTCGGGAGCCGTCACGAAGCTGCCCCACGCCTTCAGCGCGCTCTCGACGAAGGCCGCGTTCCCCCAGGCGGCCATGAGCTGCTCGCGGGCCTCCTCCGGCGGCTGCTCCTCCCAGCGCACCTCGCGCCCGGTCGCCGCGCCGATCACGCGCACCTGCTCGGCCTGGGTGAGCCGCTCGGGGCCGGTCAGCACGTACGTGGCGCCGTTGTGGCCCGCCGAGGTGAGCACGTGCGTGGCGACGGCCGCGATGTCCCGCTCGTGGATCAGGGGCCTCGAAGCCTGCCCGTACGGCCAGCGCACCACACCCTGCCTGATCTGCCCGGCCCAGCCCAGCGTGTTGGCCGCGAAGCCGCCGGGCCGCAGGAACGTCCACCCGAGCCCCGACTGCCGGATCAGCCGCTCGACCTCGTGGTAGTGCGTCGCCGGCTCGTCCGCCACGTTGGCCGACAGGTAGACCACGCGCCGCGCCTGCCCGGCGATGGTCGTGACCACCTCGGCGGCGCCGTCCGCGGTGAAATGGGGCCACAGCAGGAACACGCTCTCCACGCCTTTCAGCGCGGGCTCCAGCGTCCCGGGCGCGGACAGGTCGCCGCGCACCACCTCCACGTGCTCGGGCAGCCTCGCCCGCGCGGGGTCCCTGACGAGGGCCCGCACCTCCAGCCCCGCTCCCGCGAGCTGGGACACCACATGCCTGCCGACATTGCCGGTCGCGCCGGTCACCAGAATCGTGTTCATGGGGCCGACGGTAAAACCTCAAGCGAACTTCAGGTCAACCCCGGCCGCACCTGGAGCGTGCCGTCACGCCGGATCCGCGTCTCGAACATGGGCGCGGGGGCGGTCGCAGGACCGTGCCGCACCGAGCCGTCGGCCAGCCTGAACGTGCTGCCGTGCCACGGACAGACCACGCACGCCTCCCCGTTCTCCATGACCAGCCTGCCCTGGTGCAGCGGGCCGGCCAGGTGCGGGCAGCGGTCGGCGAGGACGGTGACGGCCTCGCCCTGGCGCAGCACGAAGAGCTGGATGTAGCCGAGCCGCCGCGCGACGGGCCGGCCCTCCGGCAGGTCCTTGAGCAGGCACAGGTCGTGCCAGCCCAGCGGCACCAGGTGGGAAACCTGCGGGGCGTGGTTGGCCCCGGCCGCCTGCCGGTAGGCCATGTGGCCGCCGAGATAGCCGCCGAGCCCGGCCAGGCCGAGCCCGGCCAGGGTCAGGGTGCGGCCCAGCTGCTCGCGCCCGCGTACCCGGGCCAGCAGGGAGCCGGAGAACAGGCCCAGCGCGGCCACGTTCGACAGCATGTGGACGAAGCCCACGCGCTGCTGCTCGCGGTGGAGAGAGGACCAGTCGGTCAGCCCGGCCGCCGCCGTGGGCAGCGCGTTGGCGATGCCCGTGGCCAGCAGCACACGCGAGGCCCGCGGATCGCCGTCGGTCAGGTCCAGCACCGCCGCGGACAGCCAGCAGCCCAGGCTGACCGTGGCCAGCGGCGGGTGCAGCGGTTTGCCCGTGGGGACGCCGTGCAGCAGGTCACGTAGCCGGCCGGGACGGATGCGCTGGCGTACGGTCTTGGCCAGCACTCTGATCGGCGTGTCCAGGGTCTTGGACTTCTCCAGCCGGTCGGCGAGAGCAACCGGCCCGGCCAAACCCCGCAACGGCCCACGTTTCGCTCGCACTTCCTCTTTCACGACAAGTCCCCTACCCCGCCCATGTGGGGATCACTCGGACAGGTGTCCCCTGGCCACGGAGAGTTCGACCAGCTCCAGCGCGTACGCGCCGAGGGACGGCGAACCTTCCTCGATGATCCTTACCTTCTCCCTGACCTGCGCGGCCTTGACCTTGAACAACGGCCACGTGCCGCCCTCGGTGAGGTGGTTGGCCAGGATCGGGGAGAAACGGTCGAGCGCCTTGGCGAACCTGGCCTCCGGCGTCTTCCTGGCCTCGAACTCGTCCCACAGCTCCCGCATCCACTGCCCCTGGTCGGCGGGCAGCAGTCCGAAGATGCGGTCGGCGGCGGCGCGCTCGGCGCCGGCCTGCGCGGCCACCTCCACAGGGTCATAGATGAACGTGTCGCCGGCGTCGATCTCAACCAGGTCGTGTACGAGCAACATGGCCACCACCCGTTGGAGGTCGGTCCCGGGTGGGGCATGCTCGCCGAGGATCATCGCCAACGTGCCCACGTACCAGGAGTGCTCGGCGGTGTTCTCCCGCCGCGAGCCGTCCATCAAATGGTTGCGGCGGATGATCCGCTTCAACTTGTCGATCTCGATGGCGAAGGCGATCTGGGCGTTCAGGCGGTCCTCTTCTGGCGCGATAGTCACGCGCGACACCCTATTGTGCGATGATCACCCCGGTTGGTGAAATCGTGACCGGAACTCCGTTGAACACTGCGTTACCACTCAGTACATCGACGGTGGATTCGTCGGTGAGCGTGTTGACGCTGACCCCCGCGTGCTCGGCCGCCACGCTCTGTGAGCTGCCCGCGTGGCCCCAGCCGTGCGGCAGGCTGACCACACCCGGCATGATCGTGTCGGTGGGTTCGAGCGGCACCGTGAGCTGCCCCTTCGCGGAGCGGACCACCGCCTCGCCGTCGAGCCCGAGCCTGGTCACGTCGGCCGGGTTGATCTGCAGCGTGCAGGTGTTGCTGCCGCCGACCAGCGGGCCCACGTTGTGCAGCCAGCTGTTGTTGGAGCGCAGGTGGCGCCGCCCGATCAGAACAATTTCCGGCGGGTCCTCGTCCAGCTTGCCGCGCAGCCGTTCCACGTCCTCGACGATCTGCGGCGGCGCCAGCTCGATCAGGCCCGAGGCGGTCTTCAGCACCTCGCCGAGCCGGGGCTCCAGCGGGCCGAGGTCCAGGCCGTGCGGGTTGTCGAGCAGCTTGCGCAGCGACAGGTCGCCCTTGCCGGCCCACTCGCCGTAGGGGCCGAGCTTGAGCATGAGGTCGAGCCGGCGCTCGCCGCCCGTCTCGCCCTCCAGTTCGGCGCGCAGCCCGGCCACGTCCCGTCCCTCGACCCCGGAGCCGGGCGTCTCGGTGGCCTTGCGCAGCATCTCGCCGATCACGAACTCGTCCAGGTCCCCCTCCAGGCCCGAGGCGATCATGGCCAGCCTGGCCAGGATCTGGGCCTCGGAGGGCTGCCCGTCCAGCGGTAGCAGCGGCGGCGAGTAGCGGGCGTAGTTGCGGACCGCGAACCCGAGCAGCGCGAAGTCGTAGTGGCCCGACTGCAGCATCCGCGGTGGCGGGAGGATGACGTTCGCGTGCCTGGTGGTCTCGTTGAGGTACGGGTCCACGCTCACCATGAAGTCGAGCCGCCCGAAGGCCGCGTCGAGCCTGGCCCCGTGGGGCGCCGACAGCACGGGGTTGCCCGCCACCGTGATCAGGAACGTGACCTGCCCCTCGCCGGGTGTCTCGATCTCGTCGGCGAGCGTGGCCACCGGCAGCTCGCCGTTGCTCTCCGGCAGCCCCCTGACGCGGCTCTTCCACCGGCCCACCGTGTACGGCCTGCGCCGCGCGCCGAACTCGGTCGCGGGCTTGGGGAACATGGCGCCGCCCGGCCGGTCGAGGTTGCCGGTGAGCACGTTGAGGACGTCCACGAGCCACTGGGCCAGCGTGCCGAACTCGGCCGTGCAGGTGCCGATCCTGGCGTAGACGGCGGCCGTACGGGCTCCCGCCAGTTCCCTGGCCAGCCGCACGATCACCTCGGCGGGCACCCCGGTGCGCCCGGAGACCGCCTCCGGCGGGAAGTGCTTGGCCGCCTCGCGCACCTCGCCCAGCCCGTTGACCTGGTGTGACGGCTTGATGAGATCCTCGGCGAACAGCGTGTGGACGATGCCGAACAGCAGGTAGGCGTCCGTCCCGGGGCGGACGAAGACGTGCTCGTCGGCCAGCGCGGCGGTGCGCGTACGGCGCGGGTCGACCACCACGAGCCGGCCGCCGCGGCCGCGCAGGGCCTTCAGCCGTCCGGGGAAGTCGGGCGCGGTGCACAGCGAGCCGTTGGACTCCAGCGGGTTGGCCCCCAGCATCAGCAGGTAGTCGGTCCTGTCCAGGTCGGGGACCGGGATGGCCAGCGGGTGCCCGAACATGAGCCCGCTCGCGACGTGCTTGGGCATTTGGTCGGCGGTGCTGGCGGAGTAGACGTTGCGGGTGCCGAGCGCCTTGATCAGGGGCGCGCCGTACAGGGCGCCCGCCATGCTGTGGGCGTTCGGGTTGCCGAGGTAGATCGCGGCGGACCGGCGGTCGGCGACCCGGTCGAGGCCCGCCTTGACGGCGGCGAACGCCTCCTCCCAGCCGACCTCGCGCCACAGGTCGCCCTCCCTGATCAGCGGCTTGCTCAGCCGGTCGGGGTCCTCGTCGAGCCGGCCGAGGCTGGCCCCCTTCGGGCAGATGAACCCCTTGCTGAACGGATCGTCCTTGTCGCCGCGGACGCTGGTCACGTGCCCGCCCTCGTCGAGGGTGAGCGTCAGGCCGCAGACGGCCTCGCAGAGGGGACAGGTCCGGTGGACGGTCGACGTCATCACGACTCCTGAGTTCGCCAGCTGAACTCATCTTGGCCCGTACCGCGCACATGGGGAAGCCCCGGAGCCCCCGCGGTCTCCGGGGCTTCCCACCCGGGGAAATGTCCCGGATTCCCCCAGGTCCTCAGCCCGCCTTGGCCAGCGCGGCCGGTGCGGCCGGTGCGCGCAGATCAGGCGGCTCCTCGAGGTCGGGTCTCAGCGAGATCCAGGCCCGTCTGCCGTACAGCCGGTCGAGTCCGGGAGAGGTCGCTCCCGGGACCTCGTCGCGCCTGACGATCTCCACGATCACGAACTGCGCCCGGCGCCGGTGCCGGTAGACGTTCGCGCTCCTGGCCCAGCAGGCGGCGGCGATCTCCTCGCTGTACGCCTCGAACTCCTCGGCGGAGATGCCGGCCCTGGTCATGATCAGGGCCTTCTCGCCCGTGGTCGTCGGCGTGATCCAGAGCACCAGCGGGATCCGCCCGGCCCTGGTGTGCATCGTGGTCTCCAGGCAGACCCGGTGCAGGCGGTGTCTGGAGACCACGCACCAGAAGTGCGCGCTCACCCAGTTGCGCCCGCTCCTGGTGGCGGCCGGCACCGAGACGGCGCTCGTCAGCAGGACGAACGGCCACCACCGGCCCTCCTGGGTGGCCCCCAGCAGGGTGAGCGTCAGCAGCGCCAGCGCGGCGAGCAGCATCAGCTCGGTACGGACCCGCCACAGCCTGACCAGCGGCCCGCCGCGCCCGGCGGCGGGAAGGTCCTCGTTGGCGGGGTAGATCTGGTTGCGCGGGTTCCTCGGCACGTCAGGACACCTCCTCCGTCACGCGCTGTGGCACGCTGAGCTGGTCGAACCGTGGGTCGCGGTAGCGACGGGAGCCGAACCCGGTCCTGCTCACGGTCCATCCGACGTGGTGGGCGAACTCGTCGGGCTCCATGCAGATCTCGCGATCGGCCCAAGCCATAAGCTCTCGGATCCGGCACTTGATTCGGGCGAGTCCCTTGGTACCTTGTGAGTACATGAGAAGACCCCTTTCGCGGCATTTTCAGAGGTGGCTTCTTCGCCGGACCGACGGCTGATGACCGGTCTCGCCGCAGGGTGGCAGCCCGAATGCGGCGCGCTGGTGGTCAGCCTCGGCCCGGTTTTTTCCAGGCTCGAACGAGCGGACTCTCGCTGAGTTCTTCAGGCGATTCCGAAGTCCTTCCGGCAAGCGGCCTCCCTGGGGCGGAGTTTCGTATCCGGGGCGGCGACGTTGCCGGCGAGGCGGCCCGGGCGGGGCCGCGCGATCGAAGTCGGAGAGCCCGATGTGTACGGCCGTGTCGTCATGTCCGGCCTCCTCACCACTCGAGAACCCTCCTGGAACCGATCGTCCCCCGAGGTGAGCGATGCTGCAATACTTTAAGCAAGGGAAGATTTACATTTCTTAACCTCTTGCCGTGCAACTTGCACCAGAAGTGTCATGCACGGCGTGCAACGGGAGATGTTCCACCCCAGGCCCACCCCTGGCCGTAGTTCGTCTTGCCCCTACGCTCTACCCATGAAAGCCTTCTGACAAGGACGAGCGGCACTCCACATGCAACTTGCAGTGTAAGATTGGGCGAACGGCCCCAAAAGCCGGGCCCCAAACGATCCCCACCGGCTACACCTTCATTCCCGAACAAGGAGAGTGGCGGTGCCATCGCAGCAGGGCAGTCCGACTGTACGCAGGCTCCGGCTCGGTCAGGAGCTGCGCCTCCTCCGGGAGCGGAAGAAGCTCACCGGGGCCAGGGCGGCCAGCGAGCTCGGCTGGTCCGCGAGCAAGGTCAGCCGCATCGAGGCCGCCAAGACCATGCCCAGCGCTGACGACATCAAGGTCATGGCGCAGCTTTACCGCGTGGACGAGGAGAAACTTGACGAGCTCTTCGGCCTGTTGCGGGATGCGGAGCAGCGCGGCTGGTGGGAAGATTACGAGGACGCTCTACCTGAGGAGTACACAAGATTCCTCGGGTTAGAGGCTGAGGCGAAATTCCAGCGCAACTGGGAACCCCAGATCGTGCCTGGCACCTTGCAGACCGAGGACTATGCCAGGGAGGTCATCCTGGCGACCCGTGGCATCGCGCGCATCACGCACAGCGGTGTCAGGAGCCGGGTCGAAGCCCGCCTCGACAGGCAGCAGCGGGTGTTGCACCGGGCGGATCCCTGCGAGCTGACGGTGGTTCTCGACGAGTCGGCGCTGACGCGTCGCTTCGGCGAGCCCTCGGTCATGCGCGAGCAGATGGAGCATCTCCTGGAGGTCTCCCTGCTGCCGCACGTCAGCATTCACGTCCTGACCTTGGACTCACTTCATCCGGTTAACACCGGTGCGTTTATTCATCTTAAGTTTGCGGCATTTGATGATGTTGTGTACCTAGAGCAGCTGTATACTGCTCACTTCGTCGATGATCTCGAACGGGTGGCCGGGTACGAAGCGGCTTTCGACCATATCAAGTCGGAGGCCCTGGATGAGGACGAATCACGTGTTCTTATCCAGCGGAAGGCCATGCTGTGGAGACGTTAACGGCGAGACCTCAGGAAGGGGCAACGGAGCCCCTTTACGCATTTGGGGAGAGAATGTACATCCACACTACGGCGGCCGCCTGGCGGAAGAGCAGATTCTGCAACGGCGCATCGGCCTGCGTCGAGGTCGCCCCCCTGGCTGACGGCAACGTTGCGCTCAGGGACAGCAAGGAGCAGGACGGGCCCGTTCTCGTCTTCACTCCTGAGGAGTGGGCCGCCTTCACCGCGGGAGTGCGTGAGGGCGAGTTCGACTTGGCCACGCTCGTACCAGGTGCCTGAAAAACCGTAACCGCCGCAGCATTTTTTCTCGCGCGGCAGGACGGCTCAGGGATATTTCGCAGATTGAGGTTTCTTTCCGGGAAGTCTTTTCCCGGAGTGCATAAGGCGGCCCGCGCCCCCGGTAAAGGGGGGCGCGGGCCGCCTTGCTTTGTGGGGGGAAATTCCCGGGCCCGGATTATGCGGCCGGTACGCGGCGCCGTACGAGGAAGAGCGAGCTCAGCCCCGCGACCACGGCGAGGCCCGCCATGGCGATGGAGGAGACCAGCGAGGCGGACACCGTGCCGTGGCCCTGGCTCAGCGTGATGAACAGCGTCCCGACCGTGGAGACGCCGATGACCTGCCCGAGCTGCATCACGGTGAGCAGCGCGCCGCTCGCGTCCGCCGCGTAGGCGTCGTCCACCTGCTCGGTCGCCATGTTCGTCACCGCGACCTGCACGCCGAGCCCGGCGCCGACGAGGGCGCTCATGAGCGCGTACGGGAGGCCGCCGTCGGCGGCGAGCCCCAGCCCGAGGTAGGCGGGGGCGGCCACCACGTAGCCGAAGGGCACCAGCGGGCGCTGCAGGCGGAGCGGCAGGCGCGGCCAGAGGAGCCCGACGAGGCCGAAGGCCAGCGCGCACGGCACCAGCATCATGCCGGAGGACAGCGGCGTCAGGTGCAGCTCGCCCTGCAGGTGCAGGGCCGAGGTGAACAGGAACGCGCCCCAGGTCGCCGGGCCGAACAGCAGGATCGCCAGCCCCGGCCGCATGCCGGGCGCGCGCAGCACCCGCGCGTCCACCAGGGGACGCCCGCCGCGGGCCGTCACCCAGCGCTCGATGCGGACGAACGCGAAGAACGTCACCACGCTCAGCGCCATCGAGATCCAGCCCCACGCCGGCCACCCGAGCTCGCGGCCGAGGACCAGCGGCACGACGAGCAGGAGCACGGCCGCGGACAGGGACACCAGGCCCCACGGGTCGAGGCCCGTCCGGCCTCCGCCCTCGTCGGCGGGCAGCACCTTCATCCCGGCCACCATCAGCAGCGCGCCGATCGGCACCAGCACCAGGAACACCACTCGCCAGCCCGCGCCCAGGCCCAGCAGGATCCCGCCGAAAGCCTGGCCGATCACGATGCCACCGCTGATCACCAGCGACCACAAGCCCATCGCCCGGCCTCTGGCCGCGCCGTGGTAGTTGCGCTGGATCAACGTCAGGACCTGCGGCATCATCAGCGCCGCCCCGGCGCCCTGCAGCAGGCGGGCGGCCACCAGCCAGCCCGTCGAGGGCGCCAGGCCCGCGCCGAGCGTGGTCACCGTGAACAGCGCCAGCCCGCCCAGGAATGCGTTGCGGTAGCCGAACAGGTCGCCGACCCTGGCTCCGGTGATCAACAGGACGGCATAGACAATGGTGTATCCGGCGACGATCATCTGCAGCCCGGCGCCTGAGGAGTGCAGGTCGGACTCGATGGTCGGGGTGGCCACGTTGACGATGTTGACGTTCAGGATGGCCAGGAACTGCCCCACGAGGATGATCGCAAGGAGCAGGCCGCTGGCCCGGTTCCTCTCCTGTGGTTTGGTGTCCACAGAAGGGGAAATAGCGGCAGTTTGCGTCATGTGTAGCAGTCTGCCGGGGATCCAGTACCAGTAACGAGAGCCCATTTATACTGGTACTGGCGGTAACTGGATAGGATTTGGTGGTTCGCCCCATAGTGGAGACATGAGCGTGGCAGAGGCAAAGCGCATCGACCTGTCGGCGTTCCTGCGTACGCGTCGCGAGCGGATCACCCCCGAGATGGTCGACCTCGCGCCGGGACCGCGCAGGCGGACGCCCGGCCTGCGGCGCGAGGAGGTCGCCCAGCTCGCGGGCGTCGGCGTGACCTGGTACACGTGGCTGGAGCAGGGCCGCCCGATCAACGCCAGCGCCCAGGTGCTGGACGCGATCGCCCGTACGCTCAGGCTCGACGCCGCCGAGCGCCAGCACCTCTACCGCCTGGCGGGCCAGGCGCAGAGCCCGGCCGACACCGACTCGGGCCAGGTGACGCCCGAGATGCGGCAGATCCTCGACCGGCTCGGCGACATGCCCGCCGCCGTGACCAACAGCCGGTGCGACGCCCTGGCCTGGAACGCCGCCTACGCCGCCGTGTTCCCCGAGCTGGTCAGCGCGCCGGAGGGCGAGCGGAACTCGCTCTGGTACACCTGCCTCACCCCCGCCCCCACGACCCTGCTGCTCAACCGCGACCAGGAGCTCGCGCGGGCCGTGGCGGTGTTCAGGGGCGCCTACAGCCGCCACGTGGACGACCCCTGCTGGCAGGACTTCGTCCGCCGGCTCAGCTCGGAGAGCGCCGAGTTCGCGCGGTTGTGGGCCAGGCAGGACGTGGCCGAGCCGGGGCCGAGGGTGAAGCGGTTCAAGCACATGGAGCTGGGGGAGCTGCGCTTCAGCACGACCAGCCTCACGGCCGTGGCCGAGATCCGGCTGGTCGTCTACACGCCGATGGACGACGCGACCCGGGAGGCGATGCGCAGGTTGCTGGAGAAGGGGGAGCCTGCGCGGTAATCCGCCCTGCATGGCATGCTCAATCCCTAAACGACCGGATTCGAGCGGAAGTGGCGGCAGATGAGATTCCCCCGTGCCCTCCCGTTGTTCGCCGTCGCCGCGTCCTTGGTGGCCTGCTCATCGGCCCCCGAGAAAGAGCCGCAGAGCAAGCAGGTGGACCAGCAGGTGGCCGAGTCGCCGACGGCGAAGCCCAAGCCGAAGCGGCGGCCGTACACGATCTCCTTCGGCGGGGACGTGCACTTCGAGGGGATGCTGCGGGGACGGCTGGCCGGCCCGAGCACGGCGCTCGGGCCGATCGCGAGCGTGCTGCGCAAGTCCGACTTATCCATGGTGAACCTGGAGACGGCGATCACCACGGGCGGGACGCCGGCGCCGGGCAAGCAGTTCACCTTCCGGGCGCCGCCGACCGCCTTCACCGCGTTGAAGGCCGCCGGGGTCGACGTCGTGTCCATGGCCAACAACCACGGCATGGACTACATGGAGACCGGCCTGGCGGACACGCTGGCGGCGATCAGGACCAGCAAGTTCCCCGTGGTGGGGATCGGGAAGGACGCGGCGCAGGCGTACAGGCCGTTCCGCAAGACCGTGAACGGCAACCGGGTGGCCATCATCGGGGCCACGCAGGTGCTGGACGCGGAGTTCATCCAGTCGTGGACGGCCACCGCCGACAAGGGCGGGCTGGCCTCGGCCAAGGACGAGGCCGGCCTGTTGCGGGCGGTGCGGCAGGCGCGGAAGAACTCCGACACCGTGATCGTCCACCTGCACTGGGGCACCGAGATGCAGAAGTGCCCGAACCCGGCGCAGCTCTCGCTGGCCCCCAAACTGGTCGAGGCGGGCGCCGACGTGGTGGTCGGCGGGCACGCGCACATCCTGCTCGGATCCGGGTACCTGGACAACGCGTACGTCAACTACGGCATGGGCAACTTCGTCTTCTACAACTCCACCCCCGGCACCACGGGCCGGACCGGCGTCCTGACGCTGACCATCAACGGGCGGAAGGTGCTCAAGGACAGCTGGACCCCGGCCACCATCCAAGGGGGTGTGCCCGTCCCGATGACGGGGCCCGCCCGGACCCAGGCGGTCGCGGACTGGAAGGCGCTGCGCTCCTGCGCCGGGCTGGCCGCGCGTCCATGAACGATCTATGCTACTGGACGATTCGTCCAATAGGAGGTCGCGATGCGATGGGTCGAGTCCGGTGACGTGCGGCTGGCGGTCTTCGAGGAAGGCGACCCGGCGAACCCGACGGTGCTGCTGCTCCACGGCTACCCCGACACGCACCGCGTCTGGGACGAGGTGGCCGCGCTCCTGCGCGACCGCTACCACGTCGTCCGGTACGACGTGCGCGGGGCGGGGGAGTCCACGGCGCCACGGGACAGCCGGGACTACGGCTTCGACCACCTGATCGCCGACCTCGGCGCGGTGATCGACGCCGTAGGTGTGTCCAAGGTGCATCTCGTCGGGCATGACTGGGGGTCACTCCAGGGCTGGGAGGCCCTCGGGCGGGCCGGGATCCGGGAACGGATCGCGTCCTTCACGAGCCTGGGCGGGCCCGGGCTGCGGCAGGCTGCTCATTTCCTGCGGCACGGGAAGCGGCGGGACGTCGCGGCGCAGCGCATCAAGTCCTGGTACATCGGGGCATTTCAGGTTCCGGTGGTGCCGGAGCTGGCGTGGGGCTCGGTCATGCCGGGGATCATCTCCCGTACGCTGCGGCGCGAGGGCATCGCGCCGCGGCCCGGACATCCGGCGCCGACGCTGGCCGAGGACGGGCGCAACGGGCTCTGGATGTACCGGCGGAACATGGGCGCGGACGGCGATCCGGGCGTCGGCGACGTGCCCGTGCAGATCATCGAGGCCACGCGGGACGCCTTCGTGACCCCGGCGCTGCTGGCCTCGATCGGGCAGTGGGTGCCCAGGCTCCGGCACCGGAAGGTGGCGGCCGGGCACTGGGCGCACCGGAGCCGTCCCGAGGCGGTGGCCCGGATGATCGCCGAGTTCGCCGACGGCGCCCACGCCGTGCGGGGGTCGCGGCGGGCCTTCGACGGGCGGCTGGTGGTGGTCACCGGGGCGGGGTCCGGGATCGGGCTGGCGACGGCGCGGGCGTTCGCGGCCCACGGCGCCGAGGTGGTGTGCGCGGACATCGACGCCGACGCGGCGGCGCGGGCCGCCGACGCCATCGCCGAGGACCTCGGGGGTACGGGGCACGCCGTGCAGGTCGATGTATCGAATATCGGCCAAATGGAAGATTTTTCGCGAAATATCATCGCTCAATATGGGGTGCCGGACATTGTGGTGAACAATGCCGGGATCGCTGTCGCCGGGTCTTTTCTTGATCATACGGTGGACGACTGGCGCAGGACCGTCGACGTCAATCTGTGGGGCGTCATCCACGGATGCCGGCTCTTCGGCGCCGCCATGGTCGAACGCGGCGAAGGTGGCCACATCGTCAACGTCGCCTCTCTGGCCGCGTTCGCGCCGTCCCGGCTGCTGCCCGCGTACTCGACCTCCAAGGCGGCCGTGAAGATGCTCAGCGACTGCCTCAGGGCCGAGCTGGCCGGGCACGGGATCGGTGTGAGCGCCGTCTGCCCGGGGTTCGTCTCGACGCCGATCGCGCGCAACGCCACGTACGTGGGCGCTGACCTGCGCGAAGATGCCGTACGGGGCCTGGCGCGGCGCGGTTATCCCGCCGAGCGGGTGGCCGCCCACATTCTGCGGGCCGTACACCGGAATCAGGCCGTTGTGCCGGTCAACCTGGAGGGGAAAATCGGGTATGCCCTTTCCCGGATTTCGCCTGGAACGATGCGCGCGCTCGCGCGTCGGAGCGGAACCATAAGAAATCCAGGAATTGGCAGGTAACGATCGCCCATCCGGGAGAAGATGACTGCGTGTCCTCGCCGCAACTCGATGATGATTGCGCCCAGCCCAGAGCACTCAGGCGCCAGCCGGCCCAGCGCCGCAGCGCACGCCGCGTGGAGCGGATGCTCGACGCGTGCGCGGAGCTACTCGACGAGACCGGATACGAGGCCCTGTCCACCACTCGCATCGCCGAGCGGGCAGGGGTCGCGATCGGGTCGATCTACCAGTTCTTCCCCGACAAACGGGCCGTCACGCAGGAGCTCACCCGGCGCAACGTCGAGGAGTTCGTGCGCAGGGTCGACCGCAGGTTCCTCACGGAGGAATATCGCGGCTGGTGGGAGGCCATCGACGCGATCATCGACGAGTACGTCGACATGCACCGGACGGTCCCCGGCTTCAAGAGCCTCCACTTCGGCGACGCCGTCGACCTCAACCTGCTCGACTCCGACTCCGACAACAACACCGTGATCGCGGGGCGGTTGCGGGGGTTGCTGCTCAAGGAGTTCGGGCTGGCCGACAGCCCGGAGCTCGACCTGGCCGTGCTGGTGGCGGTCGAGGCCGGCGACGCCGTGCTCAAGCTGGCCTTCCGCCGCGACCCCAAGGGCTCACCGGAGATCATCGACGCGGCCAAACAGCTGATCCGGGGCTTCCTGTCGCGCCAGCTGCGGTCCTGGCCGGTCCGCTAGTCCGGCCTGAAGTCCGCCACTTCCTTGATCAGGCCTGCCAGCCAGGCAGGCACCCGCCTCCCGTGCTCGCCGAGGGCGATCGCGGGCACCTGCTGGAACCGCGGGGTGGCCGGCGTCCGCAGGCATGGTGGCGACATCGAGGCGGGACGGGCTTCCCTTGCCTCGCGGACATGCAGCCTTGCCTCCAGGGCATGCAAGTTGCGCTCCGCGGATTCGATGGCCTCCAATCGGGCCGACAAATAACCCGCCACACCGGGGACGAGGGCCGCCAACACGACGACACAGGCCAGTGTGAAGGTCATCTGCTTGGACACGCCCATCACAGCCCCCTTGCTCGCGTAGCAGCAAAGCGACCCGTATATGCCCTGTCACCTGGGCGGACACGCTCAGGGTCAGCACTATTGGACGCGGCGTTACCGAATTTGTGACTGACCGGCGATGCGCATTGACCGGGCAAAGCGCCGACTGGCTCGGTAGTCTCGCGGTGTGGCGTATGTGACCCGTGAGCACCTTGATCGTCTGCTTGAGCAGGCCCTATTGGCCGACGACCACAGTTCCCTGGCCAGTCGGCTGTACGACGTAGCGCTCGGCTATTCGTCGGGCGACGTCTCCAGGGCGTCCATCCTGGTCCTCGCTGCCGAAGAATGGCGGGCGGCAGGCCAGCCGGCGCGCGCTATGGAGTGTTTCCAGCGCGCGGTCGAGGACGGCGGCGAGGCGGGCTTCGACCCGCGCGCCGGCATCGCCGACACGCTCTTCGAGCTCGACCGGCCCGATGAGGCTAGGGAGGTCATCGAGACCATACGCGCGGAGGGCGGCGTCTCCACGGCGACCGCTCATACGATCGCCGAGACGCTGGTCGCCTACGGGGACCTCCAGGGAGGGCTCGAATGGGCCACCCAGGCGGTCCTGGGATGCGACGAGAACGATCCGGAGCAGGGGGCGCTCCTGCGCACCCGCTACCGCATCCGGGTCGACCTCGGGCTCCCTGAGGACGAGCTGGACGCCCTCGCCCGCTGACCACCCCACCACCCGGCCCGCCTCGGCTCCCAGGACGGCTCAGAGCCCTCTGGGCGCCTTCGGGCGGGTCGGTGGTGTGGGCCGCTTCGGGGCGGCCCGGCTGCGGGTGAATCAGGTGTGGGTGGTTCAGCGCAGCCCCAGCTCCCGCGCCAGCCCCGTGAACCCGTCCACCGCGGGCTGGCCGCCCGGCAGCATCGAGGTGTCCTCGACGCTCTGCACCGCCTTGGGCAGCAGGATGTCGACCACCTGGGACCCGACCTCCGCGACCGGCTCCTTCAGGTCCAGCGGCGACTCGACGGCGGAGCCCGCGATGCGGTTCTGGTACGGAGCGGCGTTCCCGAGCGGCATCTCGGCGGGCAGCTTGGCCACCAGCGGCGTCTGCGGCAGCACGGGGAGGGCGGGCAGCGCGGGCACCTCGGCCACGGTCGCCAGATCCTTCATCGAGGTCGAACCCGGCACCATGGGCAACAGCGCGGGCGAGGCCGAGAACAGCGAGGGCATGCCCCAGTTCGCCGCCAGCCCGCCCAGGTCGGCGATGCCGAGCGCCTCGCGCCCGGTGGCCAGCCCCGTCAGGCCGAGCTGCCTGGCCATCTCCCCGGCCGCCATGGCGAGCTTGTTGCTCTCGGTGGTGACCAGCTTGCCGCCGCGGGCGCCGGCTTCGTCCAGGCGCACCTGGGCGCGCTCCTCACAGTACGTGGCGACCGACTTGGGCGACAGCAGGGCGGGCTCCCCGCCCTTGCACATGTCGGCCGTCGAGGGGGTCGCGGCCAGCCAGGTGATGCCCGCGGTCAGAGTGGCCACCGCGATGATGCTCCGGATCTTCTGAGATGACACGTCACGTCCCTGATCGTTTTCGGTGATCCGACGAACGCTGAACGTAGTCACACATTCGGCCGCGGGCGTGCGGCTTGTCCGAAGAGTGGACCGGACCTTACCAAAGACGTGGCCGGACGACCCGGACATGACACGCCGACCAGGGCCACCACGTGCCGAAACCACGCGCGGAGAAGGACGGCACGCCGGAGCCCGGAGACCCCGCCAGGGTCCCCGGGCTCCGGGAGAACGCCGTCAGGCGCGCTGGATCAGGAGTTCGTCGTCCCCGAGGTCGACCTTGACCTTGTCGCCGTCCACGACCTCGCCCGACAGCACGGCCTTGGCCAGCTTGTCGCCGATGGCGGACTGGACCAGGCGCCGCAGCGGACGGGCGCCGTACAGCGGGTCGTAGCCCGTCATCGCCAGCCACTCGCGGGCGGCGGGCGTGACCTCCAGTGCCAGCCGGCGGTCGGCCAGGCGCCGTGCCAGCCGCTCGACCTGCAGGTCGACGATCTGCGCCAGCTCCTCCGTGCCCAGCGCGTCGAAGAGGATGACGTCGTCGAGCCGGTTGAGGAACTCCGGCTTGAACGAGCTCCGCACCGCGCCCATGACGGCCTCGCGCTTGGCGCCGTTCTCCAGCTTCGGGTCGATGAGGAACTGCGACCCGATGTTGGAGGTGAGGATCAGGATCGTGTTGCGGAAGTCGACCGTGCGGCCCTGCCCGTCGGTCAGCCGCCCGTCGTCGAGCACCTGGAGGAGGATGTCGAAGACCTCGGGATGGGCCTTCTCGACCTCGTCCAGCAGCACGACCGTGTACGGGCGCCGCCGGACGGCCTCGGTGAGCTGGCCGCCCTCCTCGTAGCCGATGTAGCCGGGAGGCGCGCCGACGAGCCTGGCCACGCTGTGCTTCTCGGAGTATTCGCTCATGTCGATCCGGGTCATCGCCCGCTCGTCGTCGAACAGGAACTCCGCCAGCGCCTTGGCCAGCTCGGTCTTGCCCACCCCCGTGGGCCCGAGGAACAGGAACGAGCCCGTCGGCCGGTCGATGTCGGCGATGCCCGCCCGGCTGCGGCGTACGGCGTCGGAGACGGCCTGTACGGCCTTCTGCTGCCCGATCAGCCGCCTGCCCAGCTCGTCCTCCATGCGCAGCAGCTTGGCCGTCTCGGCCTCCAGGAGCCGCCCCGCGGGGATGCCGGTCCACGACGAGATCACCTCGGCGATGTCGTCGGCCCCGACCTCCTCCTTGACCATGGCGTTGTCCGGCGGTGCCGCGTCGGAGGCGGCCTTCAGCGCCTGCTCCAGCCGGGGCACCTCGGCGTACATGAGGCGGGAGGCGGCCTCGAAGTCGCCGTCGCGCTGAGCCCGCTCGGCGGCGCCGCGCGCCTCGTCGAGCTGCTTCTTCAGCTCGCCGACCTTGTTGAGCCCGGCCTTCTCGTGCTCCCAGCGGCCGACGAGGGCGTTGAGCTCCTCCTGGCGGTCGGCCAGCTCCTTGCGGAGGCGTTCGAGCCGCTGGACGGAGGCCTCGTCGGTCTCCTTGGACAGGGCCAGCTCCTCCATCTTCATCCGGTCGACGTTGCGCTGGAGCTGGTCGATCTCCACGGGACGGGAGTCGATCTCCATGCGCAGCCGCGAGGCGGCCTCGTCGACCAGGTCGATGGCCTTGTCGGGGAGGAAGCGGTTGGTGATGTAGCGGTCGGACAGCGCGGCCGCGGCCACCAGCGCGCTGTCGGCGATCTGCACCTGGTGATGGGCCTCGTAGCGGCTCTTCAGCCCGCGCAGGATCGCGATCGTGTCCTCGACCGAGGGCTCGCCCACGTAGACCTGCTGGAAGCGGCGCTCCAGCGCCGGGTCCTTCTCGATGCGCTCGCGGTATTCGTCGAGCGTCGTCGCGCCGATCATGCGCAGCTCGCCGCGGGCCAGCATCGGCTTGAGCATGTTGCCCGCGTCCATCGCGCCCTCGGCGGCCCCGGCGCCCACGACGGTGTGCAGCTCGTCGATGAACGTCACGATCTGCCCGTCGCTCTCCTTGATCTCGGAGAGCACGGCCTTGAGTCGCTCCTCGAACTCGCCGCGGTATTTCGCGCCGGCGACCATCGCGCCCAGGTCGAGCGAGATCAGCCGCTTGTTGCGCAGGGACTCGGGCACGTCGCCGGCCACGATGCGCTGGGCCAGGCCCTCGACGACCGCGGTCTTGCCGACGCCGGGCTCGCCGATGAGCACCGGGTTGTTCTTGGTGCGCCGGCTGAGCACCTGGACGACGCGGCGGATCTCGGAGTCGCGGCCGATGACGGGGTCGAGCTTGCCGGCGCGGGCGCGCTCGGTCAGGTCGACGCCGTACTTCTCCAGCGCCTGGTAGGTGTCCTCAGGGGTCTCGCTGGTGACGCGGGCGTGCCCGCGTACCTTCTCGAACGCGTCGAGCAGCGCCTGCGGCGTCGCGCCCTGCGACTTGAGCAGCTCGGCCATCTGGCCGCCGTCGGCGGCCAGGCCGACCAGGAGGTGCTCGGTGGAGACGTAGAGGTCTTCGAGCCGGTTGGCGTGCTGGGCGGCGGTGTTGAGCACCGTGAGGAGCTGGCGGGAGCTCGACGGCGCCCCCACCGTCGCGCCCTGCGCCTTGGGCAGCGCCGCGAGCTGCTCCTCGGCCCGCGCCCGCAGCGTGCGCCAGTCGGCGCCGACGGCTTCGAGCAGGGGTGCGGCGGTGCCGCCCGTCTGGGAGAGCAGGGTGGTCAGCAGGTGGGCCGGGGAGATCTCAGGGTTGCCCTCCGCGGCGGCACGCCGCATGGCGCCCGAGAGCGCTTCCTGGCTCTTCTGGGTGAGCTTGTAGTCCATTCTTTCTATGCCCCCGGTGGCAGCTCATATCGGATCAACGCTCTGACCATGCGCATCTCGGCACGCAGGCGGTGAACCTCCTCACGCAGCCGCAGAGCTTCGTTCTCGAGTTCGAGGATCCGCTTGATGCCCGCGAGGTTGATGCCCTCCTCCTGGGAGAGCCGCTGCACCTCGCGCAGCTGGATGATGTCGCGGGTCGAATAGAGGCGGCCGCGCCCCGCCGTGCGGCCAGGACTGACCAGGCCCAGCCGGTCGTACTGGCGCAGCGTCTGCGGGTGGAGCCCCGACAGCTGCGCGGCCACCGAGATCACGTATACAGGTGTGTCATCTGACAGGTCGAAATAATTGGCGTCCATCGGCTACTCGCTTCTGGCTCGCTGAATCAGCTCAGCGCGCGGGTCTTCACCCGCGGTCGCGGTGTTGAACTCGTTGAGGAGCTCACGTGACTTGTCGTCGAGCGTCTTCGGCACCACCACCTCGACCATGGCGAGCAGGTCTCCCTTGGTGCCGTCTTTGCGGGTCACGCCCCTGCCGCGCACACGGAACGTGCGCCCGTTGGGCGTGCCCGTGGGAATGCGCAGCGTGACCGGCATGCCCTTGAGGATCGGCACCTTGATCTCCGCGCCGAGCGCCGCCTCCGTGAACGTGACCGGCACGGTGATCGTCAGGTTTTCACCCGACCGGCCGAAGACGGCGTGCGGCTTGACATGCGTGAGGATGTAGAGGTCGCCGGCGGGCCCGCCGTTCTCGCCCGGCGCCCCCTTGGCCTTGAGCTTGACCCGCTGGCCGTCGGCCACGCCGGCGGGGATGCGGGCCTGGATGGTGCGGGTGCTCTTGGCCCGGCCGCTGCCCTCGCACACGGGGCAGGGGTCGTCCACGATCAGCCCGCGGCCCTTGCAGTCGCGGCAGGGCTCCGAGAAGGCGAAGTTGCCCAGGTTTCGGCTGGCCGCGCCCGTGCCCTCGCAGGTGGGACAGACCCTGGGGGTCGTGCCCGCCTTGGCGCCGGTGCCGGTGCACGCGGCGCAGGCGGCCGAGCTGGTCAGCCTGAGCGACACCGTGGTGCCCTCGACCGCCTCGGTGAACGTCAGCGTGACCTCGGACTCGATGTCCTGGCCACGCCTCGGCCTGGACGTGGTGGTCGTGCGGGTGGTGCCGCCGCCACGGTTGAACAGCCCGCCGAACAGGTCGCCGAGCCGCTCGCCCGCACCACTGCCGGTGTTCTGTCCGGTGCCGCCGAACAGGTCGCCGAAGTCGAACGGGAAACCGCCACCACCGGGCCGCTGGCCGCCCACCCCGGACCCGAACAGCGTGCGCGCCTCGTCATATTCCTTGCGGCGCTTGGTGTCGGACAGGACGTCGTAAGCCTCGGAGACCTCCTTGAACTTGGTCTCCTTGGTCACGTCACCCTGGTTGGTGTCCGGGTGGTACTGCCTGGCCAGCTTCCGGTAGGCCTTCTTGATCTCTTCGGCGGTGGCGGTCTTGGGCACACCAAGGACGGCGTAGTAGTCCTTCTCCAGGAAGTCCTTGGTGCTCATCTACGGCCCTTCGTCCTCGTTGTCAGTTTTCGTCGTCGTCATTGGACGCGGGAGTGGCGTCCCCGGGCTCCGCGACGGCCACCCGCGCCGGGCGCAGCACCCTGTCACCCATCCGGTATCCAGGCTGCAGCACCTCGATCGCGGTCGGCTCGGTGACCTCGGATGAGTAGCTGTGCATCAGCGCTTCGTGGACGGTCGGGTCGAACGGCTCGCCCTTCTGCCCGAAGGCGCTGAGGCCCAGCTTGGTGACGGCCGCCTCCAGCGACTCGGCCACCTTCGCGAAGCCCCCGGTGAGCTCGCCGTGGTCGCGGGCCCGGCCGATGTCGTCGAGCACGGGCAGGAGCTCCACCAGCGCGCCCGCGACAGCCTGTTCCCTGACCGCGGCGCGGTCGCGCTCGACCCGCCTGCGGTAGTTCACGTATTCGGCCTGGAGTCGCTGCAGGTCCGCGGTCCGCTCGGCGAGCTGGGCCTCCAGCTCGCCGTTGGCGAAGACCTCCGCCGCCGGCGGCTGGGCCGCCTGGTCGGCGACGGTGGTGTCCCTGACCTGCCCCGTGTCCGGGTCGATCTTGCGGTTGTCGCGGATCACCGGCTCGTCATGCCCGTTGTCGCGCGGCGGCATCACTTGTCCTTCTTCGGCTCGTCGTCGACGATCTCAGCCTCGACCACGTCCTCGTCGGCCTTCTGGCCGTCACCGGCGGCGGCGTCCTGCGGGGCGCCCTCGCCACCGGCCTGCTGGCCCTGGCTCGCGGCGTAGATCGCCGAACCCATCTTCTGGCTGACCGTGGCGAGCTTCTCGGCGGAGGTGCGGATGACGTCGGTGTCGGTGCCCTCCAGAGCCTTCTTCAGCTCGGACAGGGCGTCGTTGACCTCGGTCTTGATGTCGCCGGGGACCTTGTCGTCGTTCTCGCGGAGGAACTTCTCCGTCTGGTAGGCGAGCCCGTCCGCGTTGTTGCGGACCTCGGCCTCCTCGCGGCGCTTCTTGTCCTCCTCGGCGTACGACTCGGCCTCGCGCATCATCCGCTCGATGTCGTCCTTCGGCAGCGCGGAGCCGCCGGTGATCGTCATCGACTGCTCCTTGCCCGTGCCCAGGTCCTTGGCGGAGACGTTGACGATGCCGTTGGCGTCGATGTCGAAGGTGACCTCGATCTGCGGGATGCCGCGCGGCGCCGGCGCGATGCCGGTCAGCTCGAAGGTCGCCAGCTTCTTGTTGTACGAGGCGATCTCGCGCTCACCCTGGAAGACCTGGATCTGCACCGACGGCTGGTTGTCCTCGGCCGTGGTGAAGACCTCGGAGCGCTTGGTCGGGATCGTCGTGTTGCGCTCGATGATCTTGGTGAAGATGCCGCCCTTGGTCTCGATGCCCAGCGACAGCGGGGTCACGTCGAGCAGCAGGACGTCCTTGACCTCACCCTTGAGCACACCGGCCTGCAGGGCGGCGCCGATGGCGACGACCTCGTCCGGGTTGACGCCCTTGTTGGGCTCCTTGCCGCCGGTCAGCTCCCTGACCAGCTCGGTCACGGCGGGCATACGGGTCGAGCCGCCGACGAGCACCACGTGGGCGATGTCGGAGACCTTGATGCCGGCGTCCTTGATGACCTGGTGGAACGGGCCCTTGGTCCGCTCGAGCAGGTCGGCCGTCAGCCGCTGGAACTCGGAGCGCGTCAGCTTCTCGTCGAGGTGCAGCGGGCCCTCGGACGAGGCCGTGATGTAGGGCAGGTTGATGTTGGTCTCGGACTGGCTGGACAGCTCGATCTTGGCCTTCTCGGCCGCCTCGCGCAGGCGCTGGAGCGCCATCTTGTCCTTGGACAGGTCGACGCCGTGCGCGTTCTGGAAGCGCTTGACGAGCTCGTCGACGACGCGCTGGTCCCAGTCGTCACCACCGAGGTGGTTGTCGCCGGAGGTGGCCTTGACCTCGACGAAGCCGTGGCCGTCCTCCTGGCCGACGTCGAGCAGCGACACGTCGAAGGTGCCGCCACCGAGGTCGAAGACCAGGATGGTCTGGTCCTGCTCCTTGTCGAGCCCGTAGGCGAGGGCCGCCGCGGTCGGCTCGTTGATGATGCGGAGCACGTTGAGGCCCGCCACCGTGCCGGCCTCCTTGGTGGCCTGGCGCTGGGCGTCGTTGAAGTAGGCGGGAACGGTGACCACCGCGTCGGTGATCTTCTCGCCGAGGTAGGCCTCCGCGTCCTGCTTCAGCTTCTGCAGGACGAAGGCGCTGATCTGCTGGGGCGAGAACTTCTTGCCGTCGATCTCCTGGGACCAGTTGGTGCCCATCTCCCGCTTGACCGATCGGATCGTCCGGTCCACATTGGTGACGGCCTGCCGCTTGGCGACCTCACCGACGAGGACCTCGCCGTTCTTCGCGAAGGCGACCACGGACGGCGTGGTCCGCGAGCCCTGCGCGTTGGCGATGACGGTGGGCTCACCGCCCTCGAGGATCGAGACGACGGAGTTGGTCGTCCCAAGGTCGATACCTACCGCACGTGCCATGAGTACGTCCTTGTAGTCAAAGTTGAGTCTTGTGGACTCAAGGTACGAATGCCGGTCGTCTTTGTCAAACGACTTGAGCCTACTCGACTCAACCCTCGTGAGCGCGCCGGCATTCCCTCTAACGGCGGCGGATCCGCGGAAGGTTCCTGGGCATGAAGACGCCCCGGCGCGGGGCCGGGGCGTCGGGCCGCATGGCGCCCTACTTGGAGCCGTCGACGATCTTGCGCTTGCCGATCGGCTTCTTGAGCGTGATCGTCGTGGTCTTCTCGATCGCGATCATGATGCACGACACGTTCCTGGCCTTGGGCGCGGTGCCCTCGTACAGGGTGACCGTGACGAACTTGGGCGACTCCTTGACCTTGACGCGGTCCAGCACCGTGCACGGGGCGACGCCCGACCACCAGGTGAGCTGGACCTTCCGCTTGGACACCGCCCTGGCCTTGGTCCAGCGGACCTTGTGGACGTTGATGGCGTTGCCGGTCGGCTTGACCGGCTGTGGGCCCTTCTCGGGGCTCTTCGTCGGGGTGGTGGTGACCGGCTCGGCCACGGCGGGCGGTTTGGCCGGGACCGCCGTGGAGGCCCGCTCGGCGGGCGCCGCCGCGCCGCAACTCGTCGCGAGCACCAGACAACCGGCCAGGAGAGTCGCAGTCATTGCACGCATACCCATTCGACGGACAGGAGTGTTCCGCGGTTCATCATGCCCCGGTTTAGTGTGGTTCACGTGCTCCGTCAGGCCCTTATTGCCATATCCAAGAGCGAACGCGCCGAGCGCCTCATCTCGACGTCGCCGCTGACCGCGGGCGTGGTCGGGCGCTACGTCGCCGGCGACGTGCGCGGGGTGATCGGCGAGCTGACCCGAAAGGGGCTGCTCGTCACCGTCGACCACCTCGGCGAGGAGGTGACCGACCAGGCGCAGGCCGAGGAGGGGGTCGCCGAACACCTGCGGCTGCTGGCCCTGCTGCCCGCCGGCGCCGACGTGTCGGTCAAGCTGACGGCGCTCGGGCTGCGGCTGTCGGAGGGACTCGCGTTCGACCACGCCGCCGCGATCTGCCGGGCCGCCGCGGCCCGTGACGTCACGGTGACGCTCGACGCCGAGGAGCACGACACGATCCCCGGCCTGCACTCCGTGCACGCCGCGCTGCGCAAGGACCATCCCGACGTGGGCGTGGTGGTGCAGGCGTACCTGCCGGACTCGCTGGATCGCTGCGAGAAGCTCGGCGGGGCCCGGGTGCGCCTGTGCAAGGGCGCGTACACCGCACCGGGGGCCTACACCAGGCCCGCCGACATCGACCGCTCCTTCGTACGGTGCCTGCGGGTCCTGATGGCCGGCACCGGCTACCCCATGGTCGCCACCCACGACCCCAGGCTCGTGCGGATCGCCTCCACGCTCGCCGTCCTGGAGGGCCGCGACGCCACCGGCTACGAGCACCAGATGCTGTACGGCGTGCGCCCCGACGAGCAGCTCCGCCTGGCCGGGCAGGGCACCAGGATGCGCGTCTACGTCCCCTACGGCTCCGACTGGTATGCCTACCTCATGCGCCGCCTGGCCGAGCGCCCCCGCAACCTGGCCTTCTTCCTCAGGTCGCTGGTGAGCCGACGGTAGGCTGCCCCAATGATTGCGATTCTGGGCACGGGCAAGATGGGCGAGGCCCTGCTGTCCGGTCTGCTGCGCGCCGGGTTCAAGCCCGGCGACATCATGGCGACCAGCCGCCGGACCGAGCGGGCACAGGCACTGCGCGAGACGTACGGCGTGCGCACCGTCTCCAACTCCGAGGCCGCCAAGGTCGCCGACACCCTCATCCTGGCCGTCAAGCCGCAGGACATGGCCACGCTACTGGCCGAGATCGCCCCGTACGTGCCCGCCGACCGGCTCGTGATCACCGCCGCGGCCGGCATCACGACGGCGTTCGTGGAGCAGCGGCTCGGGGTGGACGTGCCCGTGGTCCGGGTGATGTCCAACACGCCGATCAGGTTCGACGAGGCGATGAGCGTGATCTCGGCGGGCGCCCACGCGGGCGAGGAGCACCTCAAGCGCACCGAGGGCCTGCTCAGCCCGGTCGGCAAGGTGCTGCGCATCCCCGAGTCCCAGCAGGACGCCGCCACGGCCCTGTCCGGCAGCGGCCCGGCCTACTTCTTCTACCTGGTCGAGGCCATGGTCGACGCGGGCATCCTGCTCGGCATGCCGCGGGCCGCCGCGCTCGACATGGTCACCCAGTCGATCGTCGGGGCCGCCGTGATGCTGCGCGACTCGGGCGAGCACCCGGTGATCCTGCGCGAGGCCGTCACCTCGCCGGGCGGCACGACCATCGCCGCCATCGCGGAGCTGGAGCGGCACAGCGTGCGGGCCGCGTTCCTGGCCGCGATCGAGGCCGCCCGCGACCGGGGGCGCCAGCTCGCCTCCGGCTGAGAGACCGGCCGGCCTCACTCCTACGATGGGTCGGGTGACGTTACGTCGCGGCATCGCGCCGCTGCTCGTCCTTTTCGTACTGACCGGCTGCTCCTCCGAGTCGCCGCCCGCGGTCCAGGTCGGCGAGGTCGGCCGGGGCCCGGTCACGGAGGTCGTGGAGGCCCCCGCCACGATCGGCGCGCGTGCCTCCGCGACACTGCGCTCGCCCGCCCAGGGCACGGTCGCCAAGCTGTACGTCCGCGAGGGCGACCGCGTGCGCAAGGGCCAGATCCTGGTCAGGATCAGCTCGCCCCAGGCCCAGAGCCAGCTCCGGCAGGCCCGCCAGGCCTCCAAGGCGGCCACCCCCGCGAGCTTCGGCACGCCGGAGGTCCGGCTGCCGTCGTTCGACACCCGGGCGTTCGACCGCAAGGTGGCCGCCCACTTCGCCAGGGCCCGCAAGGAGGCGAAGAAGGTCGAGGACGCGAAGACGCGCCGGCAGCTCCTGAACGCCATCGACCTCGCCCAGGCCCAGCACAAGGCGCAGACCAGGGCCCTGGCCTCGATCACCGCCCAGCTCAACCGCTCCATCAGCGGCCTGATGTCCGGCGTGACCGGCGGGCTGTCCCGCTCCATGGCCTCGCTGCAGGCGGCCTCGAAGTCGCAGGCCAAGGCCGCGGTCAAGGCGGCGGAGAGCACGGTCAGGTCGCTCACGATCAAGGCGCCGTTCGGCGGCGTCGTCACGCTCGGCCGCGCCTCGGGCGGCGGCGGGGCCGGGAGCGGCGTCGAAGGGCTGCTCAGCCGGCTGCCCGGCGGCGGGCAGCAGCTCCCGTCCCTGCCGTCGACGGGCGGCTCCACCTCCGGCAGCCCGGTCGTGGCGGGCGTCCCCGTCTCGGCGGGCGACTCCATCGTCACCGTCACCGACGTCTCCGAGCTCACCCTGGACGCCGACGTCGACGAGACCGACGTGCTGCTGGTCAAGAAGGGCGTGCGGGCCGGCGTCGAGCTGGACGCGGTGCCCGGCGCCACGTACACGGCCGTGGTGACCGGCATCGGCGTCACCCCCATGGAGGGCACCACGGGCGGCGTCAGCTACCCGGTGCGGCTCACGCTCGGGCCCGGCGCCTTCGACGACGGCTCCAAGGCGCCCACCCCCAAGCCGGGCATGAGCGCCGTCACGCGGCTGACCGTGCGCGAGTCGCCCTCCGCCGTCTCGGCCCCGGCCTCGGCCATCGTCTCCAGCGGGCGCGAGAGCGTGGTCTGGGCGATCAGGAACGGCGCGGCGGAGCGCCGCGTGGTCAAGCTGGGGGCCCAGGGAGACGCGGTGGTCGAGGTGCTGAGCGGGCTGTCCGTGGGCGACCGGATCGTGGTCAAGGGCGCGGACTCCGTACGGCAAGGGCAGCGGATCCCGTGACGGCCGCCATCGAGGCGGTGGACCTCACCCGGCGCTACCAGCTCGACGGCCTGGCCGTGGAGGCGCTGCGCGGCGTGTCGCTCAGGATCGACCAGGGCGAGTTCGCCGCCATCGTCGGGCCTTCCGGCTCCGGCAAGTCCACGCTCATGCACCTGCTCGGCTGCCTCGACCGTCCCAGCTCGGGCGTGCTCAAGGTCAACGGGGTGGAGATCTCCGGATTGTCCGACACCGAGCTGGCCGAGCTCCGGAACAAGACCATCGGCTTCGTCTTCCAGTCCTTCCACCTGCTGGCCAGGACGTCGGCGCTGGACAACGTGGCGCTGCCGCTGGTCTACCGGGGGGTCGGCCGGGCCGAGCGGCGCGCGCGGGCCCGTACGGCGCTGGAGGCGGTCGGGCTCGGGCACCGGCTGGAGCACCGGCCGTCCCAGATGTCCGGCGGCGAACAGCAGCGCGTCGCCATCGCCAGGGCGCTTGTCGGGGAGCCCAAGGTGCTGCTGGCCGACGAGCCCACGGGCAACCTCGACACCGCCAACGGGGCCGAGGTCATGGCCATCCTCGACCGCCTCAACGGCGAGGGCGGGGTGGCGGTGGTGCTCGTCACGCACGAGCAGGAGGTCGCCGCCCACGCCCGGCGGCAGATCCACGTACGGGACGGGTTGATCGAGAAGGACACAACGTGAGGTCCGGCGAAGCCTTTGCGATGGCGCTGGAAGCCCTGCGGGTGAATCGGCTGCGCAGCGCGCTGACCATGCTGGGTGTGATCATCGGCGTGCTGGCCGTGGTGATCCTGGTGGCCATCGGCACCGGCGCGAAGGACGAGATCGAGAAGCAGATCTCGGGCCTCGGCACGAACATCATCCTCGTCGTCCCCGGCCGCATCAGCCTGGGCGCCGCCCCGACGCAGAGCAAGCTGGGCCTGGCCGACGTGGCCTACCTGCGGCGCGTGGTGGGCGACCCGTCGAAGGTGACGGTCTCGCTGCAGTCGGGCGAGACCGTACGCGTCGGCAGGGCCGAGGCCTTCGTCACGGTGATCGGCACCGACCAGAACCTCGTCAACATCTTCGAGCGCCCCCTGGACAAGGGCCGCCCGCTGAGCGAGACCGACGTGGACACCCGGCGCAGGGTGGCGGTGCTCGGCTCGGAGGTGGCCGACCGGCTGTTCGGCGACCTGGACCCGATCGGGCGGCAGGTGACGGTGGCCGGGGCCAGGTTCCGGGTGGTGGGCGTGTACGCCGAGATCGGGCAGACGTTCGGGCTCTCCCGCGACCAGGAGATCCACATCCCGGTGACGACGGCGCAGCGGCTGCTCGGGATCGAGCGGATCAACGGGCTGGCGGTCGGCGCGTCCGGGCCGGACGAGATCGATCCGCTGTCGGAGAAGGTGACCGCGGCGCTGCGGGCGCGGTATCCGGGCGAGCAGTTCTCGGCGGTCACGCAGACCGCGCTGCTCGGCACGATCGGCAGCGTGCTCGGCATGCTCACCGGCGTGCTGGCCGCCATCGCGGGCATCTCGCTGCTGGTCGGCGGCGTCGGTGTGTCGAACATCATGCTGGTCAGCGTCCGCGAGCGCACCCGGGAGATCGGGCTGCGCAAGGCGCTGGGGGCCAGGCAGCGCGACATCCTGGCCCAGTTCCTCATCGAGGCGGTGCTGCTGACCACGATCGGCGGGCTCGCCGGGATCGTGCTCGGGGTGGGCGGCTCGCTGGCCATCGCGGCGTTCACCGAGGTGCCGGCGTCGATCACGTGGTGGTCGATCGCGCTGGCGTTCGGGGTGTCGGCGGCGGTCGGGGTGTTCTTCGGCGTGGCGCCGGCGCGGAGGGCGGGCCGGCTGGACCCCGTCATCGCCCTCCGCGCCGAGTGATCTCAGGCGTCCCGCTTCTGCATCAGGACGGCCCCCGCGATCATGGCGATCACGACCCAGACGAGGTAGACGCCGAACCCGTTCCACGGGCCGAGCGAGCTGCCGCCCCGGGGCATCACGATCTGGGAGCCCGCGTTGGTGGTGAAGTAGTCGGACACGGTCTTGCCCCACTGCCCGGGCAGCATGGTCGTCACCTGCGGCAGGACCAGCATCAGCGCGATGGCCGAGACGATCGCGCCCGGCGTGTGCCGGATGAGCGTGCCCAGCCCCAGCCCGAACAGCCCGCAGGCGGTCAGGTAGAGGCCGCCCCCGAGCACGGCCTGGACCACGTCACCCGTCTCCAGCGCCGGCGGCTGCGTGACCATCAGGCTGACGAGGACCGAGGCCCCGGAAGCGACCGTGGAGACGACCAGGGACACCGCCGTGAACACCACGATCTTGCCGGTCAGCAGGCTCATGCGCTTGGGCACGGCCATCAGCGACGTGCGGATGCCGCCCGTGCGGTATTCGCTGGAGATGACCAGCACGCCCAGCGTGGCCATGGACAGCGAGGCGAACATGGTGCCGACCAGCCCCATCATGATCGCCTGCGGTGCGTCGATCGGCCCGTCGGCCGAGTTCTTCGCGGCGATGCTGATGAGCGCGCCCATGCCCAGCATCAGCAGCGCGGTGACGGCCAGCGTCCACACCGTCGAGCGGACCGAGCGGATCTTGGTCCATTCGGACCTGAGGATGTCGATCATGACGAGAACTCCAGGCTGTCCTTGGTGAGCTCCATGTAGGCCGCTTCGAGCGAGGGCTGCACGAACATCAGCTCCTCCAGCGGGATCCCGGCCCGCGCGGTGAGGGTGCCGATCTCGAGCGTGTTCATCGCGGTCACGCGCAGGTGGTCGGGGTGCAGCTCGCCGACCTTGACCAGCTCGGCCACCTCGGCCAGGCGGGGCGAGCGGATCCGTACGTAGCCCTGCGAGCTGCGCCCGATGAACTCCTGCACGCTCGTGTCGGCGATGAGCCGACCCTTGCCGATCACGATCAGGTGGTCGGCCGTCTGCGCCATCTCGCTCATCAGGTGGCTGGAGACGAACACGGTCCGGCCCTCGGCGGCCAGCTTGCGCATGAACGTGCGGATCCACAGGATGCCGTCGGGGTCGAGCCCGTTGACGGGCTCGTCGAAGATCAGGATCTCCGGGTCGCCGAGCAGCGCCGCGGCGATGCCCAGCCGCTGCGACATGCCCAGCGAGAAGCCGCCGACCCGCCGCCTGGCCACCTCGCGCAGGCCCACCGCGTCCAGCACCTCGTTCACGCGGCCCGCGGGGATGCCGTTGCTCTGGGCGATGGCCAGCAGGTGGTTGTACGCGCTCCGCCCGCCGTGCACGGCCTTGGCGTCCAGCAGCGCGCCCACCTTGCGCAGCGGATGCCTCAGGTCCCCGTACGGCCGGCCGTCCACGAGCACCGAGCCGCCGGACGGCCGGTCGAGCCCGAGGATCATGCGCATGGTCGTCGATTTGCCGGCCCCGTTCGGCCCCAGGAATCCGGTCACCTGGCCCGGCTCGACGTCGAAGGACAGGTCTGAGACGGCCGTGGTGCCGCCGTAGCGCTTGCTCAGGTTCGTAGCTCGTATCGCGCTCATGATCCCAGCGTGCCGTCGCGCGTGCCCGGTTTCCTCCTGCCCGGGAACCGTCTCCGGAGAGGGGGTCTGGGAGCGTGGTCCTACTCTCCTGGGCGGATCAGCCCCGCCTCATATGCCACGATCACGGCCTGCGCCCGGTCCCTGACACCGATCTTGGCGAACAGGCTCGTCACGTGGTTCTTGACGGTCGAGGGGGAGACGGACAGGTCCTGGGCGATCTCGGTGTTGGACCTGCCGCGGGCGATCAGCACGAGGACCTCCCGCTCGCGGTCGGTCAGCCCGTCCAGCTCGGCGGGTACTTGCCTCGGGCGGGACACGTGGATGAATGCACCGATCAGCCGGGTCAGCAGGCGCGGCGCGACGGCCGACTCGCCCCGGTGCACCACGCGTACGCCCTCGATGAGCTCCTCGGGGGAGACGTCCTTGGGCAGGAACCCGCCGGCGCCCGCCCTGAGCGCCGCGACCACGTTCTCGTCCAGGTCGAACGTGCTCAGCGCGAGCACCCGCACCTCCGGCAGCTCCGCGGTGATCAGCTCGGTCGCGCGCACCCCGTCGAGGCCCGGCATGTGCAGGTCCATCAGCACCACGTCGGGCCGCAGCCGCCGGCACAGCTCCACCGCCTCGGCCCCGTCCGCGGCCTCGCCGACCACGCCGAGGTCGGGCTGCGCGTCGAGCATCAGCCGGAAGCCCTTGCGGACCAGCTCGTGGTCGTCCGCCAGCAGTACCTTGATCTTCACGGCGCCTCCAGGGGGATGCGGGCGTGCACGCGGAAGCCTCCTTCTGGGCGGGGGCCGGTCGAGAGCTGGCCGCCGCATAACGCCACCCGCTCGGCCATGCCGCCGAGCCCGAACCCCGGCGTGCCGCCGCCCGCCGCCAGCCCGTCGTCCACCACCTCGACCTCCACGGCCCGGGGCTCGTACGCCAGCCGCACGCTCGCCCTGGCGCTGGTCGCGTGCTTGCGGGTGTTGGTCAGCGCCTCCTGCACGATCCGGTAGACGGCGTGGTCGACGGTCGCGGGCAGGGCGATGGGCTCGCCGGTCACGACCAGGCTGGCGGGCAGCCCCGCCGACTTCGCCTCCTTGATCAACGAGGGTAGCCGGTCCGCGCCCACCCCGGTCGCGGCGTCCGGGCCCTCGCTGCCGTCGGCCCTGAGCACGTCCAGCAGGCGGCGCATCTCCGACATCGCCTGCCGGGCGGTCTGCTCCGCGCTCTCCAGCGCGTTCCTGGTGACCTCCTGCTCGGGCGGGAGCGTCGCCCGCGCGCCGCCGACCAGGGCGTTGATGACGGTGATGTGGTGGGCGACCACGTCGTGCAGCTCCCTGGCGATGCGCCGCCGCTCGGCGCGCACGGCCGCGTCGGCGGCCTCGCGCCGGCCGCGCTCGGCGAGCTCGGTCCTGAGCCGGACGATCAGCCCGATCCCCACGGGCACGCCGACGGAGAACAGGGAGATCGCCCAGCCGCCGGCGATCTGCCTGAGCACTTCCGCCGCCGTCGCGTACGCGGCGAACACCGCCGCCGTCGCGATCGCGGTCGTGCGCCCCGCGGTGTAGCGGCCCACGCTGTAGAGCGCGATGGACGCGGCCACGCCGCTGTTCAGCGCCGTTACGGTGGCGATGCTCGCGATGTCCACAGCGGTCACCAGCGCGACGGTGACGAGCGGCCTGCGGCGGCGCATGAGCAGGAACGGCATGCCCGCCAGGTAGAACACCGCGCTCGGGACGGATGTCATGTCGCCCCGGCGAAGCATGAAGAACAGCGCGATCAGGGCGGGAAGGGAGAGCACGACCACGAGCGTCGTGTCGAAGACCCTGGGGCGTCTGAAGTAGCGCACGATCTTGAGGAAGGTTCGCCGCACGCTACGACCCTAATCATGAAATTTCTAGATCGGTTGGCCGGCTCTGGGCTACAAGGCGGCGTCTGCCCTGCGGTAACGTCGCCCCAAGGACGAGGGAGAGGATACGGATGAGCCGGTCGGCGCGGGTGATCTGGGACGACGCTCTCACCTCCTACAACTTCGGCCCGAGCCATCCGCTCGCCCCCGTGCGCGTCGAGCTGACCATGGCGCTCGCCCGCGCCCTCGGCGTGCTCGACAAGGTCGAGATGGCCGGCTGCGAGCCCGCGACGGACGCCGAGCTGGCCATGGTCCACACGAGCGACTACATCGAGGCCGTCAAGCGGGTGTCCGCCTCCGGGCGGCCCGACCTCGGCGCCGGGCTCGGCACCCCGGACAACCCCGCGTTCCAGGGCGTGCACGACGCCTCCGCGCTGATCGCCGGCGCCTCGCTGGCCGCCGCCCGCGCGGTCTGGGAGGGCTCGGCCGAGCACGCCGTCAACGTCGCCGGCGGCCTCCACCACGCGATGCGCTCCGCCGCGAGCGGCTTCTGCGTCTACAACGATCCCGCGCTGGCCATCGCCTGGCTGCTGCGGCAGGGGGCCGGCCGCATCGCGTACGTGGACGTGGACGTCCACCACGGCGACGGTGTCCAGGCGGCCTTCTACGACGACCCCAGGGTCCTGACGATCAGCCTGCACGAGAGCCCGCGCACGCTGTTCCCCGGCACCGGCTTCCCGGAGGAGACCGGCGCGGAGGGCACGTCCGTCAACGTCGCCCTCCCGGCGGGGACCGGCGACTCGGGGTGGCTGCGGGCCTTCCACGCGGTCGTGCCGCCGCTGCTGCACGAGTTCAGGCCGGAGATCCTGGTCACCCAGCACGGCTGCGACAGCCACGCGCTCGACCCCCTGGCCAACCTGATGCTCAGCGTCGACGGCCAGCGGGCCGCGTACGCCGCCCTGCACCACCTGGCCCACGAGACCGCCGGCGGCCGGTGGATCGCCACCGGCGGCGGCGGTTACGAGCTGGTGCAGGTGGTGCCGCGGGCGTGGACCCATCTCATCGCCGAGCTGGCGGGTCACCCGGTCGATCCGGCCACCCCGACGAGCGAGAGCTGGCGCCAGTTCGTCAGGGAACGTACGGGCGAGACGCCGCCGCTCACGATGACGGATGGCCGCAATCCGGAATTTCGTGACATCTCTGGTGGTTATGACCCAGCGGACCCCATTGACCGTGCTGTCATGGCGACCCGACATGCGGTGTTCCCCCTGCACGGCCTCGATCCAATGCCCTAACGAGGAAGTGCTGTGCTTAGCCGCGACCAACTACGAGAGCACCTTGTCCAGACTCGAATAGCCGGCGACGTCGCGACCCCCCGAGAGAACAACCTCGACCACTACAGTTCGCTCGCCAACGGCGACCCGCACTACAAGCTGGGCCTGACCTTCGACCAGCCGTGGTCGTACCGCGACATCCTGGCGCTGATGGCCAAGTCGGCCGGCGTGGTCTCCGACCCCGACCACCGGTGGGGCCAGGACACCATCGACCCCGACCTGGTGATCGACGCGCTCGACGACATGGCCGAGTCCATCGCCGCCGTGCTGTCGCGGGAGAACCCGCGCGTCCTGCTCGCCACCGGGCACCCGACCGGGCTGCTCGCCGTGCACCTGCCGCTGGCGCGGCTCTGCGCCGAGCGCGGGGCCGAACTGCTCGCGCCGGGCGAGGGATGGTCGTACTCCGGGCCCAATTTCGGGCGTCGGCGGAAGATCCGCTATTTGCAGGACGTCGCCATGCTCGACGACCGGGGCGCGTTCGTGCACACCCACGACGCCACGCCCATGTGCCACATGATCGACGAGCTCGGAGGAGAGCTTCCCGACCTCGTGATCGCCGACCACGGCTGGGCGGGAGCGGCGGGAGAGGCCGGTGCGCACACAGTGGCGTTCGCCGACAGCAACGACCCCGGACTCTTCCTCGGCGAGGCCGAAGGAAAGATTGACGTGGTCGTCCCGCTCGATGACAATGTGCTACCACGCTTTTACGCTCCGCTGACGGAGCGGATCGTCACTCAGGTCTCACGAGCCCTTTGAGTCGAATTCGGCCCTCCCGATACCGTCTTTTCGCGCCTGCATTCCAAGAGGCTCGCTGTCCCTTTGCCAACTTTTGATGGGGCTCCGGCGACTCTTATGTGTGGCAACTTGGACAGTTCCAACGTCCAGGTGAGGTGCTCTGCCCGGCTGCTCACCAGCGATTTCGCTGGTTCGGCTGACAGGCGGCTCCGGCGACTGAGAAACTAGGGGGTTTGCGCACCCGGAGTCCCGACTTACGCTGACGGCAGTACACGTGCGTGAGCAATGGCACCAGTGGGGATAACCCGGAAACACGTGCGGAAGAGGCGTCCGATGGGTGCAGGCGAAAGACCTCTCAGTGAGGTGAAGTTCCTGACCGTCGCGGAAGTGGCGACGGTCATGAGGGTGTCCAAGATGACGGTGTACCGGCTCGTCCACTCTGGCGAGTTGCCGGCCATCCGTGTCGGCCGGTCGTTCAGGGTGCCTGAGCAGGCGGTACACGACTATCTGCGGGAGGCCTACATCGAGGCAGGCTGAAGTAGCGACGTGACCCGTCATGTCGTGAATGTCGTGAAAGCTGTCCCGGGAGGGGCCCGGCCGCCGGAAGGCGCGACCGGGCTCTCACCCCCCGGTGGGGCGATCCACCGTCGATCGCCGGTAGTCTGTGAGCCGGTGTGCGCTCGCACTCCGGTCAGACTTGCTATCAGTACCTGGGGGTCCCGTGGGCTCTGTGATCAAGAAGCGCCGCAAGCGGATGGCTAAGAAGAAGCACCGCAAGCTGCTCAAGAAGACGCGCATCCAGCGGCGTAACAAGAAGTAACTTACGCAGCTGCGAGGCGCTGATGACCCACACCGTGCTGGTCACCGGGGTCTCGCGCCATATCGGCGCCCGGGTGGCGAGCATTCTCTCGTCCGACCCGGACATCAGCCGCGTCATTGGAGTTGACACCGTGCCGCCCCCCTGGCTAACACGGGACGGCGGCATCTCTCTCGGCCGGACTGAGTTCGTTCGGGTGGATTTGCGCAGCCCTGACATCGCTCAGGTGATCGCGGCTGCCGACATCGACACCGTTGTGCACATGAGCCTGGTCAGCGCTCCGTCGAGGAGCGGTGGCAGGGCCGCCATGAAAGAGCACAACGTGATCGGCACCATGCAACTGCTCGGTGCCTGCCAGCGGTCGGCGACCGTGCGGCGCGTGGTGGTCCGCTCCACCACCGCCGTCTACGGCTCGTCGCCGCGGGATCCCGCGGTGTTCACCGAGGACCTGGAGCCCCACGACGGCCCCACCCACGGCTACGCCAAGGACGCTGTCGAGGTCGAGGGCTACGTCCGGGGCTTCGCCCGGCGACGTCCCGACGTGACGGTGTCGATGCTGCGCTTTGCCAACTTCATGGGTCCCGGCGTCGACTCGCCGCTGACTCGTTACTTCTCCCAGCCGGTGCTGCCGACCGTGTTCGGCTTCGACCCGCGACTGCAGTTCATCCACGAGGACGACGCGGTCGAGGTGTTGCGCCGGATGGCGACGGAAGAGCACCCCGGCACGTTCAACGTGGCCGGGGCAGGCGTGCTGCTGCTGTCGCAGTGCGCCAGGCGGGCGGGCCGGCCTTCGATGCCGCTGCCCTCGCCCGCGTTCAAGGCGCTGGGCAACGCCGTACGCAGGATCGGGCTGGTCGAATACTCGCCCGAGCAGGTCAGGCTGATGTGCCATGGGCGCGCGGTCGACACCTCCGCGCTGGAGGCGGCGCTCGGATGGAAGCCCAAGTTCACGACCGGGGCGGCGTTCGACGACTTCTTGCGCTCGCACGGCCTGCACCCGCTCGGAGGTGTGCGCAGTTGAGCGTTCCCCAGGAACAACAGGACGCCGTGGTGATCCCGATCAGCGCGGCGCCGTCGTTCGAGGAGCCCGATCGGGTGGCCAGGCTGCTGGCCTTCCTGCGCAGGCGCGTCGACGGCGACTACGAGGTCGACGAGTTCGGCTACGACGCCGAGCTGACCGACAAGGTGGTCCTGGAGCTGATCAGGCCGCTCTACACCGACTGGTTCCGGGTGGAGACGGTCGAGCTGAAGAACATCCCCGACGAGGGCGGGGCGCTGGTCGTCGCCAACCACTCGGGCACGCTGCCGGTCGACGCGCTGATGCTGCAGGTGGCCCTGCACGACGAGGCCGCCCGGCCGCTGCGGCTGCTCGGGGCCGACCTGGTCTACCAGCTCCCGGTGCTCAGCCACCTGGCCCGCAAGACCGGTCACACGCTGGCCTGCCCCGAGGACGCCGACCGGCTGCTGCGCAAGGGTGAGCTGGTCGGGGTGTTCCCCGAGGGCTTCAAGGGCGTCGGCAAGGCGTTCGGCGACCGCTACCGGCTGCAGCGGTTCGGCCGCGGCGGCTTCGTGGCCTCGGCCATCCGCGCGGGGGTGCCGATCGTGCCCACCGCGATCGTCGGGGCCGAGGAGATCTATCCCAAGGTCGGCGATCTGAAGTTCCTGGCCAGGATGCTCGGGCTGCCCTACCTGCCGATCACGCCGTTCTTCCCGCTGCTCGGGCCGCTCGGTCTGGTGCCGCTGCCGTCCAAGTGGATGATCGAGTTCGGCGAGCCGATCCGCACCGACGAGTACGAGCCGTCCGCGGCCGACGACCCGATGGTGGTCTTCAACCTCACCGACCACGTACGCGAGGTCATCCAGCAGATGCTCAACGAGCTGCGGCTGCGCCGAGGACACGCCTTCCCGCCCTTCGTGTGAAACCTGCGAGGTGCCTCCGGTGTTCTACGGGCGACAAAGATGAATTCGCCGAACATCGGGAGGAATCCCATGGATCTTCAGCTTTCCGGCCGCGTCGCCGTCGTCACGGGCGCGTCCAAGGGCATCGGACTGGCCGTGGCCACCACCCTGGCCGAGGAGGGCGCCCACGTCGTGGCGGCCTCGCGGACCCGTACGGACGAGTGGCCCGACAAGGTCGTGCACGTGCCCGTGGACCTGATGGACCCCGAGTCGCCCGCGCGGGTCGTGGCGCGGGCCGTGGAGGAGTTCGGCGGGGTGGACATCCTGGTCAACAACGCCGGCGGCCCGCCGCCCGGGGCGACGCTGCCGCGTGCCGGGTTCCTGACGCCCTCCGACGAGGACTGGGCGGCCATGTTCGAGTTCAACCTGTTCGCGGTCATACGCATGATCCGGGCGGCCCTGCCCGTCATGCTGGAGCGGGGCGGCGGCTCGATCGTCAACGTCTCCTCCACCATGAGCAGGCAGGCCGGCCCCGTCAACGTCGACTACGGCGCCGCCAAGGCGGCCGTGAACCAGCTCACCAAGTCCCTCTCGGAGGAGTACGGGCCCCAGGGCGTCAGGGTCAACACGGTGATGCCCGGCGCGGTGCTGACGGACTGGTGGACCAAGGAGGGCGGCGCGGCCGAGGTCTTCGCGGGTATGGCCGGCTCCGACAAGGAGAGCGTGATCAACGAGGTCGCGCCCACCATGATGAAGATGGTCACAGGACGGCTCGTCCACCCGCAGGAGGTCGCCGACGCGATCGCCCTGCTCGCGTCGCCGCGCTCCGGCAGCACCGCCGGCGCCGAGTTCGTGATCGACGGGGGTCAGCTCAAGGAGCTGTGAACCCTCTGGGCGGGTTGTGGCAAGACATCCGTGACCGATCCCCCCAAAGAAGGGCGGAGATGATCACGCAACCCGCCACCAGGGGTGCGGATGCGGAGCTCGTGAGCGCCTCGTGGACCGAACCCGAGGCGTTCGCCGAGCTCTTCGACCGCTACTCCGCGATGCTCTACCGGTACGTCTCCAAACGCCTCGGCCCAGAGCCGGCCGAGGACCTCGTCGGCGAGACGTTCCTGGTCGCCTTCTCACGCAGGAAGAGCTACGACCTGGCGTACCCGGACGCCCGGCCGTGGCTCTTCGGCATCCTCACCAAGCTCATCTCCCGGCACCACCGCAAGGAGGCGGCCCGTTACCGGGCCCTCCTCCGCGCCCCTGTCGACTCCGACGTGGAGTCGCCCGCGGACCGGGTGGCCGCCGGGGTCACCGCCCAGGCCGTCCGCGCCGAGCTGGCCGGGGCCCTCGCGGCGCTGCCCGCCAAGGACCGGGACGTGCTGCTGCTCATCGCCTGGGGCGATCTCACGTACGAGGAGGTCGGGCGGGCGCTCGGCATCCCCATCGGGACCGTGCGCTCCCGCCTCAACAGGGGCAGGCGGAAGGTGCGGGCCGCACTCGGCGACACCAACCCCATGGAGGAGGAGTGACGATGGACGACCTGAAGCTGCTCCGGGACCTCGGGGAGGAGATCGGGCACGAGCCGCCCGCGACGCTCGTCCGCCAGCGCGACCGCCTGCTGCGCGCGCGTCCCCGCCGCCGGTGGGGCGGCTGGTGGACGGCGGGGCTGGTCGCGGTGGCCACGGCGAGCGCCGTCGCCGTGCCCGCCGTGCTCGTCAGCGGCCGGCACACGGCCGCGCCGCCCGCCGGTTCGCAGGCCGTGGACATGAGCGGCACGCGGAACGTGCTGGTGATCGGCTCCGACACCCGCGAGGGCGACGGCAACGCCAAGTACGGCCCCATGCAGGCCAGACAGAACGTCGGCAAGCGGTCCGACACCATCATGATCGTCAACGTCCCGGCCGACCGCGGCCGCGCCACCGTCGTCAGCGTCCCGCGCGACTCGATGGTCCAGATCCCGCGCTGCGACTCGTCGCCCGCGAGGTTCGGCATGATCAACTCCGCGTACGACACCGGCGGGGTGGGCTGTCTCAAACGCACTCTGGAGTCTCTGACCGGGCTGCGGATCCACCACTCGGTGGAGGTGGACTTCTCGGGCTTCAAGGGCATGGTGGACGCGCTGGGGGGCGTCGAGGTCATGCTGCCCAAGGCCGTGGACGACAAGGCGTCGAAGCTCAAGCTGTCGGCCGGCAAGCACCTGCTGAACGGGGAGGCCGCGCTGGGCTACGTGCGCCTGCGGCACTACGGCGACGGGTCGGACGTCCAGCGGATGAAGCGGCAGCAGACCCTCGTGCTGTCGATGCTGATGAAGGCCCGGTCGGGGTTGTCCTCGCCCGAGCGGCTCAAGCCGTTCCTGGAGGCGGTGCGCAGGTCGGTCAAGACCGATCTGAACCTGGAGTCGATGTACGAGCTGGCCACCGAGCTGTCGGGCACCAAGCTGGACCTCACGACGGTCCCGTGGGAGCCGTATCCGGAGGACAGGAACCGCCTGCAGTGGAAGCAACCGGAGGCCGAAAAGCTCTTCAAACGCCTCGGAGGGTGACGATTCGCCGTAACGGCTAGATCGAGTTGCGGTAGTGGCGGCGGAGGGCGATGCCGGCGGCTATGCCGCCGGCTATGGCGCCCACGCCGGCCGCGATGGGCAGGGCCGTCAGGGTGGCCTTGCGGCCGGTGCGGAAGTCCTTGATGGGCCAGTCGTGCTTCCTGGCGTGCTCCCGCAGCTCGCTGTCCGGGTTGATGGCCACCGCCGAGCCCACCAGGGACAGCATCGGCAGGTCGTTGGCCGAGTCGCTGTAGGCCGTGCAGCGGGTCAGGTCGAGCCCTTCGCGGCGGGCCAGGGCCCGCACCGCCTCCGCCTTGGCGGGACCGTGCAGGAGGTCGCCCACCAGGCGTCCCGTGTAGATCCCGTCACGGGTCTCCGCGACCGTGCCGAGGGCGCCGGTCAGGCCGAGCCGCTGCGCGATGACGCGGGCCAGCTCCACGGGGGTGGCGGTGACGAGCCAGACGCGCTGGCCCGCGTCCAGGTGGCTCTGGGCGAGGGAACGGGTGCCGCCCCAGATGCGGTCGGCCATGACCTCGTCGTAGATCTCCTCGCCGAGGCGTACGACGTCGTCGACCTTGGCGCCCGCCACGAACGCCAGCGCCGTCTCCCTGGCGACCGCGATGTGCTCGGGGTTCTCGTTGCCGCGCAGCCTGAACACGGCCTGCCCGACCGCGAACTTCATCAGGTCGGACGTCGTGAACATGCCCCGCGTCGCCAGCCCCCTGGCGAAGTGGTAGATCGAGGCCCCGCGCATCATCGTGTTGTCGACGTCGAAGAACGCCGCCGCCTGCAGGTCCGGCTCGACCGGGGCGACGGTGGCCGCCGCCTGCGCCGCGGCCTCGCCGGCGGCCTCGGGCGCCACCTCGTATCGTCGTCGAATTAGCCGCCACATGGCGCTCAGCTTACTTTCCTAGTCAGGCGCGACCAGACCCTCGATGTAGTCAAGGTATCCCTCCGCCTGGGCAAGTTGTGAGTCGTCGAGCTGCGTGAGTATCGGCCCGACCACCTTCTTCTGGTCGCGGGCGAAGGTCTTGATCTTAGGGGAGCGCGGCTCCGCCCGCTCCAGCCTGCTGATGCCCGAGCGCGTCGACTCCTCCATGTCCTTCAGCGTCCTGCCGACCAGCGGGCCGCCCTCGGCCGAGCCGAGCAGGGTGGCGACCTCCCTGGCCCGGGTCTTGGCCGAGTTGAGCTCGCGTTCGCCGCGTTCGGCGTCGTCGCTGCTGAGGCGTACGAGCGTGCTCTCCGCGGCGCGCTTGAGCGGGTAGAGGGAGTCTCCCGGCACCGACTGGTACGTGGCGAAGGAGGAGATCATCAAGGCCGCCGCCAGCCCCAGCGTGGCCAGCTGCGACAGCAGCGGCCGCCGGCGCGCCGGACGGCGGTGGGCGGGTGCCTTCGGCTCGGGCGCTTCCAGGAGCGCGCCGGACAGGATCTCCGCGCGCAGCCGCTCGCGGAAGGCGGGCTCGGGCATGCCCCCGAGCGGCAGGCTGCGCAGCTCCGCGAGGTGCTCGAGCACGAGCTCCCGCTCCCTGCGCGCCCTACCCATGACAGCTCCCTGACGGATCCGGCAGTGACATCTGAACAACGAGATGCGGATGGGGGAAGTTACGCCAGATCGTGCTTAAGTGCCCTGGCCAGCGCCCGGACGGCGCGGAACTGCAGCGCTTTGATCGCTCCACTCTTCTTCCCCATGATCAGCGCGGTTTCCGCGAGCGAGAGGCCGTGCAAAAAGCGCAGGACCACACACTCCTGTTGCTCGGGATTGAGATCTCGTACGGCACGCAGCACCCTGTCGTTGATGATCGCGTTGACCACGGCGTTCTCAGGGATGTGCGAGCCGTCGAGCGGTACGTCGATGATCTCGCCCGTCGGGATCTCCAGCCGGTAGCGGCCGGACTTGAAGTGGTCGGTGACCAGGTTTCTGGCGATGGTCACGAGCCACGCGCCGAAGTCGCGTCCCTGCCACGTGAAGTCGCCGATCCTGCGCAGCGCGCGCAGGAAGGTCTCGCTGGTGAGGTCCTCGGCTAATTGGTGCGATCCCACCCGGAAGTAGATGTAGCGGTAGACGAGATCCACATACCGGTCGTAGAGCGTGCCAAAGGAATCGGTGCAGCCACTTTTGGCATGCAGCACCAGCGTGCGAATGTCGTCGGGCACTTCTGCGCGCACGGCGGGCTCGCCCGTCCGGGCAGGCACAGCGACCGTTGGCGCAAGCAGCCCGGCGAACGGTGACGAGTCAGGCATCCGGTATCCCTAGGGGTAAGGGGTGCGGCGTGCTCGAACACTCTAGAAATCAACCGGAAATTCCACAATCCACAGCGTGCTGGCATGACTAGGCGTAATCGGCAGATACCGTGTCTCCCGACCCGTTCCCTCTTCGGCTACCGGTCTGGGAGGTTCGTCCGGCAGCATTGGAGTCATCATGGAGATCCTCGTTGCCGTCATAGCTTTCGCCGGTGCGCTCCTGGCCGCGATCGCGGTGGGCGCCCTGATTCAACGACTTCGCGACGAGCCTGAGGGGTGGTTGATCGCCTGGACCGTTGCAGTCGTGTCTCTTTGCCTGTCACTGGCCGTGATCGGCATCGGCTACGTCTTCGGGTTCGGCTCGGTCACGTTCCGGATCTACCAGATCACGGGATCGCTGCTGGCGCCGCTCTGGCTGGCCGTCGGCATGGTCCAGTTGCTGGCGGAGAAGGCACCGCCGAGGTTCCTCGCATGGCTGATCGGCATCGCCCTGACGATCGTGTCGGTGGCCATCCTCATCTTCGACCCGCTCAAGAGCGAGGAGATGGGCAAGTCGCTGCCGACGGCCGCCAACTTCTGGGCGATCATCCCCGACAAGCTGCTGCTCGGCGTGCACGTCGTCGCCGTCCTGATCATGCTCGGCATGCTCGTCGTGGCGGGGATCAAGTGGCGCCAGGGTGACGAATACGACACCGACAACCTGCACGCGTCGGCGGTCATCGTCCCCTCGGGGATGGCGCTCGTGGGTGCGATGAGGTTCACGGTGCCGCCGCTGTTCACCACGGCGCTGCTCGCCGTCGCCGCGGCGGCCGTCTGGTACACCGTGCTGCGGCCCCTGGCGCCGTACGAGGACGACGACGAGGACGATTTCGACTCCGACCGCGACGAGCGCCCTTCGCGCCGGGACGATCGCTCTCAGCGTCGCGAGGAGCGCGCGCAGCACCACGACGAGCGCCCCATGTTCCGTGACGAGGCGCCCATGCAGCCCCCGCCGGGCCCCAGGGGCATGCCTGAGCCCGTTCCCGGCGGTCCCGGGCTCCCGCCCTCCCCGCCGCGCAGGTCGTCGGGCCTGGGCGATCTGGTGGCCGAATACCGCGCGGGCGACCAGGGGGTCGACTACGCCGCGCGCATGTCACCGCCGCCCGACTCGGGGCCCTCGACCGGCTACATCATGAACGGCGCGCCGCCCTCCGCGCAGGCGCCGCCCCAGCGCCCCGACTTCGCGATGCCGGGGACCGGCGCGGTCTACCCGGGCGCCGAGCTGTTCTCGCCCGCCCCGCAACAGCAACAGCAGCAGCAACAGCAGCCCGGCTCCGGCAAGCCCTCACCGACCATCTACGGCCTGCTCACCGTCTTCACGATCATGGACGGGGCCGGGGAGGCGTTCGACCGGCTGGCAGAGGCGACCGTCGAGGCCGTGCGCCGCGGCGAGCCCGACACGCTCGTGTACGCCTGCCACGCGGTCAAGTCGGCCCCCCTGCAGCGCATCGTCTACGAGCTCTACCGCGACGAGGTCGCCTACCGCGACCACCAGCGCCAGCCCCACGTCGAGAGGTTCGTCAACGAGCGGCAGGCGATGGTGCTGGCCACCAACGTCATCGAGCTCAACGTCAACGCCGCGAAGGTGGTGCCGCTCCCGACGGTCACGTACTGAGGGCCGCCCGCAGCCGGGTCTCGTCGACCCGCCAGAAGTCGTGCTGCACGCCGTCGATCAGCGTGACCGGGATCATCTCCCAGTACTTCTCCTGAAGCTCCTCGGAGGACTCGATGCTGATCTCCTCCCACGGCACCCCGAGCTCGCCCGCCACCTTGGCGATGATCTCTCGCGCGTCCTCACACAGGTGACAGCCGGGCTTCCCGAGCAACGTGATGCGATGCATGGGCACACGCTACCGCCGCGACTTTGTGCATCGGTTCACAAAGGGATTAACCTGAAAGACGGTTCGATTCCGTTCACGCGGTCCCCACACCGCCCGTCCCCTGGAGCTCCGGCACGTGAAGAGCCCGTCCCAGCCCCGTGACCGCGGCATACCCGAGGCGACGGTCGCCAGGCTTCCGTTGTACCTCCGGGCGCTGCACGGGATGGCCGAGCGGGGCATCGCGACCGTCAGCTCCGAGGACCTGGCCGTCGCCGCCGGCGTCAACTCGGCCAAGCTCCGCAAGGATCTGTCGCACCTCGGCTCGTACGGCACGCGCGGCGTAGGCTATGACGTCGAGTACCTCGTCTACCAGATCTCCCGCGAGCTCGGCCTGACGCAAGACTGGGCGGTCGCGATCGTCGGAGTCGGTAACCTCGGCCGCGCGCTGGCCAACTACGGCGGCTTCGTCTCCAGGGGCTTCCGCGTCGCGGCGCTCGTGGACGCCGACCCCGGAGTCGTGGGCGACACCATCGCGGGGTTGAATGTTGAGCACATCGACGAACTGGAAGCCGTCATCAAGCGGCGTGGAGTCTCGATCGTGGTTCTGGCGACACCGGCGGCAGCGGCGCAGGAAGTGTGCGATCGTGTGATTTCCGTGGGCGTGACCAGCATCCTGAACTTCGCCCCAGTTGTGCTTTCCGTCCCGGACGGCGTCGATGTCCGTAAAGTCGACCTATCTATCGAACTGCAGATTCTCGCGTTCCACGAGCAACGCAAGGCTGGGGGGCCACTCATGGCGGTGGACAGTCAATGAGTGTTCTGGCTATCGGACTCAGCCACCGGACCGCTCCGGTGGCGCTTTTGGAGCGCGTCTCGATCACGGGTGACGCGCTCGCCAAACTCCTGTACGACGTGCAGCAGGATCCCTGCGTCGCGGAGGCCATGGTGGTCTCGACCTGCAACAGGGTCGAGGTCTACGTCACGGTCGACCGCTTCCACGCCGCCGTCACCGCCGTCAGCGGCCTGCTCGGCGTCCACTCGGGCGTCCCGGTCGAGGAGCTGACGCCGCACCTCTACGTGCACTACGAGGAGCGGGCCGTCGAGCACCTGTTCTCCATGGTGTGCGGGCTCGACTCCATGGTCCTGGGCGAGGGCCAGATCCTCGGCCAGGTCCGCCAGGCGCTCAAGCTGGCGCAGCGCCACGGCACCGTCGGCGCCACCCTCAACGAGCTGGTCCAGCAGGCGCTGCGGGTCGGCAAGCGGGCGCACCACGAGACCGGCATCGACAAGGCGGGCGCCTCCCTCGTCTCCGCCGGCCTGGCCCTGGCGGGCGACCTGGCCGGGCGGCGGGCGCTGGTGGTCGGGGCAGGCTCCATGAGCTCGCTGGCCGCCGCCACGCTGGCGCGCGCCGGGGTCACCGACATCGTGGTGGCCAACCGTACGTACGAGCGCGGCGCGCGGCTGGCCGAGTCCGTCGGCGGCCGGGCGGTGGGCTTCGCCGCCGTGGCCGACGAGCTGGCCGGGGCCGACATCGTCATCACCTGCACGGGCGCCGGGCGCCACGTCATCACGCCCGACATGCTGAGCCGGCCGGCGTTCCTGCTGGACCTGGCGCTGCCGCACGACATCGACCCGGGCGTGCGGGCCGTCCCCGGCGTCACGCTGGTGGACCTGGAGACCATCCAGGAGTCCGGGATCGGCTCCCGCGGCGGCGACGCCGTCGAGTCCGTCCGCGCGCTCGTGGCCGAGGAGCTGCGCGCCTACCTCGACGCGGAGCGGGCCGCCAAGGTCACCCCGACCGTGGTGGCGCTGCGCAGCAAGGCGGCGAGCGTGGTCGAGTCGGAGCTCGGCCGCCTGCTCATGCGGGTGCCCGACCTCGACGAGAAGGCGCGCGACGAGGTCGCCATGACCGTGCAGCGGGTCGTCGACAAGCTGCTCCACGAGCCCACGGTGCGTGTCAAGCAACTCGCCACCTGCCCAGGCGGCGATCATTATGCGGAAGCGCTGCGTGAGCTGTTCAATCTCGATCCGAAGATGCCCGAGGCCGTGAGGGAGGTCGAGCTGTGATGTCGGGAGCTCTGCGGTTGGGGACGCGCCGGAGCCTGATGGCCACCACGCAGTCCCAGATGGTGGCCGACGACTACACGCGGCTCACCGGGCGCGCGGTCGAACTGGTGGGCGTCACGACGTTCGGCGACGTGACCAAGGCCCACCTCGCGCAGCTCGGCGGCACGGGCGTGTTCGTCAGCGCGCTGCGCGACAAGCTCATGGAGGACGAGGTCGACTTCGCCGTCCACTCGCTGAAGGACCTGCCGACCAAGCAGGACCCGCGCTTCACGCTGGCGGCGATCCCGGCCCGGCACGACCACCGCGATGCGCTGGTCGGCCCGCGCAAGTTCGCCGACCTGGCGCCCGGTGCCCGGGTCGGCACCGGATCGCCGCGCCGGATCGCCATGCTGAGCGCGCTCCGGCCCGACCTGGAGTACGTCCCGATCCGCGGCAACGCCGACACGCGTATCGGCAAGGTAACCTCAGGTGAGCTCGACGCGGTCGTGCTGGCCTCGGCCGGCCTGACCAGGATCGGCCGTGACGCCGAAATCGCACAGATCTTCGAGGTGGAGGAGTTGCTGCCGGCTCCCGGTCAGGGCGCGCTGGCCGTGGAGTGCAGGTCCGACAGGGCCGACCTCATCGAGTTCCTGAGTGTTCTCGACGACCCGCGCACGCGCTCCGCGGTGACCGCCGAGCGAGCCGTACTGGCGGCTCTCGAGGCTGGTTGCGCCGCTCCGGTGGGTGCTTTCGCGGCCGATGACGGGCACACTCTGAACCTGACCGCCGTGGTCGTCGCCATCGACGGCCGCGAGGCGGTCCGCAAGTCCGCCGCCGGATCTCCTTCGGAGGCCGCGAACCTGGGCCGCCTCCTGGCGGCCGAGATGATCGCCGAAGGAGCCGACAGATTGATGGGGGAGCATTCCCATTGAGCTCCGATAGTCCAACCTCCGGATTCGTCGCCTTCGTGGGCGCGGGACCCGGCGATCCCAACCTGCTCACGCTCCGCGCCGCCGAGCTGCTCGCCAAGGCCGACGCCGTGGTGCTCGGCGACGAAGAACACCGCCCGCTGCTGCGCCACTGCCGCGAAGGCGTCGAAGTCGTCGAGGACGACCTGGTCAAGCGGGCCAAACACGGGCAGCTCGTGGTGCGCCTGTGCGAGGGCGACCCGATGCTGTTCTCCTCGATCACCGAGGAGGTCGCGGCCTGCGCCGCGGCGGAGGTGGACTTCGAGATCGTTCCCGGCGTGCCGCCCGCGACCGCCGTCCTCACCTACGCGGGCATCCCGGCCGCGAGCGCCGTCCCCGAGTTCCGGGTCGTGGACGCCGCGCAGGACCAGGACTGGGCCGCGCACGCCGCCTGCCGCGGCACCCTGGTGATCTACAACGGCATCGGCGACGCCGTGGCCATCGGCAAGGCGCTCATCGCGGGCGGCAAGCCCGACACCACGCCCGTCGCGGTCAGCAGCGGCGGCACCACCACCGAGCAGTACACCGTCGTGTCCTCGCTCGGCCGGCTCCAGCCCGACCTCAAGCACGCCGGGTTCACCGAGCCGGCGCTCATCGTGGTCGGCGAGGCCGTGGGGCTGCGTGACAAGCTGTCGTGGTTCGAGACCAAGCCGCTGTTCGGCTGGCGGGTGCTGGTGCCTCGCACCAAGGAGCAGTCGCGCAGCCTGTCCGAGCAGCTCGTCGCGTACGGCGCGGTGCCCGAGGAGGTGCCGACCATCTCGGTCGAGCCGCCCCGCACGCCGCAGCAGATGGACCGCGCCATCAAGGGGCTCGTCACGGGCCGCTACGAGTGGGTGGCCTTCACCAGCGCCAACGCGGTCAAGGCGGTGCGCGAGAAGTTCGAGGAGTACGGCCTCGACGCGCGGGCCTTCGCCGGGCTCAAGGTGGCGGCCGTGGGCGAGGCGACCGCGCAGGCCCTGGTCGAGTTCGGGGTCAAGCCCGACCTGCTGCCGTCGGGGGAGCAGTCCTCCGAGGGGCTGGTGGCCGAGTGGCCGCCGTACGACTCGATGCTCGACCCGATCAACCGGGTGCTGCTGCCGCGGGCCGACATCTCCACCGACACGCTGGTGGCCGGGCTCACCGAGCTGGGCTGGGAGTGCGACGACGTCACCGCGTACCGCACCGTGCGGGCCGCGCCGCCGCCCGCGCCCATCCGCGAGGCGATCAAGGGCGGCGGCTTCGACGCCGTGCTCTTCACGTCCTCGTCCACCGTGCGCAACCTGGTGGGCATCGCGGGCAAGCCGCACAACGTCACGGTGATCGCCGTCATCGGGCCGCAGACGGCCAAGACGGCCGAGGAGTTCGGGCTCCGGGTCGACGTGATGGCCGACAAGCCGTCGGCCTCCGCCCTGGCCGCCGCGGTGGCCGAATACGGGGCCAAGCAGCGCCAGGCGGCGCTGGCGGCGGGCGACACCCCGCGCCGGCCGTCGCAGAACCGCCGGGGCGCCAGGAGAAGAGCCAGGTGAATTCTTAGTCTTCGCGTTCTCGCGATTGAGGAGTGGCGTATGACCGCGCAGTACCCTGTGGCCCGGCTGCGGCGGCTGCGTCGCAGCCCCGCCCTGCGCCGGATGGTGGCGGGCACCAGGTTGCACGCCGCCGACCTGATCCTGCCCGCCTTCGTCAAGGAGGGCCTCGCCGAGCCGCACCCCGTGGCCTCGATGCCGGGCGTCTTCCAGCACACCCGCGACTCGCTCCGCAAGGCCGCGCACGAGGCGGCGGAGGCGGGCGTCGGCGGGATCATCCTGTTCGGGATCCCCGCGGTGAAGGACTCGCGGGGCTCGGCCGCCGACGATCCCGACGGGATCCTGCAGGTGGCGCTGCGTGACGTGAACGCCGAGGTCGGCGACGCGGTCGTGGTCATGGCCGACACCTGCCTCGACGAGTTCACCGACAACGGGCACTGCGGGATCCTCACCCCGTCCGGCGACGTGGACAACGACGCCACGCTGGAGCGCTACGCCTCGATCGCGGTGGCCCAGGCCGCCGCGGGGTCGCAGATGGTGGCGCCGAGCGGGATGATGGACGGCCAGGTGGGGGCGATCCGCTCCGCCCTGGACGGGGCCGGTTATGAAAATGTCCCGATCTTGTCCTATTCGGTGAAGTACGCGTCCGCCTTCTTCGGGCCGTTCCGTGACGCCGCCGAGTGCGCGCCGCAGTTCGGCGACCGCAGCACCCACCAGCAGGACCCCGCCGGGCCGCTGGAGGAGGCGCTGCGCGAGGTCCGGCTCGACCTCGCCGAGGGCGCCGACGCCGTCATGGTCAAGCCGGCGGGGGCCTACCTCGACGTCATCACCCGCGTGCGTGACGAGGTGGACGTCCCGGTGGCGGCGTACCAGGTGAGCGGCGAGTACGCCATGATCGAGGCGGCCGCGGCCAACGGCTGGGTGGACCGGGACCGCATGATCACCGAATCGCTGGTCGCGATCAAGCGCGCCGGGGCCGACATGATCCTCACGTACTGGGCGACGGAAGTGGCACGGCGCATCTGATTGGCGAGCTTCCGCTCGCGTGCCGCGATGGATGTCCTCGCTACGCTGCGGATCCATCGCGGCTAACCAAGGGGTTTCCCGTCAACTCGTGGGGCGTGTGCGTTAGAGTGCGATGACAAGTGCTGGTGTGTCCCGCGTGGCGCGTATGGCTGCCCGGAGCCGGGACCTCTTCAGGCACTGTGGGGACTCGACGGGAGACACCAATGGTGGGGGTACCACTGGCTCGGCGTACCAGAAAACGGTCGCGGCCGACACGCATCGGCACCGTGCTCGAATACGCCGCCATGGGGTGGCCCGTCGTGCCGGGGGCCTATCCGCTGCGTCACGGGCCGCGCGCCTGCTCCTGTGACCGCCTCGGCTGTCCCGACCCGGGCGCCCATCCGCTCTCGCCCGCCTGGCACCTGCAGGCCACGACGGACACGGCGCTGCTGACGCGCTGGTGGCAAGTCGAGCCCGAGGCCAACGTGATCCTGCCCACCGGACGCGTGTTCGACGTCTTCGACGTACCGCTCGCCATCGGCCTGTCGGCCCTCACCCGGATCGACAACGCCGGAGCACACCCGGGCCCGGTCGCCGCCAACGGCGACCGGGTCCTGTTTTATGTGGCCACGCGGGGCAATCCGGAGGACGAGGACGAGTGGTGGTCGTGCCAGCTCGACTGCGATCCCGCCACGATCGACGACACGCCGGGGCTGCGGTGGCACTGCCGCGACAGCTACGTCCTCGCGCCCCCCTCGACCCTCCCCACGGGGCAGCCCGTCTCCTGGCTCCGGCCCCCGAACGGGCAGCCGCTGCCCGACCCGCTGCGCATCCTGGAGTGGCTGGCCGACTGAGCGCTGCCCTCGTGGTGCCCGCTCCGAAGGGCGCTGTGTGTCCCGGCTAACCTGGGTCGGGTGAGCCGTACACAGAACTCCGAGGACCTGTTCGCCCGCGCCCGCCGGATCGTGCCCGGGGGGGTCAACTCGCCGGTGCGCGCGTTCGGTGCGGTCGGCGGGACGCCGCGCTTCATGGTCTCCGGCCAGGGCCCCCACATCACCGACGTCGACGGCAACCGGTACGTCGACCTGGTGTGCTCCTGGGGCCCCATGATCCTCGGGCATCGGCACCCCGCGGTCGTCGAGGCCGTGTCGGGCGCGGTGGCCCACGGGTTCTCCTACGGCACCGCCACCCCCGGCGAGGTGGAGCTGGCCGAGGAGATCGTCGCCAGGGTGGCGCCGGTCGAGAAGGTACGGCTGGTCAGCTCGGGCACCGAGGCGACGATGAGCGCGGTGCGGCTGGCCAGGGGGTTCACCGGGCGGTCGAAGGTGATCAAGTTCGCCGGGTGCTACCACGGGCACGTCGACGCGCTGCTGGCCGCGGCCGGGTCCGGGGTGGCGACGTTCGGGCTGCCCGACACGCCGGGCGTGACGGGGGCGTCGGCGGCGGACACGATCGTGCTGCCGTACAACTCCATCGAGGCCGTCGAGGCGGCCTTCGCGGAGGCGGAGGTCGCGTGCGTGATCACGGAGGCTTGCCCGGCGAACATGGGGATCGTCCCGCCCAAGGACGGGTTCAACGCGCGCCTGCGCGAGCTGTGCACGGCCCACGGCGCGCTGCTCATCGTCGACGAGGTGCTGACGGGGTTCCGCGTCTCGCCCGCGGGCTGGTACGGCCTGGAGCCGGTGGAGGCCGACCTGATGACGTTCGGGAAGGTCATGGGCGGCGGCCTGCCCGCCGCGGCCTTCGGGGGACGGGCCGAGGTGATGGCCCTGCTCGCGCCCGAGGGGCCCGTCTACCAGGCGGGGACGCTGTCCGGTAACCCGCTGGCCTGCGCGGCCGGCCTGGCCACGCTGCGCGCCCTGGACGCCGAGGCCTACGCGCGCGTCGACGCCGCGGCCCTCGCCGTCGGCGACGCGGCCTCCGAGGCGCTGTCCGCCGCCGGGGTGCCGCACCGGCTGCAGCGGGCGGGCAACCTGTTCTCGATCTTCTTCACGGACGCCGAGGTGACGAACTTCGCCGAGGCCAAGACGCAGAACACGGCCGCGTTCACCGCGTTCTTCCACGCGATGCTCGACCAGGGCGTCTATCTGCCGCCGTCGGCGTACGAGGCCTGGTTCCTGTCGGCCTCCCACGACGAGGAGGCGCTGGGCCGCGTGGCCGAGGCGCTGCCCGCGGCGGCGAAGGCGGCTGCCGCCGTGCTCTAAGAGGTGGTGGTGGCGAGTGTGCGGCGGGGTTTCGTGCCCGCGTACAGGACGCCCGAGATGACCAGGGCCGCCGCCACCAGCTTCGGCCAGGAGATCGGCTCGCCGGTCACCAGCGCCGCCGACGACATGCCGAACACCGGCACCAGCAGCGTGTACGGCGCCACCGTGGAGGCGTCGTACCGGCGCAGGAGCCAGCCCCAGACGCCGAAGCCGCCGAGCGTGGAGACGAACGCCACGTACAGGAGCGAGAGCCAGCCCTCAGCGGCCGGGTCCAGCACCGGCACACCCTCCAGCCAGAGCGACAGGAGCAGGAGCGGGATCGCGGAGAAGGCGCTCACCCAGACCATGAAGCGGAACGGATCGGGCGGCGCGGCCTTGCGCTGAACCACGTTGCCGAGGCCCCAGGCGGCCGCTGCGGCCAGGCAGAGGGCGAAGGCCCCGAGCGGGCCCGACACCCCGAAGTCGAGCGCGACCAGGGCCAGGCCGCCGAAGGCGACGCCCAGCCCGAGCACGCGGCGGGCGGTGAGCCGCTCCTTGAGCAGCGTCACCGCGAACAACACGGTGAAGATCGCCTGCGTCTGCAGGACGAGTGAGGTCAGTCCGGCCGGCATGCCCGCTCGCATGCCCACGAGCAGGAATCCGAACTGGCCGACCCCGATGGTGGCCGCCACCCCCGCGACCCAGCGCCACGGGACTCCCGGGCGGCCGGCGAACAGCAGGGCGGGGAACGCCGCCAGGGCGAACCTGATGCCCGCGTACAGCAGCGGCGGGAAGTGCCGCAGGCCGGCCTGCATGACCACGAAGTTGAAGCCCCACACGGCGGCGAGGGCGATGGCTAGGGCCAGGTGGCGGGACCGCACTCAGCGAGCGGGCTTCTCGTAGCGGATGCGCTGGTCGCGAGCCTGCTCGGCCAGGACCTTGAGGTAGGACACGGAGCTCGGCTGCTGCTTCTTCGTCTTAAGGATTCTCATGCATCTATTTTCATCCGCTACACATTCAACTACAAGCGAGACTTTCTACGCTAAACCATTTAGGATGACTTACATGTTGGACTTGAACCGGCTCAAGGCCCTTCATGCGGTCCATGTCTACGGGTCGGTCGGCGCGGCCGCCGACGCGCTCATGGTCACGCCCTCGGCGGTCTCCCAGCAGATCGCCAAGCTGGAGCGCGAGACCGGCGCCAGACTCATGGAGCGCAACGGGCGCGGCGTGCGCCTCACGGACGCGGCAGGCCTCCTGGCCGAGCACGCCGAGCGCATCCTCGCCCTGGTCGAGACCGCCGAGGCGGACTTCGAGGCGCTGCGCGGCGAGGTCGTCGGCCGACTGAACATCGCGGCCTTCCCCACCGCCGTGCGCGGCCTCATGCCCGGCGCGCTCGCCTCGCTCCGGGAGCGCCACCCCGACCTGTGGGTCCAGCTCAGCGAGCGCGAGCCGGAGCGGGTGGTGCGCGAGGTGTCCAGGGGCGAGCTGGACCTGGGCGTCATCCAGGACTGGCTCAACCGGCCCATGGCCCTGCCCGAAGGCCTGTCCAGGGCCACGCTGCTCGACGACGTGGCCGACATCGCGGTGCCCGCCGACCACCCGCTGGCCCACAGCAGGGAGCTGGAGCTCGCCCAGCTCCGCGACGACCACTGGATCAGCGGGTCTCCCGGCACCGTCTGCCACGACTGGCTCGTCTTCACCCTGCGCAACGCCTCGGTGGAGCCCGTGATCGCGTGCATGGCCGACGAGTACCCGACCCAGCTCGCGCTGGTGGCGGGCGGCCTGGGGTGCGCGATCGTGCCGCGGCTCGGCCGGGACTGCGTGCCGGACGGCGTGCGGCTCGTGCCGATCATGCCGCGCCAGACACGGCGGATCTACGCCGTGTGGCGCACGGACGCGGCCCGCCGTCCCGCGATCAGGGCCATGGTGGAGGCGCTGGCCGAGGCGAGCAGGAAGCAGGAGAACGCCTGGGCCGTCAACTGAGCCGCCGGGCCTCACGCTGCTCATAGAGGGGGAGCGGATAGGCTGGGCCACACCATGGCTGAAACCACCGTCGTTCACCTGCTGCGCCACGGCGAGGTGCACAATCCCGCCGGCGTCCTGTACGGCAGGCTCCCGGGCTACCACCTGTCCGAGACGGGAAAGCTCATGGCCGAGACGGTCGCCAAGGCCGTGGGCGGCCGTGACATCGTCGCCATCCACAGCTCCCCGCTCGAGCGCGCCCTCGAGACCGCGGCGCCCCTCGCCGAGAAGCTCGGTCTCGACGTCGTCCAGGACGAGCGCCTGATCGAGGCGGGCAACCTGCTCCAAGGCCGACCGGTGGGCCAGGGCCTGGCGATCCTGCGCAACCCGCGCAACTACCGCTATTTCTGGAACCCGCTGCGCCCGTCCTGGGGTGAGCCGTACCCGTCGATCGTCAGGCGCATGAAGTCGGTGATCGACGACGCCAGGGCGGCCGCGCGCGGGCACGAGGTGGTGCTCGTCAGCCACCAGCTCCCCATCTGGACGATCAGGTCGGCCGCCGAGGGCCGCCGGCTCTGGCACGATCCGCGGCGCAGGCAGTGCGCGCTGGCGAGCCTCACCACCCTCTCCTTCGACGGCGACCGCCTCGTCAGCATCGGCTACAGCGAGCCGGCGGGGTCGCTTCAGACCGGTCCGTCCGTTCCCGGGGCCTGATGTCCGGAGCGAGGGGGCTCGCCGGTAGAGTTGCAAGCTCTACCGGTTGTAGTACAAGGAGATCTTCCTCCGTGCGCGCCAAGTCCATCTCTCTCGTCCTCCTGGGTCTGCTGGTCGCGGGCTGCGCGGGCAACCAGGGCGGCCAGCCACAGGCCGGCGACACCCGTTTCGTCGCCGGCGACGGGAAGATGCAGGTGTTCGACGCGGCCGATCGCAAGGCCGCGCCCGCGATCCAGGGGCCGACCCTCGACGGTGCCACCGCCTCGCTGGCCGCGCACAAGGGCAAGGTCGTGGTGATCAACTTCTGGGCGTCGTGGTGCGGGCCGTGCCGGGCGGAGGCGCCGGTGCTCAAGGAGGTCGCGGCCAAGACCAAGGCCGGCGGCGTGGAGTTCATCGGCGTCGACTTCAAGGACCGCCAGGCCGACGCGCTGGCGTTCGAGCGCACCGAGAAGACCGGCTACCCGCACATCTTCGACCAGCCGGGCAAGGTGGCGCTGGCCTTCCAGGGCACGGTGCCGCCGGCGGCCATCCCGTCCACCCTGATCATCGACAAGCAGGGCAGGATCGCCGCCAGGGCGCTCGGCGCGGTCAAGTACACCGACCTGCTCAACACCGTGACCAAGGTGCGCGATGAGTGACGTCGTGGCCTCGGGCTCGCTGCTGCTCGCGGTGCCGATCGCGGTGCTGGCCGGGGTCGTGTCGTTCCTGTCGCCGTGCGTGCTGCCGCTGGTGCCGGGCTACCTGTCGTACGTGACCGGCATGAGCGCTGACCCCAAGCGGGGGCGGCTGGTGTTGGGGACGGTGCTGTTCGTGGCCGGGTTCGGGCTGGTGTTCGTGCTCAGCGGGGCGCTGTTCGGCGGGCTCGGCTCGGTCATGCTGGGCCACATCGAGATCATCACGCGGGTGCTCGGGGTGCTGACCATCCTGCTCGGGCTCGCGTTCCTGGGGCTCGTCCCCGGGCTGATGCGCGACGTGCGCATCCACAAGGTGCCCGCCGCCGGGCTGGCCGGGGCGCCGCTGCTCGGCGTGGTGTTCGGGCTGGGGTGGACGCCGTGCATCGGGCCCACGCTGGCCGTCGTGCTGGCGCTCGGGCTCAACGAGGGCAGCGCCGCGCGTGGCGCCCTCCTGGCCGTCGCGTACGCGCTGGGCCTCGGGCTGCCGTTCGTGGGCGCGGCGCTCGCGTACAGCAGGGCCCTGCGCACGTTCCGGGCCATCCGCAAGCACTCGCGCCTGATCACCAGGATCGGCGGCGGCATGATGGTGGCCGTCGGGGTGCTGCTCGTGACCGGGCTGTGGGGAGAGATGATCGCTGCCATGCAGGGCCTCATCGGCGGATTCGTACCGGTGATCTGATGAGCGTCAAGGAGCTGGAGGAGAGGGAGCGGGCGGCGCAGCAGGCGGGGTTCGGCCTGGTCGCCTGGCTGCGGTGGGGCTGGCGCACGCTCACCTCGATGAAGACGGCGCTGATCCTGCTCTTCCTGCTCGCGCTCGCCTCGGTGCCGGGCTCGCTGGTGCCGCAGCGCGGCGTCGATCCCGACAAGGTGGCGCAGCTCTACGAGAAGAGCCCCACGCTGGCCGAGTGGTACGACAGGTTCCAGCTCTTCGAGGTGTTCACCTCGGTCTGGTTCGCGGCGATCTACCTGCTGCTGTTCACTTCGCTGATCGGCTGCGTCCTCCCGCGCACCGCCACCTACCTGCGCGAGCTGCGGCGCAAGCCGCCGGCCGCGCCGAAGAACGTCTCCCGCCTGCCGCACTTCGCCTCTTTCGAGAGCGACCTGGAGGTCGGAGGGGCCGCCGCGCGGCTGCGCAAGCTGCGCTTCCGCGTCGTGACCGGCGACGGGTGGGTGTCGGCCGAGAAGGGCTACCTGCGCGAGACCGGAAACCTCTTCTTCCACGTCGCCCTGCTGGGGATCCTGCTCGCGGTCGGCTTCGGCTCGCTGTTCGGTTACCGCGGCAACGTCCTGGTCGTCGAGGGCGACGGGTTCGCCAACACGGTGGCCGCCTACGACCGGTTCATCCCGGGCAACCAGGTCTCGGCCGAGTCGCTGGAGCCGTTCTCCTTCCAACTGGAGGACTTCAAGGTCGCCTACCAGGTGACGGGCGAGAAGCGGGGCCAGGCGCTCGACTACACGGCCCGCCTGAAGGTCAACGACTCGCCGGGGTCGCCCGCCCGCGAGTACGACCTCAAGGTCAACGACCCGCTGGAGATCAACGGCACGCAGACGTACCTGATCGGCAACGGCTACGCCCCCGTCTTCAAGGTCACCGACGGTAAGGGGCAGGTCGCCTTCGAGGGCCCGGTGCCGTGCCTCATCGAGGCCAAGGGCACGATGACCTCGGGATGCGTGGTCAAGGTGCCCGACGCCCAGCCGGCGCAGCTCGGGTTCCTGCTGCAGTTCCTGCCCACCAGCGTGCCGCTCACGGACGGCACGTACGCCTCGGCCTTCCCCGGCTCGCTCAACCCCGAGGTGCAGCTCGTCGGGGCCTTCACCGGCGACCTGGGGCTGCGCTCCGGCCAGCCGCGGTCGGTGTACGAGCTCGCGCCGCCCGAGCTCATGAAGAAGCTCACCCCGCTGATCATGGGCAAGAGCGTCCCCAAGCCGCTCGCCGTCGGCCAGTCCATCGACCTGCCCAAGGGGGCGGGCAAGCTGGAGTTCACCGGGGTCAAGGAGTGGATCACGCTCCAGACGGCCTACGACCCCGGTCGCATGCCGGTGCTGGTCTTCGCCGCCACGGCCGTCGTCTCCATCGCGCTGTCCCTGATGATCCGCCGCCGCAGGGTGTTCGTGCGGATCGGGAACGGCGTGGTCGAGGTGGGCGGCCTGACCCGTACAGAGGGCTCCGCGGCGGGCTTCGCCGAGGAGTTCGCCGACATCGTCAAGGTTCTAGCCGCAGGAGAAAAGGATGTCCGCTGAGCAACTCGCGGAGCTGAGCGACCTTTTCGTCGTCGCCGCCGTTCTGCTCTACTTCTTCGCCATGGTCGGGTTCGCGATCGAGCTCGCCTTCGGCAGGTCCCGGCCGGACAAGGCGGTCGCCGTCGAGCGGTCCGAGGTCAAGCAGCCGGTCACGGTCGGAGCGGGTGGGGGGCCTTCAGCCGACGGCGTGGTCGCCGCCACCCCGGAGGCCAAGGAGCCGTCAGATGGGGGAGTCAGGGCCGGCAAGGTGGCCCTGGTGCTCGCCTGGATCGGCTGGGCGGCCAACTTCGCCGCCATCGCCACCCGCGGCATGTCCGTGGACCGGTGGCCGTGGGGCAACATGTACGAGTTCGTGGTGGCCATCTGCTTCGCCGCCGTGACCGCGTTCCTCGGCACCCAGATCCGCTACAACGTACGCTTCCTCGGCGCCTTCGTGATGATCACGGCGGCTCTCGGGCTCGGCCTGGCGGTCAAGTTCTTCTACACGGCGGCCGGGCCCGTCGTGCCCGCGCTGGACTCGTACTGGATCGCCATCCACGTCACCGCCGCCATCATCGCCAGCGGCCTGTTCACGCTGGCCGGCGTCGCCGGGGTCCTCTACCTGGTGCGCGGTGACGGGCTGTCACGTCTGCCCTCGCGGTCCGACCTGGAGCGGGTGGCGCACCGGGCGATCGTGTTCTCGTTCCCGCTGTGGACGTTCGCGGTGATCGCGGGGGCGCTCTGGGCCGACCGGGCGTGGGGCCGCTACTGGGGCTGGGACCCCAAGGAGGTCTGGTCGTTCATCACCTGGGTGGCCTACGCCGCCTACCTGCACGCCAAGGTGACGGCCGGATGGCGGGGCAGGGCCGCGACGATCGTGCAGCTGGTGGCGTTCGCCTGCCTGATGTTCAACCTGATCGGCGTCAACATCTTCATCAGCGGCCTGCACAGCTACGCCGACGTCTGATCGGCTCAGACGTCGTCGCCACGCATGCGGCGGTCGAGGTCACGCAGGAAGTCGGGGTCGTCGTCCGGCCCCTTGGGCATGCCCGGACCAGGGGGCACCGGCCACGCGGCGCGCGGGGCCCGCGGGCGGCCGCGCGCCATCCAGACCAGACCGCCGAGCACCGGGATCAGGACGACGATCAGGATCCACAGGGCTTTTGGTACGTTCCGAACCTCATCTTCCGGTGCGGTGACCACGTCGAACAGCGAGAAGAGCCAGAAGACCAGCAGCGCCAGGCCGATCAGTACACCTGCCATTCCTGAACTGTAAGCCATCCGCGACGTGATCGTGCTTCCCGATGTCCCGTTTCAGGTGACTAGGGGAAGACATGCGTCGTACCGTGGAGGCCGATGCGGCGAAGTCGCCGGACTCCACGGGCGTTGAGAGGTGCGATGGCCTTTTCTGACTCCAAGGCGTCTGGTGACAAGGGTCGGCATCGGCGCGGCCGTTGGTGGCGGCGCGGATCGTACCTCTTCTCGCGGCGCGGCGAGGCGCCCCCCGACGCGGACCGTTCCGTCTGGTTCAACGCCCGTGAGAAGCCCTTTGAGAGCCGCGCGGACGCCAAGGCACGCAAGAAGCGCGGGCGGGGGCCCGACGTGCCCAGAGGCCAGCCTGAGCGACCCGGAGAGCGCGATGGTTCGAGATGGCCGGGTAATGAGCGGGGTGAGCGGATGGCGTGGCCGGGCGACGAGGTACGACGGCCCTCCGAGACGAGCTGGGACGGGTTCTCGTTGCGCGAGCGCGGCGAGCGACTGCCGGCCGCCGTGGTCGAACGCCCCCGCTACACCTGGTACGACTTCGAGCTCGACGACCAGCCCAGGGCCCAGCCCAACCGGCCCGGCATCCCGTCCATGGGCGACGGCCTGCGCCACTGCGGCAAGCTGGAGTCCATCCTGCACCGCCAGTGGGACGCCAGGCAGGGACCGCCGTCGGCGGACGTCGTACGCGCCGTGGAGAGCCTCGCCCGCCTGCCGGAGCGGCTGAAGGAGAAGCTCGCGGCCGGGCTGGAGGGCATCTACGTCGGCCGCGGCGGCGTCCCGGACCTCGACGACATGGGCTACTTACGCGGCGCCCCGCTCCCGTCGGGCCGCGCCACCTGGGACATCTGCGCGGGCGCGTACGGCGACCGCAAGATCGTCGTGGGTGACCGCCCGTCACCGACCCCGGACGTTATGATGCATGAGGTCGGCCATGCCATCGACGACATCGACTCGGCGTACGGCGGCTGGGTCTCCGACTCCCCTGAGTTCGTCCGCCTCTACGACACGGCCATGCCGCTGCTGGCCTCGACGTTCCACCGCCAGGGCGGAGGGCTCGGCCGTAAGGAGTTCTTCGCCGATGCCTTCGCCGCCATCGCCTCCCGCCAGCGTCCGGCCCTCGTGGACATGCTCGGGGGAGACACGCGGATGGCGCTGGACATCATGCTCTTCTTCAACCGGCGCTACGGAATCTAGGTGATCGGACATGTACGTCATCCGGCTCGCGGACGGGACCCTGCGCGTGCCGCAGAGCCTGACCAGCGAAGACGGGCGTCTGATCGGGAACGCGTACGTCGAGGTGCTGCCCGGTGATCCGGACTACGACCAGTTGTTGCCGGAGGCGCTGACAGAGGAGGAGCTGGCCGAGCGCCGCAACGAGTGGGAGAAGGAGAACGACGAACTGGAGCGTGAGTTCCTGGCCTTCAAGGCGCGGCAGGAGGACGCCTGAGGCGACCAGACAGGCGCCAACCACGGTCGGCGGTTGGCGCCGCCTCATGCTGCCGGACGGAAGTGTGGCCGAAAGCACGCGAACAGTGGGGCGCGCCGGCGGTGATCCTGCCGTCGCAGGATCACCGTCTGCACGGTCAGACGCGCGGGGACTCACCTGCCGGCCTGTCGGCCGTCAAAACATCCTCGCCACGTAGAAGGGCGTGCACTTCCGACTCGCGGAACCGCCGATGCCCTCCGGGGGTGCGGATACTGCTGATGCGGCCTGCCGCAGCCCAGCGTGTAACCGTCTTTGGGTCTACCCGGAAGAGGGCGGCAACCTCTCCTGGGGTCAGCAGACGCTCGCTGCTACTCTCCACCAATCTCTCCCCCTCGCATCCCGCTTCCTGCCAGCGGGCGGACAGGTAACCAGTGTGTCGAGCGAAGCCTGATTTATCCGTGGTTTTCTGCAAAGATCACGGGTTGTTATCAGCTGACTGCCCGATTGTTATATGATAGAGCCTCTTTGGGGCTCTCGTGGGTGTTTCTTTACGAAACTCCCTGACTGGGAACAGTAGCATCGCTCGCGTTCGATGCGAAGAGCGACCGGTCCACGGGTCCGAGTAACCTCGAACCTGTGCCTCCTGTTCTCGTTTACACACTGTCGCGCATCGGCATCTTTGCGGTCACCCTCGGAGTGCTGTGGCTGCTCGGCCTGCAAAACCCGTTCGTGCTGATCCTGGTGTCTTTCTTGATCAGCGGCATAGCGAGCTACGTCCTGCTCAGCAAGCAGCGTGATGCCGTGAGCGAACGCATCAGCAACAAGATCGACCGGCCGAAGCCGCAAGACGACTAGGGCAGGGGGAACATGCCAATCCGGGCATGGTACTCCCGTCCGAGTCTGGTTGTGTCGCTACCGACAAGTAGTCCACTGCGATGCGCGTAAAACGCCTTCACACCGATGCCGCGCTCCCGTGTGGGATTCCAACTGAGGGCCATTCCCGTAGTCGGATGAATGGCGCTGATCCCCGGGCGTGAGACTGCTCCGGGGCCGGCGGAGTCACGCCCCTGCGGATTGTTCAGCCAGCGCTGATGCCCGCCGACGTAGACCGCCGCGCCCGTCACGGAAACCGCGTAGAGCGAGTCGCCTCCGGTGGCGTTCACCCAGGTCGGCCTGATGGTGGAGCCCTTGGAGTACGTCTCGAACCTGGCGGCCGTGTCGCACATCCCGCCCTTGGGGCCGCCGGTGGTGACGACCGCGAAATAGTGGCCGTCGGGTGAGAAGTCCAGGCCGCGCACGTACGAGGGGAACTCGCTCATGCACGGGCGCGCGTACGCCTCCGTCCGCCAGGGCGCGAGCCTGGCGGTGGGGCCGCTGATGTCGATGAGCCCGAGCTGCGGCCTGGACCGGCCGGCGAGCGTGGTGAACGAGCCGTCCACGGCGAGCCGGTAGCGGGTGGCGGCGATCGCGTAGACCTTCACCCTGGGCGTGAGCGATCCGCCGGGCGTGATGCCGAACGCCGGGTCGGCCGCGCCGGTCGTCACGTCGATCCTGGCCAGCGCGGTGCGCGGGCTGGTGAAGTCGCCGCCCACATAGAGCTTCGAGCCCTGCCTGGCCAGCGTGGAGACCATGCCGCCGCCGATGTGTGGCGCGAAGCCGGTCACCAGCGTGCCGTCGGAGAGCTTGAGCCTGGCCAGCGACCTGGCGGGCGAGTCGTTGACGCCGATGAACTCGCCGCCGACGTAGACGGTGCCCTGGTCGCCGGCGGCCAGGCCGTACACGGGGCCGGGGACGATCGGCGCGAAGCCCGGCAGGACGCGGCCCGTGGTCAGGTTGTAGGCGAAGAGGTTGGAGCGCGGGTAGGCGGTGGTGCGGGCGGCGTCGCTCACCTCGCTGAACGAGCCGCCGACCACGACGGTGTCGCCGACGACCGTGATCGCGTTGACGATGCCGTCGAGCACGTGCGGGGTGTTGTCTACCGGGTCGGCCGAGACGACGCCGAAATGCGCCGTGGGAGCCGAGGCGATGATCGCCGCAAGGGCGACACGGGCAAGCATTCGCCAAGTTTTAGCAGACGTTCAGTAGTCTCATGGCTACTTTCCGTTGAATGTCGTGTTCACGGCCCTGGGAACGGGCCTGGAGGGCCTCCCATAGTCTTGGCCTATGACGCGCGCTCAGTTGGACAAACAGCCGGACGAGGTCGCCGCGATGTTCGATCGCACCGCCCGGCGCTACGACCTGGTCAATGACGTGATCTCCCTCGGGCAGGTCAGGATGTGGCGCAAGGCGGTGGCCGCGGCCATCGACGCGGGCCCCGGGGAGCTCGTGCTCGACCTGGGCGCCGGCACCGGCACGTCCACCGACGCGTTCACCACGCTGGGCGCGCGGGCCATCGCGTCCGACTTCTCGCTGGGCATGCTCCGCACCGGCGTGCGCCGCCACGGCGGCAACGCGCTGTCGGGTGAGGGGGTGCCCTTCATCGCGGGCGACGCGCTGCGCCTGCCGTTCGCCGACGACGCGTTCGACGCGGTGACGATCTCGGTGGCGCTGCGCAACGTGCACGACACCCGGCAGGCGCTGCGGGAGATGCTGCGCGTCACCAGGCCGGGCGGCCGACTGGTGATCTTGGAGTTCTCCCACGTGACGTTCGAGCCCTTCGATCTCGTCTACCGCGAATATCTGATGAAGCTGCTGCCAAAAGTGGCCAAGGTGTTCGGCTCGAATGACGATTCCTATGAATATCTGGCTGAGTCGATCCGGGATTGGCCCGACCAGCGCACACTGGCCCGGACCATTCAGGACGCCGGCTGGGAGCGGGTCGCCTGGCGCAATCTCACGATGGGCATCGTCGCCCTGCACAGAGGGTTCAAGGCGGCGTGAGACCACACGCGACACACCGTTCCTCTTGGATCACAGAACAGCACCCCGACTGCCACTATGTACTGGAAAAGCAGTAGACTGCGGGCCGACAAGTTTGTGAAGGGGTTCACAAAGGAACGAAGGCAGCACACCACCCCCGAGGCCTTCGAGCGTGTAGGACAGGACAGTCCAGTGATCGTGCCAACAGCCACCCGCCGAGCGCAGGAGCTCGTCGCGAGAGAGCGACGAAGGAGCCAACGAGTGGCGAAGCGGGCGCGACCATGAGCCCCGAGCGCAGGAGCTCGTCGCGAGAGAGCGACGAAGGAGCCAACGAGTGGCGAAGCGGGCGCGACCATGAGCACAGTTGACGCTGACGTCATCGTCGTCGGCGCGGGTCCCGCCGGTTCCGCGACCGCCTGGTACCTCGCTCAGGCCGGACTCGACGTGCTGCTCCTGGAGAAGACCAGGTTCCCCCGCGAGAAGGTCTGCGGCGACGGCCTGACGCCGCGGGCGGTCAAGCAGCTGCTCAACATGGACGTCGACGTCGACGCTCCCGGCTGGGTGAGGAACAAGGGGCTGCGCGTCGTCGGCGGCGGCCTCCGCTTCGACCTCGACTGGCCCCAGCTCGAGCGCTTTCCGGACTTCGGCCTCGTACGCACCCGCCAGGACTTCGACCAGATCGTCGCCGCCAACGCGGTCAAGAACGGCGTGCGCCTGATGGAGGGCGTGACCGTCACGGGGCCCGTCCTCGACGACCGCAGCGGCCACATCGTCGGCGTGACGACCAAGGACGGCCGCGAGTACCGCAGCCGCGTGGTGGTGGCCGCCGACGGCAACAGCACCCGGCTGGCCCTGGGGATGGGGCTGCACAAGCGCGAGGACCGTCCGATGGGCGTGGCGGTGCGGACGTACTTCGAGAGCCCGCGCCACGACGACGACTACCTCGAGATCTGGCTGGAGCTGTGGGCGCAGGAGAAGCTGCTGCCCGGCTACGGCTGGATCTTCGGCGTCGGCGACGGCACCGCCAACGTGGGCCTCGGGCTGCTCAACACCAGCGCGCAGTTCAAGAACATCGACTACCGGGACCTGCTGCGGACCTGGTGCAAGGCCATGCCTCCCGAGTGGGAGTTCACCGAGGAGAACATGACGGCCCCCATCCGCGGCGCCGCGCTCCCCATGGCCTTCAACCGGCAGCCGCACTACACGCGCGGCCTGGTGCTCGTGGGCGACTCGGGCGGGTCGATCAACCCGTTCAACGGCGAGGGCATCGCCTACGCCATGGAAACCGGTGAGATCGCGGCGGAGGTCATCGCCAAGGCCCTCAGGGGCACCACCCCCGCGGACCGGGAACGCGCTCTGAGGACCTATCCTCAAGTGCTGAAGGACGCCTACGGCGGATACTTCACCCTGGGCAGGCTGTTCGTCGAGCTCATCGGAAAGCCGGGCGTGATGAGCTTCGGCACCAGGCACGGTCTCCCTCACCCGAGGCTGATGCGCTTCGCCATCAAACTCCTTGGTAATCTCACCGACCGGCGAGGCGATGCGTCAGACATGATCATTAACGCTCTCTCGAAGGTCGCCCCACCAGCATGAATCTCAGAACTGACAGATCCGGCTGCGCGCCCGCGCGCGCGGCGACTCCGGAGGAGGCGTAGCGATGGACCTTTACGTGCCCATCCTGGTGCTCGCCGTTCTCGCGGGGGGCTTCGCGATCTTCTCGGTCGCCATCGCTCCCTTCACCGGCCCCAAGCGCTGGAACCGCGCCAAGCTTGACGCCTATGAATGCGGCATCGAGCCGACGCCCCAGCCCGTCGGTGGCGGACGGTTCCCGCTCAAGTACATGGTCACCGCGATGCTCTTCATCGTGTTCGACATCGAGATCATCTTCCTCTACCCATGGGCGGTCTCGTTCGCGCCGCAGACGAACGACGCCGGCCAGGTGCTCAGCTCCGGTCTGGGGCTGTTCGCGCTCGTGGAGATGGTGCTGTTCATCGTCACCGTGCTCGTCGCCTATGCGTACGTGTGGCGCCGCAAGGGTCTGGACTGGGACTGAAAATGGGACTTGAAGAGAAACTCCCCAGCGGGTTCATCCTCAGCACGGTCGAGGCGGCCGCCGGATGGGCGCGCAAGAACTCCGTGTGGCCCGCCACATTCGGCCTCGCCTGCTGTGCCATCGAGCTGATGGCCACCGGCGGCCCCCACTACGACCTGGCGCGCTTCGGCATGGAGCGCGCTTCGGCGTCTCCTCGCCAGGCCGACCTCATGATCGTCGCCGGCCGCGTCTCGCAGAAGATGGCGCCCGTGCTGCGGCAGATCTACGACCAGATGGCCGAGCCGAAGTGGGTCATCTCCATGGGCGTGTGCGCCTCCAGCGGCGGCATGTTCAACAACTACGCGATCGTGCAGGGCGTCGACCACGTCGTGCCCGTCGACATCTACCTGCCGGGCTGCCCGCCGCGGCCCGAGATGCTGATCGACGCGATCGTGAAGCTGCACGACAAGATCCAGAACACGAAGTTCGGCGCCCACCGCGCCAAGCAGATCGAGGAGCTCGAGCTGCAGGCGCTGCGGCCGCTGCCGCTGATCGACCAGGGAGCCTCGAAGTGACCTCGCCCGACAACCTCCCCGGTAGCCCGGAAAGCGGTGAGACCCCCGAGGCCGCGGTTCCCGCCATCCCCGAGGCGCCCATCGCCCGGCACGGCATGTTCGGCGCCCAGGACTCCGGTGACACCTCCGGCTACGGTGGCCTCGTCGTGCGCCGTGCGCCGCAGCTGTCGACGCCCCGCCCGTACGGCGGCTACTTCGACGAGGTCGTGGACGGCCTGGCGCTCGACGACGCCATCGAGCGCGTGGTCGTCGACCGCGGCGAGCTGACCCTGCACGTCAAGCGGGACCGGCTGGTCGAGGTCTGCCAGAAGCTGCGCGACGACCCGGCCCTGCGCTTCGAGCTCTCGCTGGGCGTCACCGGCGTGCACTACCCGCACCTGACGGGCGAGGAGCTGCACGCGGTCATCCACCTGTGCTCGATCACCTACAACCGCCGCGTACGCGTCGAGGCCAGCGCTCCCGACTCCGACCCGCACATTCCATCGACCGTGGGCGTTTACCCTGGTCACGACTGGCATGAGCGTGAGGCGTACGACTTCTTCGGGATCATTTTCGACGGTCACCCCGCGCTCACCCGGATCATGATGCCGGACGACTGGGACGGCCACCCTCAGCGCAAGGACTACCCGCTCGGCGGCATCCCGGTCGAATACCGCGGCGCCACCATCCCCGCGCCCGACCAGAGGAGGAGCTACTCGTGAGCACCGCTTATGACGAGGCGACCGAGGGCAAGGTCTATTCGGTCAACGGCGGCGACTGGGACGAGGTCGTCACCGGGGCGCGCGACACCGAAGAAGAGCGCCTGGTCGTCAACATGGGCCCGCAGCACCCGTCCACGCACGGCGTGCTCCGCCTGGTCCTGACCCTCGACGGCGAGACGGTGACCGAGGCGCGCAGCGTCATCGGCTACCTGCACACCGGTATCGAGAAGAACATGGAATACCGGACGTGGACCCAGGGGACCACGTTCGTGACCCGCATGGACTACCTCTCGCCGATCTTCAACGAGACCGCCTACTGCCTGGGCGTGGAGAAGCTGCTCGGCATCGAGGACCGCATCCCGGACCGGGCGCAGGCCATCCGCGTGATGATGATGGAGCTCAACCGGATCTCCTCGCACCTGGTCGCGATGGGCACGTTCGGCATGGAGCTGGGCGCGACCACGCCGTTCCTCTTCGGCTATCGCGACCGCGAGATGATCATGGATCTCTTCGAGTACATCACCGGTCTGCGCATGAACCACGCCTACATCAGGCCGGGCGGCGTGAGCGTCGACCTGCCCGCGGGCGCGGTCGACAAGGTCGGTGAGTTCCTCAAGGAGATGCCCAAGCGGATCAAGGACATCCGCAAGCTCCTCGACGCCAACCCGGTCTACGTGCGCCGCACCAAGGACGTGGCCTACCTCGACCTGACCGGCTGCATGGCCCTGGGCATCACCGGCCCGATCATGCGCGCCGCCGGGCTCCCGTGGGACCTGCGCAAGTCGCAGCCCTACTGCGGCTACGAGACGTACGAGTTCGACGTCGCCACCGAGCGTGGCTGTGACGTCTACTCGCGCTACCTCGTGCGCATGAAGGAGATGGAAGAGTCCCTCAAGATCATTGAGCAGGCGCTCGACCGCATCGCCGGCCCGCTCAAGGGCGACCCGGTGATGATCGAGGACAAGAAGATCGGCTGGCCCGCGCAGCTCGCGCTCGGCCCCGACGGGTTCGGCAACTCGCCCGACCACATCGCCCACATCATGGGCTCCTCGATGGAAGCGCTCATCCACCACTTCAAGCTGGTGACCGAGGGCTTCCGGGTGCCGGCCGGGCAGGCGTACGCCAGCATCGAGTCGCCCAAGGGCGAGCTCGGCGCCCACGTGGTCAGCGACGGCGGCACCCGCCCCTACCGCGTGCACTTCCGCGAGCCGTCCTTCTGCAACCTGCAGGGTTTCCCCGCGATGGCAGAGGGCGGCCAGGTCGCCGACGTGATCGCCGCGGTGGCTTCTATCGACCCCGTCATGGGAGGTGTGGACCGGTGACTTACTCACCGGAGATCCGGGAGCGTCTGGAGCGAGACGCCAAGGAGATCATCGGGCGTTACCCGAAGACGCGCTCCGCACTGCTGCCGCTGCTCCACCTCGTGCAGTCGGAGGACGGCTACGTCTCCGACGACGGGCAGGAGTTCTGCGCGGAGATGCTGGGCGTCAGCAAGGCCGAGGTCACCGGCGTCGCGACCTTCTACACGATGTACAAGCGCAAGCCCGCCGGCGACTACCACGTCGGCGTGTGCATCAACGCGCTGTGCGCGGTCATGGGCGGCGACCAGATCTGGGACGAGCTGTCCGAGCACGTCGGCGTCGGCCACGAGGAGACGACCGCAGACGGCAAGATCTCGCTGGAGCGCCTCGAGTGCAACGCGGCCTGCGACTTCGCCCCCGTCATGATGGTCAACTGGGAGTTCTTCGACAACCAGACCCCCGAGTCGGCCAAGCAGCTCGTCGACGACCTGCGTGACGGCAAGGACGTGCGGCCGACCCGCGGCCCGAAGAAGCTCTGCAGCTTCAAGGACGCCTCGCGCGTGCTCGCCGGCCTGCCCGACGACCTGGCGGGCGACGGCCCGTCGGCCGCCGGCGCCTCGCTGGAGGGCCTGAAGGTCGCCAAGGCCAACGGATGGAAGGCCCCCGAGGCATGAGCACGACTTTGACACCGGTCCTGACCGCGAACTGGGACCAGCCCAACTCCTTCACCATCGACGTCTACGGCGAGTACGAGGCGGCGAAGAAGGCGCTGGCCATGGACCCCGACGCCGTGATCCAGGCGGTCAAGGACTCGGGCCTGCGCGGCCGTGGCGGCGCGGGCTTCCCCACCGGCATGAAGTGGGGCTTCATCCCGCAGGGCGACGGCAAGCCGCACTATCTCGTCGTCAACGCCGACGAGTCGGAGCCGGGCACCTGCAAGGACATCCCGCTGATGATGGCCAACCCGCACTCGCTGGTCGAGGGCATCATCATCACGGCCTATGCGATCCGGGCCAACCACGCCTTCATCTACGTGCGCGGCGAGGTGCTCCACGTGATCCGGCGGCTGCACGCGGCCGTGCGGGAGGCGTACGAGAAGGGCTACCTCGGCACCGACATCCTCGGCTCCGGCTACGACCTCGAGCTGGTCGTGCACAGCGGCGCCGGCGCGTACATCTGCGGCGAGGAGACGGCGCTGCTCGACTCGCTGGAGGGCTTCAGAGGTCAACCGCGACTCAAGCCCCCGTTCCCCGCCGTGGCGGGCCTGTACGCCTCGCCGACTGTCGTGAACAACGTCGAGTCGATCGCCAGTGTTCCCTCGATCATCGGCAACGGCGCCGACTGGTTCGCCGGGATGGGCACCGAGAAGTCCAAGGGCTTCGGCATCTTCTCGCTGAGCGGCCACGTCACCAGGCCCGGCCAGTACGAGGCGCCGCTCGGCATCACGCTGCGCGAGCTCCTCGACATGGCGGGCGGCATCAGGGCCGGTCACCAGATCAAGTTCTGGACCCCGGGCGGCTCCTCCACGCCGATCTTCACCGACGAGCACCTCGACGTGCCGCTCGACTTCGAGGCGGTCGGCGCCAAGGGCTCCATGCTCGGCACCCGCGCCCTGCAGATCTTCGACGAGACCACCTGCGTGGTCCGCACGGTGCTGCGCTGGACCGAGTTCTACGCCCACGAGTCCTGCGGCAAGTGCACGCCCTGCCGCGAGGGCACGTACTGGCTCAAGCAGGTGCTCAAGCGCCTGGAGAAGGGCCAGGGCACCGAAGAGGACCTGACCACGATCACCGACATCGCGGACAACATCCTGGGCCGCTCGTTCTGCGCCCTGGGCGACGGCGCGACCAGCCCGATCCACTCCTCCGTGAAGTACTTCCGCGACGAGTACCTCAAGCACTTCGAGATCGGCGGCTGTCCGTTCGACCCGAAGAAGTCCACTCTCTGGGGTGAGCAGTGACAGTCGTAGAGACCGAGACGAACCTGGTGACCCTGACCATCGACGGGTTCCAGGTCAGCGTGCCCAAGGGCACCTTGATCATCAGGGCCGCCGAGCTCCTGGGCATCCAGATCCCCAGGTTCTGCGACCACCCGCTGCTCGACCCGGCGGCCAACTGCCGCCAGTGCCTGGTCGACATCCCCGACGCGGGCAACGGCCGCGGCTTCCCCAAGCCGCAGCCGTCGTGCGCGATCGAGGTCGCCGAGGGCATGGTCGTGCAGACGCAGCTCACCTCGCCGGTCGCCGAGAAGGCGCAGCGCGGGGCCATGGAGCTGCTGCTCATGAACCACCCGCTCGACTGCCCGGTCTGCGACAAGGGCGGCGAGTGCCCCCTGCAGAACCAGGCCATGTCCAACGGCCAGGGCGAGTCCCGGTTCCAGGAGCAGAAGCGGACCTTCCCCAAGCCGCTGCCGCTGTCCACGCAGGTGCTGCTCGACCGCGAGCGCTGCGTCCAGTGCGCCCGGTGCATCCGCTTCTCCGACCAGATCGCCGGTGACCCGCTCATCGAGTTCTTCGAGCGCGGGGCCAAGGAGCAGGTGCGCACCGCCGAGGGCAAGCCGTTCAACTCCTACTTCTCCGGCAACACGGTGCAGATCTGCCCGGTCGGCGCGCTGACCGGCGCTGCCTACCGGTTCCGGGCCCGCCCGTTCGACCTGGTCTCCACGCCGAGCGCGTGCGAGCACTGCGCCGCCGGCTGCGCCCAGCGCACCGACCACCGGCGCGGCCGGGTCACCCGCCGCCTGGCGGGCAACGACCCGCAGGTCAACGAGGAGTGGAACTGCGACAAGGGCCGCTGGGCCTTCACCTACGCCCAGCAGCCCGACCGGCTGAAGACGCCGCTGGTCCGCAACGAGGAGGGCGTGCTCGTGCCCGCCTCGTGGCCGGAGGCGCTGGCGGTGGCCGCCGAGGGCCTGGCCAAGGCCCGCGGCAAGGCCGGCGTGCTGGTCGGCGGCCGGGTCACGGTCGAGGACTCGTACGCGTACGCCAAGTTCGCCCGCCTGGCCCTGGGCGGCAACGACATCGACTTCCGCGCCCGGCCGCACTCCGCCGAGGAGGCGCAGTTCCTGGCCCACGCGGTGGCCGGCAAGGGCATCGAGGTCAGCTACACCGACCTCGAGAAGGCCCCCCACGTGCTGCTCGTCGGGTTCGAGCCCGAGGAGGAGTCGCCGATCGTCTTCCTGCGCCTGCGCAAGGCGTGGCAGAAGAAGGGCCTCAAGGTCACCTCGATCGCCCCGTTCGCCTCGCCCGGCCTGGTCAAGATGGGCGGCACGCTCATCCGCACCGCGCCCGGCACCGAGGCCGACGCGATCGGCGACCTGGTCGGCACGCTGGCCGAGGGCACGATCGTGTTCGCCGGCGAGCGCCTGGCCACCGTGCCCGGCGCCCTGTCCGCCGTGGTGCGGCTCGCCAACGCCTCCGGCGCCAGGCTCGCCTGGGTGCCGCGCAGGGCGGGCGAGCGCGGCGCGGTCGAGGCCGGCGCGCTGCCCAACCTGCTGCCGATCGGCCGCCCGGTCGACGACGAGACCGCCAGGGCCGAGGTCGCCAGGGCGTGGAACGTGGCCTCGCTGCCCGCCACCCCCGGCCGCGACACGACCGGCATCCTGGAGGCCGCCCGCGCCGGTGAGCTGGACGCGCTGGTCGTGGCCGGCGTCGACCCCTACGACCTGGCCGACCCGGCGGCGGCGCTCGACGCGCTCGAGCACACGCCGTTCATCGTCAGCCTGGAGATCCGCGCCAGCGCCGTCACCGACCGCGCCGACGTGGTCCTGCCCGTCGCCGCAGTTCAGGAGAAGGGCGGCACGTTCGTCAACTGGGAGGGCAGGGGCCGCTCGTTCGAGGCGCCGCTGAAGGTGCCCGGCCTGCAGAGCGACCTGGCCGTGATCGGCAACCTGGCCGACCGGATGGACGTCCACCTGGGCCTGCCGGACGCCAAGGCCGCCAGGCGGGAGCTGTCCGGCCTGGGCGCCTGGCGCGGCAGCCGCGTCACCGCCCCGCACACCGCCACCCGCGCCCAGGTCGCCCCGGCGGCCGGTGAGGCGCTGCTGGCGACCTGGCACCTGCTGCTCGACGAGGGCAGGCTGCAGGACGGCGAGCCGTACCTGGCGGGCACCGCCCGCGCCGCCGAGGCGCTGGTCTCCGAGAGCACGGCGGCCGAGCTCGGGGTCGCGGACGGCGACAAGCTCGTCGTCGGCGACAGCGTCACGCTGCCCGTGCGCGTCGCCGACCTGCCGGACCGGGTCGTCTGGGTGCCTGCGAACTCCGGCGGCTGCTCGGTCACCCGTGACCTGCACGCGGTGGCCGGCGACATCGTCACCATCGGGAGCGCCTCATGACCTACGTTCTCGCGGCCGATCCCACCCTCGCCGACTTCGGCAAGGACCCGCTGTGGATCACCATCATCAAGGCCGTGATGCTGTTCGCCTTCCTGATGCTGGGCATCCTGTTCGGCGTCTGGTTCGAGCGCAAGCTGATCTCCAGGATGCAGAACCGGTACGGCCCCAACCGGGCCGGCAAGTTCGGCCTCCTGCAGTCGGTCGCCGACGGCCTGAAGATGGGCCTGAAGGAGGACCTCTTCCCGCGGACCGTGGACAAGGTGCTCTACCTGCTGGCCCCGGTCATCATGGTGGTCCCGGCGTTCCTGGCCTTCTCGATCGTGCCGTTCGCGCCGATGGTCAACCTGTTCGGCGTGCAGACGCCGCTGCAGATGGTGGACCTGCCGGTGGCCGTGCTGTTCATGCTCGCCATGGGCGCGGTGTCGGTCTACGGCGTGGTGCTGGCCGGATGGTCGTCGCGTTCGCCGTACGCGCTGCTGGGCGGTCTCAGAAGTGCGGCGCAGGTGGTCTCGTACGAGATCGCCATGGGCCTGTCGTTCGTGGCCATCTTCCTGTT
>NZ_JBSFNK010000049.1:0-75453 GCF_053587055.1 Nonomuraea sp. NPDC003707 | reverse complement strand
TCCTCCAGGTCGATCTCCGTCGATGCCTGGATCACAGTACTCATCAGGTGCGTTCTCCTTGATCAGGAGTTACACCAGTGACCGTACAGACCCGGCCAGATCGGGCTCGGGAATTCAGACCTGGGTCACGATGGGCCGTCGGAGGGTTCCGGCCGGGGCCTGCGCCCAGGCACATGGCAGACCGGCCACCAGCATGACGAGTACGTTCGGCCACGTCGCGGGGGTGGATTCGTCCACCGGTGTGAAGAGGGTCAGCCGCCACAACATGCCGACACCGCCAGAGGTCAGCGCGATCGCCGCGGCGACTGCCAGCGCACCAAGATAAAGGCCCGTGAGGAGCAGAGCCGGAAGGCCCAGACGGTAACGAGAGATCACGTGGCACTTCCAGCGACGGCGGGAATGAGGGGGCGCCTCACCTTAGCGAGTCACTCCCGCCGAGTCGATCAAAGCTACTTCCCGCCTCGTTGAGTTGCCGTCCTCCTCGCGGGCCTGGAGGGGATTGCCCCTGTGGGTTCTGCCCGGAAACCGGTGCGCAACCGCGCCGGTGCGTACGTTCGCAATGGCCGGTGCGGTGGCGCACAAGCCAGATGGGCGTACGCGTTCTCGGTCCCGCGCGGGATTTCCGGATGCACCAGGACGTACCCGGTGGCAATTAATCAGGCGCATTCGTCCGCCCCGATCGCGATGATAGGGATGTGACCGACATCGAACTCGCCGACGCGCGAGCGCTCGCCGAGAGCCTGCGGCAGGTCTACACCGTGGTGGCCGAGCGGATCGGCGAGGCCAACGCCACCTCTCCGCTGGTCGCCAAGGTGACCGAGCACCTCGGCTGCCCGCTCAGCGACGTGGTCGTCGTGGAGGAGAAGTACCGGCTCTACGAGCACGCCGCGCTGCAGACGGCCGCCGACCTCTACCTGGACGCCCACTCCCCCGGCGCGCAGTGGTTCGGCATAGTGGGCGGCGAGCGGCGCTGGGAGAGCATCATCAACATGCTGCTCGCGGCGATGCGTGAGGGCAGCCGCATGCTCGGCCGCCCCGACTACGGAACGGCCCCGATCGGCCCCGACACCACGATCGAGATCGTGCAGCTCGGCCTGGTCGCCACGGCGGCGCCCGACGGCGCCCCGGTGCTCATCGGGCTGAGCAACAAGGACGACTACGACGGCCACAGCCTGCTCACCGTGCTGGCGGCCCGGCGGGATGTGGCGAGCGCCGTACGTGACGAGGTGAACCGGCTCAAACAGGACAACGACCCGTTCCGCGGCCAGGTGCTCAGCTTCGGCTTCAGCGAGCACAGGGAGAACGAACTGCTCACCTTCCTGCCCCGCCCCGAGCTGGACCCCGACGAGGTGGTCCTGCCGGAAGGACGGCTGGAGGCCATCGAGGAGCACGTCGTGGGGATCGCCGAGCACGCCGACCGCCTCACCGAGGCCGGCCAGCACCTGCGCCGGGGCCTGCTGCTGTACGGCCCGCCGGGCACGGGCAAGACCCACACCACGCGCTACCTCATCGGGCGGCTGCGCGAGCACACGGCGGTGCTGATGACCGGACCCGCCATGCGCAAGATCGACTACGCGGTGGCGGTGGCGCGCAAGCTGCAACCGTCCATCGTGGTCGTCGAGGACGTGGACCTGATCGCCGAGGACCGCAGCCACCACGAGACCAGCCCGCTGCTGTTCTCCCTGCTGGATGCCATGGACGGGATCAGCGGCGACGTCGACGTGACGTTCGTCCTGACCACCAACCGGGTGGAGGCCCTGGAGAAGGCCCTGGTGCAGCGGCCCGGCCGGGTGGACCTCGCGGTGGAGGTGCCGCCGCCTGACGCGGCGGCGCGCGAACGCCTGATCCGCCTGTACGCCCGCAACCGGCCCATTGTCGCCGACACCGCCAAGGTGGTCGCCGCCACCGAGGGGGTCACGGCGTCGTTCATCAAAGAACTGCTGCGCCGGGTCATCCTGGTCGCGTTGCGCTCCGACGAGCGAGTGCTCACCGACGATCATTTCGACACGGCGCTGCAGGCGATGGCGGGCGACGGCCAGGCACTCACCCGCGCGCTCCTCGGCTCCCAGGAGACGGCGGCGCAGCCGAAGCACGAGCGTATGGCGGCCCGACTGGAGCCGCCCGCCTGCTCGTGACCCGAAGCCGGCCCGCCGCCTGCGCCGCGGGCTGCCTGGATCAGGGCGGTCACGACGTCGGCCGCCGAGCGGGGTCAGGGCGGCCAGGGTTTCGTCGGCGGGGGACGGGCGCTTCCGGAGAGCTGTACGGGCTGCTCAACAGGTGCACGTTGGATAGCTCGCTCGCTCGCCTCCTGCCGCCTGTCTGCTGCGCCGGCGGTGGCGTCGTTAGGGTGGCGGTGTGATTCGCGCCGTGGTGATCGATGTGGATGACACGCTCTGCCTGACCGAGGCGGCGTGTTTCGAGCTGGAGAACGAGGTCCTGGCGCGTCTCGGCCGTGCACCGATGTCCCGGCCGGTGCATCTGTCCACGTGGGGGTTGCCGCTGCTGGAGGCGATGCCGAAGCGTTCGCCGGGCGTCGATCTCGTGGCGTTCGCGGCGGTATATCGGGAGGTGCTCGGGAAGTACGTGGCGGACGGCCGGCTGGATGCGGTCACGCCGGAGAACCTGTGGGCCCTCGATGAGCTCGCCGCGGCGGGGCACGATGTCCTGCTGCTGACCTCTCGCACAGAGGCGGAGGTGGAGCATCTGCTGGCACCGGATCATGTCCTGGCGGGCCGGTTGGACGGCGTTTACCACGCCGGCAATGTGCGTTTCGGCAAGCCGGACGGCCGCGCTTTCGACGAGTTGCTGGCTGCGACAGGGCTGGAGCCCGGTCAGTGCGTGTACGTGGGCGACTCCCCCGGTGACGCTCAAGCCGCCAACGGGGCGGGGCTGGGTTTCATCGCCTGCATGCAGAGCGGCGTCAGGCGGCGTGCGGATTTCGACGGGCATCGCGTGGACGCGTTCATCGATGCGTTTCCCGAGATGGTGGAGGTCGTTGCCCGCTGGGAGGGCGGGGAGCGCCGGATGAGTCAGCTCTAGGGATCCAGCGAGCGTTCCAGAAGATGCAGGCGCCAGCGGACCGCTGCCGAACCGCCGGTCGCTTTCGCGGGCCCGCCCAGCGCGCCCGCCGCGAGGGTGCCGAGACGGCGGCCGGGCCGCCGATCATCGCCCAACGCCCCTGCCCCAGCGGGGAGCGTCGTCCGAAGGCCCTGCCTGACAAGCGGGTCAGCCAGGGCCTGGGAGGCATCCTGCCGGATCTGCCGGTGACTTCAGGCACCAGTTGTCGGTCAGTAGTGATGCCAGCCCATGTAGCTGAGAAGTGATGTCGATGAGTTTTGACTCCATCGGCGGGGTTGCGGTGACACGGTGGACGTGCTTCTCCGGCGATGGGGGCGCCGATGCGCGTGTCGAGGGCGAAGGTCGAGTTGTCCGCGGCGATCCGCCGTGATGCGCAGGCGGGCCTGTCCGGGCGGGCGCTGGCACACAAGTACGGGGTAGGGCGCCGTACAGTCGCCAAGGCGCTACGGTCGGCTTGGCCTGAGCCGCGCAAGCCATTACCGCGGCGGCCTTCGCGGCGGCCGCACTGCTCACGGAGCCACCGCGAGCTACCCTCTAACCCGAGGAATAGCGCACGGTCGGAATAACACCCCTCCACCAGTGGTGCTGGGGTTGCGCACCGACTGCTGCTCGGATCCGGAGCAAGGCGGCGACGGCACGACCGGGCGGCACCTGATACGCGGTAGGACGTTCAAGACTGCCACCGACGAGCAGGGAAACCACGACTCCGCCGGAGCAGACCGGGACGTCCCATGGGTGGCGATCACGCCGGTCGTCAACGCCATCCGCGTCCTGAAACGTATGGTCCCTCCTGGCGGCCTGCTGTTCGACAAAGCCGCCCATGACGTCACCGGGCGCCGCCCGGGCACGGGATCGCTCAAGCTCGACACGATGCGAGACCGCATCGAGGCGTTCATCGCCTGGGCGAACGCCGAGGCCACCAAGCATGATGTTCCCGCCGAGGCCATTCCGCCGGACCCGCACGGCGCCATTGGCACCGCCCGGTTCAGGCGGTCGCTGGCCTGGCACATCGCCCGCCGTCCCGGCGGGCTCGTCGCCCTCGCGATCCAGTACGGCCACCTGCGCACGGCCTTCTCCACGATCACCGACGGATACAGCTCCCGCTCCCGCAACGGCATCCACGACCTCATCGACATCGAGACCGCCCGCGCCGTCGCCGACACGGTCATCGGCCTCAACGACCACCTGGCCGACGGCGGCGGCGTGTCCGGACCCGCCGCCCGCCGCGCCATCAAGGCCGCAGCGAAGGCACCTCGCTTCGCAGGCACCGTCATCACCGCAGCCACGGCCAAACGCCTGATCGCCAACGAGGACGCCATGATCTACGACAACCCGCAGGCGTTCGTGCTGTGTCACTACAAGCGCGCTCAGGCCCTATGCCATCGCGACGGCGTCCGGGACACCCCCACCCTCGACCGCTGTGTCCCCGGCTGCGGCAACATCATCCGCACCGATGAGCACGCCGCCCAACTCCGCGAACGCGCCGAGTTCCTCGACAAGCGTGCTGCCTTCGCCGCACGACCGATCGGCGATCGGCTCCGCGCCAACGCCGGCCGCCTCCGCGACCTGGCCGACACCCACGACCGCACCCGCATCACTGTCAAGGACGCCACATGAGCCCGACCCCTGACGAACGCGAACGCATCCGCGCCGGCATCCACCGCCTCCTCAACGACCAGGCCGAACACTCCAACGGCGCCCTGACCATCGTCTCGCTCGCCCAAGAGTCGCGGGTCCCGCGCAATGCCCTCACCCAGCGCCACACCGACCTGAAGAACGAGTTCTACGAACTGGTCAAGGCACGCGGCGCGACCCCAGACGTCGAGGTCCGGCTCCGCGCCGATATCACGAAGCTGAAGAAGACGATCGCGAACAAGAACAAGGAACTCGCGCAGATCAAGGAAGACGTCCCCGCCCTGGTCCGAGTCGTCCACCAGCTCACTCTGGAAAACCAGGAACTGCGCGAGCAGTTGGAGCTGCCCGAACCGAACGTCACGCCGCTTCACCACCGGCGCTGAGAAACCGTTCGCAGTGAACTCACTACATGATCCTTCTACCACCGGACACCCTTACAGACCTTGATCGCCCACTAGGGTGTCAGCGCATGAACACGGATAACTGGTTGGAGGACACCCGGGCCTCCTATGACACGGTTGCTGTCAGCTACGCCGACCAGATGCGCGAGGCGCTGGACGAGAACCCCTACCTTCGGGCAACTCTGGCGTTGTTCGCGGAGTTGGTTCGCACCGCAGGAGACGGACCGGTGGCTGACGTGGGTTGCGGACCCGGGCATGTCACGGTTCACCTGCAGGAGTTGGGCCTCGACGCGTTCGGCATCGACCTTTCTCCCACGATGATCGAAGTGGCCCGACGTGACCACCCCCATCTGCGGTTCGAGGTGGGGTCGATGACCGATCTCGACCTCCCTGACGCTTCGGTCGCCGGCCTGCTCGGTTTCTGGTCGCTGATTCATGTCCCCGACGACGCGGTTCTCACGGCCTTCGACCACTTCAAGCGGGTGCTACGGCCCGGCGGGACACTACTGCTCGGGTTCCACGTCGGTGACGAGTCACGGCTGAAGACCCGAGGTTACGGCGGGCATCCCATGAAGGTTCACGTTCACCTGCGCCAGCCCACGCAAGTGGCGGGATGGCTGCGCGATGCCGGATTCACGGTCAAGGCCCAAATGCTGCTCGATCTGGACGGGAGTGCTCCAGGAGCAGTCCTCTTCGCACGCGTCGAAGAGCTCTGAGAAGGCGACAAGATCTTCAACACGCTGACTTGACAGGGAACATCATCGAAACCGGAACCGAGTCCTACTGCCTGGCACGAACTCGCGCTCGCGCGGAAGCCGACGCCGCCACCACCAGCGCTTAGAGCGTCCGCCAGTAGGCATCGGATGCGTGGGCGCGTATGACGCCGGGAGCGAGTGTCAGTAGGGCCGCCTACTATCCGGATTGGCTGGTGATCAAGCGTGACCAGCACTTCCGACTGAAGGGGCGCCCCAGCATGACCAGTATCTTCACCGTGTCCGTCGACTCGGTCGAAGGCTCGACCCTCCGTGGGAGGGTGCACGTTATCAACCCCGACGTCCCATCAGTGCCGCAGGAGGCCGGCTTTCCCCTGTCTCTCCTGGTGGACGCCTGGTGGCACCTGGATAACGGGTTCCTGCACAACGAGGACAGTAGTGAGGGAGGCGGCGAAGAGCGGTACCCCTTCACCGAGGAGCAGGGCAAGGCCATCACGGCAGGCATGCGGCTGAAGGACGAGTTCTGGAAGCTTTACGAACTCATCCTCGGCAAGACCATACGGGTTACCAAAAACGGGTACCTGCTCGCGGACGACGGCAAGACCGTGCTCGAACCCAGGCGCAAGGCGAAAGACGTGTACGAGTTGGACGGGAGCAAGGGATACGACGGCATTTCGCATTACGTGATGACTTCCGGCAACGCCGAGGAGTTCTCACAATGCGCCGCCGACATCGTGGTCTCCTACGACATCAGCCCCTACCGGAGCGTCCCGCACCTGAGCGAGGCCACACTGGAGGGTCCGGGGGAGCTGGACGTGTGGGATGGGCTGGAGCTGGGGGAGGACTACTCCTTCGCTGAGATCCCTTACGCAGAGATCGTGGTGACGGTCAGCGACGCGGGCTACCTGGAGCACATGGTCGCTGGTATGCGCTGGGATACGACCATGACGGGGCACGTGTGCTGAGAGCTCGTGACACGGTCGTTGAGAGTGTCTGTCAGTAGGTGGTTGTAGTGGTGCAGGCGCGGTCCCGATCATGGAGTTGTCCACGCTTCGTGATCATTGGGGATCCGTGCCTGCCGTTCCGTCATGCATTCTCGGCCCCGTCCGGGACCAGTTCCTCGCGCTGCTGCCCGTGCGGGAAGACCGGCATCCGCTGGGCTGCCACAACCCACGGATCGCAGACACAGTGGTCTTCGGCCGGCTGGTCCAGGTGCTGGTCTTCGGCAGTGGATACGAGCGCGTCGCGGACGAGCACTGCTCGGCCACGACCCTTCGCCGCAGGAGGGACGAGTGGATCGCACTGGGCGTGATGGAGCATCTCCGGTTACTGGTCCTGGCCGCCTATGACCGCATGATCGGCCTCGAACTGGACCACCTGGTCGCCGACGGCTGCATCACCAAAGCACCCTCTGGCGGCGAGTGCGCCGGCAAGAGCCCGGTTGACCGGGCCAAACAGGGCATGAAACGCTCGCAGTTGACCGAGGCGCAGGGCATACCGCTGGTCACCGAGCCGGCGCCCGCGAACGTGCGGAACCACACCCTGCTGCCGCCCACCCTCGAACGCTACGCCAGCCTGGAGAAAGCCCTCGGTCCGCTGCCGAAGCGCCCCCGCCTGAGTCTGGATGCGGGCTATGACTACCGCGTTGTCCACGACGGCCTGGCCGACAGGAACATCGACGCATGCATCATCCCACGTGGGGCGAAAGTCCCGATCCAGACCGGCGGACGGTGGGTGGTCGAGCGCACGAATTCCTGGATGAACAACTTCGGCAGGCTGCGTCGCTGCACAGAAAGACGCAGAGCCACTGTCGACTTCTTCCTCGCTCTGGCCTCCGTGATCATCACTGTGCGCTGCCTGATCCGACGCGCCTGGACCCACTACCGATGGGACACACGACCCCGCACACCACGCATCCGATGACCTACTGGCGGACGCTCTTAGTCGGCTTCGCCTCCCCTGCTCACAGCCCAGATGGATCTTCGTGGTCGGCCCGCCACGAGACCGGCCCAACGCATGATCAGCCGGCTCCTCACGAGCCCGGCGGTTCGGCCTGTAAATCCCCCTTTTCCGCGCCCCGGCGGCATGCTGATGCGCTCGAGCGATCGTGGAGTCCACCGACACGTCCCACACGATCCGGCCCGCCGCATCGGCGATGGCCTGCAACGCGGTCAGCATCCGCGCCCACGTCCCGTCCCGCTGCCAGCGGCGGAACACGCTGTACGCCGCCGCCCAGGACCCGTAACACTCCGGGACGTCCCGCCACGGCGTCCCGGCCCGGACCCGCCACCGGATCCCGTCAATGAGCTGCCGCCTACTCCATTGCGGCGGCCGACCCGGCTTCCGAGGCTGCGGCAGCAGCGGCTCCAGCACCGCCCACTGTGCGTCGGTCAGGTCGTGCCGCCTCGTCACCGCTATGGCGGTCACGATGTCTCCGGTGGTCTCCGGTTTTTCTTGGTCAACCACCTACCGGAGACCTCGCTCATTGTCGATCTCGACACGCCCGAACATCAGAGGCCCAGCCCACCGTCCAGCGCGCGATCAAATGTCCGGCGATTCCTGGTCGATTTCGGCCAGGAACCGCTCGGAGCGGCGCGCGAAGAGGTAGGCCCCGCGTTCGTCCGATCGGGCGCGGGCTGCTTCGGCGGCGGCTCGCACGACGTCGACGGGTTCGCCGCGGGCGTGCAGCAGGCGCGCGCGCAGCAACAGCAGGAGCCCTTCGGCGTAACGTTGGCCGTAGGCCGTGAGGGCCTGGTCGGCTCGGTCGAGGGCGGTTGCGGCCGCGTCGGGCATGTCGGCGGCCAGCCACATCTCGGCGATCAGTCCGTAGTGGTATGCGATGCCCCATCGCGGCGGGTCGAGGAGGGTCGCGGCCAGGAGTTGTTCGGCCTCTGCCGCCTTGCCGGCCGGGTCGTCGCCGGTGAGTGCGCAGGCCCAGTGCCAGTCCAGCCAGATGTAGTGCTCGTGCGCGACGCCGGAGCGGTCGGCGCCGGCCGCGATCCACCGCTCGGCCGCCCACATCACCCATCGCGCGTCACCGGCCATCGAGGCCGCCATGGTGTGGTAATAGGCCCAGACCGACATCGCAAACAGGTCTTCGTCGGCCAGGTACGCCTTGTCGATCGCGGACCGTGCCGTCTCGACATCGCCGTGCAGCGCGGTGATCACGGCCAGCCAACCGATCCGTTCATTCGGCACCTTCCACGGTCCGAGGTCGCCGGCACCATGGTGCGGGCTGGTGTGGCCTTGCGCGCTGAAGAAGCGGTACGCCTCGCCGATGTTGCCGATGTCCCACTGGTACAGGCCCCAGGCATGCCGACCGTACGCCTGGATGATCGGGTCGGCGGACGCCTGTCCTTGCTCGTACACTCGGCGAGCCCACCTCCCACGGTCCTTCTCGATCGAGGTGTAGGCCCCGACGAGTCGAACGAACAGAAAGTGGACGGCCTCCGTCTCGCGGCCGAGCATGCGGGCCAGGTACGCGGCCCGCTCCAGCAGGTCGAACGCCGAACTGCCGTATCCCCCGTGCCTGCTGGCAACAAGGGTGAGCAGTGACAGCACCGACAGCTCCAGGTCCCGCAGGCCGGCCGTGCGCGCGATCTGGGCGGCCGATTCCAGGTGCCGAGCGGCGTCCGCGAACGCGAGCTTGGTCGCCGCACGGCGCCCAGCACGGGCCAGTGCCTGCGCGGTGCGAGCCGGGTCGGCGAGCGGGCCGGCGGCCCAGAGGTGGTAGGCGAGGCGTTCGGCGACGGACTCGTCGTCCACATGGGTGCGTTCGAGGGCGTCGGCGACCAGCAGATGCAGGTGGACGGTCTGCTGCCGCGTCGTGGTCTCGGTGACCGACTCGCGGACCAGGTCGTGCGCGAACCGTAGCGAGTGCGGGCTTTCCGGCTTGGTTTCCAGCAGACCGAGCGCCTGCAGCGGTTCGAGGCGTTCGAGGCAGTCCGCGACGTCGACGCCGCCCGCGGCGGCGAGCAGGGCGAGGTCCACGTCGCGGCCGATGAGCGCGGCGACATGCAGCAGGTCGCGAGCGCTGTCGTCGAGACCGGCCATCCGGTCGCGGATGACGTCTCGTACGGTGGCCGGTACCCCAGCCGGCACTGCTGCCTCGCCGTCGCGCAGCGAGCCGCCATCGCTCAGGAGCCGGGACAGCTCCCGGACGAAGAACGGATTGCCGGCCGTACGGGTATGGATGCCGCAGGCGACATCAGCGCCCGGGTCCTGGCCGATTTCGCGGCGGATGAGCTCGGTCACCTCGGTCAAGCCGAGCGGGCCGAGCCGGATCCTGCGGTGATCCGGCAGCCGACTGGCCGCGGCCAGGACCCGCGACAAGTCAGAGCCGGGTACGGGTGCGCGATCACGGAGCGCGCCGATGATCACCGTGCCGGCGGGTAGCCGGGCCGCGAGGTGGCCGAACAGCTGGAGCGAGGCGGTGTCAGCCCATTGGAGATCATCGAGGATCAGCAGCGTGGGCCGTTGCGCCGAGGCCTGCCCGACTACGGTGACGACCTGTTCGAGCAGGCGGAACTGGGCGCCGCTGTCAGGAACCGTTGGCGCGGCCGCGCTGTCGTTTCGCGGTTCGAGGAGGCCGCCGAGATCACTGGCGAGCCATTTCTCCCGCAACGGCGCCGGCAGGCTGTCGAGGATCGGACGGAGCGCCTGCTCCCACGGCCACATCGGCGGTGTTCCATCACCTTCCAAGCAGGAACCCCAGACCACGAACGGGCCGAGCCGGCTCGCCTCGGCGGCGGTTTCCTGCAGCAGGCGGGTCTTGCCCACGCCCGGTTCGCCTTCGACGATGGCGAGCGCCGAGTGGCCGGCGAGTGCCATCTCGACGGCTTGCCGCAGGATGGCGAGCTCCTCGGCCCGGCCAACCAGCGCGGCCGCCGCTCGCGCCGACGCGCCGTCACCCCCGACGTCCGCACCCGTCACGACCGGCGACGTCGGAGGCTGCGCCAGTACCTGCAGATATGCGGCCTGCAGCGCCGGGCCGGGCTCGACACCGAGCTCGTCGGCAAAGCAGTCGCTGACCGTGCGGAACGCCGACAGTGCCTCCGCACGGCGTCCCGCGGCCCCGAGGATGGCGATAAGGCTGGCCTGCACCGGTTCATGGAACGGCGCCATCGATGCGGCCAGCCGCAACGCCGGCAGCACAGGCACCGGCCGGCGCAGCGACATCGCCAGTTCGGCCGCTGCAGCGCACGCGGCGTGGAACTCGTCGTCGAGGGCCGCGAAGATCGGCAACGCGGTTGGCCCATGCGTGAATCCGTCGCCCGCACGGCCCTGCCACAGGCCGAGCGCTTCGATGTAGCGATCAAGCGCCGTTTCGTGACGATGCTCTGCGAGGGCCTCTTTCGCGGTCTCGACGAGCCCCCGGAAGGCGACCAGGTCCAACATGCCGGAAGGCGCCGTGAACAGGTAGGCGTTGCCGCGGCGGTGCAGGTATGAGCCGGTTCTGCGGGAGGGGATCGCGGGTTCGAGCAGCCGCCGCAACGCGCCGACGTACTTCTGGATGATGTTGAGCGCGCTGCTGGGGACGCCGTCGCCCCAGATCAGATCGATCAACTCGCTCGCGCTGATCGGCCTGCCCACCCGAGCCAGCAGCAAAGCCAGCAGATACGCCTGCTGCCGGGGACCGGTATCCAGCTCGACACCGTCCCGCCACACCCGTAACGGGCCGAGGACCTGCAGGCGCAAACCAACGCCACCGACCGGCCGCCCCTCGTCGTCAGGCTGGACCGGATGAACTGGCAAGGCCACGCCGACCCCCGGGAACATGACAGATCGTCGGCTGACCAGCCGTCGAACGCGGAGTTGTAGCGCACACAAGCCTATCGGTCCAAACCCTGCCCAGAAACCCGTCAAACGTCGATCCGACCAGGCACGCACCCCAGCCGGCCACCACCGTCGCCGAGTCGCGGTGGGGCGTGGCGAGCAGGTGAGCGAGCCAAGGCCGCACGCGGCCGAGAGACCGCAGCGGCCCACCTCGCCGCCGACTTCGATATAGGCCCTAGACCCCCTCCGCGTCCCGAGGTGGAGTCAAAACGCGCCCAGATGTGGCGCCCACACTCACCTACAGAATCAGTTGGGCCTTCTCGAAGCCGAACGCCTCTGCCGCCGCTCATCCCGTCGTGGGCCTCGTCGCAGTGTTCGTGCAGCGCCCCCCGGAGTACGCATGACGTGCCGCGATCACTCCGGCCCTCGGCATCTCCCCAGCCATCGGATTCCGCCCACGCGGAGATCGACGCTCTTTCCGCGCGTCTGGACGAACTCAGCAAGACGATCAAGCACCTGCGGATCAGCCGCAAGACCCTGATCTCCCTCGCCGACGAGGATCTCGCCCCGGCCGAACCGATCGCGCCGCCGACTGTCCCCGATCGCCCCGCCTACCAGCAGAGTCTCACCGTCTTCGGCGAGGTCGGCGGCTCCCTGCGCGCCCGTGACCCGGCCCTGACACGGAACGGCATCCAGCACGTCCGCGCCAAGCTCAAACGCCTGGCCAGCCGCGGCATCCTCGTCGAGACCGAGCCGGGATCGTTCACCCAGCCGCGCCCAAAGCCGGACCGGTGAGCCTCCGGCCGGCCGGCCTGTCCCAACCCCGACGACGAAAGGGACATCAACTCGCGGAACGTACTGGCCAGATGACAACCGATCACCGTCATCCCTCTCGTACCGACCCGTCCGCCGCCACCGTGAGGACAACATTGGGGCCGCCTTCCCCGCACTCTGGGCCGTTCGGGAAACGTCCCTTCGGTGTGACCTCGAGCCTACGTTCCAGCAGCGGCTTCGTGCCGGCGCCGTGCAGCGTCAGCCGGATCGTCACCGGCCGTTTGGGCAGCCCCGCCACGTCACCGAACCCGTTCTTCTCGCCGGTCCGCTCTTCATCCGCCCGACAATTGTCACCGGAACAGGTCTCCCTGGTCGCCCGCGTGGACGGCCTCAGCTCGACGCCGACCTGTTTGCAGGCACCGTCCCAGCACACCTCCATCGTGGCGGCGCTGGCCTCGGCGGCAAGCGGAGCTGCAATGTGCAGGCTCACACCGACGGGGGTGCCGATCGCGGTACACGCCGCCTCGGGCGAACAGCCGGCGGCGAGCAGGAGTGTCAGCAGAGTGAGTCGACGCACATTCCCTCAGACGAAAGTCAGGCGGGCCGGGTTCACCACGACGGGTTCGGGACACGTCCGTCCGGCCTTACCCAACCCCAACGACGGAAGGGCATCGGCTCGCGAACCGCCCTCCGAGAAACGCTGGACCGACCTCATGCAGGCGGTGATCTCCATCAGCGAGAGCAGCTTCCTCGGCGGGCCGGGCCGAGTGCCGGCTGACGGATTCGTAGGGACGTTCGCGGTCGTCGACTCCGTTGCACCCAAGCAGGGCTGACGGCGGAGTTCGCGGCCTTGGAGGTCAGGCGGGTGGGCGGCCTTCGAGGGGGTTGGCGGCGATCCGCCCCGCGACGTCGTTCCTGACCGATGCGGCGGCAGCGCTGTCCGGCTTGCGCCTCGCCTGATCCTCGAAGCACGCCAGGAACTGCGCGCCGAATCCCAGCCGAGGATGGCGGACGAGCATCTCCGCCCTGGCGTCCGGCGAGAACTCCTCCGGCCGCCGTCCGACCACCTCCCAGCTTGTGGCGACCTGCAGCAGGTGGGACTCGGGGTCGGCAGCCGGGGACACGTCCTCGCGCATGTGCAGCATGATGATCTCGGTGACCCTGGCGGCCCGGCCAACCGGCCAGCCGGCCGCCACGCCGACAACCCAGGCCAGCTGTCCTCCCGCCTCCTCGAACGGCAGCCGATGGCTGTCGAAAGCCTCCGTCAGCCCGATGTCGTGGAGCAGCGCCGAGACGTAGTAGAGCTCGTCATCGAAGGCGATCCCGTGCGCTGTGCCGTACATCGCTCCCCACAGGTAGGAGCGGACGCAGTGGTTGAACAGCGCGGGCGAGCAGAAACGGGTGGCCACCGACAGCGCCGCCACGGCGGCGGGAGTCTCCGGAAACATGGGTCCAACTTTTCACCTGGCCGTCAGGCCTCGATGTCCGACCTTGGCCGCATGCCTGCGGTGATACCCGATGCGGGGGTCGAGCTGATCAAACCCGCGCCGTTGCGCCCAGCCGATGGCCCTACCTTGGCGGATCGTCGACCTTGAGCGTGTCTCTCGTGTTGGAAGGCGAAGACGACCGGCAGCTTCGCCGGTTGCGTCCGGCTGGAGTTCTCCGTGAGCACATGGTGAGCGCCCCGGCAGCTCCGCCCCAGTAGACGAACCCGCAGGAGCAATGCGCGGCAGCGGCCTCGACGATCTCCACATCCCGTGACCCCAACTTGCGCATTCTTTCTGCGATTGCAGGACGGGAAAATCCTTGGCAGTCAAGGTCTTTTGCCCCGCTCCGAGCGTTACCAGAGGGTCGCTTTGGGGAGTCGAATAACCGCGGCGGATCAAGAGGCTGTCTCTGGTCCCTGACCTTGGATGACCTTGTAGTGATGGGCATCGAAGAATCGGCTGTGTAGTGGTTTTGTAGCGACTCTGTGGGCGTGGTGAGGTACCGTCCCGCTGTCGTGATCAACTTTGATTAACGGGAGATCACTTGCCGCGGGTCGGAATCGCTATGGCGGCAGGTCGATGTCCAGCCGCAGGGAAAGGGGTATCCAATGTCGGAACGTGAAGGAAATCTCGTACGGAAGGTGGCCTTGACGGCCGCCGCGTTCGCAGCCGCGTCCGCGGTCGGGGTCGGAGCAGCCGGTGCCGCTTCGGCTGCCGAGTCCTCTCAGGCGAATCTCTCCGAGGTCGCGGCGACCACCGACCAGAACAGCGCGCTCGGTGCGGTGCTGAACCGGGTGACCGCCGACGACGACGTCTTCCGTCCCGCCGGCACTTTCAACAGGTGACGGAGCGGGTTCGTTCCCGTGGCTGATCGGGCCGTGTAGCGGCTTGCTGGGACACGAAGGGCAGAGAGGCGAAGGACATCGTGATCGAGCTACCGATCGTGCGGGTGAAAGAGCGAGCTGCAGAATGGCCGACTCAGGACGTGACCGATCAGGCGCTTGAGGATCCGTACTGGCGCCCTCTGCCCTTCGTGGAATTCGCTCTCAAATTCCACGGCCGGTGCAACCTGGCCTGTGACTACTGCTACATGTACGAGATGGCCGACCAGAGCTGGAAGAGCAAGCCGGTGGCCATGTCACGCAAGACGATCGACCAGGTCGCCTTCCGGCTCGGAGAGCACCTGCGGGCTCACGCCGACGAAATTGCGGGAGCGTCGGTGCGGATGCACGGCGGCGAAGCGCTGCTCGCCGGCGCGGATCAATTCGCGTACGCGGCGCGAGCGTTCCGGAACGCCGCGCCGTCCGAGGTCCCGCTGCGGCTCGTCACCACCACGAACGGCGTGCTCCTTTCAGACGAGAACCTCTTGAACGTCCTGCGCGAACACCGCATCGGTGTCACGATCAGCATCGACGGCGACAGGGAAGCCCAGAACCGTCACCGCAAGTACGCCAACGGCCGCGGCAGCTATGACCAGGTGATGCGCGGCATCGAGGTTCTGAACCGCCCTGATTACCGTGACCTCTTCGACCTTGTGCTGTGCACCATCGACCTGGAGAACGACCCCCTGACCACCTACGAGGCGCTGCTCGCCACCGGGGCGCCGGCGGTGGACTTCCTGCTGCCGCTCGGCAATTGGTCGGCTCCTCCACCGGGATGGACCGCCGGGGACGGAGGCACCGCGTACGCGGACTGGCTGATACCGATCTTCGAGCGCTGGTATTCCACGGTGCCGCTTCCGGCCGGTATCAGGCTCTTCGAGAACATCATGACGTTGTGCCTCGGCGGTCATGCCTACACCGAGGGGCTGGGGCTCAACCCGTTCCAGCTCGTCGTCATCGAAAGCGACGGAACCATCGAACTCGGCGACGCTTTGAAGTCCGCCTACGAGGGCGCCCCCTACACCGGCTTGGACGTTTTTCGTAACACGTTCGACGAAGCGCGACTCCTTCCGGGCGTCGTCGCCCGGCAACGAAAGGTGGCCGGCCTGTCGCCGATCTGCGTTTCCTGCTCGATCCGGGATATCTGCGGGGCCGGCGAGTACAGCACTCGATACCGCGCCGACTCGGGATTTCTCAATCCTTCCGTCTACTGCGCCGATCTGGCCAAATTGATCTGCCACATCCGCGACCGGGCGCTCACTGACGTGGAACGGTTGAGGGCCGAGCGGGCGGCGGCCGGCTGAGAATCGGAGCCGGCGGCCGAGGACGTTGACGTGCCATACAACACCCTTGAGGAACGCGCGACGACCGGCCGCCGTACGGCACCACTACGACACCGTGATGCGTGAGGTCGCAATCGAACGCATCACCGACGCGGCTGCCGAACCCACCATCCAGCGGCTCATGCGCACCCCACTGGAAGTGACCGTCATGTCGCTTCTGGTGGACGGCATGTGAAAACCCCTCCCCAAGAATCTCGCTCAGTGCCCGGTCGTACGTTTCGTACGTCAGCGTTTCCGCCGTCACGCTGCCTCAGGCATCCATCGAGCGGCGGCGATCGCCCCAGCCCGTACGGGAGGCCGGCCACCTCCGGCGATCGTCAGGGCCTTTTCGGGTGCGATCTCTGCGGTGACCCGTCGCGATCTTCCAGTGATCCGCGAACGGCACGATCTCCCGCATGCTGTTCCGACTTTCGGCACTTCCAGCCTGATCATATGTATGGTGGCCACGCTCACGGTGTGCACCGTGGACGACAGTACGGACACCAAGCCGCCTTCGCCAAAGCGCACCTGTTCGCGAACCTTGGCAAGGTGGGTTCAGTGACGCGGGCGCCACTTCGTCCAGGACCGCGCACGGGCGCACGGCCACCCCTCGTGGGTGCACCCGCGCGGGGTCCGCTTCCTGGTCGGTCAGGGTCGTACGTAGCGCCGGAACATGGTTCCTGAGGCGAAGGAACGGTGCTCGACCAGGCGCAGCCGCAGTGCTTCTCGCACAGGCAGGTACGGCTTGCCGCCCCCGACGATCACGGGGAACGCGTACACCCAGAACTCGTCGATCAGGTCCAGCAGGGAGGTGGCCAGCTCGGGGCCGCCGAGCTGGAGGGTGCCGTCGATCTCCCGTTTGAGGCGCGTCACCACGGACGCGGCGTCCTTGCGACGGACGATCGTGACCCCTTCGGGGACGGTCTGGAGGGTGTCGGAGAAGACGTACCGCGGCGTCTCCTTGTACAACTGGGCGAACTCCCGCTCGAAGGGCGGGGCGCCTTCCTTGCCGAGGTCCTGCGTCCAGGGCTTTTCCATCGCCTCATACAGCCGCCGCCCGAACAGGAACGCCGCGATCCGGCGAACATGGTCGTTCGCCGCCTGGAGAAAGTCCTCGTCAGGGTCCGGAAAGTCCATGCCGCCGTCGGGACCCTCGATGTAGCCGTCGATCGAGGTGTTCATCCAGTAGATGATCTTGCCCATAAAACTCCTCCTTGGTCGTAGCGGTGGTCCAGAGTGGAGACCCGATGGAGCGCCGGAACTCATCGCAGGCAGGGCGGCTTTTCTGGATGGACCGGGGCCGTTTGGGGTGCCGGACGGCCAGGCCGCTCAGTACGGATCCAGTCCGAAGGTGAAGCCGCCTTCCAGGACGTCGGTGCCGGGGCCGGCACGCGGCCCGCAAGCGGAGATCGGATCATGATCCTATTTCGTGCCGGTCGAGTAGGCGGCCCCCAATGAGCCCCAGAATCTCCGGCTCGACCTGACAGGGTGAGCCCGGCTGGCCGTCCGTACCGTACATCCGCGCAGTACGTGAGCCGGATCACACACGCGAGCTGTCACACCTCCCTTCACTCGCCCGTCTGGGAAGGCACCGACGGCCAAGTGAAGGATGATCATGGTTCGACTCGACGGGCGACCCCCCGCCTCCGGCCACCGCCCCCCGCGCAAGCGGCTGCGCCGGTGGCTGCTGTCCGCCATCGCGGTGCTGGTGGCACTGCTGCTGTTCGGCGCCTACGGCTGGCAGCCCGCCCAGGCCGAGTTCCGCTCGCCGTACCTGGACATGATGGGATCGAAGTACGCCGACACCGCGGTGGCACGTTTCCACTACATCCGTGCCGGCTCCGGCTCCCCGGTGATCCTGATCTCGCCCGGCGGCACCTCGGTGATCGGCTGGAAGGACCAGGTCAGCGTGCTGGCCCGCGACCACACCGTGTATGTGGTCGACCTGCCCGGCCAGGGCTACACCCGGCTCAAGGACCCCGGCTTCGGCTACGACCTGGCCGCCATGACCACCGCTCTCGGTGCGTTCATGGACGCTGTCGGCGTACGGCAGGCCGGATTGGCGGGTAACTCCTGGAGCGGCGGCTGGGCCCTGGCGTTCACCCAGCGCCACCCGGACCGCGTCAGCAAGCTCGCCCTGCTGGACGCCACCGGCCTGGACCTGCCGGGCACGTGGATGTGGGAAGCGCTGAAGATACCCGTCGTCGGCGAACTGGCCACCAAGCTGTCCACCAGCAAGTCCACCGTCCGCAGCCTGGCCGAAGGCATGATGGTCAACAAGGACCGCATCACCGACAGCCTGCTGGACGAGTGGTGGGCGCCGATGACCTTCCGCGACAACATCCGCGCCACCTACCTGCTGGAACGCCGCCTGGACTGGGCGCAGACCGAACGTGCCCTGCCCTCCACCAACACCCCCACCCTGGTGCTGTGGGGCGAACAGGACACCATCCAGCCCGTCGAGCGCGCCCACCGCTTCGCCGAACTGCTGCCCCATGACCAGCTCCACATCCTGGACGGCTGCGGCCACGCGCCCCAGCTGGACTGCCCCGATCCCGTGAACCGCCACCTGCAGACCTTCTTCACCAATGGTGGGGGTGCGCTGGAGCGCGAATCCCTGCGCTCAGACTCCGGGGAACTGGTTCTCGCCGCCGGCTCGAGCCAGTGACTCGGCGGCGTGGCGCCAGATCTCCGCGGCCAGGTCGAAGTTGGCGCGCTCCTGCGCCTGCTCGGCCAGCGTTCGAAGGCCCCGCATGCCTTCATCCTGCTTGCCGCCCAGCAGCAGGAGCTGATTGCGCAGCACGTCCAGGCGGATCTGCTCCTGATAGTCCAGGTGGTCGTGCGCGTCGGCGAGTCGGTCGAGCAGGGCGCGGGCTTCGTCGGTGTGCCCGGTGTGGAAGGCCAGGCGTGCGCGTAGCGCGAGCAGTTCCTGCTCGACCGTGGGCGTGCCGGCGAACGGCAGACACGCCTCGACCTCCTCGATACGGCGCCGCGCCGGCTCGGTCTCGGGCGGGGTCAAGTTGAGGTGGAGGCGGGCGGCGACGATTCGCAGCCGCACCCACATGGCCGGGTCGAGGCGGCCTTGGAGTTGCTCCAGGGCGTCGTTGACCAGCTTCAGCGCGACCTGGGGCTCGCCCTGGCGGAGCCGGACGCCGGCCACGGTCCACGCCGCCTCCGCCAGGAGCCTGCCGGCGGGCAAGCTCGCGACCACGGTGAGCAGTTCGTCGGCGTGCTGGCGGGCCTCGGCCATCCGGCCCGCCTCGGCCAGCGAGGACACCAGTGCCAGGAGGGCGTCGGCCACGATGCGTGTCGTCAGGCCCTCGTCGACGGCCAGGCGGTAGGCGCTGATCGCGGTCTCGACCGCGGCCGGAACCTGGCCCGCCCCGCGTTGTGCGCGCGCCAGTCGCGCCCGTGCTCGGGCGCGCAACTCGGGCAGGTCGAGCTGTTCGGCGAGCGCCACCAACTCGTCCAGGCAGCTGCGCTCCTCGGCGTGCTCCATGTTGTGGCGTCGCCATTCGGCGACTTGCCACAGCGCTTGCCAGCGCAGCAGGGGGTCCTCGCTGCCCGCCGTACGCAGGGCTCGGGCCAGCAGCTCGCCGGCCTCGTCCACGTCGAGTCCGACGGTGGCGGCCAGGCTGCGCGCCAGCGACCAGTCCGGCGGTTCGGCCAGGTCTTCGGGGGCGACGCCGAGCTGGCGGGCCAGGTGAGCCACGGCCTCGTCAGTGGGGGGTCGGGCCCCGGACTCCAGTCGGGAGAGGTATCCGGTGGACATCCCCTCGCCCGCGAGCTCGGCCTGGGTCAGGCCGCGTTCGGTCCTCAGCTGCTTGAGCCGTCGGCCGAAGGCGGGCTGCGTCAGCATCTGTCGTCTCCTTGCCAGGTGAGAGCGCGGGCCGACCGGCCCTCTGCCGCAGCTCATGCTAGCCACCCGGCACACGCTTGGCAAATCCTTGCCAAGCCAACTAGCCGCGCCAGGTCGCATGGCAAACAGCCTAGGAAAGTAGTTGCCAATACTCTGGCAATGCCGTTACGGTTCTTGGCATGACGAACTCACGGCGACTCGCCAACCGCACCGTTCTGATCTCCGGCGCCAGCGTGGCCGGCCCCGCTCTGGCCTACTGGCTGAGCCGCTACGGATTCACCCCCACCGTGGTCGAGCTGGCCCCCGAACTGCGCGACGGCGGCTACAAGGTCGACCTGCGCGGCGTGGCCATGCAGGTCGTCGAGCGGATGGGCATGCTGGAGACCGTACGGCGGGCAAGTACCGCCATCCGCGGCGGCTCGTGGGTCGCCGAGAGCGGCAAGCCACTGGCCAACCTCGGCCCCGACCTCATCGGCATGCGCGCTCCCGGCGACGACGAGGTGATGCGTGGCGACCTCGCCCGGCTCCTCTACGACGCGACACGTGACAGCTGCGAATACCTGTTCGGCGACACGATCACCGGCCTCCACGAAGGTCCCGACGGCGTCGACGTCACCTTCCGCCACGCCCCGCCACGGCGCTTCGACCTCGTCATCGGCGCCGACGGCCTGCACTCGACCGTACGCCGCCTGGCCTTCGGCCCGCAGGAGCGCTACGTCCACCCCCTCGGGATGCACGCGGCCGTCTTCACCGTCCCCAACCACCTCGGACTCGACCACTGGGAGCTGCTCTATCCGACGCCCGGCAAGGTCGTGAACGTCTACGCCACCAAGCCCGACACCGCGAAGGCGCAGTTCGTCTTCCCTAGCCCCGCCGTCCTGCCCGACCGCTTCGACAGGGCCGCGCAGCAGCGCATCTTGACCGAGGCGTTCGCCGGCGTCGGATGGGAGAGCGACGCGCTGCTGCGAGCCATGCCGCACTCGCCGGACTTCTACTTCACGCCGGTCAGCCAGGTTCGCATGGACCACTGGTCCACCGGCCGGATCGCCCTGGTCGGCGACGCCGCCTACAGCCCGTCCCCGCTGTCCGGGCAGGGCACCAGCCTCGCGCTGGTGGGCGCGTACGTACTGGCCGGTGAAATGAGCGCGGCGGCGGGCGACCATCGTGCGGCTTATGCCGGATATCGGGAAGCGATGCGCGAGTACGTGGACGTGAACGTGGCGCTCGGCGCGAGCAACGCCGCGCAGATGGTCGCGGGCAGCCCGCGGCAGATCAAGATGCAGACCACGATGATGCGGCTGGTCAACCGCCTGCCGTGGAAGGATCTGGCGATGCGGCCGATCATGAAGCCGCTCAACGAGGCCGCCAACGCGCTCACGCTCGCGGCGTACTGAGACTCGAATAGCCCGTCACCCATGAGTTCAAGGACGAGGCCGTCCGCATGGTGCTGATGCGGGCGGGACGGACAAAGAGCCTGTCAAGACTTCGATCGCATCGCCGAGCTCGGTCCGGGACCGGGGTACACCACGGGCGTGAACAGGCACACACCGATGCACGACAGAGTCGCCGCACGAAGGCAGCCGACCGCGGTGAACAACCCTGACACGAAGCCCACTGCGCGATGACCAGCACCTCCTACGAACTCAGCCGGGTCGGGGTCCTCCTGGTCGATCCCTACAACGACTTCTTGTCCGAGGGCGGGAAGATCTGGCCTCGGTTGAAGGAGGTCGCCCAGCGCGTGGGGCTTCTGGACAATCTACGCGCGGTGGTCGCCGCGGCACGGGAGGCCGGGATCCAGGTGTTCGTCGTTCCGCATCGGCAGTGGCAATCCGGAGACTACGACGACTGGAACCACCCCAATCCCACCCAACGCGGGATCCAGGAACGCCATACCTTCGCGAAAGGCAGCGGCGAATGGCACCCCGATCTCGCCCCCCAGGACGGCGACATCGTCGCCAAGGAGCATTGGGCGCAGAGCGGCTTCGCCAACACCGATCTCGACCTGCTGCTCCGGCAGCACGGCATCACCCATGTCATCATCATCGGCCTGCTCGCCAACACCTGCATCGAGTCGACCGGCAGGTACGCCATGGAGCTCGGATACCACGTAACCCTGGTACGGGACGCGACCGCGGCCTTCACCGCGGAGATGCTGCATGCGGCTCACGAGCTGAACGGGCCGACCTACGCACACGCCATCACGACGACGGCGGACCTCCTCACGACGATTCGGTCCGCTCAGTAAGCGATAAGCGGCAGGCCACGCCTATGGATCCGCCGCCGAGGTTCCGGGCCTGCCGCGCGACCGATCGACCCCGGCCCCGCCTTCGCGTCGGGGCAGCCGGCGTCGTCATCCGGCAGTGTGCCGGGGTGGCGGGAACGAACCGGGCGAACCGCGCCCGACTGACTCCGCCACCAACGTAAGGAACCTTGGAGCTCTACCACGGGAGGACCTCGCCGTGGCGGGCACTCGCCGTCCTGGTCGGTACCGGAGCGACTCGCCGAGCTGACCTGAGTCCCCGGTACGAGGTTGGCGCCCTGCGCTTCAAGGAACCGGCGCCGACGATCGATCAGGACTTCGCGAACGACTGGCCGGCCATGACGGAGTCGTACCAGTGGCGCCATCGCGCCGACCGCACCCGAAGCTCTTCCGGCAGGAGGGTCGACCAGGCGGCCTGTCGCCACTCGGGCGGGAACAAGGGGTTGTGACCGATGACGGCCACCCGATGGCTCGGCCAGGCGCCATCCGCGTCGGTGTCGATGATCAGCAGGGCGCGCAGCCGCTGGTCCACGTCGTTGCGTGCGTATGTGCCCTGCGTATGGAGGGCTGCGTGCGTGCGGACGAGGTGTTCGAGTTCGGCGAGGTCGGCGTGGTCGCGTACCGCCGCGGGCACCCAGTCCGTTCCCATGACCGGCCATCGTAAGGGGTGCGTTGAGCCCGAGAATCCGCGGCTGCCAGGATCGTCTCCTCTTGTCTACGAGCCGGGGGTGGAGGGCCTCCGTGATCGGAGGCCCAGGCTATGGGCCGAGCTTCCCGGGATTCGTCCGGTCTCGGTGCTGCTGAGCGATGGCGCTCCTTCCCGGTCAAGCCCGGCGTCCAACGGGCGAGTGGACCGCAATCCGGCCCGACGCCGTTCTGGGGGTGGACGGGCTGGCCCCCGGCGCCGATGCTGGGAGGCAGTACCGTCGTGCTCATCGGCCGACTGGAGAGTCGCATGCAGACCCGTACCTGGACTCGCCGTACCGCCGCCTCGGCAGCCGCCCTGGTTGCCCTGCTGTCGCTGTGCACCACTCCGGCCAGTGCGAACGCCGGGTCGTCCGCGAAAACGAACGTGGTCCGCCCGCCGCAGTGCGCCATGGTGCTGGCCGACGGGGAATCGGGCGCCAAGCGCCCGGTGTGAGGCCCGCCATGCCCGCATCCACCGAGGATGACGGCCATGACGTCACTACCCAGCACCGCCGTTTGCTCGTGGTCGGCAAGTTACCTGAGACGGCCGGTGGACGGGCCAGGCGATTACCACGGGATCGGCCCACGTGCGAAGGTATCCATATGTCGTACACGGTCCGGCCCCTGGACGCCGCCACCTGGGCCGCCTTCGCGGAGCTCGTCGAGCGCAACAACGGGATCTTCGGCGGGTGCTGGTGCGTCGGTTTTCATCCGGAGGGCAACCAGAGGGGGGCCGGCCGTCGCGCCGTCAAGGAGGACCGGGTCCGTACGGGTCGCGCTCATGCCACGCTCGTCCTCGACGAGCACGGCGCCGCCCAGGGATGGTGCCAGTACGGCAGCCCCGATGAGCTCCCCGGCATCAAGCACCGGCGCGCGTACGACAAGGAAGCGCCACCCCGCCCGGACTGGCGGATCACCTGCTTCTACGTAGACGGCCGGCATCGCGGCCAGGGCGTCGCACGGATGGCCCTGGAAGGCGCGCTCGACCAGATCGCCCTGGCCGGGGGCGGCCTCGTCGAGGCCATCTCCGAGGTGACCACCGGCCGCGAGGCGCCGGGCCGTTTCCTGTTCAGCGCGACGGTCGAGCTCTTCGAACAGTACGGATTCGCCCGCGGCCGGCAGGTCGGGAAGCACGCGTGGATCGTGAGCAGGGTGGTCGATCCGGCGTGAAGCGAGCGGCCGCCGGGACTGCGGCACCGGCCGGCAGCGGCCTGCTCGATCCGCTCTCAATAAGGATCGCAGCCGACCCGAGCCCGCGGGCGCCCAGGCCACCTGACCGGGAAATCTCAGGTCGGAACGTCCATGCGTTGCGTGCCGACGACCGCCAGCAGGCGCAGCGCCTGTTCGGACGGCGAACCGGGGACCGCGGTGTAGATCACGACCCGCTGGTCCCGGTCGGTGATGTCGAGAACATCGCAGTTGACGGTGACCGGGCCGACCAGCGGATGCTGGAAGGTCTTCGTCATCATGGGTGCGCCGGTCACGTCGTGGGAGTCCCACAGACGGGCGAACTCCTCGCTTCCCTCGTGAAGCTCACGCACCAGCTCGGCCACCTCGGGGTCGTCAGGGTAGCGGGCGGCGGTGGCGCGCAGGTGGCTGGCCGAAGAGCGGGCGAACTCATCCGCATCCGACACCCCGTACAACCGCCGTCCCTGAGGGTGCGGTCCGAGGAAGACGCGGCGCACCAGATTGCGGTCGCGCCGCGACAGGGCGGAGAAGTCCTCCATGAGCGCGGCCGCCAGGTCGTTCCAGGCGATGATCTCGTACATCGCGGACGTCACGATCGCGGCGGCCTGCGGCAGCCGCCGCAGCAGGTCGAGGATGCTCTGGCGCACCTCGCGCGAGGGCCCCGGCGCGGGGGCGGGCGGTGCGCCGGCGAGGCGGTGGAGGTGGTCGCGCTCGGCGTCGGACAGGCGGAGGGCCCGGGCCAGCCCGGCCAGCACCTCCTGCGACGGGCGCGGACCGCGGGCCTGCTCCAGCCGGGTGTAGTACTCGGTCGAGATGAAGGCCAGCTGCGCCGCCTCCTCGCGGCGCAACCCGGGCGTACGGCGGCGCGGCCCGGCAGGCAGCCCCACGTCAGCGGGGATGATCCGCTCGCGCCTGCTGCGCAGGAAGGCCGCCAGTTCTTGTCTGTCCATACTCCCAGCTTGCACGAATGTGCGCAGTCCTGGCATGTACCGGTTGTACCTGGATAAGCCCGGCGCACTGGCGCAGGCTGACTGTCATGTACAACGCCAACGACACGTCCATGGGGCTGCTGGCAGGCAAGGTCGCCTTCATCACGGGCGCCGGGCGCGGCATCGGCGCCGCCGCGGCCCGGCTGTTCGCCCGGGAGGGCGCCCGGGTGCTGCTCGCGGCCCGTACGGAGGAACAGCTGAAAGCGGTGACCGAGGAGGTACGGGCGGCGGGCGGCACCGCCGGTTACGTGGTGTGCGACCTCGCCGACGCGGCCGGCGTGCGCGCCGCCGTCGATCGCGTCGTGGACCTGTACGGCCGGCTCGACGTCGCCTTCAACAACGGCGCGACCATCACGCCGCCCGGCCCGATCGACCAGGTGAACGAGGCCGACTTCGACCTCCTCTACGCCGTGAACCTCAGGGGCCCGTGGCTGGCCATGACCGCCGAGATCGCCGCCATCCGCGCCACCGCAGGCACGGGAGCCATCGTCAACAACTCCAGCATCGGCAGCCTGATGGGCAACCCCGAACTGCCCGCCTACGGGGCGATGAAGCGGGCCGTCAACAGCCTCACGGAGTCGGCCGCCATCACCTACGGCCCCGAAGGAATCCGCGTCAACGCGATCGCCCCCGGCAACACGCTGACCGAGATGATCCGTACGTGGGAGGAGCACTCCCCCGGTCTCGTCGAGCGGCTCAAGGCCCGGACCCCGCTGCGCCGCGCGGCCGATCCCGACGAGATCGCCCAGGCCGCCGCCTGGCTGCTCAGCGACCGCGCCTCCTTCGTGACCGGCACCGTCCTCAGAGTGGACGGCGGCGCACGCGCCTGACCTGCGACGCCCCGTCTTTAAGGTGGGATCTCGGCGCACTGCTCGCGTTTTCGGGGCAACAGGCCTCTCCGACCTGGCGGCCGAGCTCAGCGGGCGCGACACCAGCGAGTTCGGCGACAGCGAGGTCGTCGTGGATGACAGTGAGGTGTCAGGCGTGGACCGGGTGATGCCGGAGACGGTCGCCGTACTGGGCGGTGCGGCTCAACCACGGCATGTATCGCCGGCTGTGCGTCTGAACGCCTCGAACAGCTCTTCGTCGTCAGGATCAAGGCCTGGCCACCTGACCACGGCTTACGGCTCAGGCCAGGGCCGAGATCTCGATCCGCGTGTGGTCGGTGGGGGCCACCAGGCAGGCGAGCACGGCGTTCCCCCGCTCCAGGCGCTCCCCCATGGACGAGGTGAGCCGGGCCGCGCGCTCGATCTCGTAAGGCTCGCCGGCCTGAGGGGTCACGCGGAGCCGCAACATCCAGATGTAGCGTCCGTTGAGCTTGTTGGATGTCTCCTCGGCCCCCAGGACCGTCGCGTTGCACGGCAGCGCCGCCGCGCGCTCCTCGGGCGTGAAGGTCCGCAGCGAGGCGGATTCCAGGCTGGCGAACGAGAGGAAGCCCATCGTGAGCACGCCCGCGGCCAGGAAGAGGCACGCCGCGCTGACGTACGCCCCGGCCCGGGTGTGCGGCTTCCGCCTCAACACGAGGAACAGCACCACGCCCACGATCAGTGCGATGACGGCGAATGCCCCGAAGACGATCGATGCCATCTTTCTTCCTCATGCTGATGGCCGGCGCCTGGTGGACCGGCCTTGTCCGTTGCGATGCCGGTAGTTGATCAGGTGTCGCTTGCATGGCGGCTGCAGGCCGCCTGATCGCGTGGTGGTGACGGACAGGTCCGGGGGCCGGCCACGGCCCGCGGACGATCAGGCGCTGGCCGCGGCCCGCCAGCGTCGCAGGATGTCCTCGTCGTCGCGGTCACCGTGCCAGGAGGCTTCCTCGTCGATCGCGTGCGGCAACCAGTCGTGGTAGTCCGGGGCGTCGGGCGTGATGTCCCTGGTGCCGTCGATGCGGGTGCCGTCGGGGAGCACGGTGGAGGTCGGGACGCGAAGGACGCCGCCGGCCAGCATGATCGCGGTCATGTGCTTCATCCCCTCCGTCCCATCTGCCACGGTTCTCTGCCCAGCATAGCGGCCCGGTGCGCCATCGGCAGGGGTGCCGCTCAGCGGATCCCGTACCGTCCCGCGAACCAGGCATAAGCCTGCCGGGCCGCGTCTTCATCGCCGAACAGCTCGATGAGCCGCCGGGCCCGCCGGACCAGCACGCAGGCGAAGGCTTCGGCGTACAGCTCGGTGACCGCCGCCCGGTAAGGCGGGGCGAGGCGTCCGGCGCTCGCGGCGTGCAGGGCCGTCCAGAACGGGGTCCGGGACGGCATGCCATCCATGTCGTCGGCCGCGTGCCCCAGCTCATGGCCCGCCACGCTCGCCGACGGCGACGGCACGCTGCCCACTCCGATCATGCGCCGCCTCGGGTCGTAAACGCCGGCGCTGCGCTCCCACCCGCCCTGCTGAACGGGCAGCGGGATGCCCCGCAAATGCTCGAAGCCCGGTAAGTCCGGCACGGCCCCGGGTCCCACGACGATCCCGCCGCCCAGATGAGCGGCCAGCCGGGTGCCCAAGGCGCGCGGCACCGCGGACAACGTCATGATCGCCAGCAGGGTTTCGGCAGGAGGGAACGTGCCCGGACCCCATGCCCTGTGGACGCGATCTTCGAGCGCGCCGACATGAAGCCAGCCCGGCCGTCCTCTGCTCTGGCTGGCCACCCACGTCCTCTGGTCGTCGCTCCGGCAACTGCCGACGTGCTTGGCGCATGAGATGGCAGGCGCGACAACACAGTCGTTGATCGCGAACTTTAGCGTCCGGCGGGGCGCGCCGCACACCCATCCGGCACGGCCATCACCACGGAGGTGGGTTGTCGAATCCGGGCAGGCCGTTCGACATAAGGGTGTAAGCCGGTAACAAGCACCTGAAAGGACAGCCGGACCATGGCTCAGTACGCGATCCTCATCCACACGAAGGCCGAGGTCGTTCCCGGAGCGCGGGAGGCCCACGAGCGCCACTTCGAGGACCTGGTGAACTCCGGCGCGCTGGTCGCGGCATTCGCGCTACAGCCGGCCGACACAGCCACCTCGATCCGCGGCGACGTGGTGACGGACGGCCCGTTCGTCGACGCCAAGGAGGTCATCGCCGGGTTCGCCATCATCGAGGCGCCCGACCTGGATGCCGCTCTGAAGATCGCTCGGGCCAACCCCGCCACCCAGCAGGGCGGCGGTGTCGAGGTGCGGCCCGTCGAAGGCGGCTTCATCGCGGATCGGCCCGCCACGGCATGACGCCCCCGGCGGACGTCGAATCGGCGGTCGCGGACGCGTACCGTCGCGGATGGGCCCTGGTGCTCGCCGCGACGGCGGGCGTCGCGCGCGACCTGGACCTGGCCGAGGAGTGCGTGCAGGAGGCGTACGCCGCGGCCCTGGCGAGCTGGTCCCGCGACGGGATCCCGGACACGCCGCAGGCGTGGCTCACCACCGCGGCCAAACGCCGCGCGATGGACGCGGTGCGGCGCGAGCAGACGTTCCGCTCGAAACTCCCGCTGCTGGTGGAGCCCGAGGAGGCGGAGGACGAGCCGGCCGTCGTCGAGCCGGAGGACGTGGTGCCGGACGAGCGGTTGCGGCTGATCTTCATGTGCTGCCACCCGGCGTTGGCGCAGGAGGCGCAGCTGGCACTCACGCTGCGGCTGGTGTGCGGGGTGACGACCGCCGATGTCGCCCGGGCGCTTCTGGTGTCGGAGCCGACGATGGCCGCCCGGATGACCCGGGCGAAGAAGAAGATCTCGGCCGCGCGGATCCCCTTCCGGCTGCCGGAACGCGCTGAGCTGCCGGATCGGCTGCGCGCGGTGCTCGGCGTGATCCATCTGCTGTTCACCGCCGGGCACACCGCGCCGTCCGGCGCATCGCTGGTGCGTACGGACCTGGTGGACCAGTCGGTGCGGCTGGCCAGGACGCTGCGGGAGCTGATGCCCGACGAGCGGGAGGTGCGGGGGCTGCTCGCGCTGCTGCTGGTCACCGATGCCCGGCGCGCCACCCGGGTCGATGCGGGGGGTCGCTTGCTGCGTCTGGAGGACCAGGATCGATCGCTCTGGGACCGTTCGGCGATGTCCGAGGCGCACGGCCTGATCGTGGACGGGCTGCGCGGCGGGCGACCGGGCCGCTATGTCCTGCAGGCCGCGATCGCCTCCCTCTACGCCGAGGCGCCGTCTTACGACCGGACGGACTGGCCGCAGATCGTGACCCTGTACGACGAACTGCTGTCGGTGTGGCCGTCACCGGTGGTGGCGTTGAACCGCACGGTGGCGGTGTCCATGGTCTCCGGGCCGGCGCGGGCGCTGGAAGAGGTCGCGGAGCTGGAGAAGGACAGCCGGCTCGCGAGATACCAGTACCTACCGGCGATCAAGGCGGACCTGCTGCGTCGGCTGGGCCGCCGGGAGGAGGCCTCGATCGCCTACCGCCAGGCGCTGGAGTTGACCGGAAACGAGGCCGAGCGCCAGTTCCTGGCCGAGCGCCTCGCCGGTCCGCATCGGGCATAGGTACGGGGCTCCCGCCCGCCGGTCCTCGTCGGGGGCTGCCTCATCCGTCCTGGAGAGATACCCCGGGGCTCAGGGCCCATAGTGGGCAGCGAGACTTTCGATGGTGTGGAGCTCCTGGTCGATTTTCGCGAGGGCGGCGCGGCGGTGGTGCGACCCGTTTTGGCCGGGTTCCGGGGTCTGCCCGCGCCGGTGTTCAAGATGCGCCAGCAGGGTCTCGCTGCCCAGGCGGCGGGCGGCGAAGGCGATGACGACTGTGGCGGACTGCATCAGGCACCAGCCCGGCCGGAGCCTGGCGTCCATCGCGTCCTCGCGGCCGGCGCTGTCCTGCACCAGCAGGCGCAGGAACTCGCCGCGCTGCTCGATGACGCGCACGTGGGCGACGCCGGGCTCGTAGCGGGGGGTGGCGTGTTCCAGGTCCGCGACGACCTGCCATACAGCCTCGAAGGGGGCGGCGATGCGGCGCTGCCCGACAACGGCGCCGGGCAAGGCGGCCGCGAGAATGGCCAGGCGGTCGATCGGGTCGATATCGGGGTGCGCCACAGGATCGTTCACGATTCCCACACCTCCCGGAACGCGGCCCTGGCCCGATGCAGCCGGGATTTCACGGTTCCTATCGGGATCCCCAACGTGTCGGCGATCTCTTGTTCGCTGAGGCCTTCTTGCGTACGCAACATCAGCACGGCGCGCTGGGAGACAGGCAGGCGCGCCAGGGCGTCATCGATGTCCACCAGCCCTTCCTGAGAGGAGACGTGGCCGGTCATGAGCGTTTCCTCCGCGGCGACCTCCAGGTCATGCCGGTGGGCGAGCCGGATCGCCGTCCGCACCGTGACCGACCGGACCCAGGTCATGATCGCCTCAGGGGCGCGCAGCGACGGCAGGCCCCGGAAGACCGCCAGCAGGGCCTCCTGCGTGGCATCGTCGGCCGCCGCAGGGGCGATCCGAGCGCACAATCGGCGGACGTACGGGGCCAGCTCGTCGAGAAGCCGGTCCAACGCGAGCGCGTCCCCCTGCTGAGCGGCGGCGACGTTCTCGGGGTCCACGCCAGGAAGATTACAAGAACATCAGCCGGAACCTTTCACGGGTTCCCCGCCACTTTCCAGCCAGGAGGACATCACGCAGAAGGGGCTATCTTGTGAAACCAGATCTGCACATCGTCGGCGCCGGCCTGACCGGGCTCACCGCCGCCATCGAGGCGGCCGAACGCGGCTGGCGGGTGACCGTCGCCGAGGCAAATCCCCGGCCGGGTGGGCGAGCACGCACGCTGGCAGCTCCTTACCGGGCCAATCTCGGCGCCCACGCGATCTACGTGGACGGGCCATGGTGGGCGTGGCTGGAGCGCCGCAGCCTCACCCCGCCCGTCGTGGAGGCGCCGCGCCATGCCACCCTCGTCCGGGCCGGAGGCCGGCTCGGACCGTGGCCGGCCGAACTCAGCCAGGTCATCGCCGCGCTACCCACCGAGGCGCCCGCGGAAGAATCGTTGCGCGCATGGCTGCTCCGGCACGTCGACGCCAGGACGGCTGAGGCCATCGTCGGAGTGGTCTTCATCTTCACCTTCGACCACGACCCCGGGCGGCTTTCGGCCGCGTTCGCCCACCAGCGCCTGCGCCGGGCGATGGCCGGCGGCGTCCGGTACGTGACCGGCGGGTGGTCCACCCTGGTCGATCTTCTGGCCGAGCGGGCAGTCGGCCTCGGCGCGCAGATAAGCACCCGGACACGGGTGCCCGCGCTGTCCGCGGGCCCGACGATCCTGGCCACCAGCCTGGCCACGGCGCGCCGGCTGACCGGCGACCGATCGCTCACCTGGCCCGGCGCCCGCGTGACGACGGTCGACCTGGGCCTGCGGGCCGACAGCGGCCCAGACTGGTTCCGGGTGATGGACCTCGATGACCGGATCTACGCCGCCCGCTACGGCCTCGCCGACCCCACCTTGGCCCCGCCCGGACACGAACTCATCCAGATCTCCGCCGCATGCGCCCCAGGCGAGCGGAAAGCCGACGCCGAACGCCGCGTTCAGCATCTTCTCGACGAGTCCTGGCCCGGCTGGCGCGCGGCGCTGCAGTGGTACCGCAGCGCCCTGCGCACGGACTGCACCGGAGCCATCGACCTGCCCGGGACGACATGGCACGACCGCCCGGCCGTCAGCCGCGGTGACTCCCTCGCCGTGGCCACAGACCAATCAGCCGCGCCGGGACTCCTGGCCGAGGTCGGAATCAGCGCTGCGCAACTCGCCCTCCAGCAGCTCGGCGAAACCCCCATGCTCGCCGAGGCCCACATGCGGGTCTGATTCTCGCCACGATCAAGGTCGGTCCCGGTGAGCATGCTCGGCTGGGACCAGACAGCACTCGGGGGCTGATCGGCCGGAATGTCGGTCAGCACCCGGAGGTCGTCGCGTGCGGCTCCCGGTCGTTATCCGGGTTGCTCAAGCGAACCTGCTGGTCAACCGCATGGCGGTTTTTGAGCCGCGTCAGGCGAGTAGGCTGACCGCGCTTGCCCGCGACGATCAAGGAGCCGCTCATGACGACCGACCCGACGATGACCCGGATCGGCCAGGGGGTGGAGTTGCATCACCGCCAAGGTCAGCGTGAAGCTGCTCGCGACCTGTTCGCGCAGATCTGGGATGACATCGGCGGCGAGCAAGGCGATCCGCTGCATGTTTGCGTTCTTGCCCACTCGATGGCCGATGTGCAGGACGACGTGCATGAGGAGCTGATGTGGGATCTGCGAGCGCTTGCCGCCGCCGATCTGGTCACCGATGAGCGGGTGGCCGAAGCCGGGGTGCCGCTTTCGGTGGCCGGCTTGTATCCGTCGTTGCACCTGAACTTGTGTGAGTGCTATCGCAAGCTGGGCGATCTCGATCGCGCCCGTGAGCACCTCCAGCAGGCGCGGGACGGGATCGGCGTGCTTGGCGACGACGAGTACGGGCGGCTCATCAAGGGTGGCCTGGAGCAGGTGGCCGGGCAGTTGGGTGAGACCAGCTGACGTCCTCAGGCCAGGACCTCCAGGGTCTCCAGCACGGTGATCCCCGGCGGACCTAGATCCTTGAGCCATGCTCATCGGAGCAGTCTCAGCACGCCTTAACGGCGCACCTTGAACCTCAGGTGCAGCACCCCTTCGCCCTGGATGACCACGTGGGGATCCTCCAGCAGATGCTGCCCATCGATGCTGCCGAAGTAGCGTTTGCCCGACCCGAACACCACCGGCACCACGTCCATCGCCACCTCGTCCACGAGGCCCGCCGCCAGGATCTGGCTGCCCACGTCGCCGGCGTTCACAGCGACGGTTCGCTCCCCGGCGAGCTCCTGGGCCTTGTCGATCGCAGCCGTCACGCCATCGACGAAATGGTACGAAGCCTCGGGGTGCCAGCCCTCAGGCTTGGGCCGGTGGGACACCACGACCACGTGGTCACCCGCGGGCGGCCGACCCTCCCAGCCGTTCACCAGGTCGAACAGGTGGCGGCCCATCACGATCGTGCCGATCGTCTCCCACATCGACCGGACGTACTCCGCCGATGCACGTGAGACCTTGAAGCCGCTTCCGACTCCGGAATGGTCGTGCTGCTGGTCGCCGCCTTCGGTGATCGGGATGTCGCCGTTGAAGTACCAATCGTGGAGTGGCCCGACGTCGTCGTTCTTGTCGGCGATGAAGCCGTCCACCGACACCACGTTGTGCATGATCACTGTGCCCACAGGTTCTCCTGGAATCTCCTTGCGCGTTCGCCCCCGATCCTGCCGTCCTCAGGGGCGAGTGGGCTTGTAAAAAATCAATCGGCGGGCATCGGCCCGCTGTCCGGCGGGAACCCCCGCTCGGCGGGGAACCGGCGCCGCAGGTCCAGGTATTCCGTCGGGGTATGGCCGGTGAAGTCCTTGAACTCCCTGCTGAAGTGGGCCTGGTCGAAGTAGCCCGCCGTTTGGGCGAGCTGCGACCAGTCGACCGGACGCAGAGCGTCCACGGACACGATCAGCCGCGCGAACCGGTAGATCCGCGCCACCCGCTTCGGGGTGACCCCGACATGAGACTTGAACTGCGTGGCCAGGTGATTGCCACTCACCCCGGCGGCATCGGCCAGCGCACCCACCGGCACCACGCCGTAGGAGGTCTCCAAACACCAGCCTGCGTGCTGGACCAGGTCGAGACCGCGCCCCGGCGCCTCGGCAAGCCGCGATCGCAGCTCCTCCTCCAACACCCGCAGTGTCTCGGCGGCCGACGTGAGGTCACCGACCTGGTTGCGGATCCGATCCATGAACCGTTGCCAGACGTCGTCGACCGGCACCCATCGGTCCCGCAGTTCGGTCGCCGGCATGTCGGCGAACGGCGAGATCCCCCAGGGCTTGAAGTGCACCCCGACGAGCCGCACCGGTGTGGGGTACTCGAAGAGGAAACGCCTGGTCCATACCCCCATGAACCACCCATCGGTGAACACTGCCGGCGGCACCGAGGGATCGGAATCCCACAGGCGGACGGGTCCGCCCAGGTTGATGTACAGGTGTGCCGACGGCATCGGCGGGACGTTCATCCGTCGGTGGCGCGGCACTCCGGTCAGGCAGTAGATGTCGTCGATGAACCGGTCGAGCGGCGGCGTGGGCACCCGGACGACGTATTCCATGGAGTCAGTGTGACCGACGAGGGTGCCCGCTCAGCCTCACCCCGGCCGGCGTTGAAGTGATCTACACCACTCACCGCTGTTGTATGCACTTTGCCTCAGAGCACCGGAAAGCGCCCTCATACCGTGATCTCCGATCCGGACTTCAAGGGCGACGTCCTCGGGACGTTCGGCGATGTCGCCAACGTCGGCTTCTTCGCCGACGATCTGACCACCGCCTACGGCAGCTGCTAGAGAGCCGGCCATGTAGCCGGCCTGCCGACGTCCGATCTCGCATAAGGCGAGCGGCTTGGGTCACGCCAAAGCCCTCACCGCATGGCCTCCGGGTCCGGCTTCCGAGATTCTCGGCTCGACCCGCGTAGGAAAGCGCAACCCCGACTGGTTGACCAGAATAGGAACCCTTTGCTGGCTCTTGCTTTGAGGGGCCCATAAACCGGTTGCGCGCCGGCCTGGGCATGCCGCCAGAATTGGCGCGTGACTGCGCCCGCCGACCTGGAGTTCCTCGTCGGACTGCTGGCCGCGTGGGGGTTTCCCCCGGACACGACGATCATCCGAGCCGAGCAGGGGACCAACAACCAGACGTTCGTGCTCCGCCAAGGGGACCTCCGATTCGTGCTCCGGGTCAGCCAGACCCTGTCCGCCGCGCGGGTCGGCGCCGAGCACCGGATCCTGCGGTGGCTACGGCAGGCCGGACTTCCCTTCCAGGTGCCTGAGCCGGTCGCCGCGCCCAGCGGGGACACCGTGATCGAGACCGCGGCCGGACCCGCCACCGTCTGCCGGTGGATCCCCGGCGTGCGGCCCGACCTCACGGGCCGGACGGCACTCGAGCGCTTCGGCCGGGCGGCCGGGCTGCTCGGCGAGACGTTGCTGGGCATGCCGCCAGAAGACAGGCTGGGAGACTGGCGCGGCAATCCTCTGGCGCACCCCGCCGTACCGCATGTCGGCGCCCTTTGCCGTCAGCTGCGCGCCGCCGGGATCAGCGCGGAGCGGGCCGCCCACCTTGAGGCCGTGGCGCGCCGCGTCGGGCAGGAGTGGCCTGTGGGCGGCGGCGCGCTGCCGACCCAGGTCATCCACGGTGACCTGGCGGCCTCGAACGTGCTGGTCGACGAGGACACCGGGGAGGTGAGCGGGCTGCTTGACTTCGAGTTCGCCGGGCTCGGCTTCCTGGTCCAGGACGTGATGGCGGCGCTGTTCTACAGCGGGGCCCTGGAGACGCGCGACTGGCAGCTCCGCACGGCGGCCTTCCTCCGAGGGTACGCCTCGGTCCGCCCACTGGACGTCGCCGAGGCCGACGCCCTGCCCCGGCTGCTCCTCGCCCGGGCGGTCGGCAGCGCCCTGTGGCGGGCGGGCCACTGGCTGAACGGGAGGGCGCAACTCGACGAGGTCGCCGACCGAATCCGCAAGCTGGAGGACACAACCCGCTGGCTCGACGCCAACGGCGGAAAGCTCCGGTCGCTCGCGGCCGCCGGCGGGCACGGGTGACTCGGAAACCGCCAGCGCCGCGTTGCGCGCCTGCGGGCCGCGCGGGTCGCATGTCGGTCGCGTCAGGTGCTCTCGGTCGGATCGGAGACTTGCCCGCCGCTCTCCTCGTGCGAGGCCTTGCCCTGTGAGGCCGGCACCACGATCTCTTCGTTGTCCTTGTTACGAGTCACCCAGAGATAGACCAGCGCGCCGACGAACAGCACGATCGAGGTCCACTGGTTGATCCGCAGCCCCAGGAGCGTCACCGCGTGGTCCACCCCGCCGACCGGGTCGATCCGCAGCCCTTCGATCCAGAACCGCCCGAACGTGTAGCCGGCGACGTAGAGGGCGAACAGGCGGCCGTGGCGCAGCGTGAACCGCCTGCCGGCCAGGATCAGTCCGAAACCGAGCGCCGCGTCCCACAGCGACTCGTACAGGAACGTCGGGTGGTAGAGCACGCCTGGCTCGCCGCCGTGCGCCTGGTCGATCTCCAGGCCCCACGGCGACGTGGTCGGGCTACCGTACAGCTCCTGGTTGAACCAGTTGCCCCAGCGGGCGATCGCCTGTCCGAACGCGATGCCGGGCGCGACCGTGTCGGCCACGGCTGCCAGGGACAGCCCCCGGCGGCGGCAGGCCAGCCACATGCCTATGCCTCCCAGGGCGACCGCGCCCCAGATGCTGAGCCCGCCTTCCCAAATGAACAGCGCCTGGTACGGCTCCTTGATCGCGCGCGGGCCGAAGTAGGTCTGCCAGTCGGTGATGACATGGTAGAGGCGAGCCCCGATCAGACCGAAGATCACTCCGGGGACCGCCAGGTCGCCGATCGTGCCCTTCTCGCCGCCGCGGGCGCGCCAGCGGCGCTCGCTCAGCCAGATGCCGAAGCCGATCGCGATGATGAAGCACAATGCGTAGGCCCGGATCGGGATGAATCCGAGATACCAGACCCCTTCGGAAGGGCTGGGAATCGAGGCGAGAGGCATGCCGGTGAGGCTAGCCAACACGAGGCCCCATGGCCGCCTTCGTAACCTGATCGCGAGCCATCTGCGACGTGACGCGGCGTAGCCGAACCGGTGCGGCATCCGATGGCCGTTCGGTTGCTGCTCCCCCCGTCTCCGCCCCGGCCCAAGGCGGGCGCGGGCGGCAGGTCACCGCCGCCTGGACCCTGGTCGTCGAAGCTGCGGAGAAGACGGCCGCCGCCACCCACGCCCTGCAACTGCGCGAGGAGAAACGGCAGCGCACCAAGCAGGTGCCGGGAGCTGGACAAGACCAACCGCCAGACGGCCACAACGACCACCATCGGGCCCGGCGTTCCCACGCTCTGGCGGTCACACCCGACGGTATTGCGACCCGTACACGCCGAACAGATCACGGTCGGCCACGGCCCGACGGCGATCGCACTTACCCCGGACGGACGCTACGCGGGAGCGGGGCTGGGGGGTCAGCCGACGGGGTCGTGGTCATCGTTCGTTGATGGTCTGGTCGCCACCGGCCTGATACACCCGGCCCTGCCCCGAAGCCTGCGCCCGCATCTGCACATTGCGCGCGCCATCCCCCGTCGAGACGACGCCGGTATTGTCCCCGCCGATGGCGATCGACCGCTCCCCCGAAGCCGACACGCCAGGCGGCGTCTCGGGCACTGCCTCCGCTGGATCAGTGGCGGCGGTCGGCTGGGTACGGTCGGCGCGTAGCTGCAGCAGCAGCGCCACCACCGCGACCACCAGTCCGGCCGCGCCGATGAACATGCTGATCACGCTGGCCCGCTGATCCAGCACACCCAGCACGTCCGGCGGGAGGCGTAGCGGGTCGGCGAAGAAGCCGATCAACCCCACGGCCAGCAACGCTGCCATCGCGACGATCGCGGCGATGACCGTCCACCGCCTGCCCCGTGACCGTGGGGCGCGTCCGGATCCTGCTGCCGTCTTCGACATGCTTCCAGAGTGCTCCCGAACCAGCATGAGCGGGACGCATAGTGACGAACGCGTTACCTGACACGGCCTGACGAAGCTAGGGGGAGGAACGTGGTGCCGCGCCCGCGTACAATCCCTCACCCAGATCGCCCGCGAGGTCGGCGGCGGCCGCTCCACGCCGTACCGGGCGCTGGAAGACGACGACCAACCCGACACATCGGCCACCGGGCCGGCGAGGCAGCGGTCTACGGCTGGTGCGACGGCGGGCCGTCGGGCAGGTCGCGGTCGGTGAACATGGCGATCAGGCGGCGCACCGGCATGCCGGCCTCCGTGGGGTAGCGGAAGTCCAGGTCCGTGTTGATGGTGTAGCGGTTGTGGCGGCCGACTCGTTCGCGGGTGAGGTATCCGGCGTCGTGCAGGTCGTTGACGATGCTCTGTACGGTGCGTTCGGTGATGCCGATCCAGGAGGCGATCTCGCGCAGCCGTACCTCGGGGTTGCGGGCGATCTCCAGCAGCACGCGGGCGTGGTGGGTCAGGAAGGTCCAGGCCGGGGTCTCGTGACCGGGCTGCATGGCGCTCACGCTTTCAGTCCGTGGTGGCGGACGGTGTCGGGTAGTGGCTGGCATCAGAGTTTATAGTGAAAGCTATTTCATGTAACCTTCTTCAGGGTTTACGGTTGAGAGCGCCACCGAAGTCCCCGTACCGATCGAGGAGGCGGATACGCGATGTCCGAGCAGGCGGTCGGCCGCCATGCCGAGGACCTGGCCGCACGGATGACTGACGTGACCCCGCTACATCTGACCAGCCGAGCCCTGATCGGCGGCACCCTCATCGAGGTGGTGGGCGAGGTGGATGCCGCCACCGTCGCCCAACTGACCACCTACATCGAGCGTGAGCATCCGGACGCCGGCCTACCCCTGGTGCTGGATTTGTCCGGGGTGAGTTTCATGGACAGCTCCGGCCTGCATCTGCTCATCCAGCAGCACCACCGTCAAAATGAGCATGGCGCCGGCCTGCACCTGGCCGCCCCGCACGAACGGGTCAGGCGCATCCTGGAGATCACGGGCGTCGGTCAGTTGCTGCGCACCCATTCCGGGCTCGATCAGGCCCTGCTGGCCGCCGATCTGATCGATCCCATGCCGCGGTCCGCGGCATGACCTGACGCTCTGGCCATTGGCGGCTCGACAACGGTGATCGCGGACGGGGCGGCCTGCATGCGTGCGGCTCGCCAGGCCGTCGGTGTCGGCTCCATTTACGCCCAGCGGGCATCGGACAGGTCCAGGGGCAAGGACGGCGTGAGGTCATGGTCCCGTGCTGGCAACTGTCGCCCCAGAAGGCCGGCATCTGTCGAGTCGGGCGATTCAAGGACGTCCCGGGATCATGCGTCCGCCATCTCGTCCTTGTGGCGGAACAGGATCCGGTATTCCTGAGGGGAGGTGCCGAGGTGCCGATGGAATGCGGCCCGCAAGGAAGCGGGAGCGCCGAGACCGGTCAGGCGGCCGATCTGCTCGATGGGCACGGTGGTCGCCTCCAGCAGTTCGCGTGCCCGGTCAAGGCGCGCGTCGGTCAGCCAGGCCATGGGCGGAGTGCCGGTCTCCTCGCGGAAGCGGCGGATCAGTGTCCGCCGCGACATATGGGCGCGTTCGGCGAGGTGGTCGACGGTCAGGGGCGTCGCAAGGTTGTCAAGCATCCACTCCCGCAGAGGTGCGAGTTCATCTCCGCTCGCTTCGGGGCGGAACTGTTCGATGAACTGTGCTTGGCCTCCCCGTCGCCGTGGCGGCGCGACAAGATCGCGTGCGTGTGTGTTCGCTGCTGCGGCGCCCAGGTCGGTGCGGATCAGGTGCAGGCACAGGTCAATTCCCGCGGTCACTCCGGCGGACGTGAGGATCTCGCCGTCGTCGACGTAGAGCTGATTTGGCAGGACATCGACGAGTGGGTAGCGCTGACGCAATTGCTCGGCGTGCCGCCAGTGTGTGGTCGCGCGGCGCCCGTCGAGCAGCCCGGCCGCGGCCAGGGCGAAGGCCGCGGTGCAGATGGAGACGAGTCGGGCGCCTCGGGCGTGAGCTGCTCGTAGTGCCGCCAGAAGCTCAGCCGACAGGGTCGCGTCAATGTGGTCGTAACCCGGAATGATCACAGTGTCGGCGTCGTCCAGCGCCTCGAGGCCGGCCGCGACGGTGATCGCGAAGCGGAACCCTGGCACCAGGCCGGTGTCGGTGTCACCGCACACGGTCAGCTCATAGTGGGGGTCCATGGCGAAGATCTGCGTCGCGGTACCGAACTCGAGCGGAAGCACACCGGGCAGTACGAGCACCGCAACGTGGTGTCTGTTTGTCATAGTGGCACGACTGTAGCGCTGGTTGGCATCCGTGCCACTTTTGGCAGGAGGGCCGGTTTCATAGTGTCGAGTCATGACCGGCATCCCCGCACTCTCGGAAGGCCTGCAGAACGAGGTACTCGCTCTTCCTGCCGGGCCGCTGGTTGAGGCAAGCCTCGCCGCGGCACGTGCTGCGGTGCATCCGTCTGTGCTCAACCACTGCATTCGCGGTTTCTACTGGGCCCGCCTGTTCGCCGCCCACAAAGGCGTCCTGAACGACGCGGACTACGACGAGGAACTCCTCTTCGCCGCCCACGTGATGCACGACCTGGGAACAGGCCCCGACGCACCCGGCCGGCTCCGGTTCGAGATGGAAGGCGCCGATCTTGCCGCCACCGTGCTGACCGATCTCGGCGCTCCCGCCCGGGACGTCGACCGGGTCTGGGAGGCGATCGCTCTTCACACCACTCCACAGATCCCCGAACGAATGGGACTGCTGACCTACCTCACCTACGAAGGCATCTGGATTGACTTCGGCAAACATTTCGACCTCGTGGCCAACGAACAAAGGCAGATCCATGCCGCCTACCCACGGCTCGAGATGGTCCGCCATCTGACCGACGAAGTCCTCGCCCACGGAGCCCGCTCCGAGACCGCCGCGCCCCCTTACGCGATCGCCTACCACCTGGCGCGTGAGCGGGAAGCAGATGGAGCCACCTTCATGGAGCGTGGCGTAGCCAAGGGCCCGTGGGGGGAGTAGGCGGAGGCCCTCGGCACTGGCCTCATGGTGACCGTTTCCGTCGGCTGAACAGGGTCGCCTTTCGACCCGTCCCCTCCAAACAGGAAGCCGGCCCCCAATGACCGTACAAACCTCCGCCGATGTACCGCGAGATCGGAGTTAAGCATGTCGAATTTTGTCGAGTTCACATTCCGAGGGCAGCCGGGCTACAGCGAACCGGCAGTTCGGGAGATCGTCACCAGTTCGATTCCTGTCAGGACGATCGCCATCTACTGCTTTGACCCCCGGGCGGCCGGCGTTGCGCAGGCAGTGGCCGATTACTTCGGTGACGAGGTCTACCCTGGTGACCTTGTCCTCGACGAGGCTGGCAGGAAGAGAGGTTCTACAGCGACGGTGTTTCCCCTCATCGTCGGAGGTGGACGCGCAGCGGATGCTCTTCGCTCGATCACGGTCTCCCAGCACCTCTTCGGAATCGAGCGGGTTGTCGTCGTACACCACTCCTTCTGCGGCGGTACCTCATTCACGGAGAAGGGGATCATCGATGCCTGGGAACGTGAACAGCACACCGATATCTCGTCTGCGTACGACTGGGACGGCATCTGCATCGCTGACTTCGAGAAGTCACTCACCTACGACGTAAGCCTGATCCGCAACAGCCCAGGCACGCCGAAGCACGTTGAGATTCACGGCCTCTTCTACGACATCGATTCCGGCGAGCTGACAGAGGTCGTCCGGGACGTTCCGTAATCCAAGTGCACGTGCGGCGAGATGATCGGGGCGACGGTGATGGTGAGCTTGGGTTTGTGCTGGGTCGCGGTGGCGTCGGTGAGGTGAACGCGCCGTCGAACTGCGCGCCGGTGGTCAGCGGGCCGGCGACCTGTCCGCCCGCGCCGCACGGCGCGTCGCAGCTCGGGGTGAAGATCAGGCTGGGGCCGGGCTGCCGGGTGTCTTCAGGACCTCGACCGTCACCGGGACGCCGTCGACCAGAACGCGGCGGCGCTGCTGCTCGCAGGAAGAAAAGCGTGCACGAGGCGGCGGCCTGGCTGCCGAGCGCCCGGTCGGTGGCGGTATCCCAGCTTGCCTCCACCACCCGGTGGGGCGCACGGTCGGGCCTGGCTTGTGTCCACAAGGCGGTTCCTGAAGCAGAGCGGCATTCGCCAGGTCCACGGCCGGCTTGCCGAACTGAGCGAGCGGGCGGGCGGCGAGCCGGTCTGGTCGACGCGCCGGCGCGGGCAGGGGCGGGCGGGTGCTTGTACGGACTTGTACGGATGATTCGGCCAGGGCTTCACCGGCCAAGGAATTCTCGTCAGCGTGGTTCCAGCAACGACCCATCGCGGAGCGCACGGCTTCGCGCAATCAGAGAGGAACCCCGTTGTCCAGACTCATCAAGGCCGCGTTCGCCGCGGTGGCGCTGTCCGGCGCTCTAGCGCTGACGATCACCGCCGCCGACGCCGTGTCCAGTTCCCAGACCGGCACGCAGACCAGCGCTCAGTCTTACACCGGGGAGAGCAGCCCATGGACCGCCCAGACGGTCGGAGCCTGGGGGAACATCCCGACGGCGTCTGTCAACGTCACCGTACCCTCGGGGACGACGCGATTCCTCGACGCCCGCTTCACCGCCGAGTCCATTTGCGCCGGCGACGCCAGTGCATGGTGCTCCGTGCGCATCGTCGTGATCAACTCCGCGGGGACGACCACCGAGCTGCAACCGGTCACGAGCACGGACTACAGGTTCGACAGCCCCGGTGGCGTCGAGGAGGCGCACGCCCTCGAGCGTTTCTCTGCTCCCCTGGGCCCGGGCACCTACACCGTCCGGGTGCAAGCCCTGCGCATCACGGGCATCACTCAGTTCACCCTGGACGACTACGCGTTCGCGGTCGGCCTCGTCGAGCCGTAAGGCGTGATCATCGATAGGTCCCTGCGGACGTCTCCGCAGGGACCTATCGATCGTGAGATTAGGCGGCCGGGTCGCCGTGGCCTGCACGCCTTACCGAGCCAGGTCCACCATCCGCCGATGCCGACCTCTACCGGCATCGTGGGCTTTGCCGAACACCGGGGACACGCCTTGAAGGCCGGTCCACGTGCCTTGCGTACCTGAAGAGATCATCGCGCTCTGACCTGTGAGAAGGGACCTCGTCCCCCGGATAGCCAGCAGTTCTTCCGCCCGTTCGCGCGGATCACCTCACAGACCGCGCCGAAGCGAGTGGCGTTGTCAGCGAAGGATTTGGCGCCGGCATGGGTCGGTGGCGCACGCAACAGGGCCGTTCTGGCCGGGAATGGCGAGTTTGCGTGATTGCAGCGTCAGTGCCGGCGTGAACAGCAGCGGCTGCGTGCCTTTGGCGTCAGGCTTCACCGGTGGCGATGCGTTCGCCGGGCCCGGCGAGCGTGCCTGCCTCGTTCAACGACAGGTGATCGACGCCAGCCGCGCCTGTCGCCGGGGTCGTGGCCTGGCTCTTGTCGGCTCCAGGTCACTCGTCCAGATTCGACATGATGCTGTGCCCGAAGGGGATGACCATGGTCCAGCCCTCGACCAGGTCATTCATGATCTCACCGAACTTCTGCACCGGTCCGTTCTTGATGTGGCTCTCGAAGGCGGCCTCATCCGTGTAGACCTCGTAGACGTACACCACGTCAGGTTCCGTCTCGACCTCCCACAGGTCGAGACGCAGCGTGCCCGGCTCGGATTCCCTGACCACCTGGGTGTTCCAGCGCGAAAGCTCCAGAAACTCCGATCGCTTTCCTGGTTTGATGACGAGCCTGACGAGTGCCCCGTACATCAGATGCTCCTGATCTTGGGCCGGCCGCTCTTTGCGGCCGGATCCGGGTGGGGGGGTTCTAGCGGGGGTTCTCGGCACGCCAGGCGACGTAGTCGGCGACCGCCTTGGCGGTGTCGAAGGCCGGTGCGAAGCCGGTGTCGTGGGTGAGCCGGGTGGTGTCGAGGTAGGGGTTGTCGCCGGGGCCGGTCTGCCGTCCGGGCAGGAGGTCGAGCCGCAGGCCGGGAGTGATCGCCTGCACGGCGTCCGCAAGCTCGCGGTTGGTGAACGGTCGGCCGCTGGAGACGTTGTAGGTGTCGTGCCGCAGGGTTTCCGCGGTCGTCAGCAGGGCGATCGCGCGCCCGGCGTCGGGTGCGTAGCAACTGTCGCCGCCGTCGTCGGCGTACAGCGGCTGCGGCTTCTCACCGCGGAGCACGGCGCTGATGTACGGCGGGATGTGGTTGAACGGTGATTCCGGGTCCATCAGCGGTCCCCAGATGCTCCCGATGCGCAGCACGACCGGCTGGACGCCGCTGCCCCGGAGGCTGTGCGTGGTCAGTGGCTCGACGGCCTTCTTGAAGGCGACGATCAGGTGCGGCAGGTTCGCGGTGGGCAGCGCGAGCTCCTCGTGCCAGCGGGTCTCGCTCCGGCCGACGTACACGCCGAGGCTGCTCGCGACGGCGAACCTGCGCACGCCCCAGGTGCGGGCGGCGTCCAGCGCGTTGAGCAGGCCGATCGTGTCCGTGCGGAAGTAGCGGACCGGGTCTTCGCCGGGGATGCCGCCCGCGAGGTGGACGACGTCGCTGATGTCGTGGCGATCGGCGAGGGCCAGGAAGGCGTCCCGGTCGGTGACGTCGAGAGGCTCCACGCTGACCCGGCCGGCGAGGAACGACGGGACCTCGGTCCGGCGGTGTGCGGTGACGACGACCTCGTGTCCGAGGTCGACGAGCGCGCGGGCGGTGTGCGCGCCGATCATGCCCAGCCCTCCGGTGACGAGGATCATCGGACCACCTCGTAGTGGAGGTGGGTGACGCCCTGTGCCGGTACGGCCTCCAGCAGGCGGAGGTGTACGTGCTCAGGCAGCGACTGGAAGAAGGGGCGGCCGCCGCCGAGCAGGATGGACACCTGGTGGAGGATCACCTCGTCGACGAGCCCCGCTTTCAGAGCCTCGGTGGTGACGCCGCCGCCCATGAGGCCGACGTCGCCGCCGCCCGCGGCTTCGCGAGCGGCTGTGATCGCGTCTTTGATGCCGGTGGTGATGAGGGTCTGCCGTTCGCTCATCTCCGGTGCCGTCCGGTGGCTGAGGACGACGAGTCGGGCTTTCGGGTGTGGGCTGCCGCCTCCGAAATGGTCGGAGTCCTCATAGGTGTTGCGCCCCGCGACGACCGCGCCCACGCGTGCGGCGAGGGCGTCGAAGACGCCGGCGCTGGGCTCGCTCAGTTTGAACCCGTCGAAGACCTGGCTGGGTGTGTCGCCGTTGAAGTACCAGTCGAACAGCATCGTTGCGTCTCCCAGCCCGCGTCCGGCGCCGGGGTCGCGGCCGGTGATGTAGCCGTCGACCGACACCGCGTGGGCGGCGATGACCTTGCTCATGGCGGCAATTCCTTCCTTGAGTTCCTTGAAGAGACTCTTTGACCGTAACACTTGAAGTTCCCTAAGGGAACTCCAATGGGTAGACTGACCCCATGCAACGCACCAACTTCGGCGACATGACCTGCTCCATCGCCCGCACCCTCGACGTCATCGGAGAACCCTGGTCACCCCTGATCCTGCGCGACATATGGGCCGGCCTGAACCGATTCGACCACCTCCAGGCCGACCTCGGCATCTCCCGCAAAGTCCTGACCGAACGCCTCAACCACCTCGTCGACCAAGGCATCCTCGAACGCCGCCCCTACGACAACCGGCCACGCCACGAATACCACCTGACCCTCAAAGGCACCGAACTGATCGACCTGCTCATGGTCATGGCCGGCTGGGGCGACAAATGGCTCGCCGGCCAGGCCGGACCACCCGTGCTCTACCGCCACCACGCATGCGGCGAGATCAGCCGTACCGACCTGCGCTGCGCCCACTGCGGCCGGCCGATGCACGCCGGCGACGTCGACCTGCTACCAGGCCCAGGAGCGGCCACGTGATCGAGACCGGCTTCACAGCTCGCCGGGCCCGTACGACGAGGTAGAGCCGCAACAGCACGAAACACGTCCACGGAGGCCAGCGGCGACGACAGAGGGAGCACCGCGGGACCGAGCCACCGCCTCGGTTCCGGCCCGCGGCGCAGTCCGATCGATGATCATGATTGCGCTCCTTCCGGTTGCCGAAAAGTCTCGCGGCTCCGCCGCTCGATCGGCAGATGCCGATGTGGACTGTCATCGGTGATGAACGCCATCGCGAGTTCGGTGATATTTGCATCTGTTCCCGGAGGCCCGCCGCCGCAAGGAGGCCCGGGTATCCAGTCGGGAAAGGCCGCGCACTCACGGGTCGGCTGCAGGGCGACGGCGAGCGGGTACGGGTGGAGACCGGCCCGGCGCCGGTGACGCCTGATCTGCGAAAAGGAACCGTTCTACGCCCTCGCGAAGGGGCAGGTCACCGTCGATGACGCGGTGGTCTCGGGACGACCTGTCGTGGAGGGCGAGCCTTATCCCGCTCGGCAGTTCTTCGAGCTGTTCCGCCTGCCCGACGGACATCGCACGACCGCTCTCCGAGCCCGTGCGGCGCCCGCGCAAAGGACTCGGCACGTCTCCAGAAACGGAAAACCGTCATGGAACGCAATCTTCTGGTGATCGGGGCGACCGGAAAGACCGGTCGCCACACCGCCGAACTGCTGCTTCAGCGCGGCCACCACGTCCGCGCGCTCGTCCGCCGGGTCGATGAGCGCTCCGAGAGGCTCGCCGGGCTCGGGGCGCAGATCGTGGAAGGCGACGTCCTCGACCTCAACTCCTTGGCGGAGGCGACGAAAGGGATCGATGCCCTGTACTTCACCTACCCGATCCTTCCCGGCCTGATGGACGCCACGGCGAACGTGCACACGGCGGTTGGGCCGCCGCGGGGAACTTCGCGGCAACGGAAGCATCGGCGATGTCGTCCGGGCGGGCATCCCTCACCGATCGTTGTGCGTAGTTCCCCGCGTTGCCGGGCCGGAGGCCGCAAGAGCCATGGCGGGCCGAAAAGGCTGTGCGCCTGTCGGTCAGTAACCGACGGTGAAGCGCTGCCCACGGTGCCTGGGCTGCTCGATCTCGTCGAGGAGGGCGACCGCGTAGTCCTCCACGGTGATGGTGCTGTTGCCGTCGTCGTCGGTGATGAGGTCCTCCAGGGCGGTGCGGTAGCTGCCGGTGCGGGCGCCGGGCTCGATCATGGCCGCGGGGCTGATGCTGGTCCAGTCGACGTCGGTGACGGTCCGGTAGTAGTCGAGGGCGTCGCCGTGGGCGTGCATGATCTGCAGCAGGAAGTCGGGCAGGCCCGGGGCGTCCCACACCTGCTTGCCGTCGGGGGTGCGCAGGGACCCGGCGCCGCCGACGGTGATCAGGCGGGGTGCCTGCCCGCCGAGGGTCCGCAGTCCTTCGGTGAGGGCGACGGCGGCAGGCTTGATGGTGGCGATGTGGCCGGGGCCGTCACCGCCGCCGACAGCGCTGACGACGACGTCGCCGCCCTTCGCGGCGGCGGCGACCGACTGGGCGTCGAGGACGTCGCCGGTGGTGACGGTCAGGTTCGCATGGTGTTCGGTGACCTTGGCGGGGTCGCGGACGACGGCGGTGACGGTGTGGCCGCGGTCGAGGGCCTCGCGGACGATGGCGGAGCCGATGGTGCCGTTGGCGCCGAAGACAGCGATGTTCGTCATGGCAGTGCTTTCCTTTGTGATCTGTTGTGGTGGTTCGGGGGGTGGTCAGGCGGAGGTGGGGGCTATGTGCCGGTCGAGGGCCTCGGTGAGCTGGAGGGCGCTGGAGATCGGCCCGCCGAGCCGGTGGATGCCGGTGGGGGTATGCAGGAGCAGGGTCGGGTAGGCGTCGACGCCGAGCCGGCGCAGTTCCCGGAAGCCGTCTTCGGCTTCGGTGCGGGTGGCCGGGTCGAGGATGGCTTCGGCGACGGCGTCGGCGTCGAGGCCGTGCCCGGCGGCGATGGACCGGTACACGTCGAGGTCGGAGAGGCTGTGGCCGTCCACGCACCAGGCGCGCTGGAGGGCGCTCGCCAGTTCCAGGACGCGTCCGGGAGCCTGGCGGCTCAACGCGACCAGGCCGACGGCGGCGTCGGTGGAGTCCAGCACCAGGGTCCCCTTGGCCAGGGCGTGCTTGTAGCCCTCCCCGAAGGTGACCCCGGTGGCGGCGGCGATGCGCCGGCTGGCGGCCGGGATGTGCGGGTACGCCGCCACGGGCAGGGCGCGCGGGCCCGAGAAGAGGCCCCCGGACAACACCCGCAGATCGATACGGTCCGCGTTGCCGTCGGCGAACTGCCGCAGCGCCGGGCCCAAGCCGTAGCACCACCCGCAGTAGGCGTCGAACGCGTACGTCAGACGGATACGGTCTGTCATTCGGGCCTCCTGACATTGGTAGAAGTCAGTCATCGATAACGGCCGGGAGCTGCGACGTCCTTGCCGCCGCATATGCTCTCGACTGAGTTCAAACATAGGAGCCGCGAAAGGTTCCGCCCAGGTACGGTGAGGTCTCGTCGTGGTGAAAAACGGACAGGAAGCGATCCCGGAGATCCAGTACGTCCCGCCGGCGGCCGGCGCGGTCGGTGTCGAAGTGATGCCGATCGCCGAGCTGCGCCGCCGCCTGCATCGCCACGGCGGGACGGAAGGCGCTTGGGACGCCGAGGGAGCCGGCCGCGCACAGCGCCCGGACTTCCACCTGCTCCTCACGGTGGAACAGGGGCTGCTGTGGCACATGATCGACTTCGCCGACTACGCCGCCACCGACAGCACCTGGCTGTGGGTCCGCCCCGGCCAGGTACAGCGCTTCGGCGACCTCAGCGCGGCGACCGGCACCGTGGTGCTGTTCCAGCCCGACTTCCTCGACCCCGCCACCGCCGCCGACGTCCGCCTCGACGACCCCTTCGGACGCACCCTGTGGCAGATCACCGCAGAGGACGCCCCCGCCCTGCACCGGGCCCTCGACCACCTCGCCCACGAATACGGCACCACCCACATGCCGGCCCCCACCCGCTCTGCCATCCTCCAGCGGCTGCTCGCCGTGCTCCTGCTGCGCCTGACCCACTTGACCGCACCCGTGGGCACCCTGCCCGCCGAGCACGCGGAGACCTTCCAGCGCTTCCGCGCCGCCGTCGAAACCGGCTTCACCCAGGCCCGCGACGTCGGACACTACGCACGCGCCCTCGGATACTCGCCGCGCACCCTGACCCGGGCCGCGCTCGCCGCGGCCGGCGTCGGCGCCAAGGAGTTCATCGACCGTCGCGTCGTGCTGGAGGCCAAACGCCTCCTCGCCCACGGCGAAGAACCCGTCGCGGGCATCGGGGCCCGTCTCGGCTTCCTCGACGCCAGCAACTTCGTCAAGTACTTCGTCCAGCGCACCGGCACCACCCCGGCCACCTTCCGTAGCCGGTACCACCCGGCCCGGGCCGCCCGCTGAAGCCGCCAGACATACCTCCAAGCGGTGCCGTCCACCAAGAACGAGGCGCGGTGCGCTCCCTGGGCGCGATCAATCACGCAGCACACCGGGCAGGACGAGGACCGTCACCTGGTGTCATGACCCGATCCTGGCGATGCATGGCACTCGGGCCTCTTCTCGTTCTTGCTCCGCCCTCATACGTTCGGCGCATGAACGACATATTCGCCCTGCCCACGGGGCCGCTGGCCGATGTGGGCCTCGCCCTCGTACAGAAGACGGAGAGCGCGCCGATCGCCGACCACAGCATCCGCAGCTTCCTGTTCGCCCGCCTGTTGGCCGAGCAGGAAGGCTGCCTGAACGATGCGGCTTACGACGAGAACCTGCTCTTCGCCGCCTGCGTGATGCACGATCTGGGGCTGGGCACCCTCGCGGCCGGCCAGGCCCGGTTCGAAGTGGAAGGCGCCGATCTGGCGGCATCCGTGCTGACCGAGCACGGCATCGCCGCGGCGGACGTCGACCGGGTGTGGGAAGCGATCGCCCTGCACTCCTCCCTGGGCATTGCCGACCGGCGCGGACTGCTGACCTACCTGACGCACAAGGGTGTCTTCTCCGACGCCGGCGTCTTCACCGACCTCGGCGCCGCGATGCTCCAGCAGGTCTACGCCACATACCCCCGACCCGCCGACGACCGCTCTGTCCCGGACGCGATCGTCGAGCATGCCTCCCGATCCCGGGCCGCGGCACCGCCGTACTCGATCGCAGCCGAGTTGCTGCGCCAGCGGCAGGCCGGAGCGTGACCTCTGAGAGCCCGCATATGACCTGTTGACCGTGCGGTTCCGGGCAAAGCCGGCTTGACGTTGGAGATCACCGCGCGCCGCCCCGTCGCAGGCACCAGCTCGGAATTCCGATGTTCGTACGGTGCATCGTTTGCCGTACAGCGTATCGCTTCCTTCACCCGGTGGTGTGAATGGGTTCCCTCGTACGAGGGAGGCGCGCCATCGGCCCTTGACGGGAGCCTTGCGGTGTCACGGATGTTCGACGTCGGGAGGGCGTGTGGCTGCTTCGCCGCGGGTTCGGAGGGCGGTGTATCTGCTGTTGTGCGGGCTCCTGCCGTGGGCGGGGGTGAAGACGGTGTGGACTCTTGGCGGTGATGCCCTTGGAGTGAGCGGGGAGGCCTGGCTGCGGGGGGTCGAGAGCGATGGGGGTGCCGTCTATCAGGCGCTGGCGGCCGTTGGCATTGACCTGACGGTGCTGGCGGCGCTGCTTGGCGTGTTTCTCGCTCTTGGGCTGGTGCATCGATGGGGAATGGTCTTTCCGAGGTGGACCCTGTTTCTCGCCGGGCGGCGGGTGCCCGCCTTCCTGCCCCTGGTCCCGGCCTGGGGGGTGGGGCTGTTCCTCGGCGTGTACGGGGTTGTGCTGCTGGCCCTGGCGCCGCTCAGCGTCGTCGGGGTGATTCCGCGGTTCGCGCCACCGGCGCCCTTCAGCAGCAGCGGGGACGTGACGTGGATGATCTTGTTTGGCGGGCTGGCCTTCGGAGGGCTCGGGGGTGCTCTCGTCGTGGGAGCGTGGTCCTACGGACGGCGCGTGTCTGCGGCGAAGCGGGCCGCCGTGGGACCGGACGTGCCCTGAGGCTGCCCCGCCGCAGCTCCCGTCCCGGTCCGCCGCGCCACGCCCGGCGAAGACGTGCCCGCCGTCCGGCGTACGCCCATGAAACGGCTGCCGTCGATCGGCGGCGGGTCGAGCACGGCGGGCTCGTTTCATCGCGGGACTCGGCGGTGCAGGGCGGTCCTGCTCGGCGTCGTGATGGTCATCACCGGCGCCAGCCGGCGGCGTAGGAAGCGGCGGGCGGCGGGGAATGCCCATGAGCAGGCCGTGCCCATCCGCGGAGACTTGGCCGAGGCTTTCCCCCAGCATTGTCCTGATCCAGGACTGTTTCACTACTTTGGGGGTGTGGGCAGCTATTTGTCGAAATTGCGCCCGCGGTCGATTCGCGGGCGGCTCACGATCTTGAGCGTCGTCTGCACGCTGCTGGTCCTCATACCCATTGCCCTGATGATGAGCAAGATGATCTCAGAGGCGATCGCCGATGTGGCATGGCAGGACACGCAGCAACAGGCGGTGCTGGCGGCGGCCGCCGTACGCGCGGGTGTCCTGCCTCGCACGGTCAAGCCGTCGGTGCCCGGGGTCGATCTGTTGCAGGTCGTGAGTCCCAGCGGGCATGTGCTCGCGGCGTCCCCGACGGCCAGCGGCGAGCCGATGGCGAAGCTGGTGCCCTCTTCCGGCGGTTCGATGGAGAACAGCCAGACCTGCGCCAACCCCGCGCCAGGCTGCCTGCGCATCACCGCGCTCCGGGTGGACGGGCCCGGGTCCCCGATCGTCTACGCCGCCCGGCGCACCACGACGCTGACGTCCACCACGTTCGTCAACTCCATCGTGGCGGCGCAGGCCGCCATCCTGGTCGCCGGCGTCGGGTGGATCGCATGGGAGGTCACCGGGCGCATCCTGCGACCCGTGGAGGCCGTCCGGTCCCAGCTCGCCACGATCACCCTCAACCATCTGAGCGACCGCATCACCGAGCCGGAAGGCGACGACGAGATCGCCAAGCTGATCCATACGCTCAATCAGACGCTGCTGCGGCTGGAGCGGGCCACCTACGAACAGCGGCGGTTCGTGGCCGACGCCTCGCACGAGCTGCGCACCCCGCTGGCCGGGCTGCGCGTCAAGCTGGAGGAGGCCCAGATACATCCGCAGGGCCGGGATGTGGATGGGCTGCTCACCGAGACCTTGGGCGACGTCGACCGGCTGCAGGCGATCATGGGGGATCTGCTCATGCTCGCCGGGCTCGGATCCAGCACATCCGCGGCGCGCGAGAAGGTGGACCTGGGGGACCTGACCCGTACGGAACTGGGCCGGCGCGCCGATCGGATCCCGGTCCGGGCGAGCCTGGCGGAAGGTGTCACGGTGCAGGGGGTGTCCAGCCAGCTCACCCGCGTGCTGACGAACCTGCTGGACAACGCCCAGCGGCATGCCCGCGAAAAGATCGAGGTCGAGGTGCACCGCGATGGGGGGCAGGCCATCATGGCGGTCGGCGACGACGGCCCGGGCATCCCCGAGGAAGATCGCGAGCGGGTCTTCGAACGGTTCACCCGGCTGGACACGGCCCGCAGCCGCGGACATGGCGGCACCGGCCTGGGCCTGGCGATCGTCTCCGACGTCGTACGCTCCCACTCGGGAACCATCGCCGTCCTGGACTCCGCCTACGGCGGCGCCTGCTTCGAGGTGCGCCTTCCCCTTGCGCCTTAGTGCCGCCTTCCGCAAAGGGCATGGACCAACCGTCGGCGCAGGTCACCCCTCGGCGGACGTCCCCAGCCGAGGGGTGGCAGCGCAGGGGTGGTGTCACCCGCGACGGCCGGAGCTGAAGCCGGCGGCGGCGAACTGCTCTGCCGTCGGCGCGCGTTCAGGGTCGGTGAGCCATTGCGAGGCGAGCCCGACGAGCAGGGCGAGGTAGTGTGATCCGGCCGCCTGGACCTCCCCCGGATCGCTGTCCGGCCCGAGTCCGGCGAACGCCCGCGCCAGCGATGCCCGCGCGAGCTCCTGACCGCCGGCGATCATCCCCCGGATCTCTTCGTCCTGCCGCGCGGACGCCACGGATTCGAAGTTGACGAACCACAGCGATCGGTTGGCCTGGATCGAGTCGATGATCCGTCCCCACAGGGCTTCCTGATCGCCGGACCGCGTCCCGGCGGGTTCTTCGAGCACGGCGAACAGCAGCTCACCCCACTCCGTGTTGAGATCGCGCAGGGCCCGCGTGAGCAGTCGCTCCTTGGACCCGAAGTGGTAGTTGATCGACGCCTGGTTCGCCCCTGACGCCGCGACCAGGTCTCGCACGGTGGTGTGCGCGTACCCCTTGGTCAGCAGGCAGTCGCGCGCCGCCAGCAGCAGCTTGTCCTTCGCACTCACATGCCCTACGGTATCAAATAAACGTTCGTTTAAGATGCTCGTTTAAAACAATCATTTAGAGAGGTTTCCATGACCCCATACGCCACCGCCGCGCCCGCGCCACCCGTGCTGCGCATCCGCGGTCTACGCTGCGAGTACCCAGGAGAGGCCGGGCCGGTCCATGCCCTGCGCGGCGTCGATCTCGATGTCGCCCGGTCCTCCTTCATCGCGATCATGGGACCGTCGGGTTCCGGCAAGACCACGCTCATGCACTGCGCCGCCGGGCTGCAGCAGCCGACGTCCGGCTCCATCGAGCTCGACGGGCAGGACCTTCGCTCTCTCGATCAGACCCGACTCACGCAGTTGCGCCGGCGCCGCGTCGGATTCGTCTTCCAGTCGTTCAACCTTCTGCCCGCGCTCTCGGCCGTCGACAATGTCGAGCTCCCCCTGCGCCTGGACTCGCGGGAGACCACCCCGGCGCGCACGACCGACCTGCTCGCCCGCGTGGGGCTCGGCAACCGGGGCAACCACCGCCCTCACCAGCTGTCCGGCGGTCAGAAGCAACGCGTCGCGGTCGCGCGAGCGTTGATCACCGACCCCGACGTCGTCTTCGCCGACGAGCCCACGGGCGCCCTCGACATCCGCAGCGCCAGGGACGTCCTGCGGTTGATGCGCGAGCTCGCGGACCGCGGCCAGACGATCATCATGGTCACGCATGATCCGGTCGCCGCCTCCTATTCCGACGCCGTCCTCTTCCTCGCCGACGGCCGGATCGTCGATCACCTCCCGCGGCCCACCGCGCAGCAGGTCGCCGGCAGAATGGCCGTTCTGGTCGAATCGGCCGAGCAGGCCGCCAACGACGCGGCGGCGAGCCGATGATCAAAATAGCCATGCGCTCCTTCGCGCATCACCGCGCCACCGGGATCGCCACCGGCCTGGTCGCGCTCGTCGGCACGATCCTGGTCACGGGCATGATGAGCCTGCTCGGCACCGGGCTGGCCCGGAGCACGGCCGCCGCCGACCGCGCGTTCCTGGTGCAGTTCCCGCTCATCATGGGCGGCTGGGCGGTCGCGATCGTCCTGTTCGCCATGGTCTCGACGATCAGCGTCGCGCTCGGCGGCCGGGCCGGGGAGATCGCGGGCATCCGTCTCATCGGCGCCAGTCCTCGGCAGGTACAGCAGTTGCTCGCCATCGAGACGGCGGCCGTCTCGGCCGTCGTGGCGCTCCCGGGCCTGGCCGGCGGCTACCTCGTCGGCTGGATCGTCATGCGGAGCATCCATGCCGCCGGGCTCACCGACGCGGCCTCGGTCTTCGCGCCCGGCGTGCTCCTCCCGGTCCTCGGCATGCTCGTCGTGCCGGCCGCGAGCGTGCTCGCCGCGTGGATGGGCAGCCGCACCCTCGCTCACCGCAGCCCGGTGGCCGACGCGTCCCCGCCCCCGCGCCGTCGTACCGTACGGCGTCCGGAACGGCGGCGCCGTGTCGCCGCGACGATCATCATCGCCGCCGGCCTGGCCTCATCGGCCGCCGTACTCGCCATGGACCCGGCCGACGTGCTCACCACCGCGATGACCGGACCCGGCTGCGTACTCGTCGCCGCCGGCCTGTGCATTCTCGCCCCGGAGCTCGTCGTCACGGCGAACGCCACGCTCAGCGCCTTCCGCCGGGCACAGACCACCGCCCCGTCCCGCCTGGCCGCGATCAACCTCGCCGTGGCCCCGGACCGGGTACGGCCGACCGTGACGTTCCTGACCCTCTTCGTCGGCGTCGCCGCGGGCACGCTCAGCATGCAGGGCATCGAGAACGGCTCCGGCACGGCGAACGGCACCGCTCAGGTCCTCGCCTCGATCAACTACTTCGTCGTCGCCCTGATCGCGGCGTTCATGGCCATCGCCCTCACCAACAACCTCGTCGCCTCCATCACCCGGCGCCGCTCCGAATTCGCGGCCATGTCCCTGATCGGCGCGACCGGCACCCAAACACAGCGCATGCTGGTACGCGAGATCGGCACGGCCACCGCCATCAGCACCGTCGCCGGAAGCGTGGGTGCCTTCGTCACGGTCCTGCCCTTCGCCGTCGTCAAAACAGGCAACCCCCTGCAGGCCGCGGCACCCCTCCCCTACGCCGTCACGATCGTGGTCGGGATCGGCGTCACCCTGGGCGTCACGTCCGTCGTCGGAAGGCGCGTCATCCGCGCGGCGTGAGACCGTAACGGGCCGGGGAGCGCTCGGTCAGCTCCTGCGCCCTGCGGTGATCGTACGGTGCGCAGAGCCGTTCGGCCGTCCTCATGGCCTGTTCCGCCGCTTTTCTCGCGGCCTTCCGCCGTCCCCCGTGGGCCAGGACGAGGGCGCGGGCCCAGCCGATGCGGGCCGCGGCGCCGGGGTGGCGGGACTGGAACCCGGCCAGGTGCCGGTCGAGCCGACGCGCCGTGGCGGCGTCCGGGGGCAGGGACACGAGCAGTTCGGCCAGGCCGGACCAGCATTCCAGCATGCCGCGCCGGCCCGCCGGCAGGCGGGCGGCCAGCTCCAGCACCGTGGTCAGCGCCTGCCCCGGGCCGATCCGCCCGAGGCGGGCCGTGGCCGTGAGCAGGCGCATCTCCTGGATGACCGGCATGACCGTGCCGTCACGCAGGCCGAGTCGCTGCTCGTGGGAGCGGCGGCGGTCGGTCGACGCGCGGGCCGCCGCCAGCACCTGCCCGATCCGCTCCGCACTCGTCCCGTCGAGGCGCAGCAGCGCCTCGGCCTGGCCGATCAGGCACCAGTGGCGGCCGATGTCGTCGCCGCCCACCCGCCTGGCCGCCTGCTCCGCCGTGGCGGCGAACAGCTCCGCCGCCTGCTCGAAGTCGCCGCGCCACAGGGCCGTCTCGGCGAGCATCCCGGCGCAGTTCTCCGCCACCCGGGGGTCGACCGTCCTGGCCCGGCACTCGGTGAACGACGCGCACGCCGCCTCGAAGTCCCCGGCCGCGAGCAGATCCAGGCCCCTGGCCAGGCGGGCGCGGCTCGCGGGCTCCGTCGGGTGGTCGATGTCGCTCAGCGATCGATCGGCGAGGGCGCCGTAGCGGGCGGCCAGGCGATGTCGTCCGGCGACGCGGGCGATGGTGGCGAAGTTCGCGTACGCCTCCGCGCGCAGGGCCGCGTCCGGCGTCCGGTCGGCGGCGTTGAGCTGGCGTAACGAGGCGGCCAGCATGGTGAGCAGGTCCTGCTGGTGGTAGGCCAGCCGCGCCAGGAACGTCAGCGCCTGCGCCGCCTCGGCCTGCGCCGAAGCCCCTGAGCGACGGATCGGCAGGACGCGGTGGAGGACCTGGCGGGCGGCGGCCGCCAGGACGGCGGCGGCGAGGCCGGGGCGGGACGTCGGGAGCGGCTCCCCTATCGTGTCGAGCGCCGCCCTGGCCAGGCGGGTGGACTCGCGCTCCCTGGCCAGCTGGTGCTCGCTGACGCCCGCCATCCGCAACCACCGCGCCCGAAGGTAAGGGGCCTCGCGCGTACGGGCGAGGTGCCGCAGGACGACGGCGCCGGACTCCTCGTACAGACGCAGGCGCAGGCACAACACCCAGTAGCGGTCGAGGAAGCCGGGCCTGCCGGACACCGCCCAGGCCAGCCGGATGTTGTCCAGCTCCACGCCCAGCACGCGGGTGACCTCGGCGTCGGAGGCGTCCTGGAGGGCGGCGGCGTGCCGGTCGAGCAGGCGGGTGAAGTGGGCGGCGTGCCGTTCCCGCACCGCGCGGCGCTCCCGGGGGTTCAGGTGTCCGGCGGCGAATTGCCGGATGACGGGGTGCAGGACGTAGCGGCCGGACGGGGTGAGCTGGATCATGCTGTGATCCACCAGGTGGACCAGGACGCGCGGCGTGGTCCCGGCCACCTCCAGCGCGGCCCGGAGCGTGCAGCCGCCGCTGAACACCGACAACGCCGCCAGCGCCGCTCGCCCGGCCGGGTCGAGCAGCCGCCAGGAGGTCTCGAAGACCGTACGCATGCAGGCGTGCCGCGACCGGGCGGCGGGCCCGTCGGCGGACAGCAGGCCGGCGTCCACGCCGAGCCGCTGGGCCAGCTCCGTGAGCGGCACCGCGCGCAGCAGGCCGGCCGCCAGCTCGATGGCCAGGGGCAGGCCGCCGATGGCGGCGCAGATCTCGGCGACCGGGACGGCGTGCGGGCCGGGGTCGAAGGCCGGTTGCGCCCGTACGGCCCTGGACGCGAACAACGCTTCAGCCTCCGGGCCCGGCAGGCCCGCCACCTCGAACGTCACCTGTCCGGGCACGTCCAGGCGGCGTCTGCTGGTCGCGAGGATCCGCACCCCCGGAGCGGTGCGCATGATGCGGGCGATGACCGGGTCGATGGCCGGCAGGTGTTCGAGGTTGTCCAGTACGAGGAGCTGCTCGCGGCCGGACAGGGCGGCCAGCAGCAGGTCAAGGGCGGGGCGCTGCGGGGAGAGGTCCACGCCGAGACGCCGGGCGAGCGTCGTGACGGCCGCCTCCGGGCCCACCCCGGCGAACGACACGAACGCGCACGACGACGTGGCGGCGGCGATGGCCAGGCGGGTCTTGCCGACGCCGCCGGGGCCGAGCAGGGTCACGAGACGTTCGCGGGCCAGCAGCGCGCGCAGTTCGCGGATCTCCGTCTCCCGGCCGAACAGGTCGGTGCGGGGCACGGGCGGCGCGGCGCGGACCTGCCGGTCGACGGGCGCCGCCTGCAGCGCTCGTACGGGGGTGACGAGCTGCCGGCGGACGGCCTCCGTCTCCGGCGCGGGCTCCACCCCCAGCTCGTCGGCCAGGCGCCGCCGCAGGTCGTCGTAGCAGGCCAGCGCCGCGCCCCGGTTCCCGCCCCGGGCCAGCGCCGTGATCAGCAGCCGGTGCGCCTCCTCGTCGTACGGATCCAGCCCGGCCACCAGCCGCGCCAGCCGTACGAACTGGTCGGGCGGCGCGGAGCCGGCCCGCAGCAGGAGTTCGCGCAGCAGGAGCCGGGTCCGCCCGCGCTCGGACTCCAGCCAGCCGCCGAAGGCCGGGGCGTCGCAGAACCACACGCCGTCCATGAAGTCGCCGCGCCACAAGCGCAGCGCCTCGGCCACGGTCGGCGTCTGGGCCAGGCGCCCGTGGTCGACGAAGCAGCCGTCGCCGGCGCGGAAGCGTACGTGGTCGCGGGTGATGTCCAGCCACCCGCCCACCTCCTTGCGCAGCTCCGACAGCGCCAGGCGCAGGCTGCCCCGGGCGTTGGCGTCGGGCCGCTCGCCCCACAACAACGCGGCCAGCTCCGAGCGCGGTCGCGGTCCCGGCGTGGCGGCGAGGTAGCAGAGCAGGGCGCGCGTCTTGGCGGCGCGGATGTCCACCGGCCGCCCCGCGACGGCCAGCTCCGGCGGACCGAGCAGCAGCAGCGTCAGCGACTCTCCCATAGAAGCAGCACAGTAGGCGCGCCCCGGCCGCGCGGCTGTGCCAAAAGGCGCATATGGAACGTGCTCTCCATCACTGACCTGGGCTCTCACGATCCGCTCACGCTGCCGGCCCCACTCTGATGACGCGTTTCGCGACAGCAGCGGAGCACACATCACACCGTAGGAGAAACAGGATGCGCACTCAGAAACTGATCCCCGCGCTCGCCCTGACGGCGACCCTGGCCGTGCCGGCGGCGCTGGCCGTCGCACCGCCCGCCGGCGCGACGGCCAGGGCCGCGACCTGCCGGGTGGAACTGGACTACATCGACTCGAACAATGTGGACGAGTCCGACAACGTGGACGAGATCCGGATCAACCTGGGCGGGATCATGTATCCCGCCGGCAACAACTGGGTCAACATGTGGGCCGGCTCCCGTGCCTACACCGCTTCCTTCGGGAGCCCGAGCGCCACGATCAGCTCCTCCGGCTCGGCGCTCTACAGCCTGCGCGAGGTCACCCCGCCGTGGGTCTCCGGCGGCACCACCCTCGGCACGATCACCGCGCAGGGCTCGGTCTGCGCCACGCTCTCCACGGGGCAGTCGGTCGGCCTGGTGAAGACCATCACCGGCACCGACGACACCTACTACTCCTACTACATCAGGCTCGTGATGACCGGCCTCTAGCCTCCCACCGGTGACGGGCCAGGCGTGAACGTGACTGGTCGTACCGGCAGATACATAGTGATCCGCTGTCGACGGTCAGGAGCTTCACCGTGCGTAAAGGAGCCAGAGCGGCCGGGGTGTTACTGCTGACCGCGGCCGCGCTCGCCGCCTCACCCACCGCCACCGCGCAGGCGACGAGGTCATGTTCCACACCCGCCGGGACGCGGGCCGGTTACGCGTGATCCCCGGCGACGCGCTCCCGCGTGCTCAGGGCCGGACGTCTCGACGAGCGACTGTTCGACGTGACGACGCTGATCGACTACGGATACGACGACCGCCGCGGACGGCACCGTGCGGCTGCCGGTCTCCGCGGTGACGTTCACCCCTGCGCTGGACGCGGAGAACGCCGCGCCCGCGGGCCGGCTCTTCACGGTGCCGTTCTCCGTGCGCCCGCAGCCGGGCGGCTCGGGGGGACGCCCGCGGGAGACGACCGTCGAGGTGTCCTACGATGACGGCGCCATCTGGGCGAAGGCGGAGGTGAGAGGCTCACGGGTGGTGCTGCGGCATCCCGTGGGCGACGGGTTCGTGCCACTGCGAGCCAGGTCCGGCGACACGGCGGGGAATGCGGTGGAGCAGACGGTGATCAGGGCTTACCGGATCGTCGCGACGGGCTCAGCCCGTAGGGACCACGTTCAGAGCTCGCCACCCCGACGCCATCGGGGTGGCGAGAAACCTGGGCCGTACCGGCATAGATCGACGTGCCGCTCGCGTCCTTGCCCGTGAACGTCGCGAGGAGGACGGGTGGATCCAGGATTTGAGGCGGACTTCCGAAAGTTCGTCGTCGACCGATCAGGGGCGTTGTTCCGCACCGCTTACCTGCTGACCGGTGACCGGCACGCCGCCGAGGATCTGGTGCAGTCGGCCCTGGTCAAGACGGCCGGGAAATGGCGCAGTCTGCGCGATCCGGCCGCCATCGAGGGATATGTCCGCCGTGCCATGTACCACGAACAGGTGAGCTGGTGGCGGCGGCGGTCACGCGTCGCGGAGGTGTCCACCGGACGGCCGCCCGAGCGGATCGACGCCGGGCACGCCGACGTCGCGGACCTTCGCCTGGTGATGCGCGCGGCCCTGGCCCGGCTCACCCCCCGGCAGCGGACCATGCTCGTGCTCCGCTACTTCGAGGACCTCTCCGAGACCGAGATCGCGCGCCTGCTCGGCGTCCGCGTGGGGTCGGTACGCAGCCAGATCTACCGCTCGCTGGAACGCCTGAAGAAGACGGCACCTGAGCTGACCACCGTGAGGGAGTTCGGATGAACATCGAGAACCTGCTGCGCGAAACCCTCTCCGACATGGCCGACGAAGAGCGGCCGCCCGCGCCGGAGCGGTTCCTGCGGCCCCGCGAGCGCCGCCCCCGTCGCCGCGGCCTCGCATTGGCGGCGGCGACGGCCGTCGCCGCGCTGGCGGCGGGATCCACCCTCGTGGTCCAGCAGCTGTCGGCGCGGGCCCCCGGTGACGACGTGCCGCGCCCGGCCGTCTCGATCCAGGCGGGGGTCACCGTCAACGTGGCGGCGGGGATGCGGCTCTCGCAGCTGTTCAAGCAGCTGTCGCAGCTCACCGGCAGGCCGGTGGCGGAGTTCGAGCGGGCCGTCGAGGACGGTACGGCGCTCGGCCTGCCGTCCTATGCCGGGCGGACGCTCGAAGGGTTCGCCTTCCCCGGCACCTACGAGTTCTCCCCTGCCGCGGGCCCGGCCGAGATCCTGCGGCCGATGGTGGCCCGGTTCGAGGAGGCCGCGGAGGCCGCCGACCTGGTCGACGGCGCCAGGCGGGCCGGCAGGACGCCGCTGGAGATCGTGACCATCGCCGGCATCGTCCAGGCCGAGGCGGGCAGGGACGAGGACATGCCCAAGATCGCCCGGGTCATCCACAACCGGCTGGACCGGAAAATGCTCCTGCAGATCGACAGCACGGTCCTGTACGGCCTGAACAAGTACGGCCCCGAGGCGACGCTCAAGGATGTCCGGAGCTCGTCGCCGTACAACACCTACCGGCGTCCGGGCCTGCCGCCCGGCCCCATCGGCAACCCCGGGACCGAGGCCATCAAAGCCGCGCTGCACCCGGCCCGCGGCTCCTGGCTCTATTTCGTGGCGATCGACCCGAAGAGTCGCATCCTGAAGTTCGCCACCACCGAATCGGAGTACGCCGCACTGGTCGAAGAGCGCCGCAAAAATCTCAAGGGCAGCTGACCGGCCCGCCGTCGTCACCCCGGCGACGACGGCGGGCCGGTCGTCGCGGGGTCGAAAAGGTCGGGATTGAAGGTTTCCCGGATGAAGAGCGCCGGCTGAGCGCTGTCGGGGTCGATGATGAGGTACCACCTGGAGACGGCGGCGCGTCCGGGGCCCCACGAGTCCAGTCCGAGTCCCAGCGGATGGCGCTCATGCGGCTGGGGCAGGTGCCGTCCCAGCGGAGCGGCGCACGAGCGCAGCAGGTGCTCGGCCCAGGGCAGCCGGCCGAGCGGGGCCAGGACGAGGTTGCGGGAGACCTGGTGGCGCGCGACGGCGAGCGTGGTGCGGCGGACCAGGACGGGAGCCGCGGCGGGCAGGCCGAGCGGCGCGGCGGCCTCGGGGCAGGTCCGGTCCACGGCCGCGCGGGACACCTCCACGGTGTGGACGTCCACGCGCTCGTCCAGGAGGCGTTCGAGCTGGCAGGTGGTGCTGCCGGTGTGGGAGAGGAGGGCCTGGGTCCGGGGGTCGGTGAAGATCTCGACGCCGAGGGACTGCGGCGTGATCGTTCGGGGCATCATGGGGAACCTCGCAGGGACGAACGTTCAGTAGAGGCTGCCGGGGATCCCGGCGTCGCGCGGTCCGAAAGGTTTGCTGTCGAGCCAGGTCCCGGCGCGGGGCAGCACCCGGGCGGCGAGGGCGGCGGCCCGCTGCGCGGCCTGGCGGTGCGGGCCGGCGGCGGTCAGGTGGGCCAGCGCCTTGCCCGCGGCCGCGCGGTTGCGCTGGGCGGCGGCCCGCCGCACCCGGTCGTACTCGGCGAGTGCGCCGAGGGCGGCCTCAGGGCCGATGCCGGCTTCGACGATCGCGTCGACGGCGGCGGCCGCGTCGGCGACGCCGGAGTTGAGCCCGCGCGCGCCGAAGGGCGCGTACAGGTGCGCGGCCTCCCCGGCCAGCAGGACCCGGCCCTTGGTGAAGGTCTCCGCGACCGCCTGGCGGAACAGGTAGTGGGAGGACCAGGTGACCTCGCAGGCGTGGCCGGACGGCAGCAGGGGCCGGAGCCAGGCGCAGGGGTCGGCGGCGAGCGCCGCGGGATCGTCACGGGCGCGGCACTGCAGGTCCACGCGGTGGCCGCCGGTGAAGGGGATGATGAGCACGTTGCGGCCCGCGGCCCGCGGATGGCGGTAGTGGAAGATCCGCTCGGCGGGCAGCGGCCGGTCGGGATCGTCGGCGACGTCCGCGACGACGAACGCGTTGCCGCCGGCGTCGCCGTCCATCAGGATGCCCAGCCGGCGCCGCACGATCGATCCGGCCCCGTCCGCCGCGACGACGAACGCGGAGTGCCACTGCCTGCCGTCGGCCGCGCGGATCAGGACGGAGGTGTCCAGGAGGGTCACGTCTTCGGCCGGCGCGCCCCAGGAGAAGCTGACGCCGGCCCGCACGGCCGCCTCGCGGAGCAGCTCTTCCACTCTGGGCTGCGGGAGGCTGACGAACGGCGCGAGCCTGGGATGCACCGGTTCGTAGCGGCGGTGATGGACCCTTCGCCCGGCCCAGTACGTCCGGCGTCCCGGCCACACCAGGCCCTCCCTCACCAGGTGGTCGGCGAGGACGGGCGAGGCCGTCGCGAGGGTCTGGATCGTCTGCCGGTGCAGGAAGATCGCCCGGCTGCCGGGCTTGGGCGCGGTTTCGGGCAGCCGTTCCAGCACGTGGGCGGGCAGTCCCCGGGCGCGCGCCAGCAGGGCGGCCGACAGCCCCACCGGGCCAGCGCCCACGATGAGCGGTCCGTCGATCATGACATTGCCCCCTCGGGCGGACGTACCCTGCTCAGCGCGGCCCGCGCACGTGCGGGCATGGCCACCGCGAAGCCTCCGTCGACGGGTATGTCGGCCCCGGTGACGAAGGAGGCCGCCGGCGAGGCCAGCCACGTCACCACGGTCGCGACCTCGTCCGGGCTCGCCCAGCGGCCCAGCGGCACCAGGTCCAGGGCCGACTCCGACAGCGCGGGGTCGGCGACGTAGGCGCGGTTGACCGCGGTGTCGATCCACGCCGGGCTGACCGCGTTCACCCGCACCCCCTGGGGCCCGAGCTCGCCCGCGAGGGCCTGGGTGAGGTGCCGCAGGCCGGCCTTGGCCGCTCCGTAGGCGGCGATCTCGGGCCAGGGCCGGGCCACCGCGATCGACCCGATGTTGACGATGACCCCCTGGCCCCGTTCGGCCATCGCCGGCGCCAGCCGCCGGACGAAACGGAAGGCGCTGGTGAGATTGAGGTTGTGCACCCGCTCCCAGCCGTCGTCGCGGACGTCCAGCACCGACGCCTGGAAGACGGGCCCGCCCGCGTTGTTCACCAGGATGTCCACCGTGCCGAGCCGTTCCTCGACGGCGGCGCACGAGGTCTCGATCTGGGCCGCGTCGGTGACGTCGCACTCGGCCACCACGGCCCGGCGGCCGTGTGACCGTACGGCCGCGGCGACCCCTTCAAGGTCCTGGCGAGAGCGCCCCAGCACGGCCACGTCCGCGCCCGCGGCGGCGAACATCCGGGCGACGGCCGCGCCGATGCCCCGCGAGGCCCCGGTGACGAGCGCGGTACGGCCGTGCAGCCGGAGCCGGTCATTCAGCGACATGCGGATGTCCTCCGGAGGTCGTCAAGGTCAGGGCACGCTTGTCGACCTTGCCGTTCGCGGTGAGCGGCAGGCCGGGGACGAGGACCACCCGGCGCGGCAGCTTGTGGGCGGCCAGCAGTGCCCGGCAGTGCCGGATGATCTCTTCGGAGGCGGGGGCGGCCCCGTGCTCCGCCACCACCCACGCGCACGGGATCTCGCCCAGGACCGGATCGGGCACCCCGGCGACCGCGACGTCACGAACCGCCGGATGCCCGCGGATGGCACGTTCCAGCTCGGCGGGGAACACCGAGTAGCCGCCGCACAGGACGACGTCCTTGATCCGGTCGACGATCCGGACGCGCCCGTCGGCGGCGATGACGCCGACGTCGCCGGTCCGCAGCCACCCGTCCACGCCGATCGCCGCGGCGGTCTGCCGGGGCGCGTTCCAGTAGCCGGGGGTGACGATCGGGCCGTGCACCTGGAGTTCGCCCTGCACGCCGGGCGGCGCCACGTGCCCGCCCGCCTCCACCCGCAGCCGGACGCCGGGCAGCGCCGTTCCGGCGGTGCCGTGGCGGCCGGCCAGCTCCGGCGCGGCCAGCGTGGCCATGCCGCCCAGCTCCGTCATCCCCCATCCCTCCACGTACGGGGCGCCGGTGCGGTCCTCCCAGGCCATGGCCAGCTCCTCCCCCGCGCATTGGCCGGCCGAAAGGCCGCACCGCAGCGAGCGGGGCATCCGTCCCGCCGGCTCGGACAGCAGCCGCCGGTACATCGTCGGCACGCCCGCCACCACCGTCGCCGCGTGCCGGGCCGACCGCTCCAGCATCGTCTCCATGTCGAAGCGCTCCAGCAGGATCAGGCCCGCGCCGCTGCCCAGCGCCGCGTTCATGACGTTCGTCCCATAGGTGTGCGCCAGCGGCAGCGCCGTCAGCACCCGATCCCGCGGCCCGAGGCGCAGGCGTGCCGCCAGGTTGTCGCCACCCGCGCGAACCGCCCGCCGCGTCTGGATCACCCCCTTGGGCGACCCCGTCGTCCCCGAGGTGTAGGCCAGGCATGCGGCACCGGCCGGCGCCGCATGCCTGGGCCCGCGCTCCGGTGCCATCCAGTCCCGGGGGATCGCGCCGTCCGGGCAGAGCAGCACCTGGTCTGCATACATATCCGCCAGCGCCTCGGCCCGGTCGGCGGACACGAACAGCGCGCGCATCCCGCAGTCGCGGACCACATGGGTGATCTCCGCGACGGCCGACGCCGCGTTGAGCGGCACGCAGCACGCCTGGAGCCGGGCCAGCGCCAGGTAGGTCACCACCCACTCGCAGCCGTTGGGCAGGCACAGCCCGACGAGATCGCCTCGTCCGATCCCGCAGGCCGCGAGCCTGGCCGCCCGTCCGTCCGCCAGCGCGGTCAACTCGGCACGGCTCACCGTACGATCGCTGCACACCAGCATGAGAGCGCGGTCCTGTCTCTACCGGGATCGGCTCGTCAGATCAGGTCGTCGGCGCTGGTGTAGAACTTCCGCAGGAACTCGGCGAAACTGCCCGTACTCACCTGGCCGGTCCCGCCGCCGTCCAGGTCGTCGAAGAGCTTCGTCGAGTACGTCAGCGGGAATCCCCCGGCGCTGTGGAGGCCGAGGAAGTGGTCGCGCTCGATGAGGCCGTCGTCGTCCAGGTCGCAGACGGTGGACACCGCCGCCGCGTACGCCTCGCCGTGCTCGTCGAACCAGGAGTCGGCGTGGGAGAACGCGCGATATTCCTCGAAGGTCACCTGCCCGTCCTGGTTACGGTCGGCGGCTTCGGCCAGCCCTTCCCAGAAGAGCCGGCACCCTTCGGAAAGCGCCTCGGCCTTGGGGGAGCCGGCGGGCACGCCCAGCACGCGGCAGACGCGCGAGGCGAAGAGCTCGAAGTCGGCGGAGGTCAGCGTGGTGCTGCCGTTGACGTCGAGGAGGTCGAAGCGCATCCGCAGGCGGTCCGTGGCGGAAAGGGACATGGGGGTTCTCCCTTCGGTTCGTGATCCCGGTGATCACGTGATCGACTGGTCTGCCGGTCTGCCCCGACGTGGCGCCGCGACAGGTGAGGGATGGGAACCGTCGACTGGGGGTCGACAACCCTGCAACTACCCTAAGCCACGATCACACAACCCTGTGTAGCAGATCGAGGTTGGCGGCGAAGTTGACGACGGTGGCGATGAGTAAGGTGAGGACTCATGTCGAGGTATGCGCTTGTCGCCGCCGTCGTGGCCGCGGACACGGCGCTGTTGTGGCTGGACGGGACGCAGGGGCTGCCGCTGGCCGCGTACGCCGCGGCGTACGTGCTCACCATGGCGGCGGCGGACCGCCTGCCGTTCGCGTCCTTCCTCGCGGCGCTGGCGCTGGCGGTGCTCACGGGCGCGTCGCTGGCCCTGCTCGCCTGCACCGGTTTCCAGGCCGGGCAGCGCATCTCCACCCGCCGGGACGTCGTCGTGACGGCCGGCGCCTTCACCGCGTACGTGTGCGTGCTCCTGTTGGTCGAGGAGCGCTCCCCCGCCGACCAGGATCCGTGGATCACCCTGGCCCGCGTCGCCCTGCTGACCGCGCTGCCGCTGCTGGCCGGCCGGTACGTGGCCCAGGAGCGCGAGCACCTGCGCCGGGAGAAGGCCCTCGTCGCCGAGCAGGAACGGCTCCGCGAACGGCTGCGCATCGCCCACGACATGCACGACTCGCTCGGTCACCTGCTCAGCCTGGTCTCCGTGCAGGCCGCCGCGCTGGAGGTGGGCCAGTTGCCCACGGAGCAGCGGCGGGCGGTGCGCGGCCTGGCCGACACCGCACGCGCCGCCGCGGCCGAGCTGCACGAGGTGGTCAACGCGCTGCGCGGCCATGACGTCCTCGGCCTGGAGGAGATCGAGGGCCTCGTCGCACGGTCCCGGGCGGCGGGCGCGTCGGTGGCGTTCGAGACGTCCGGCGAGGCCGTCCCGCTCATCGACCCGAGGGCCGCCCACGCCGCCTACCGGGTCGTCCAGGAAGGGCTGACCAACGCGGTCAAGCACGCGTCCGGCATGCCGATCACCGTGTCGCTCGACTGGCAGCCCGACGCCCTCCTGATCTCGGTGGCGAACCCGGCACCCCACCGTCGGCCCGCTGCGGGCGGCGGCGGGAGCGGCCTGCGCGGGCTGACCGAACGCGTCGCCGCGGCCGGGGGCCTGCTGCGCGTCCACGCGGAGCCGCGCGAGTTCCGGCTCGTGGCGATGCTCCCGCTGGTGCCGGCCCTCGCGGGGGCCGCCGCGTGATCAGGACGCTGATCGCCGACGACGAGCCCCTCATCACCGCCGGGATCCGTACCGTCCTGGAATCGGCCGGGGACATCGAGGTGGTGGCCGTCGCGGGAGACGGACGCGAGGCGGTGCGGGCCGCCCACCGGCACCGCGTCGACGTCGCGCTCCTGGACATCGCGATGCCGGTGCTGGACGGCCTGGCCGCGGCGGCCGAGCTGACGGGGCCGCGCGTGGTGCTCCTCACCGCCTTCGGCGACGAGGCCAACGTACGGCGGGCGGTGCGGCAGGGAGTGGCCGGCTTCGTCCTGAAGACGTGCACCCCGGACGAGCTGATCCGGGCGGTCCGCGCCGCTCATGCCGGGCATGCGTACCTGTCGCCGGCCGTGGCGCGCCAGGTGCTCGACATGGCGGCGCCGGGCGCCGGCGAGCGCGAACGCGACGCCGCCGGCCGGCTGGCCGCGCTCACGGCGCGCGAGGCCGACGTCCTCGCCCTGGTGGCGCAGGGCCTGTCCAACGCCGAGGTCGCCCGGCACGTCCACATGACCGAGGCCAGCGTGAAGACCTACGTCAGCCGCATCCTCGCCAAACTGAACTGCGCCAACCGGGTGCAGGCGGCCCTGCTGCTACGCGATGCGCAGCCGCCCGGCTGAGGATCGGGGCTCAGCGTAGGTTGGCGTCGAAGTTCGCCAGGTAGGCGTTGATGAAGTGGTCGCGGACGCCGTCGCCGCCGGGCGCCAGGAGGTCTGCGGTGCGGCCCTTCAGCCGGTCGGCCAGCCCCGCCGCCAGGGGCGTCTTCTCCCGCAGCTTGCCCTTGGCGTCGAAGTGGCGTTCCTCGGCCACGTGCTGGAACAGCGGCGGGGGCGGGAGCTGGGCGACGACGTCGTTGTTGTTGACGAAGCGGAACATCCGGCCCCGGAACGCCTTGTCGTAGGCGGCGGCCAGCAGCGGGCAGCAGGTGCGGGGCTGGCCGAAGGTGTAGACGCCGTCGGCGAGCAGGCTCGGGTCCTCGAAGTAGGTACGCGCCGCCGCCAGCATGGCCAGGGCGCCGCCCAGGCTGTGCCCGGTGAACCAGAGCGACTGCCCGTCGGCGCGCCAGTTCTCCAGCGTGTCCAGCATGCCGGAATGCACGACGTCCAGGGCGCGGTAGAAGCCGGAGTGGATCAGGCCGGTCCCGGCGGCGTACGGCGTCAGCAGCGTGCCGGCGTCCGACAGCCAGTCACGCAGTTCCTCGGGCTGGGTGCCGCGGAACGCCACGACCATCATGCGGTCGTTGGCCGCGATGTAGGCCTGCGTGTCCACCAGCGGGAACGGCGGGGTGTGCGGCACGCGGAAAGAGGTGACCCGGTCGAAACCCCAGTCGTTCGCCGTGGCCCTGACCCGTTCCTCGTCCTTGTAGGCCAGCTCGGCGGCGTAGGCCAGGCAGCGCGCCTGCGCCAGGCTGTAGCCGGTGGCCCTGTGATCGAAGCTGATCATGGTCATGTGTCCCCCTCGCCGCTGGTGGGGGGAGGTGTCAGCTCACATCTATCACGCGGTGTCGGACGGGTTTGCGGTGCCACGCCCGATCCGGCCCACCCCTCCTGTCCCCGGCCGGAACGGCATGGAACGCCTCAGTCAGCACAGGCGAGACGCCGCACGGACGCGGCGCCTCGAAACACGGGGGCGGAGGAAAAACAAGCCCATGGAAAATCTCTTCCGATTGATGCTCACCCGGCCGGCCGTGGCCCAGGACCCGGAGACTCCCAGCGTCCCGCTGGCCCAGGACACGCCGTTCCAGGAGGCGCTGCGCGAGGCCGTCGGGGCGGCCCAGCGGCGTACCGCCGTCGAAGCGGCCGCCACCGCGTATGTGGCGGGGCCGGAGTTCATCGGCGACCCGGCGGACACCCCGCTGGGCGCCGAGCTCGACCAGCTCGCCGGACGCCTCGACGAGATGGAGGACGTCGACGTGTCCGCCTCACCGGAGATGGTGCGGCAGGCGATCGACGACGTGTTCGGGATGAGCCCGAACCAGGTGACCGGCCTGGAGGACTTCCAGAACGCGGTCAGGAGGCTCAAGGACAGCCTCGTGGCGATCAAGGTGCTGCAGGAGGAGCACGCGCGGCCCATCGAGCAGCTCGCCCGCCAGCTTCGTACGGCCGAGGTCATCGTGCGCCACGCCGACGACGACAAGTTCCCCAAGGACCTGCAGGAGCTGCGGCGCTGGCGGCGGCGCTCGCTCCGCCTGCCGTTCGACCTCGGCCTGACCTCCAGGCTGTCGACCCGCGAGGCCGAGGAGTCGGTACGGGGCCGGCGCGAGGAGGCGGTGGCCGCGCGCCGTCAGGAGGTCGACGACCTGCTGGCCCGGCACGCGGACCTGCGGACGGCGCTGGGCGAGCTGGCCCAGCTGAACGCCGAGCACTTCCACGTCACGTCCCAGACGACCAGCGCCCTCGTGCAGCCGCCGGACCAGGTACGGCTGACGAACGTGGCCACCGCGCTGAGCGCCTTCCACGGCAACCTGCGCGAGCGGGTGGCCCCGACCCCGATCATCGGCGAGGCGGCGGAGACGGGCACGGACACGCCGGAGACCTCCGACGTGGTCAGCGCGCCGGTGGCGCAGTCCCTGCTGCAGACGCCCGCTCCCGTGCTGCGCGGCCGCACGGAGTTCCGGCCGACCCCGACGCCCGAGGTCGGGTTCGTGCTCCTGCCGACGGCCGGCGGGCAGCTGTCCGAGGCCACCCGCACGGTGCTCACCGAACGCGGCCTCGACCTGACCGCCGTGCCGCTCGACCGGCTCAGCAACCGCCTCGAAGCCGACCTGGCGGCGACGGTGAACCAGCTGGAGGCGGTCGCGGGACATCCGGTGCGGCAGTCGTTCCTACGCGTCGGCGAGGCGCTCGTGACCGTGCAGACCCCCGTCACGACCGGCTGGGGAACTCTCGGGACCGGCGGCACCGTCCCGCTGCCGCCGATCCCGCTGGACGGCCGCGTCCCGCACACGAAGGGCGAGGTCGCCCCGGCCGGCATCGCCGACCTGCTCGTGATCAAGCAGCAGCTGACGGGGTACGAGTCGGCCGACGTCGCGCACATCGAGAACGTGCTGCGCGGCGAGCACAAGGTGCGCGACCACAGCCGCCGCGACACCACCGAGCTGATCACGATCAACGAGCAGGAGACCAACACCAGCGAGGACCGGGACCTGCAGACCACCGACCGCTTCGAGATGACCAGGGAGACCGAGCAGACGGTCAAGGAGGACGTCGCGCTCAAGGCCGGGCTGAACATCTCCGGCAGGTACGGCCCGGTCGTGGAGTTCTCCGCCAGCGCCGAGGGCTCCATCGCGCGCAGCAAGCAGGAGGCCACCCGGTCGGCCGCCACGTTCTCGCAGGACGTCACCGAACGGACCTCACGCAAGATCGCCGAAAGGGTGCTGACCCGTACCCAGCTGACCACCACGACCGAGACCATCGAGAAGAACACCCACGAGCTGGACAACACCCGCAGCTCCCAGAACGTCTCGGGCGTCTACCAGTGGGTCAACAAGGTCTACCAGGCCCAGATGTTCAACTACGGGCTGCGGGCGATGTTCGACTTCATGGTGCCCGAGCCCGCCGCCTTCCTCATCGCGGCCATGCAGCAGACCAACGCCGCCGCCCGCAACCTGATCAAGCCGCCGGACTTCCCGCTCAACCCCGGCCAGATCACCGAGAGCAACTACCAGTACTGGGTCAAGCAGACCGGCGCGACCGACGTCGCGCCGCCGCCCGAGCTGTTCAAGACCAAGTCGCTGGACTTCAAGGCCGGCGGCGGCGACAGCGACACCAACTACAACCACTCGGGCCAGATCAGCATCGACGAGGGCTACCGGGCCGTGTACGCCAGCGTGGGCGTCGTGCGCAACATCTGGGAGAGCGACAACTCCGTGGACGTCGTGGTCGGGCGGCGTACGCACCGGATGCCCGACGGCAACTGGCTGTGGACCACCGCGCTGGACGACGAACGCGACTCGGTCGCCGTGGGCATCGACACCTTCCACCTCTCGCAGGTCGCGGTGGCCGTCGAGGTCAAGTGCCAGCGCACCGACCGGGCCATGGACAAGTGGCGGCTGGAGACCCACGCCAAGCTGGAGACGGCGCACAAGGCGGCCGTGGCCGACTACGAGGAGAAACTGGCGGCGCTGCAGCTGCGGGCAGGCGTGGACATCCAGGGCCGCAACCCGGCCGCCAATCTCGCCCTCATGCAGACGGAGCTGAAGAAGAACTGCGTCAGCATCCTGACCGACCAGCACTACGACCTGTTCGACTCCATCGAGATCTCCCCCGCCAACGGGCTCCCGGAGATCAACGTGTTCGAGGCCGCCGGCGAGGGCCCGTACGTGCGCTTCTTCGAGCAGGCCTTCGAGTGGGAGCACATGACGTTCGTGACCTACCCCTACTTCTGGGGACGCAAGGACCAGTGGGAGGAGCGGCTCGGGTTCGACGACCCGGATCCGGCGTTCGCCGACTTCCTCCGCGCCGGGTTCTGCCGGGTCTCGGTGCCGGCCCGGCCGGGCTTCGAGGGCGCCATCGACCACTTCCTCACCTTCGGCGAGATCTGGAACGGCGGCCCGCTGCCGACCATCTCCAACCCCCTGTACCTGCCCATCGCCGACGAGATCGCCGAGCGTCTCGACCGGCCGGGCACCGAGGTCCCGCAGGGGGACCCGTGGCTGGTGCGGGTGCCGACCTCGCTGCTGAAGCTGCGCCAGGACGACCAGCTGCCCCGCTGGGAGCAGGACTCCGACGGGGAGTGGGTCGAGGTCTAGGACATGGCAGATCCCGTCGTGCCGGCCGTCCTGGCCGGCCCCCTGCTCACCGGGTACGTCGAGCCGGGAAAGGGGCGCGGCGTCCTGACCTTCCACGCCGACGTCGCCGACCCGGTCCGCGGCGCCACCTTGGAGATCACGCTCACCGCGCCGCCCTGGAACCAGACCGGCCACCAGCCCTTCACCTGGCGATACCTGCCGCCCGCCGGGGAACGGACCTTCCCCGTCATCTGGCTCGCGCTCGCCCGGCAGGTCACCGTGACCACCAGACGCATGGGCGGCACGGCCGCCGACCTCCTGGGGGTGCTCGGCCCGCGCTCTCCCCTGGTCGAGATCGTGCGCCCCCAGGACGACGACCTGATCCCCCAGCCCGACCAGTCCGTCATCGAGCTGTGGCGGCTGCTCCCCCAGCCGTTCACGGTCGGCCCCTTCGCCGACGACGAGGCCGGCCGCCGGGGCGACTTCTTCGCCCAGGCGATCACGGTCAACGTGACGACGAAACCGCTCGGCGTGGTCATCAGGAACGTGCTCAACGGCTACGTGGTCACCATCGACATCGACAACCGGCAGGCCGGCAGACCGGCGGCCTTCGTCTACGACATCGTCGTCCATTCGCACGAGGACGAGGACAACATCTTCGGCGACCGCGTCGTCGTGCGCGTCGTGCACACCCACAACGTGATCGTGCACGCGGCGGCCTCGCCGGACATGGCCGGGTTCATCGATGTGCAGACCCTGCGGCTGGACGACTCGTTCATCCCGCGCTTCCCGCCGCAGGGAACCGTGCTCGACAACACCACCTTCCAGCCCAAGGAGGTCGAGGTCCACTTCGCCCCGGAACACCAGGGGCTCATCTTCCTCTTCGAGCTGGCCATCCAGTTCGTCCCGTACATCAACGTCCTGTACGACCTGTCGCAGATCGCCTTCCAGCTCGCGACCGGCAAGGACTTCTGGGGCAACGAGGTGACCGGCACGCAGATCCTCGCGTACGGCGTGCTGTCGGCTCTGCCCTTCGCCAAGGCGCTGCCCCGCGCGGTCCTACAGTCCGTACGAACCGAGCTCAAAGCGACCAAGCTCGCCAAGGTGCTCGAAGAAGACGTGATCAGCGAAGTCGGGCGCGTCGCCGAACGCGAGTTCCTCGAGGCCGTCGGGAGCATCGACGTCAAAGGCGCGACCGACCTCGCCCGGACGCTCACCCGCTTCGCGGCGGGCAAGCTCTCGATGGATCAGGTGCTCAGGCGCTTCCACGACCTCGTCGGCAACGCCTACCTGCGAGAGCTCGACCGGCGCATCGTGGAACGGCTCCTGACCAGCAACTTCAAGACCTTCCGCAACCCCCGCCTGGCGGCCGGCTTCAACGCCTTCACCAACAGGAAACTGTCCCGGGGAATCGCGCAGAGCCTCGACCCGGTCTCGTGGGCGCTCAGCCAGCGAGGCAAGTCCCGCTTCATCAAAGAACTGGAGAGCGAACTCGGCACCGACTGGGCCGAAACACTCAAACGAGCCAAGCAGACCGACAGCCGGCTGCGCCAGCTCAGCGCCGCCGACATCGCACACTACGACCGGCTCGCCGGACGCGTCGAGGACTACCGGACCCTGGCCAAGCTCAACCGCGGCCGGGGCGACCTGTACGAGGTGGACCACATCCTCGAACAGCGCTTCTGGCGCAACGATCCGCGCGTGCAGACCGCGTTCAACGAAAAGGGCGAGGGCATGGCCATGGTCATTCCCAAGAACCCGGCGATCGCCGCCAAGATGCCCGGCAACGCCATCGCCTATGTCCACTCCCTCAAGACCCGCCTGCTCACCGAGCTGATCCCGAACGGACGGGAGGCGGAGTTCACCGTCCAGCAGATCTTCGACGCCCACATGTGGGTGCTGGAGTCGTTGCGGGTCGACCGCTCCGTGACGGTGGGCGATCGCCTCCTCGGCGACTTCCGCCTCCTGGCCAGGTCCCGGGGAGAACGGCTCGAACTCCGCATGCCCACCGCCGCGACCTTCACCCGGCAGGGCGGGTGGCCGGTGCTCGTAGGCGTTCAATAAGGGAATTGTTGAACAATGCTACGATCGACTCCACCTCGCCCCCGCGCCCCACCGGCGAAAGGACGCCCTTGACCAGCTCCACCGACAACGCGGTGCGCACCTGCGCGATCCGGGCCCGACAGAGCTCCCCGGCTCTCGAACGCGCGACGGACGCCGACATCGACACCGCGCTACGCGGCATGGCCGAGCGGCTGCGCACCGCACGGGGCACCCTCGTCTCCGCCAACGAGGAGGATCTCGCCGCAGCCGTCTCCGCCGGAATGTCACCCGCCCTCCAGGACCGCCTGCGCCTCACCGGCGCACGGCTGGACGGCATGGCGGCGGAACTCCGCACCCTGGCGGACGTGCCGCACGAGCCCCGCGACAAGGTCCTCGAGGAACGTCCGGACCACCTGACCCTGCTCGAACGCCGCCGGCCCGTCGGGGTGATCGGCGCGAACTTCGAGGCGCGTCCCAACGTCACCCTCGACATCGCCTCGCAGTTCCTCAAATCACGCAACGCGGGCGTCCTGCGGACCGGCTCGGCCGCGTTGCGCTCGTCCCGGGCCATCGTGGAGCACGTGATCGCGCCGGCCCTCGCCGACGCCGGCCTCGACCCGGACGCCGTCCAGCTGGTGCCGAGCGAGGACCGCTCGGCGGCGTACGCGCTGGTGTCGCTGCCCGAGCTCATCCCGCTGGTCATCCTGCGCGGCAGCGGCGACAGCACCCGCGACCTCGGCCGCGAGGCCGCCAGGCACGGCGTGCGCACCCTCGCGCACGCCGACGGCGGCGGCGTCCTCTACATCCACGCGGCCGCCGACGACGACACCGTCCACCGGCTCATCGCCGGCAGCCTCGACCGGCTGGGCGTGTGCAACCGGCTCAACCTGCTGCTCATCGACCGGTCCTGCTACGACGAGCGGCTGCCCGGCGTCCTCGAGGCCCTGGACCGCCTGGGCATCGGCGCGTCCCTGCCCCCGCACGCCCACCCGCGCGGGTACGAGTGGTCGCTCGACCCGGAGCGCGCGGCCACCGTGACCGTCGACGCCGCCGACGGCCCGCTGCACGCGGCCCGGATCGCCAACGAGGAGACCTCCGGGCTGGCGGCCGCCGTCGCGACCGAGGATCCGGCGGCCGCCGCGGAGTTCATCGACGCCTACGCCGGCTCCGGGGTGTTCTGGAACTCCACCACCCGGCTCCTCGACGGCTTCAAGCTGCTGCGGCTGCCGGAGACCGGCATCAACATCGACCGGGTGCCCGGCCCGCGCGGCCCGGTGAGCTTCCGGGACCTGTACCTGCGGCAGTACGTGGTCGTGCCGAGCGGGCGGCTCACGTCCTGACTTCGGAGGTGTGCGCGAGGATGGCGGCCGCCAACTCCTCGTGCACCTCCGGCGGCAGTGTGTGCCCCATACCCTCCACCATCATCAACCGCGCCCCCGGGATCCCCTCGGCGATGATCGCACCATGACCCGGCTTGGCCGGCTCATGAGTGCCCTCGATGACCAGCGTGGGCGCTTTCACCCGATCCAGCACGCCCACCGGCTCGAAGTCCGGCTGAGCCATCGCAGCCAGGCGATGGTTCACCACCGCATCCAGATCCCGGGCCCGGTCACAGATGCGCTCCTGCAGCCGACGGGCGGCATCCTCGTCGAACGGCAACCCCGTACCATGCAACACCCGCTGCTCGGCGATCATCGCCTCGATCCGCTCACGCCGATCAGCCGGCGGCGGACTCGCCATCAGCCCCTGGTAGTGGGCCACGAACTCGGGCGCCGGCTCCGGCAGGCTCCCCTCCGGCTG
>NZ_JBSFNK010000048.1:0-80823 GCF_053587055.1 Nonomuraea sp. NPDC003707 | reverse complement strand
GTCCCGGGTGATCTCCTCGGGGCCCAGCTTGGTGTCGCGGGCGTCGACCTCGTGCTCCTCGATGTGGATCGAGGACAGCACGTCGTCCTGCACCAGCCGTTGCGAGATGATGATCGCGTCTTCGTAGTTGTGACCCTCCCACGGCATGAACGCCACCAGGAGGTTCTTGCCCAGCGCCATCTCGCCCTTGTCGGTGCAGGGACCGTCGGCGATGACCTGGTTGACCTCCACCCGGTCACCCTCGGCGACGATGGGCTTCTGGTTGAAGCTCGTGCCCTGGTTGGAGCGGTCGAAGGTCGCCAGCCGATGTGTCGTGCTGGTGCCGTCGTCGTTCGAGATCGTGATGTAGTCGGCGGAGACCTCCTCGACCACACCGGCTTTCCCGGCGCTGATGACGTCGCCGGCGTCAGTGGCGGCACGGTATTCCATGCCGGTGCCGACCAGCGGCGACTCGCTCTTCAGCAGCGGCACCGACTGGCGCATCATGTTCGCGCCCATGAGCGCGCGGTTGGCGTCGTCGTGCTCGAGGAAGGGGATCATGGCCGTGGCCACCGACACCATCTGGCGCGGCGACACGTCGATGTAGTCGACCTCCTCGGCCCGCATGAGCTCGGTCTCACCGCCCTTGGTGCGGACCAGGACGCGGGACTCGGCGAACGAGCCGTCGGCGTTGAGCACCGTGTTGGCCTGCGCCTTGACGTAGCGGTCTTCCTCGTCGGCCGTGAGGTAGTCGATCTGCTCGGTGACCTTGCCGTCGACGACCTTGCGGTAGGGCGTCTCGATGAAGCCGAAGGCGTTGAGCCGGCCGAAACAGGCGAGGTAGCCGATGAGGCCGATGTTGGGGCCTTCGGGGGTCTCGATCGGGCACATCCGGCCGTAGTGGGACGGGTGCACGTCGCGGACCTCGAAGCCGGCCCGCTCACGGGACAGACCACCGGGGCCCAGGGCGTTCAGCCGCCGCTTGTGCGTCAGGCCGGACAGGGGGTTGGTCTGGTCCATGAACTGCGACAGCTGCGAGGTGCCGAAGAACTCCTTCATGGACGCCACGACCGGGCGGATGTTGATCAGGGTCTGCGGCGTGATCGCCTCGACGTCCTGCGTGGTCATGCGCTCGCGAACGACGCGCTCCATGCGGGCCAGGCCCAGGCGGACCTGGTTCTGGATGAGCTCGCCGACGTTACGGATCCGCCGGTTGCCGAAGTGGTCGATGTCGTCGGTCTCCAGCGGCCGGTCCGCCGGCTCCGCACCGGCGTGCAGCCGCACCAGGTATTCGACCATCGCCACGATGTCTTCCTCGGTCAGGACGGTGACGTTGATGTCGGTGTCCGAGCCGAGCTTCTTGTTGACCTTGTAACGACCGACCTTGGCCAGGTCGTACCGCTTGGGGTTGAAATAGAGGTTCTGCAACAGGGTCTGCGCCGACTCCTTGGTCGGCGGCTCACCCGGCCGCAGCTTGCGGTAGATGTCCAGCAGCGCGTCATCCTGGCCGACCGTGTGGTCCTTCTCCAGGGTGGCCCGCATCGACTCGTACTGGCCGAACTTCTCGAGGATCTGCTCGCTGGTCCAGCCCAGCGCCTTGAGCAGCACCGTGACGGCCTGCTTGCGCTTGCGGTCGATGCGCACACCGACGCTGTCGCGCTTGTCGATCTCGAACTCCAGCCAGGCACCCCGCGACGGGATGACCCTGCAGCCGAACAGGTCCTTGTCGGACGTCTTGTCGACATTGCGTTCGAAGTAGACACCGGGCGAACGGACCAGCTGCGAGACCACGACACGCTCGGTGCCGTTGATGATGAACGTGCCCTTCGGCGTCATGAGCGGGAAATCGCCCATGAACACCGTCTGGCTCTTGATCTCACCGGTGGTGTTATTGATGAACTCCGCCGTCACGAACATCGGGGCGGAGAAGGTCATGTCCTTGTCTTTGCACTCATCCACTGAGTACTTCGGCGGCTCGAATCGGTGGTCGCGGAACGACAAGGACATGGTCCCCGAGAAGTCCTCGATCGGACTGATCTCTTCGAAGATCTCTTCGAGGCCCGACTGAGCCGGGACGTCCTTGCGCCCGGCCTGGCGAGCCGCCTCTACCCGGGCCTTCCACCTCTCGTTTCCGAGCAGCCAGTCGAACGACTCGGTCTGCAGAGCGAGAAGGTCAGGAACTTCGAGGGGCTCCTGGATGCGCGCGAATGACACGCGACGGGGACCAGCGGGTACGGCGGAGGCGTTGCGCGAGGCTGCCAACAGATGTCCTTCCGGGAGCTGACGGCGGGACTGAATGCGCGCATGCCGAGCGCCCGGCAGTCACCGGGACATGAGGCGTCGAAAGGCAGCGCGGAATGGCAGCATAAACCGAGAGGGACATGGATGGCAACATTTAATGTTGATGTCAACCTCTCTCCCGCCTTAGGATCGCACACCCTCCTAGCCGTCGTCAACTTCAACACCACGACTCCCCCCGGACGAGGACGGCGGGCCGAGTGGGGCGGTGGCGGCGAACCGAGGAGGCGGCGACGGGCCGAGGGCTATGGCGGCGGGCCGAGGGAGGCGGTGCTGGCGAACTGAGGAGGTGGTGGCGGGTCGGGGGCGGTGCATCGGGCGATGGCCGCGGTCACGCACCGCTGACCGTGTCGGCGGCCGGCGGCCGGGTGGCGGGCGTCGCGCCGGCCTGCGGCCGGAACTCCGCGGCGTTGACGTGCGTCTCGGTCACCTTCACCCTGGCCACGGCGGCGCCCGCGGCGTGCGGCAGGCCGGCCAGCAGGCTCTGCGCGGCCCTGCCGAGCATCACCGCCACCGCCTCGACCGTGGGATACGGCAGATCCCTGGCGTACGGGTGCTCGCCGAACAGGTAGACCTTGCTGCCATGGGCCACCAGGAGCGAGGCCAGCGGGTCATCGATCCCCAGCATGGCGCCATGGTCGAGGTGCTCGTCGACGAAAGCCCGCAGAGCCTTCTTGAACGCGCCGAACTCCACCACGGTCTGCTCGTCACTCAAGCAGGCCGCCCGCACCGTGACCTCGGCCCACCAGGAGTGGCCGTGCAGGTTCACGCACTTGCCCGCCAGGTGCGGGAGCCGGTGCGCGGTCTCGAAGTTATGCCGTACGCAGATCTGATGCGTCATCACGGGCCTCGCCTTCGTAGACGGTCGGGTCGGGCGCTCCGCTCAGCGAGAAGGCGTCCCTGCGTGACACGCACGCCAGGCACACGCCGCAGTGGGCCGGGCCGTCGAGGTAGCAGGTCCAGCTCCTGCCCATCGGCGCGTCCAGGCGCAGGCCGTAGGCGACGACGTCCTCCTTGAGCATGCCGAGGAAAGGCGTCTCGATACGGGGAAGGTGGAACCCGCGGCCGCCGAGGCGGATCGTCTCGCGGTAGGCGTCGAAGAAGTCGGGCCTGCCGTCGGGCATCGGATGGCCCTCCGGGGTGCGGTGGATGCCGAGCGCCACCACGTCGGCGCGGCGGGCCATCGCGACGGCCACGGCCATGTCGGCGATGAAGGCGTTGCGGTTGGGGATGGTGATGGAGCGCAGGGCGGCGCCGGTGGGCACGAGGGTCGGCACGTCCTGGGCGCGGTCGGTGAGCGAGCAGCCGGTCAGCAGGGGGCCGAGACCGGTGATCGTGATCGTGTGGTGCTCGGCCTCCAGGTGGGCCGCCACCTCCCGGGCGGCCGCCAGCTCCCGCGGGCCGTTGCGCTGGCCGTAGTCGAAGGAGATCAGCAGCAGGCGGTGGGTCGCGCGGTAGTGGGCGGCCAGCACCGTGGAGTCCAGCCCGCCGGAGAAGACCACCACGGCCGACGGCGGGACGACCTCGGGCGCGGAACTCATCGCACTCCTCACCGACCACGAAAGATTGCCGAACGTAACGGTATATCACTCTCCGTAAATGAGCGGCTGCGTGCGGGGGTATTGATCCGGCGAACGTACTACCGGAGACCACCGAAGGCAGGCGCGTCGATGTCCGTCTCACCCCCGTCCGATCCGACCATCGACGTCCGGCGGCAGGAGCCGTTCGGCGCGCGACTGCTGGGCGGCGGGGACGCCCGGCTCGCCGGGCTGCCGCCGGAGCGGCTCCTGGACCTGGTCGGCGAGCATCACCTGGTCGTCCTGCGGGGCTTCACGGGGGCCGCGACCGACGAGGAGTTCGAGGAGTTCGCCGGTGGGCTGGGCGAGCCGGTGGCGTGGAACGGCAGCCGGACGTTCTACGTGGAGGCGCACGCCGAGCCGGAGGATCACCTCTTCGAGACGGGGTTCATGCCGATCCACTGGGACGGCCTCTACATGAACGCCGGGAGCGCGCCCGACCTGCAGATCTTCCAGTGCCTGCGGGCCACCGACCCGGCCGTGGGCGGGGCGACGCTGTTCTGCGACACAACACTGGTCCTGGCCGGCGCCGACCCGGAGACGCGGGCGCTGTGGGAGGGCCTGACGTTCCGCTACGAACGGCCCACCGCCGGCGGCGAGGTGGTGACGTGCGAGGTGCCGCTCGTCGTGCCCCATCCGCGTCTCGGCCATCCGACCCTGAGGTTCTCCGAGCCCGTTCCCGAGGACGTCGTCATCATCAACCCGACCACCACCACGCTGCCGCGCCCGCCGGCGGGCCACGACGCCGCGCGGATCATCGAGGGGATCCGCCGGGCGCTCTACGACCCCCGGCACATGTACGCCCACCGCTGGCAGGCCGGCGACGTCGTGATCGCCGACAACCAGACCCTGCTGCACACCCGCGAGCCGTACCCGCCCGGCGCGCCCAGGAAGCTCCGCCGGGTCACGACCCGGCTCGGGGCTCGGTTCTCATAATCCGTGGGTCACGGGTGGCGGTGGTCCGCGGCGGGCTTCGAGGCGTGCTCGGAGGCGGCCAGGTCGAGCAGGACCATGGCGTCGTACTCGGGCGTGCCGGGCTCGGCGTAGTAGGCGACCAGGCGGTGGCCGGGGGTGCCCTCCAGCTGCATGGACTGGTAGCCGAGGGTGAGATCGCCGACGTCCGGGTGGTGGAAGGTCTTGCGGCCCTGAGTGTGCGCCCGCACGTCGTAACGCTCCCACAGGCGGGCGAACTCCGGGCTCTTGGACAGCAGTTCGTCCACCAGTTCGCCCAGGTCGGGGGCGTCCGGCTCGGTGCCGGCCAGCGCGCGCAGGCGGCCGACGCAGGCCCGGATCTGCTCGTCCCAGTCGTCGAACAGGTCCGGGGCGTCGGGGTGGAGGAAGACGTAGCGGACCACGTTGCGCTGCGTGATCGGCCACTTCTCCATCCCGGCGAACAGCCGCATCCCGCTCGGGTTGCAGGCGAGCACGTCCATGGTGCGGCTGACCACGTGCGCGGGGTTGGGCCGCAGGCTCTCCAGCAGCAGCTTGATCCCGGACGGCACCGACCGGCTGGGCGGGGACGACGGTTCGGGCGCGGGGCGGGCGGCGCACGCGGCGAGGTCCCGCAGGTGCTCATGCTCGCGCTCGTCCAGCAGGAGGGCACGGGCGAGCGCGTCGACCACGGACGGGCTGGGCCGGGTCTCCTTGCCGCGCTCCAGGCGCGTGTAGTAGTCGATGCTGACCCCGGCCAGAGTGGCCAGCTCCTCCCGGCGCAGCCCGGGCGTGCGCCGCAGGCCGGGACCGGCCGTGAGACCGGCCTCGGCGGGGGTCACCCGCGCGCGGTGGGCCCGCAGGAAGTTCCCCAGCTCACTGCCAGTTTTTGGTCCCATATCTCCCAGTGTGTCAGGCCCGGCGGGGTATTCCTGACACCCCGTCGGATCACCGCTTCCGCCATGCGTACCGGTACGTCATCCTTTTCACGATGCCGCACGTTTCGGCGAGGGAGGCGTGGATGGGATGGAAGGAGTTGTCCGGCATCGCCAGGTCGCCGCGATTACCCCTGCTGACCGGCGTGATCGGGGTCGCGGGCGCGGTGGCGGCGGTGCTGACCGGGACGTGGCCGGCGCCGGCGGCGCTCGCCGGGCTGCTCGGCGGCGCCGGGCTGGCGGTGGCCGCCATGCGGCGGGCAGCCGTGGCCCAGCAGGCCGAGCTGGCCAGGCTGGGCGAGCTGGTCGAGCGGCGGGCCGAGCAGGTGACGGCGCTCAGCCACGAGCTGCGTACGCCGCTCAGCATGATCAAGGGAGCGGCGGACCTGCTGGGAGAGGGCAGCCCCGGGCCGCTGACCCCGGATCAGCAGCGCTTCATCACCATCGTGGACCAGCAGTGCGCGCAGGTCATCGCGCTGTGCGAGAGCCTGCTCACCCAGGCCAAGATCGAGGCGGGGCTGTTCACGCCGCGGCTGGAGCAGGTGGACGTCTCGGTCGTGGCGCGCGACGTGGTCATCGCCATGCGCGCCCTGTGCGCCGAGCGCAAGCAGCACATCACTCTCGACACCCCGCAGGTCACGCCGCGTATCCAGGCCGACCCCATGCTGATCGTGCAGGCCCTGACCAACCTGCTGTCCAACGCCGGCCGGTTCACCACTGTGGGCGGCGGCATCGACGTGCGGGTGGCCGTCATCGACACGGGGATCGCGGTGTACGTCACGGACGACGGGGCGGGAATGACCAGGGAGCAGCGGCGGCGCCTGTTCCAGCGGTTCGTGACCGGCCGCCCGCTGGCCGACGGCACCGGGCTCGGCCTGGTCATCACCAAGACGATCATCGAGCTGCACGGCGGATCCATCATGGTGGACACCACGTCGATGCACGGCACCACCTTCCTGTTCACGCTGCCGGGCTAGGGAGAGCCTCCATGTCCACCGCACTCGTCGTCGACGACGAACCCCAGATGACCGCGATCATCGCCTTCGCGCTCACGACGCAGGGCTTCCACGTGATCGAGGCGCATGAGGGCGCGACCGCCATGCACCTGCTCCGCACCCACCACGTGGACCTGGTCGTGCTCGACGTGCTCATGCCGGCGCTCGACGGGCTCTCCCTCTGTGAGCTGATCAAAGCCAAGTACCCCAATGTCGCGATCGTGCTGGTCACCGCGCTCTCCCGGCCCGAGGAGGTCATCGCCGGGCTGGAGCGGGGCGCGGACGACTACGTGACCAAGCCGTTCCACCCGAGGGAGCTCGTCCTGCGGGCGCGGGCCGTGCTGCGCCGCTACACCGGCCCCGCGCTGCTGCGGGTCGGCGACCTGGTCATCGACGCCGCCCGGCACACCGTCACGATCGGCGGGCGGCGGCTGACCCTGACGGACACCGAGTGCAGGCTGCTCGCCCATCTCGCCGCGCGGCGGGGCACCCCGCAGTCGTGGCAGGACCTGCTGCGGGAAGTGTGGGGCACCACCAACCTGACCGGTGGGCGGGACGTGGTCAAATCCACCGTCTACCGGCTGCGGTCGGCGCTGGAGGCGCTCGACGCCGCCTCGTACGTGCAGACGGTGCGCGGCGCCGGCTACATGATGCCCGACCAGCCCGATCGGTAGGTGACGGCGCCGTCACCAACGCTCACCGCGCTGTCACCGGCGGGGCCCGCCCCGCGGCCTAGCTTTGCGGCATGGCAACCCTTCAGCCGCTCCAGGAGGTCGACGATGGCTTCACCTCTTGCCCGCTCACGTCCGGTCCTGTCGATCGGCGCCGCCCTCGTGCTCGCCTGCTGCGGGTGCACGCGCGCCCCCGGAGCGGTGAGCGCCGACGCCGGGAAGGTGGTGGTCGCGTGCGGCGCCACCGAGGAGTGGTGCGCGGCGATGACCTCCGTCTTCACCTCCGAGACGGGGATCCCGGCGGAGTTCGTCCGCCTGTCCAGCGGTGAGGCCCTCGCCCGGATCAAGGCGGGGCGGGCCGATCCGGAGTTCGACGTCTGGCACGGCGGCCCGGCCGACGGGTACGCCGCGGCGGCCGACGACGGCCTCCTGCAGGACTACGTCTCGCCGAACGCGGCCGCCATCCCCGACCGATACAAGGACTCCGACGGCACCTGGACCGGCGTGTACGTGGGTGTGCTCGGCTTCTGCGACAACACCCAGGTCCTCGCCGAGAAGCACGTGCGGGCGCCCACCTCGTGGGAGGACCTGCTGGACCCGGCGCTCAGGCAGAACGTCGGCATCGCGCACCCCTCCACGTCCGGCACCGCGTACACGGCGCTGTGGACGCAGGTGGAGCTGCACGGGGGCGCCGACGACGGGGCGCTGGCGTACATGAGGCGGCTGCACCCGAACGTGCTGCAGTACAGCAAGTCCGGCGCGGCGCCCGCGCAGCAGGCCGCCAGGGGCGAGGTCGGCGTGGGCGTCGTGTTCTCCCACGACTGCGTGGCCACGCGGGAGCAGGGCTTCACCGACCTGCAGGTCACGTTCCCGGCCGAGGGGACGGGCTACGAGGTGGGCGGCGTGGCGCTGCTCAAGGGGGCGCACAACGTGGCCGGCGCGAAGAAGTACATCGACTGGGCGCTGACGCCGGGGGCGCAGGAGGTCGGGCCGACCGTCCACTCGTACCAGGCGCCGACCAATCCGGCCGCGAAGCGGTCGGACAAGACCGCCGACCTGGCCGCGCTGAAGCTCATCGACTACGACAGCTCCGCCGCGGGCGCCCGCAAGCTCCACCTGACCCGGCGCTTCGACGCCGAGATCGCGAAGGCCCCCAGATGAGCCCACTCGCCGACTCCCCGCACGCGCGGCACTCGCGGGCGCGGCGCAGGCGGCACCGCGAGACCAGCGTCGCGCTGGCGATCGCCGCCTGCGTCGTCCTCGTCCTCGTCGGCAGCGTCTTCCCGCTCGGCACGGTGCTCGCCTCGGCGCTGTCGGCCGAGGCGTGGCCGCGCTATGCCCGGTTCTTCACCTCGCCGGTCGACCTGCGGATCCTCTGGAACACGCTCGTCCTCGGCGTGCTGGTCGGCCTGTGCGGCACGGCGATCGGCTTCCTGTTCGCCTTCGTGCAGACCCGGCTGGACGTGCCGGGCAAGCGGCTGCTGCACCTCGTCGCGCTGATGCCGGTGGTGAGCCCGCCGTTCGCGGTGGCCACGGCCACGATCGTGCTGTTCGGCCGGCGCGGGATGGTGACGCACGACCTGCTGGGCGTCGAGTACGACGTCTACGGGCTGGACGGGCTGGTGTTCGTCCAGTCGCTGTCGCTGTTCCCCGTCGCCTACCTGGGGCTGCTCGGCATGATGCGCGGCCTCGATCCGGCCATGGAGGAGGCCGCGATGACCATGGGCGCGTCCCGGTGGCGCGTCTTCAGGACCGTCATGCTGCCGCTGCTCGCGCCGGGGCTGGCGGCGCCGTTCCTGCTGCTGTTCGTGGAGGCCGTCGCGGACCTGGCCAACCCGCTCGTCGTGAGCGGCGACTACACGGTGCTGGCCAGCCGTGCCTACCTGGCCGTGACCGGCGAGTACGACACCACGGGCGCGGCCGTCTACAGCCTGATCCTGCTGGTGCCGTCCGTGGGCGTGTTCGTGGCGCAGCGGTACTGGCTGGGCCGCAAGGTCCGCACCACGATCACCGGCAGGCCGTCCGGCAGCGTGCACCCGGTCACGAGCTGGGTGCGCTGGCCCGTCCTCGCCCTGGCGGTGCTGGTCGCGCTGGTCATCGTCAGCCTCTACGGCACCATGGTGGCCGGCGGGGTCACGCGGGTGTTCGGCGTGGACAACGCGCTCACGTTCACGCACCTGCGCGAGGTGCTGCTCGGCGTGGGCCAGGAGGCGCTGAAGGACACGACCCTGCTGGCGGCGATCGCCACCCCGGTCGCCGGGGGGTTCGGGCTGCTCATCGCCTGGCTCGCGGTGCGGCAGCTGGCGCGGACGGGCGGCTGGCTGGACTTCGCCGGGACGCTCGGCGTGGCCGTGCCGGGTACGGTGCTCGGCATCGGCTACGTGCTGGCCTACCGGCCCGCCCGGTACGTCGGCGACCTGCTGGTCCTGCCCGGCTTGGTGGGCGGCAGCGCGGTGGCGGGCGGGGCGCTGGCGATCGTGCTGGCGTACGTCGTCCGTTCCGTCCCGGCCGGGCTGCGTACGGGCACGGCGGCGCTGTCGCAACTGCACCCGAGCCTGGAGGAGGCGTCGAGGAACCTCGGCGCCGGCCCGCTGCGGACCTTCCGCAAGGTCACGCTGCCGCTGATCCGCCCGGCGCTGCTCACCGGACTCAGCTACGGCTTCGCGCGCTGCATGACCTCCGTCTCGACGATCATCCTGCTCGTCACCCCGGGCACGCACATCATCACCTCGCAGATCCTCAGCGCCGCCAACACCGGCCGCTACGGGGTCGCGTTCGCCTACTGCACGGTGCTGACCGCGATCGTGCTGGCCGGCTTCGGGGTCATCCGGCTGCTCGTCGGGCGCTCCGCGACACTCCACCGCTCCCCCGGAAGGCAGGAACGATGACGGACGAGACCCGCAGGGGGCGCCTCCACCTGGACAAACTGACCAAGGCGTTCCTGGGCCGCGCCGGCGCCCCCGTCGTCGCGGTCGACACGATCACGCTCGACGTGGCGCCCGGCGAGTTCATCACGCTGCTCGGGCCCTCCGGCTGCGGCAAAACCACGACGCTGCGCATCGTGGCCGGGCTGGAGGAGGCGTCGAGCGGGCACGTGCGGCTGGACGGCGAGGTCATCGACGGGCTGCCGCCGCAGCGCCGCCCGATGGCCATGGTGTTCCAGAGCTACGCTCTGTTCCCGCACCTCACCGTGGGCGAGAACATCGCCTACGGCCTGCGTACCCAGCACCGGGCCAAGGACGAGACCGACACCGCCCTCCAGATCGCCCTCACCAGCATGAACCTCGTCGGCCTGGAGAACCGTGCCCCGCACGAGCTGTCCGGCGGCCAGCAGCAGCGCGTCGCCCTGGCCCGCGCGCTCGTCGTCCAGCCCGAGGTGCTGCTGTTCGACGAGCCGCTGTCGAACCTGGACGCCAAGCTGCGCGGCGCCATGCGCGCCGAGATCCGCCGCATCCAGCGCCGGCTCGGCATCACCAGCCTGTACGTCACCCACGACCAGGACGAGGCGATGACCATGTCGGACCGCGTCGTGGTGATGAACAGGGGCCGGATCGAGCAGGCGGCCACCCCCGCCGACATCTACTTCCGGCCGGCGACCGTGTTCGTGGCGGACTTCATCGGCCGGGCCAACTTCGTCGAGGTCGTGCCCGAGCGGATGGCCGCGGGCGGCGCGGTCGTCACGGCCCTGGGGCGGACCATGACGGTGGCGGCCCACCCCGACGTGCAGGTGAACGCCGCCGCCTACCTCATGGTCCGGCCGGAGACGCTGTCGCTCCGCCCGGCCGCCGAGGGCGGGACCGGCTCGGTGCTGCGGGCCGCCTTCCACGGGCACAGCGTGGACTACGAGGTGGAGACCGCCTCGGGCACCCTGCTGGTGACCGTGCCGGGGCCGGATCCGCAGGGCCTGCTGGCCGAGGGCACGAACGTGACCGTCGCGATCGACCCCGGCCGCGCCTATGTCCTCACCAAGTCATGACAGGTCGGGCAGCCCTAGGTCGAGGTTGGGCCGGTCGATCCCGCCGTCCACTTCGAGCACCTTGCCCGTCACGTACCGGGCGGCCGGGGAGACCAGGTAGAGCACGGCGGCCGCCACGTCCTCCGGTTCGCCGATCCGCCGCAGCGGCGTGGCCTGCTCCATCTGGGCGCGCAGGCCCTCGTCGTTCATGACGATGTCGAGCGCGGAGGTGGCGACCGCGCCGACGGCGACCGCGTTGACCCGGACGGCGGGGGCCAGGTCGAGCGCGGCCAGCCGGGTGTAGTGCGCCAGGGCCGCCTTGGCGGTGCCGTAGGCCAGGTAACCGCGGCCCGCCACGCGGCCCACGGCGGAGGAGACGTTCACGACCGCGCCGCCGCCTTCCTTCAGCAGGTGCGGGACGGCGGCCCTGGTCAGCTCGTGCGCCACGCCGACGTTGAACTGGAACGCGTTCTCGAGATGCTTCCGTTTCGTGTCGAGGAAGGCGCGGGGCATCGCACCGCCCACGTTGTTGACGACCACGTCCAGGCGGCCGAACGCGGCCGCGGCCCGCTCCGCGAGCTCCTCCGCGGCGCCCGGGAGCGTCAGGTCGGCGGGGACGACCAGGACCCGTCTCCCAGCCTGTTTCACCTGCTCGGCGATGGCGTGGAGCTGGTCCTCTGTGCGGGCGCAGATCGCGACGTCGGCGCCGGCCTGGGCGAGGGCGACGGCGGTGGCCGCGCCGATGCCCCGGCCCGCGCCGGTGACCACGGCCGCGGCGCCGCCGATCTGGAAGCGGTCCAGGATCATGCGCTCAGCCTAAGGATGAACTGCAACCCGTTTCAATACGGCATCTCGCTGCGGCTCGCGACCGCCGCCGCCACCCTCGTCTCGGTCCGTACGACCGACCTCCCCCTCACCGGCCGGCCACCGCCCGCCCGCCGCGGCGCGGTGGGGCGGCGCGGTGGAGAGGAAGGGTGGGTGGCCCGCGGTTGAGCGGGGGCGGGCCACCCGAGGGCCGGGGTCAGACCTCCAGTTTCTCCTCGATGCCCCGGAGCTGGTGCCGGGACATGGCCAGGTTGGCGCGCCCACGGTCGAGCGCCAGGTAAAGGAACAGCCCCTTCCCCCCGCGCCCCGTGATCGGCCGGATGATGTGGTACTGGCCGCTGAGCGTGATGAGGATGTCCTCGATGCTGTCCTTGAGACCGAGCGAGTCCATCGTGCGGAGCTTGGCCTTGACCACCTCCGTGTTGCCCGCGGCGGCGACCTGCAGGTCCAGGTCCTTGGAGCCGCCGAGGGTGCCCAGCGCCATGCCGCTCCCATGATCGACGATCGCCGCTCCGAGGGCGCCGTCGATCGTCATCATCTCCTTGAGCGAGACGTCCATGCTGGCCATTGTTCTCTCCCTTTCTGCCAGGGGACGGTTCAGTGCCTACGTGCTGCGACGGCGGCCACTCCGGCGGCCGTCTTCCTGCCCTCCAGCCGCAGCAGCCCGACGTTCGCGCCGGGCTTGGCCAGGACTGTGAGGACGATGGTGGGGCCGGCGGCGTAGAAGGCCACGAAGCCGGCGGTGCCCGAGATGAGCGTTTCCTCAAGAGCGCCGTGGCCGGTCATGGTCAGCATCCGCCTGCTCATCGCGAGCAGCGCCGCCGACAGCGCCGCGGTCTGCTCGCCGCGGTCTCCTTCGAGGTCGCAGGCGATCTGTATGCCATCCACGGTGCAGGCGACGCTTCCGCTCACGTCCGGTGTGCGCTCGCGCAGGAGCGTCATTTCCTCCAGAACCTCTTTCCGCAGCTCCACCGGTGGCCTCCTCCTGAGTACGGGGAACCTCACGCCAGCTCCTCGAGCGCCTTCTTGAGCCGCATCAGCAGCGCCAGATCGGTCGGGTCTCCCGTCACGGGCGGGCCGAGCGGCTGGGCCACCGCCCCGGGATCGTGGGGCGGCCGCTCGTAGGGGTGCCGCGCCCGCTTCGGCAGCCAGGCTCCAGGCGCTTCACCACCGTCGGCGACCTCATCGGGCTCGGCGGCCTCGGCGGTCCCGGCGGGCTCGGCATGCCTGGGCCGCTTGTCGGCGGGAGCGGCCCGGCCCGGGTCGGGTGGGGTGAGCAGGCCCGCGGCCGCCAGCCTCCTGACCGCCAGCAGCACCGCGTAGCCCGATCGCCCGAGCTGCTTGGCCAGCTCCAGCGGCGTGGCCTTGTGGTCGGCGCCGACGATCACCTCCCACTGGACCCGGGTCAGCGTCACCCCGTGCCCGGGCAACCACGGCACCGGCCGTACCGGCAGCGTGTCCACCTCCGCGGACGGCCAGATGTCGGCGAGGTGCGCCCGCCGCCGCGCGCACTCCCGCACCAGCCCCGCCACCTCGAAGAACCACTGCCCGCCCAGCCAGTGCCGCTCCCCCGGCCGGAACTTGGGCCGCGTCCCGCTGATCGGCAGCAGGAAGAAGGCCGCGTCCAGAACCGCGCCCAGCACCGCGAACTGCAGCTCGCCGGGCGTGAGCGGCCCCTCCTCCAGGAGCCGCGCGCAGCCGCCGTCCGCCTGGAGCCCGCGCAGCGCCGCCTCCGTCATCCGACCTCGGGCCGTGAGCAGGCGCTCGACGCCCGGGGTCTGGGCGCACTCCATGTACGTCACTCGCCCGTCGTGGAGGAAGATCGTGCCGTTCCTCCCGAGCCGGAGCGCGCCCGTCGAACGCTCGTGCGCCAGCCCGGCCAGGAGTGCGTCGAGCCTGGTCATGACTCACGTCGTCAGCTGGCTGGAGACCGACCGCAGGCGGTGGCGCGCCAGGGCCAGGTTGGATCGTTCCAGGTCAAGGCGTACGTAGATGACCAGCGGCCCCTCGAAGACCGTCTCCAGCGGCCTGAGCAGATGGTGCCCCTTGTCCGTCGTGACGAGCATGTCGTCGATGCGGACGACCTCGCCCGGGCACGCGCGGGCGAGGCCGTCGGTCGTGGCCCGCAGCGCCTCGGTCAACGCGGCGGCCGACCGGTCGGCGTCCACGCCCGAGGCACTGCTGAAGGCCACCGCCATGCCGCTGGTGTGGTCGAGCAGCATGGCGTCCAGCGCCCCCGGTATGGACATGACCTCCGCCAGGCAGGTGTCGATTCCGAGCACGTGATCCCCCTCGCCGTAAGTGGAACGGGGACAGCGTAGGGGGGTTATGAATCGCGTTGAAGTGGCGCAAAATCCTGCGGTTACGCTTTTATGTGGCCAAGGCGCAGAAAACCAATACCCACGCGCACAGTTCTGATATTTATGAATATTTCTCGCTCAGGTGGCCCCGGGCCGTGACCGACACGGCGGCGAACTTCGCCCGGCCTCGGTGTCATATGCCGGGCGTCGTCCGCGGCGGACATCCTCACCCAAGCCGTTATATGGTGTGTTTAATCATACTTTTGTGGGGTTGTCGATGGTCGAAAGCGCCCGGCCGGGCGGCCTGCACGCGCAGCTCGTTGACGCGCTCGGACGCCGGATCGCCCACGGTGACTTCCCCGTGGGCGGCATCGTCTCCCCCGAGCGCGTCGAGTCCGAGTACGAGGTGTCCCGGACGGTCGTACGCGAGGCGCTGCGCTCGCTGGAGGTGCTCGGCATGGTCCGCCCGCGCCACAAGGTCGGCACCACCGTCCAGCCCCAGGAGAGCTGGGCGCTGCTCAACCCGCAGGTCATCGCCTGGCGGGCGGACGGCCCCGACGCCGACACCCAGCTCGGCGAGCTGCTGACGCTGCGGGAGGCCCTGGAGCCCGCCGCCGCCAGGATCGCAGCGCTGGGCGCCCGGCAGGCCCTCGTGGACACGCTCCGCGAGCACCTCCGGGACATGCGGGACGCCTACGAAAGACGCAGCCGCTCCGCGTTCGTGTCGGCCGACACCGGCTTCCACCGCACGGTCCTGCGGGGCGCGGACAACGCGGTCCTGAGCCAGCTCGTGCAGACCCTCATCGCCACCCTGCACGCCCGCTACTCCGACCGCCACCAGTTCTTCACCGCCGACACCGCCGCCTCGCTGGACCGGCACGAACAGGTCGTCGAGGCCATCGCGGCCATGGACCCGGCGGCGGCGGAGGCCGCGGCCGCGTCGCTCGTCCGCGCGTCACGCGTCGAGGTTCTCGGATCCGCACCTGCAAGGGAGAGTTGACGTGCCCCTCCAGACCGCTCCAGGCGTTCCGGCGTTCGACCTGACAGGCAGGCTCGCCCTGGTCACCGGCTCGGGTCGCGGCATCGGGCATGCCATCGCGCGCGGCTACGCGCTGTCGGGGGCGCGCGTCGTGCTGAACGGCCGCGACCCGGCGCGCCTCGAGGCGGCGGCCGCGGCCCTGCGCGAGGAGCTCGCGCCCGGCCGTCCGCCCGGCGACGTGCAGGTCCACGCTTTCGACGTCAGCGACCCGGCGCAGGTCGAGCAGGCCTGCGAGGCCGTCGTCACCGCGTACGGCTGCCCGGACATCCTCGTCAACAACGCCGGCGTGCAGATCCGCGGCCCCCTGACCGAGATCCCGGTCGACGACTGGAAACGCGTGGTCGACGTCAACCTCACCAGCGGCTTCCTCGTCGGCCGCGCCTTCGCGCGCCACATGCTCCCGCGGGGCAGCGGGAAGATCATCAACATCTGCTCGGTCCAGAACCACCTGGTACGCGCCACCACCGCTCCCTACGCGGCCGCGAAGAGCGGGCTCGGCGGGCTCACCAGGGCGATGTGCGCCGAATGGGCGTCCGCCGGCATCCAGGTCAACGGCCTGGCCCCCGGCTACATCGACACCGACCTGAACGCGTCCCTGGTCGCCGACCCCGACTTCAGCCGCTGGATCACGCGGCGCACCCCCGCGGCGCGCTGGGGCCGCGTCGAGGACGTCGTCGGCCCCGCGATCTGGCTCGCCTCACCGGCGTCCGACTTCGTCAACGGCCAGGTCATCTACGTCGACGGCGGAATGACGGCGGTGATCTGAATGGACGCGAAGGCCCTCGTCGTCACCGGCCCCGGGCACCTGACGGTCGAGACCCGGACCACCCCGGCGCCGCGACCGCACGAAGCCGTCGTCACGGTCGTCTACGGCGGCATCTGCGGCTCCGACCTGCACTACTACAGGAGTGGGCGGGTGGGCGAGTCCGTCCTGCGCTCCCCGATGGTCCTGGGGCACGAGGTGGTCGGGGTCGTCGCCGAGCCCGCCGCCGACGGCTCGGGGCCGTCGGCGGGCGGCCGCGTCGCCGTGCACCCCGCCCAGGTGTGCGGCCGCTGCGGCCACTGCCTGCGCGACGAGCAGAACCTCTGCGCGGAGCTGCGCTATCTCGGCAGCGCCGCCCGGCTGCCGCACACGGACGGCGGGTTCGCCGAGCGCCTCGTCGTGCCCGCGAGCCGCCTCGTGCCGATCCCCGACGGGCTCGACCTGCGGACGGCGGCGCTGGCCGAGCCCGCCTCGGTGGCGCTCCACGGCCTGCGCCGGCCGGGCTCCGGCGTCGAGGGCCGCGACGTGCTGGTGACCGGCGCGGGACCCATCGGCCTGCTCTGCGCCGCCCTGGCCGCCTGCGCGGGGGCGGCCAGGGTCACGGCGACCGACGTGTTCGGCGAACCCCTCCGGCTGGCGCTCCAGGTGGGCGCGACCCACGTCGTCCGCGCGGACCTCGGCGAGCCGATCCCCGCCGCCGACGTCGCGATCGAGTCCTCCGGCTCCCAGGCCGGGCTCGTCTCCGCCCTGGAGGCGCTGCGCCCCGGCGGAACCCTCGTCAACGTGGGGCACCTGCCCCCGGACGGGGTCACCGCGCCGCTGCACCTCGCGGTCACCCGCGAGCTGACCCTGATGGGGTCGAGCCGCTTCTACCACGAGATGCCGGCCGCGTTGTCGATCATGAGCGGGGACGCCGGGCGGTTCGCACCCATTGTCACGTCCGTCTTCGGGCTCGGCGCGGCGGTGGCGGCGTTCGAGGAGGCGGCCGACGCCCGGCGGTCGAGCAAGGTCCTGCTCGCGTTCAGCTGAACCCCGGTGCCGCCCCGGCCGTACCTCCTGTCGACTGTCGGGTCGGGATGGGCGGGCGATGGCGAACGGCACCAAACACGGCGAGGCGGTGGACGGGCGGACCGGCGACGACCCGCGGCGGATCGGTGGCCACCGCATCGTGCGCCGGCTCGGCTCCGGCGGGATGGGCGTCGTCTACCTCGCGAAGAGCCGTTCGCGGCGGCTCGTGGCGATCAAGGTCATCCACCGGCACCTCGCCGGCGACCCGGAGTTCCGGCGGCGCTTCCGCCGCGAGGTCGCGACCATGCAGCGGGTCGCGCCCTTCTCGACGGCTCCCGTGCTCACGGCCGACCTGGACGGCGAGACGGCGTACGTCGTCACCGAGTACGTCCCGGGACCGACGCTGTTCCGCGCGGTCGTCGAGCGGGGCCCGATGTCGGGCTCGGAGCTCGAAGAACTGGCCATGAGCACGGCGGTGGCGCTGTGGGCCATCCACGCGGCCGGCGTCGTCCACCGTGACCTCAAGCCGTCGAACGTGCTGCTGTCCCCCATGGGCCCGAAGGTCATCGACTTCGGCCTCGCCTTCGTCGCCGACTCCACGACCCTCTCCGTCACCAGGATGGGCACTCCGGCGTACATGTCGCCCGAGCAGGTGCGCGGGCTGGCGTCGCCGGCCTCCGACGTCTTCGCCTGGGGCGGTGTCATGGCCTTTGCCGCGAGCGGGCGGCCGCCGTTCGGCTCGGGGGCAGGTCACGACGTGCTCTACCGCGTGGTCCACGAGGAGCCCGTGCTCCCCGAGCTGGGCGGCGTGGTCGGCCGGCTGGTGGCGCGGGCGCTGAGCAAGGACCCGGCGGCCCGCCCGACGGCCGCCGAGCTCGTGGACGCGCTGGGCGGGGGCGCGACGATCCGCCTCTCGCCCGACCTCGTCCCGGTCGGACCCCCTCCACGACGCCGGGCGAGCGGCCGGTTCCCGTACGAACCCGGGGTGCCGAGCCCGGCCGCCACCGCCTCGGGCCGGCGCCACGCCGTCCCCGAGCAAGGTCACGCCGCCGCGGAGAAGGGCCGCACCACGCCGGACCGGAGCCACGCCGCCCCGGCGCACAGGGGCCGGCGACGGGGAGCGTCCAGGCGCTGGGCGTGGGCCGGCGGCGCGGTGGCGGCGCTCGCCGTGGCGACGGCGGGCGCGTACCTGCTCCCCAGCCTGTTCCCCGGCCTGCCCGCCGTGACCCCGGCGGTGAACCCCGCCGTCGCGAAGGAGGCGGGCACGCTGTGGCGGAAGCTCCCCGGCGAGAACCCGCTGCGCGCGGACGGCGTGCGGTTCTACGTGCAGCCGGACACCGACGCGGCCCGGCAGTCCCGGACCTGGTCGGCGCAGGGCAGGACGGCCGACGCCGCCCTCATGCGGGCGCTGTCGCAGGTCCCCCAGGCGATCTGGCTCGCCGGCGGCTCCCCCGCCGACGTCTCCCGCACCGCACGCGAGGCGGTCGCCCAGGCCGAACGCCGGCAGACCGTCCCGGTGTTCGTCACCAACAACATCCCGGGACGTGACTGCTGGAACGGCGGCGCTCCCGACACCGCGGGCTACCGGGCGTGGATCGACGCGGTGGCCGAGGGCATCGGGAACCGGCCCGCGGTCGTCGCCCTGGAGCCCAGCGGCCTGGCGCGGATGCCCGGCAGCCCCGAGTGCCCGCAGGGCGGGGAGTCCGCCGCCGTCCAGCGGTACGCCGATCTCACCTACGCCGTGGAGACCCTGACCGGCCTGGCCCGCACCGCCGTCTACCTCGACGGCGGGCTGGCGGGCTGGCCCGCGTTCACGCAGATCGCCGACCGGCTGGTCAACGCGGGGGCGGTGCGCGCCGACGGCTTCTACGTCAACGCTGTCGGCTACCGGCCGACCGCGCGATCGCTCACGTACGCCGCGAAGCTGTCCAGGTGCGTCTATCTGAGGGCGGCGTCGCGGAGCGCCTCGTGCGCCGACGCGGCCCTGGCCGCCGTGCCGGACGACGCGCCCGGCCTGCCGCACTTCGTCGTCGACACGAGCCGGAACGGGGCCGGCGAGTGGCAACCGCCCGCCGGGCGCTTCCCGGTTCCGGACGAATGGTGCAATCCCCCCGGCAGAGGTGCGGGCGCCCGGCCGTCCGTCGGCACCGGGAAGCCGCTGGCCGACGCGTTCCTCTGGCTCAACAGCCCGGGTTTCTCCAACGGCCAGTGCACCCGGGGCACCCCGGGACCGGCCGACCCGGTGTACGGCGTCGTCACCCCGGCCTCCGGCCAGTGGTGGCCCGATCAGGCCCTCGAACGGGCGCGCAACGCCGTCCCGCCACTCACGCCGGCCCCCTGAACCCGGCTCATCCGCCTTCCACCGCGTACTTCACCAATGTGGTGAGCACCTCCTTGACCGACGCGCGGTCGCGGACGTCGCACAGCACGATCGGGATGCGCTCGTTCAGCGCGAGCGCCCGCCGCACCTTGGCCGGGTCGTGGCGGCGGGCCCCCTCGAAGCAGTTCACGCCGACCACGAACGGAACGCCGCGCTGCTCGAAGTAGTCCACCGCGGGGAAGCAGTCGCCCAGGCGGCGCGTGTCGGCGAGCACCACGGCGCCGAGCGCGCCGAGGGCCAGTTCGTCCCACATGAACCAGAAGCGGTCCTGCCCGGGGGTGCCGAACAGGTACAGCCACAGCCCGTCGCGGATGGTGATGCGGCCGAAGTCGAGCGCGACCGTGGTGGTGGTCTTGGACTCCACGCCCGAGGTGTCGTCCACCCCGATGCCCCGCTCGCTCAGCAGTTCCTCGGTGTGCAACGGCCGGATCTCGCTGATGGTGCCGACCAAGGTGGTCTTGCCGACGCCGAAGCCGCCCGCGATGAGGATCTTGATGGCCAAGGCCGAGGCGACGGCGGTCGTCCCCGACTCAGAGGCTGCGTAGTCCATGCAGCACTTCCCTGTAGATGCGTTCGTCGATCGTCTGCGCCGCGGGGCGCGGGCGCTCGATGGTGACAAAGCCCTCTCGCCGCACATCGCTCAGGATCACCCGGGTGATGTTGAGCGGCAGCCTGAGGTGCGCCGCGACGTCGGCCACCGGCGTGGGCTTCTGGCACAGCGACAGCACGGCGCGATGCTCCGGGAGCAGCTCCGCGGGCTCGTAGGTGCCGGCGACCGTCGTGACGATGGCCACCAGATCGAACGCCTCGCCCTGCGGGCGCGCCCGGCCCCCGGTCAGCCCGAAGAGCCGGAGCAGCGGCCCGGGATCCTCCCCGGTCACTGTCTCGCGCCGTTCCAGGCGGGTGCCGGTGCCGCTCCCCTCGGCTGCGCGGAGAGGTGCTCGCCGACCCGCTTGACCATGAGCGCCATCTCGTACGTGACCATGCCCAGCTCGGCGTCGCCCGTGGCGAGCACGGCCAGCCGGGCGCCCTGGCCGGCCGCGGTGACGAACAGGAAGCCGTCCTCCATCTCGATGATCGTCTGCCGTACGCCTCCCATGCCGAAGTGCCGCCCGGCGCCCATGGCCAGGCTGTGGCTGCCGGCGGAGATGGCGGACAGGTGCTCGGCGTCCTCACGGGTCAGGTTCCGGGAGCCGCCCATGGCCAGCCCGTCGGCGGACAGCACGATGGCGTGCCGGATGCCGGGGACGCGCTGGGTGAGGTCGTCCAGCAGCCAGCTCAGTTCACTTCTGGGGTCGGGCATCGGGATGGTCGTCCTTTCGGTTCCACACGTCCGGTCCCTGCTCCGCCTGGCGACGGCCTTGCTGCCAGCCGCGTTGCATGGACGACATGAGTTGTGCGAGCTCCTCCGGCGAGCGCGCCGAGGTGCTGCGCCGGTCCGCGCGTCTGGCGGAACGGAGCTGGGGAGCCAGGCTGGCCTGCGGTACCCGCATCGGCAGCCCGTCGAGGTCTTCGTCCGCGTCCTCGGCCGGCACGGTGACGCTCCAGTCGGCGGGCGGGCCGGGCGGGGTGGCGGGGCCGGGGACCGGCGTCGGAATCCGGATCGGTCCAGTGGCGGGCCCGCTGTCCGGTTCCTCCGCGAGCCCGTCCACGAACCCGTCCGCGGGTCCGCTCGCGAGCCCATCCGCAGGTCCGCCCGCGAGTCCGTTCGCGAGTCCGTTCGTGGACCCGTTGGGAGAGGCGTCCGTGAGCCCGTTCGCGGAGCCGTTCACAGGTCCACTCACTGGCCCGGCCTGGATGATCGGGGTCGGCGCGGGCCCGGCCTCGAACCAGGTCCCGCGCTCCGGGGCGCGGGCGGGCGCGTCCGGCCCGAGGGGCGGGAAGGGCTCAGGGGCGATGGCCACCCCGCGGGGCCGGGGCTCGGCGGGCCCGGTGCCGAGCGCGCGCATGGGCCTGGCTATGTGCGCGGGGACGCGGTCCGTGACGGGCGCGACGACGACCGGGGGCTGGAGGTTGACGAGCAGGGAGGCCGGCAGCAGCACGATCGCGGTGGTCCCGTCGTACGGCGAGCGGCGCAGCGAGACCTTGATCCCGTGCCGGCCCGCGAGCCTGGACACCACGAACAGGCCGAGCCGGTCGCTGTCGGCCAGGTCGAACTCCGGCGGGTCGGCCAGCCGGGAGTTGAGCTCGTCGAGGGTGGACTGGTTCAGCCCCAGGCCCCGGTCCTCCACCTCCAGCGCGAAGCCGTTGGCCGCGGTCATGCTGCGGATGTGCACGGTCGTGTCGGGCGGGGAGAAGACGGTGGCGTTCTCCACCAGCTCGGCGACCAGGTGGATCACGTCGGTGACGGCGGGGCCGACCAGCAGCGGGGCGTTCGGCATCGGTACGACGGTGACGCGGGTGTAGTCCTCGACCTCCAGCCCCGCCGCGCGTACGACGTCGAACAGCGGCACCGGGTCGCGCCAGCGCCGCGCGGGGGCGGAGTCGGACAGGATGATCAGGTTCTCGGCGTGCCGCCGCATGCGGGTGGTCAGGTGGTCGAGCTTGAACAGGTCCTCCAGGACCTCCGGCTCCTCGACCCGGCGTTCCATGGTGTCGAGCAGCGTGAGCTGGCGGTGGAGCAGCGCCTGGTTGCGCCGGGCCAGGTTGAGGAAGACCAGGCCGACGCCCTTGCGCAAGGTCGCCTGGCCCACCGCCGCCTCGACCGCCGTACGGCGTACGGCGGAGAAGGCGTGCACCACCCGGTCGACCTCGGCGGTGTCGGCGCGGTCGAGGCCGGGGGCCTCGGTGGCCGGGTCCACGTCGTCGCCGCGGCGCAGCCGCTCGACCAGCCGGGGCAGCCGCCGCTCGGCCAGCTCCACGGCCGACTCCTGCAGCCGGCTGAGCTCGGTGATCAGCGAGCGGCCGAACCGGTACGACAGCGCCACCGACGCCACCACCGCGAACAGCCCCAGGAGCAGGACCAGGCCGATCCGCCAGTACGCACCGGACTTCTGGGACTGCGCCTCCTCCGCGGTGCGGGTCAGCTCCGTCTGCGTGTCGCGGCTGATCGCGCCGAAGATGGCGTCGGCGTCCCGCTTCCACACGGTGGGGTCCACGGGCGGCGCGCCGCCGCTGGTGTCCCAGCCGAACAGCAGGTCCTCCGCGTCCACCAGCCGCTTGAACGACGCGCTGGTGACCAGCCGGTCGTAGTTCGCCCGCAGTTCGGGGCCGACGTCGCGCTCGGCGTTGGCGAAGACGAGCCGGCGGCTGGTCATCGCGGAGACGAACGACGCCCGGTCCCTGGGGGTCATCTTGTGGTGCACGATCGTGGTGGTGAGCACGGCGTGCTCACGGGCCAGATATTCGGCCGCGGCGCTGTAGGCCGCCATGCCGCGCACCGCCTGGTAGGACGAGACGTCGCTGAGCGCGTCGCGGTCGCTGAACTGCCCGTTGGCGACGCTGATCAGGTTGTTGTACGCCTCGATGATGGTCAGCGGCGGGGCCAGCACGCCGCCGTCGGCCGAATCGCGCAGCGACTGCAGCCCGTCGAGCGCCTGCAGCAGCGCCTGCACCTGGGCCGGGGTCTCCCCGTCCGCCGCCCCGACGTCGAGGGCGCTGATCACCTCGCGCAGGCGCTTGGCCTTGCCGTCGGTGATCCGGCGCTGCTCGGCCAGCGGCTCGTACGAGCCGGTGCCGCGGACCGCCTCCGCCGAGAGCTGGCGCTCCCGCTGTAACTCGACGATCAGCTGCAGCACCGGCGACCCGATGCCCTCCCAGCGGTCCTGCGCCTGGGAGACGGTGACGATCTCCTCAACGCTGGAGTAGGCGATGAACCCCCACAGGGCGACCATCGAGACCAGCGGAAGCAGGAGAATCCTGAGCAGCTTGGTACGGATCGGCGGGGGCGAACTCATCTATCATGTCCAATTCCGCGCACCGGATGATGCGCCGCCGGGCAGTCGCGAACCGGCACTACCCCGAGAATGTCCGCCACGACTGGCACGCCTGTGGTGCGTCCACTATGCCGATGGGCCAGATGTACTTCAAGGTACGGATGCGAAGAAACATCACGAATGGCGGGTTGACTCTTTGTCAGCACACGGTTCGTGACCGTAACGGCCGCCATCTCACCCAGAGTGACGATCTTGGGACTCCGGATGACAGGGGTGGGTACCCACCCCGGCCGCGGCCATCCCCCAGAAAATGTAAATAAGTCCGCAAATAGCCTTTCTAGGCTTTTGCAGAGGCGGCGCTACAATTAAGGCGGAAAGGAAGGGGGAGGCTCATGGGAAATGTCGTGGACTATATCGTGACCGAGTCGCTGGATCGCGCGACCCAGCACCTGACCCAGGCCGAACTCGACCGGCTGGGCGAGCTGCTGTCCGCCACGACCGGCGATGGCAGAAGGTAGGCCGCGTCGATTTCCGAAATCCCCGCGACGGGCGGGGCGGCCGTTCTGCGCGGCGGAACGAGCGGTGCCGCTGGACGAGGCCGGGAGGCGGGCGTCCGCGGCACTGACCGCGCTCGGCCTGCGGGCGGAGCTCGTGGACGCGGGCGACGGCCGCGACCCGACCGCCTGGTGGTGCCGCCTGCTCGGCGGCGCGGGGGACCTCTCGCCGGTCGCGTGCGGGATGGGCAAAGGACGCCCGGACGAGGCCCGCGTAGGCGCCCTGTTCGAGGCCGTCGAGCACTACCTCACCGGCCCCGCCGGGTTCGACCCCGCCGCCGTACGGCCCGTCGCGCCCGCCGCCCTCGCCACGGGCCCGCTGCGCGGGGACGCCTGCGCGCTGCTGCTGACCGGGACGCCCGGCCGGCGGATGGCCTGCCTGCGCTATCGCCTCCTCGACGGGCCACCCCTCCCCCACAGGCGCGTCGACGCGCTGGTGCCGCTGTTCCTGTCGGCCCCCTGGTACGCCGAGACCGGCGCCGCGCCGCTGCGCGAGCTGGCCGGGGACGACTGCGACTACGCCGACCTGATGCGCTACAGCTGCAACAGCGGCTCGGCCGTCGGCATCACCGCCGCCGAGGCGCTGCTGCACGCCCTCAACGAGGCCGTGGAGCGGGACGCCCTGTCGCTGCTCCTCGTACGCGCCTTCCTGGGCGGGGACGGCTTCCGGCTCAGACTGATCGACCCGGGGACGCTTCCGCACGGCCTCGCGCGGGCCTACGCGACGGCGGAGGAGCTGACCGGGTCACCGGTGCACCTGCTGGACATCACCAGCGACCTCGGCGTGCCGACGATGCTGGCGTACACGGCTCCGGCCGACCGCCGTCCGCACCGGCGCGGCGGCGGCACCTCGCTGGACCCGGCGTACGCCGCCTGGCGGGCGCTCACGGAGCTCGTCCAGGCCACGCTCGGCGAGGGCCTGCCGCACTCCGGAGCCGTACGCGGCGATCTGGCCGGGCTGGCGGCGCACCCCGCGCTGCACGCGTGCGGGCGCTTCGACCTCACCGACGCCCTGCGAGAGGCGCAGGTGGTCCCCTTTCCGCAGGCCGCCGCGGCTGCCGGGACTCCCGGCGCCCAGCTGCGGAAGGTGGCCGCGATGCTGGCCGCGCGGGGCCACCCGGCCTACCACCGCGTGGTGCGCGTCCTCCCCTGCGGGATCACCGCCGTGCACGTGATCGTGCCGGATCTGGAGCGGTTCATGCTGGTCACCGACGGCAACCTCGTCCTGCCCGGCCGCAGGGGGCTGGCCGTCGCGGCCGGACGGGTTTCCGAAACGCTGCCACAGGATTGGCGGCCCCCATCGATGAGGTGAATGGTTTTTCCGCTTTATCGACCTTGCGTGGAGAATTACCAGCCTCTTTATCCGCACATACTGGATTTATGGGCGCACGATATTGGCAGAATCGCCAGGCCAAGATGTCGGTGGTGCTCGGCGTTCTGCTCCTGGCCCTCGCCACCATGATCCTGACCGTGGCCACCCGATTGCCGAAGGACTGGGGGATCACGGCCGGATCCGCTCAGATCATCGCGGCGGTGACGGGCGCGATAGGGCTGGGCAACGGCCTGGTGCAGTTCCTGACCTGGTGGCGCAAGCGCGGCGCGGCCACCGCCGCCCCCACCTCGGCCGACGTCGCCACCGCCAAGGACGTCCTCTCCGGGCTGGTGACCCAGCAGTGGCGCGACGAGACGGTCCTGCGCTCTCTGTGCGATCCCGAGCCCATGCCGCTGCCCTGGCACTCGACCGAGCGCCGCGAGCTCGCCGACCGTCCCGAGATCATCGCCAAGGGCACCGTGGCCTTCCCCGGCCTGGACGTGCACATCGCGGACATGGCACGTAACTTCCGCGCCCTGCGCTGCCGCCGGCTGGTCATCCTGGGCGGCCCGGGCACCGGGAAGACGACCCTGGCCGTGCAGCTCGTCCTCGAACTGCTGCGCACGCGGGAGCCGGAGGAGCCCGTCCCGGTGCTGCTGTCGGCCGCGCGCTGGGACGACCGCCTCTACGGGCGGCTGCAGGACTGGCTGGCCGCGAGCCTGGCGCTGGACTATCCGGCGCTGCGCGCGGAGGGCCTCGGCACGGACATGCCGGAGACGCTCGTGGCCCGGGGCGAGGTGCTGCCCGTCATCGACGGCCTGGACGAACTGCCCGACACCGCCCGCGCGGACATGCTGACCGCGCTGAACCGGTCGATGTACGAGACCGACCAGCTCATCCTCACCTGCCGTACCGACCAGTTCGCCGAGTCCGTCGAGGAGATCGGCGACGCCCTCACGGCGGCGGCGGTCATCGAGCCACAACCCATGTCCCCCGCCGCATCGGCCGACTACCTGGAGGCGTGCCTGCCGCCGGTGCCCCACTCCGTCTGGCCCCAGGTCCTGGACGAGCTGCGCAAGGGCACCGTCCCCGCATTGTCCGAGGTCACCTCGACGTCTCTGGGGCTCTGGCTGGTCCGCGCCACCTACATCGCGCCGCGGGTGGATCCGACGCCGCTGCTGGCGCTCGGGCGCGGCAGCGCGGCGACGTTGCACGACCATCTGTGCGACCAGCTCATCCCGGCTCTGGTGAGCACGCGTACGCCCGCCGAGGGCCCGCCGCAGCCCTTCCGGCCCCAGCACGCCTGGACGCCGGAGCAGGTCGACCGCTGGCTCACGTACCTGTCCCGCCAGCTCGAGCGCAACGAGGAGGACCCGCGCGACGTCGCGTGGTGGCATCTGGCCCGCTACACCTCCAGCCGCACGGTCCGGTTCGGGGCCGCCGCCGTGATCGGGGTCGTGGTCGGGCTGGCCTTCGGGCTGCTGACGAAGTCGCTCTTCTTCAGCGCGATGGCCGGCCTGTTCTCCGCGCTCGTGGCCGAGACCCTGATCGGCTCCTGGTTCACCGAGTCGCCGGGCCACGCCGACTTCCACCTGCGCGGCAGGCTCGCCGAGCTCCTTCCCGCCCTCCGGGACGGGCTGATCGTCGGAGCCCTGGGGGCCATCGTCGGCTGGCTCATGGCCTACGCGAGCGGGAAGCCGGTCTTCGCCCTGAGATCCTCGGTGCAGATCGGGCTGCTGTCCTTCGTCGGGTTCGTCGCCCTGCTCAGCCTGATCCGCTGGGTCGAGAGCCCCACCGCCGACCTGACGGCCAGATCCCCGCGCTCGACCTGGCAGGCCGACCGGAACCTGACCGCCATCCGGATCATCGGCGGGCTCGTGGTCGGGCTCGCCACCGCGGGTGTCCTGCTGTACTCGGGGATCCCCCCGGACATGTCGATCCTGGTCGGCCTGGTGCTGGGGCTGCTGTTCGGGCTCGTCCTGGGCCGCCACCACGCCTGGCTGGCCTACAAGCTGACGATCCCCCGCCTGGCCACCCGGGGGAGCCTGCCGCTGCGGGCGATGGACTTCCTGGACGACGCCCACCGGCTGGGCCTGCTGCGCACGGAAGGGCCGTACTACCAGTTCCGGCATGTCGAGCTGCAGCAGCACCTCGCGGACGGGCGGCACGTGGCGCCCGTGACCCCGCCCGCCAGGGCTCCTTCGCATAGGGACGGCCCTGGTGGGCAGGACGGACGCACATAGTCGCATCGGGGGCGTCATGACAACTTCAGGAGGCGTCTTCAGACGCAAACCGGTGGAGCTCATCGCCACCGAGCACGAGGGCGAGCTGGCCAGGTCGCTCGGGTTGTGGCAGCTCACCGCCATCGGCGTGGGCGGCATCATCGGCGCGGGCATCTTCGCCCTGGCCGGCGCGGTCGCCAACCAGACCGCGGGGCCGGCCGTGCTCGTCTCGTTCCTCATCGCGGGGATCGCCAGCGCCGCCGCCGCGTTCTCGTACGCCGAGTTCGCGGGCCTGATCCCGAAGGCCGGGTCCGCCTACACCTACGGGTACGCGGTCCTCGGGGAGATCGTCGGCTGGTGCATCGGCTGGGACCTGCTGCTGGAGTACACCGCCATCGTCGCGGTCGTGGCCATCGGCATCTCCGGCTACTTCGGCTTCCTCGTGGAGCAGCTCGGCTTCACGCTGCCCGCGTGGATGCTCGGCGCGCCCGGCACCGGCGCGGGACACGTGGTGGACCTGTTCGCGGCGATCCTGTGCCTGTTCATCGCCTTCCTGCTGAATCTCGGGATCCGCGCCGCGGCCAGGTTCGAGACGTCCGTGGTGGGCATCAAGGTCGCCGTCGTGCTGCTGGTGATCGTGGTCGGCTTCTTCTACATCAACCCGTACAACTACACGCCGTTCTTCCCGTTCGGGGTCGGCGGGGCGATCACCGGCGCCGCCACCGTGTTCTTCGCGGTGTTCGGCTACGACGCGATGAGCACCGCGGCCGAGGAGTCACGGGACGCGCAGCGGCACATGCCGAAGGCGATCATCTACTCGCTGGCCATCTCCATGGTCCTGTACGTGCTGGCCACGCTCGTGCTCACCGGCATGCAGAACTACCGGGAGATCGATCCCGAGAGCGGCTTCTCCTCGGCGTTCGCCTCCGTCGGGCTGCCCGGGCTCGCGTCCCTGATCGCGGCGGGCGCCGTGGTGGGCATCCTCACGGTCATGTTCACGTTCATGCTCGGCGTCACCCGGGTCTGGTTCTCGATGAGCCGGGACGGGCTGCTGCCGCACTGGTTCGCCAAGCTGCACCCGGTGCGCCGGGTGCCCACGCGGGTCACCTGGATCGTGGGCGTCGCGTCGGCGTTGATCGCCGGGTTCCTGCCCATCCGGGAGGCGGCCGAGCTGACGAACATCGGGATCCTGCTGGCGTTCGTGGTCGTGTGCGTGGCTGTGATCGTGCTCCGCTACCGGCAGCCCGACCTGCCGCGCCAGTTCCGCCTGCCGGGGATGCCGGTGGTGCCGGGCGTCGGGGCGCTCTTCTCGATCTGGCTGATCACGTTCCTGAGTCCGGTGACGTGGCTGCGCTTCGCCGTCTGGTTCCTGATCGGGCTGGTCGTCTACTTCGCCTACAGCCGGCGCCACTCGGCGCTCAATTAGCCCGGGCCGGGCACGGCCCCGTCTCGGGAGCCGTGCCCGGGTCACGTCGTTCAGAACGGGCAGGTGTCCGTCCACTGGGTCACCAGCGAGGTGTTGTTCCGGTCGGCGTCACGCACGCTGCCGCACAGGAACGGGGTGAAGCGGGCGTCGTCGCGCAGCCAGCGGCTGAAGAACGACACGATCCACTTGCCCTGCTTGGCCTTGTTGCCGTAGCCGGTCATCGGGCAGAGGTGGTCGCCGGGGACCTCGATGTACAGCTTCTCGGCCTGCGTCATGCTGTTGTACCAGGGCCTGGCGTACGTGCCGCCGGGCGCGGCGACGTCGCTCGCGCAGGTCAGGAAGAAGGTCGGCTTGGCGACCCCGGCGAAGCTCCCGCTCTGGTGGTAGGGCGCCAGCGGCACGCCCGCCCTGAACCGGGCGTCGTCGCGCAGCGCCACCATCGTGCCGCCGCCGCCCATGGAGTGACCCGCCGCGCCGAGCACGCCGTTCAGCTTGCCCGAGATGGGGTTGCCGGTGGCGTTGCCGAGGTTGAGCAGCTGGGTACCGGCCGCCCTGATCTGGGTGCCCCGCTGGTCGGGGCTGTCGGACAGCGTGTTGGTGTCGACGTTGAGGACGACGAAGCCCCAGGACGCCAGGCGCGGGCCGAGCCAGCTCAGGTTCTGCTGGGTGCCCTGGTAGCCCGGCATGAGCACGATGCCCGGGTACGAGCCGCCGGCCGTCGGGTACGTGATCGTGCCCGCCTTGTAGCCGCTGGGGTTGGGGACGGTGTAGGTCGCGGTGGCCAGCGGGCCGGCGGTCGCCTCCAGCGACTGGGCGGTCGGGTCGGGGATGGTGCCCCCTGGAGGTGGCGTGGTGCCGCCCATCGTGCCGTAGACCTGGAACTCGAACAGCGAGTAGCCGTAGGCCGTGCCGCGGGCGGTGCCGTACATCCGTACGTACCGCCCGTTCCCGGTCACGGCGAGGGTCTGCGTCCCGCCGGTGCCGGTGCCGGTCGCGTAGACGGTGGTCCAGGTCAGGCCGTCGGCGGAGGTCTGGATCTGGAACGCCCTGCCGTACGCGGACTCCCAGCTGAGCACCACCTGGCTGATGGCGGCGGTGCCGCCGAGGTCGACCCGCAGCCATTGCGGGTCGCCGAAGGCGCTCGACCAGCGGGTGGCGGCGTTGCCGTCCACGGCCGCCGAGGCGGGCGTGCCGGCGTTCTCGGCGGACGACGCGGTGACGGGCTTGCCCTGGGACAGCAGCGGGTCGGCGACCGCCTGGGCGCTACCCGCGCCGCCGACCAGCGCGGCGGCGAGGGCCAGCGCGACGAAAACGAGAGAAGATCTCATGCTCTACCTCTGTGGAACGGGCGTGGCTTTCGCCAGCACGCGGACAGAAAGGCCGGTCGCGAGAGCGCTCTTCAACGCTCTGGACCATATGCGGCGGTCGACGCTGTCGAAAGCGCAGCAACCGCTGAGCGGAAGATGAATGCGGGAAGTTCCGGCGGGCGCGCCGTGTTGGTGCCGAGCATGGGAGACCGCTTCGCCGACGGCGACGTCATCAAGCGCCTGCTTCACGGGGCGCGGCACTGGGCCTTCGTGGGCCTGAGCGACAATCCGGAGCGCACGGCCTATGACCAGGCCCGGCTGCTCCAGGCTCGGGGCAGACGGGTCATTCCCGTCCATCCGGCCGCCGAGACCGTGCTGGGCGAGCCCGGGTACGCGTCGCTGGCCGAGGTGCCGGACCCGCTGGACGTGGTCGCGGTGTACCGGCGGGCCGAGCTGGCGGGGCAGTCGGTGGACGAGGCGATCGCGGCAGGGGCCAAGGCGATCTGGCTCCCGCTCGGCGTCATCGATGAGTCGGCCGCCGAACGCGCCCTGAGCGCCGGCCTCGACGTCGTCATGGACCGCTGTCCGGGCGTCGAATGGGCCCTGCGCAGAGACGCCTGAATGAGCGGTTGGGGCGCTTCTAGCCGGCTGCCTGGGCCCGGTCGCGGGTGGTGCCGAGGGCGCGGTAGCGCCGGAGCCGTTCGGTGAGCAGGTCGGGGCGGCGGCGCGGCAGCATCGCGGCGAGCTCCCGCTCCAGCTCGCGCCCGACGCGGCGGCAGAACGCCTCCGGTTCGTCGGCCGCGTCCGGGCGCTCGGGGACGACCCGGTCGGCGATGCCGTCGGCGACCAGGTCGGCGGAGCGCACACCCTGCGCGGCCGCCAGCTCCGGGGCGTGCTCGACGTCGCGGTGCACGATGGCGCTGGCGCCCTCGGGCGGCAGCGGTGACAGCCAGCCGTGCTGGGCGACGAGCACCCGGTCGCACGGGATCAGCGCGAGCGCGCCGCCGCCGCAGCCCTGGCCGAGCAGGATCGACAGCGTCGGCGCCTCAAGGGTGACGAGCTCGGACAGGCATCGGGCGATCTCGCCGGCCAGCCCGCCCTCCTCCGCCTCGGGGCTGAGCGCCGCGCCGGGGGTGTCGATGACGGTGACGAGCGGCAGGTTCAGCTCGTGCGCCAGCCGGAAGCCGCGCCGGGCCGCGCGCAGGGCCGCCGGGCCCATCGGCCCCACGTCGGTCTGGGTGCGGCGGTCCTGGCCGAGCAGCACGCACGAGACGCCGCCGAAGCGGGCCAGCGCCAGGTACAGCCCCGGGTCCTGCTCTCCCTCGCCGGTCCCGTTCAGCGGCAGGACGTCCGAGGCGGCGTAGCGGAGCAACTGCCGGACGCCGGGCCGGTCGGCCCGCCTGGAGCGGGTGATCGACTCCCACGCGGGCACGTCCGGCAGCGGCTCGGACGGCGGCGTCTCACCCAGGGGCGGCTCCACCGGTGGAGTCAGCAGGATGCGCAGCGCGCGGTCGGCGATCCCGGCCAGCGCCTGCGGCGGCAGGACGGCGTCGACCAGGCCGTGCCGGTACAGGTTCTCGGCGACCTGGACGCCCTCCGGGAACGGCTCGCCGTACAGGGACCGGTAGACGCGCGGGCCGAGGAAGCCGATCATCGCGCCGGGTTCGGCGGCCGTGACGTGGCCGAGCGAGCCCCACGAGGCGAGCACGCCGCCGAGGGTGGGATCGCGCAGGTAGACCAGGTAGGGCAGGCCCGCGGCCTTGTGCTGCGTGACCGCGGCCGAGATCTTCACCATCTGCAGGAACGCCACCGTGCCCTCCTGCATCCTCGTGCCGCCCGAGGCGGGCGCGGCGAGCAGCGGCAGCCGCTCGGCGGTCGCCCGCTCCACGGCCGCCACCAGGCGTTCGGCGGCGGCGACCCCGATGGACCCGGCGAGGAAGCCGAACTCGCAGGCGACGACGGCCACCCGGCGGCCGTGCAGCAGCCCCTCCCCCGTGATCACCGCCTCGTCCAGGCCCGTGCGCTGCCTGGCGGCGGTCACGTCGGCGTCCGCCACCGGCCCGAGCGGCCGGTCCCAGCTGCGGAAGGAGCCGTCGTCGAGCGCGAGTTCGACGAGTTCGAGCGCGGTCATCCGGCCAGCCACGAGCGGATCTCCTCCTCGTCGGCGTTCAGCACGGGAGGCGCGGCGTGGTCGGTCCGGGTGGTCTCGACCTCGCCTTCCGGCCCGGCCGGGTCGAAGAACCGCAGCGGCGGGCCGGGCAGCGTGATCCCGCCGATGCCCGCGTGCTCGACGTCGATGAGCAGGCCCTGCGACCTGGTCTGCGGCCAGTCGTACACCTCGTCCAGGCTGCGCACCCGGCCGGCGGGCACGCCCGCGGCGGCCAGCCGGCGCAGCAGCTCGTCCGCGCGGAAGGGGGCGAAGGCGGCCTCGACCAGCTCGACCAGCCGCCGGCCCGCGGCCACCCGCTCCGCGTTCGTCGCCAGGCCGGGCTCCCGCGGGTCCAGGCCGAACTCGGCGCAGAAGCGCTGCCAGAGTCCCTCGCTGCCCACCGCGATCTGCACGTGGCCGTCCCCGCACCGGAACAGCCCGTACGGGGCGATGGAGGGGTGGTGGTTGCCCTGGGCGCGCCCGACCTCTCCGGCCACGGTCCAGCGGGTGCCCTGGAAGGCGTGCACCCCGACGATCCCGGCCAGCAGCGAGGTGCGCACGACCTGGCCGCGGCCGGTCCGCTCGCGTTCGAGCAGCGCGGACACCACGCCGTACGCGCCGTACATGCCGGCCAGCAGGTCGCCGATCGGCACGCCGACCCGCTGCGGGTCGTCGGGTCCGGACCCGGTGAGCGACATCAGCCCGGCCTCGCCCTGCGCGATCTGGTCGTAGCCGGCCCGCCCGGCCTCCGGCCCGTCGTGGCCGAACCCGGTGATGGACAGCACGACCAGCCGCGGGTTGAGTTCGAGCAGGCGGGCGGTGGTGAAGCCGAGCCGGTCGAGCACGCCGGCGCGGAAGTTCTCCAGCAGCACGTCCGCCTTGCGGATCAGGGCCTCGAGGGTGGCCCGGCCGTCCTCGTCCTTCAGGTCCAGGGCGATCGACTGCTTGTTGCGGTTGCACGACAGGAAGTACGTGGACTCGGAGCCGGCGAACGGCGGGCCCCAGCCCCGGGTGTCGTCGCCGCTCCCGGGCTGCTCCACCTTGATCACCCGCGCGCCCAGGTCGCCGAGCATCATCGCGGCGTGCGGCCCGGCCAGCGCCCTGGTCAGGTCGACGACGACGTAACCTGCGAGCGGGCCGCTCATGACAGGCTCCCCGGCACGACGAGGATCACCCAGCACAGCACCGGCGCGACCACCATGATGGTCATGCCCCAGGTCATCAGGCGCTTGAAGACGTTGTCGCGTTCGGACACGTCCGCGTTCGCGACGACCAGGGCCCCGTTGGTCGAGAACGGGCTGCAGTCGACCACCGAGGAGGAGATCGCCAGCGCCGTGACCAGCCCGACGGCGCCGACCTGACCGGTCTGCAGGAACGGCACGGCGAGCGGGATGAGCGCCCCGAGGATGCCGGTCGTCGAGGCGAAGGCGGAGACCACGGCGCCGATGAGGCAGATCAGGAACGCGGCCACGAGCGGGGCGCCGACGTGGGCGACCCCGTCGCCGAGCCACTTCACCGTGCCCTGGTCCTCCAGCAGGGAGACGTAGGTGACGATGCCGCCGACGAGGAGCACCGTACCCCAGCTGATCTTGTCGACGGTGCCGCGGGCCGCGGAGGGGAAGATCAGCGTGAGCGCGACCGCCACCGCCAGGGCGAGGAAGCCGATGTCGAGATCGAAGACGAGCGCGCCCACGGCGAGCACGAGCAGGCCGACCAGCGTGAGGGAGCGCTGCGCGTCGAGGCGGGGCAGGGCGTCGTCGGCGGGGTCGGGGTCCCCAGCGGAGTCGCCCGCGGATCCGGTGGCGGCGCCCGTTCGCGCGAGGGTCGCGACCTGCTGCTTCGGCGTCTCGCGGTCGCGCTGCAGCAGCTTCGTGCCGCCCAGGGTGAGGAAGCCGACCAGGCTGATCAGCGCGCAGGCGCCCATCGCGCTGAAGAACAGCACGGCCGGGTTGCCCGGAAGGTGGCTCTTGTCCACGACGCCGTTGGTGATCGCGCCGAAGATGCCGATCGGCGAGAAGCTTCCGCCGGTGGCGCCCTGCACCACCATCAGGCCCATCATGACCGGGTTGATCCGGTAGCGGGCGGCGAAGCCCATGGCCACCGGTGCCACGATGGCCACCGCGGCCGGGCTGGCGGCGCCAATCGCCGTGATCGCGGCGCACACCACGAACATCACCCACGGCATCAGCGCGACGCGCCCGCGTACCGCGACCACGGCCCGGTGCACGATCCAGTCCACGGTGCCGTTGTTCCTGGCCAGCGCGAACAGGTACGTGACGCCGACCAGGATGACGAACAGGTTGGCCGGGAAGCCGCCGAGGACGTCCGACACCTCCACGCCGAACACCGCGGTGCCCACGACGAAAGCCGCCACGAGCGCCAGCGCCCCCATGTTGATGGACCGGACGGTGGCTATCAGGAACACCAACACCAATACAACCAACGCAACGACTTCCGCTGACATCGGCGACTCCTCGGGTCAGGTGACTCTCCGGTTACGTGCGTGTTTCCGGATTGGCCTAGCCTCTGCGCCACTGCGCCGGATGTCAATAGACTGTCCCCCGTGACCAAGAAGCGCCCGCAGACCGCCGCGGTTCCCGAGCGGATGGAGCGTCCCCGCCTCTACGTGCAGCTGGCCGACCACATCGCGCGCTTCATCGAGGCTCAGGGGCTCTCCCCCGGCGACCGCCTGCCGCCCGAGCGTCGCCTGGCGGCCGAGCTCGGCGTCAGCCGGGCGACCCTGAGCCGCGCCCTGGTGGCGCTCGAGGTCCAGGGCATGGTCGAGGTCCAGCACGGCAACGGCGCCGTGGTGCTCGCGCCGGCGCTGCAGGAGACCCGGCAGGAGTCACCGCTGGATCCGGCGTTATCGCTGGCCGAGCGCGACCCGATGGAGCTCGCGCGGGCCCGCGAGGCGATCATGGCGGGGCTGGCGCGCAGCGCGGCGGCGCATCCCGACCGCAGCCTCCGGCTCGCCCTGCTCGACGCCGACGGCCGGCCGGTGCGCTTCTCCGACACCTGGCCCTGTGTGCGCAGGCTCGCGGGAGCGAGCCTGCTGGCCGATCTCGACGACCTGCTCTCGGAGGCCGCGCCGCTGGACGACGCCCGGGTCTCGGCCGAGCGCCTGACGGCTCTCGCCCGAGCCGTCGTGATCGGCGACGCCGACGCGGCGGCGGCCGCCTGCGCCTCCCTGCTCCGGGTCTGACCCACCGCGCGCCCAGGCGCCGTCACGCGACGGCGCCTGAGATTGCCGTGCGGTGACGTCAACGCGCGTTCATGTGCGCTTCGGCGGCTGGACATCGAACCTCTGTAGGTTCCACCCCGAATCAGCACATTTGCCCCCAAGGGAAGCGCCATGTCTCGTCACCTTGTCGCCGCACTCGCCATCGGCACGGCGCTTGCCGGCTCACTCGCCGCGCCCGCCGCCGCCTCCCCCGTGAAGGAGCCGCGGATCCTGTCCGACGTGACGCTGCCCGCGCCGGACCTGGCCGCGTTCGAGCCCGGAATCGTCCAGGACTCCCGAGGGGTCAAGCTGGGCGGCGTCGGCAGCGGCCTGTACCCCGCCGGGCGCGACGGTGAGTACTGGATGGTGACCGACCGCGGCCCGAACGGCGAGCCGAAGGTCAACGGCGAGAAGCGGCGCACGTTCCCGGTGCCGGAGTTCGCGCCCGCGATCGTGCGCGTGGCCGTCCGGCACGGCACGGCACGCATCGTCCGCAGCATCCCGCTGAAGAAGTCCGACGGCACGCCGATCACCGGCCTGTCCAACCAGTCCGGCCACGACGAGGCCCCCTACACCTGGGACGGCCTGACCACGCTCCCCTACGACCCGAACGGGCTGGACACCGAGGACATCGTCACGGACGGGCGCGGCGGCTTCTGGCTGGTGGACGAGTACTCCCCCTCGCTCCTGCACGTGGCCGGCGACGGGCGGATCCTGACCCGGTACGTGCCCAAGGGGCTCGGCCTGACCGGAGCCGGCTACCCCGTACGCGAGACGCTGCCCGCCATCTTCGCCAGTCGCCAGCAGAACCGCGGCATCGAGGCGCTCGGCGTCTCGCCCTCCGAGCGCGCCCTCTACCTGGCCGTGCAGAGCCCGCTGGCCAACCCCGACAAGAAGACCGGCAAGGCCTCCAGCATCGCCCGCATCCTGCGGGTGGACCTGCGGACCGGGCGGCCCACCGGCGAGTGGGCCTACAAGATGGAGGACGTCGCCACCTTCGACCCGGCCGCCGAGCAGGGCGACATGAAGATCTCCGCGCTCAGCGTGCTGAAGCCCGGCCGCCTGCTGCTCCAGGAGCGCACCGACGCCGTGGCCCGCCTCTACACCGTCGACCTCCGCAAGGCGACCGACCTCCTCGGCGGCCGCCACGACGACCCGGCGACCACGCCGTCGCTGGAGGCCTCCCTTCCCGCGGACGTCACCGTGGCGGCCAAGTCGCTGACCGTGGACCTGGCGGCGATCGACGGGCTGCCCGGCAAGATCGAGGGTGTCGCGGTGCTCGACCCGAGGACCATCGCCATCGCCAACGACAACGACTTCGGCGTCGGCACCTTCGACGCGAACGGCCGCCTGGTGGACACCGGCATCCCCAGCCGCATCCTGACGATCCGCCTCCCCCGCCCGATCGGCTGAGCACCGCGGCCGGCCGTCCCGCTCGGCGCGACGGCCGGCCGCCCGCGCGGACGCTTGTCATGCGGCCGCTCCGGTGCGTGACCGTCCTTGCCGGCGCCTACTATTCGCGCATGACCACGCACGGATTCACGCTCGCCGCCGAGGGCCCGTTCGACTTCGACGCCTCGCTGCGCTTCCTTGAGGACTGGCCGGCCACCAGCGCGCTGCCCTCCGACGGGCGGGCGATGCGCTTCGCCTACAGCGCGGAATCCGACTGGCTGCCGATCGGCGTCACCGTGACGGGCGCGCCGGGCGGGGTCGCCGTGGCCACGACGCGGCCCGCCGGGCCGGGGATCCGGGGCGAGGTGGCGCGGATCCTGTCTCTCGACGTCGACGGCGCCGGCTTCGCCAAGCTCGGCGAGGCCGACCCGGTGCTCGGCGACCTGCAGCGGCGCAGCCCCGGCCTGCGGCCGGTGTGCTTCTGGAGCCCGTGGGAGGCCGCGTGCTGGGCGGTGATCGTGCAGCGTTCGTCGATGCTCATCGCCTCGCGGATCAAGCAGCGCATCGCGGACCGGTACGGCGCGAAGGTCTCCGTCGACGGGCAGGAGCAATCGGCCTTCCCCCCGCCCGTGTCGCTGCTGGAGGCCGGGGGCCTCGGGCTGCCGGCGCAGAAGGAGGAGTGGCTGCGCGGCCTGGCGCGGGCGGCGCTCGACGGCGTGCTCACCACCGAGCACCTGCGCGCGCTCGACCCGCAGGATGCCCTGGCCGAGCTGCGCGCGCTGCCCGGCGTGGGGCCGTTCTCCGCGGGGCTGATCCTGATCCGCGGCGCGGGCGCGCCGGACGCGTTCCCCGGCGACGAGCCGCGCCTGTTCGCGATCCTGCGCGAGGCGTACGGCCTGCCGGAGGACGCGCCGCCGAGCGCGTACCGGAAGCTGGCCGAGGCGTGGCGGCCCTACCGATCCTGGGCCTCCTTCCTCTTCAGGGCCTCCTCCTACGGGACCGTCGACGACCGCGACTGAGAGCCCCGTTGCCATCCGCTTCCCGTATACGTAGACTCATACGTATACGGGATGAGGATGAGACGATGCCGAACAAAACGATCTACGTGTCGGACGAGGATCTGCCGATCTTCCAGCGGGCGCAGGAGCTCGCCGGCGGCAAGCTGTCGACCGCCATCAGCGTGGCGCTGCGGCGCTACGTCGAGATGGAGGAGGGCCGCCAGGAGGGCTACGAAGAGATCATCGTGCAGGTCGGCCAGGGCGCCGGGCGCAAGCAGCGCTTCTCCGGTGTGCTGCTCGGCGAGTGGGGCCGCACCAGCCGCAGCGGGCGGGTGGAGATGTTCCGGGTGTACCGCTCGCGCAAGGGCAAGTTCGTCCTGCACGTCGACCGCTCGCCCGACTGGGTGAGCGGCTCGGAGTCCGACGACTGGGTGAGCACCTGGCGCGGTTACCTCGGCCTGGGCGAGACGAGATGGGGCTTCGTGCAGGGCGCGGCCACGCTGGACGTCTTCGACACGGTCGAGGAACTGCGCGGCAAGATCCCTGACGAGTTCTACGACCTGATCGCCGACCTGGCCGAGCGGCCCGCCGTCGAGGACCTGGACATCTAGCACCCGCTGATCGAAGCGGGCGGGCGACCGTCCGCCATCCCGTCATGCCCATAAATCATGGTTAACCTCCCAATAAAAGGAGAAATCCCGCGATGCCCCCCGCCATTCACGCCGAGGGCCTGGTCAAGAAGTACGGCGACGTCGTCGCCCTCAACGGGATGGACCTGTCCGTCCCCGAGGGCACGGTGCTCGGCCTGCTCGGCCCCAACGGCGCAGGAAAGACCACGACGGTACGGATCCTGACCACCCTGGTGAGACCGGACGCCGGACACGCCACCGTCGCCGGCCTGGACGTCGTCACGCAGGCCGACCGGCTGCGCTCGCACATCGGCGCGTCCGGCCAGTACGCGGCGGTCGACGACCACATGACCGGCGCCGAGAACCTGGAGATGGTCGGCCGCCTCTACCACCTGGGCGCCGGGCGCAGCAGGCAGCGCGCCCGGGAACTGCTTGAGCGCTTCGACCTGACCGGCGCGGCCGACCGCCCGGTGCGGGGCTACTCCGGCGGCATGCGGCGCCGGCTCGACCTGGCCGGCGCGCTGGTGGCCGACCCGCCCGTGCTCTTCCTCGACGAGCCCACCACCGGCCTGGACCCCCGGGCCCGCGCAGACCTGTGGGACGTCATCTCCGAGCTCGTCGCGGGCGGCACGACCGTACTGCTCACCACCCAGTACCTGGAGGAGGCCGACCGCCTCGCCGACCGGATCGCGGTGGTCGACCACGGTCACGTGATCGCGCTCGGCACCGCCGACGAGCTGAAGGACCAGGTCGGCGGCGACCGGATCGAGCTGACCGTGGCCGGCGCCGGCGACCTGGCGGCTGCCCGGCACGCCCTGGCCTCCTTCGGCGAGGTACGGATCGACCCCACCGCGCTGCACGTGACGGTCCCGGTCACCGGCGGCACCGCCGCGCTCACCACCGCGCTCGGCCTGCTGGCCGCCGAACGCGTCACGGTCCGCGACGCCGGGCTGCGCCGCCCGACCCTGGACGACGTCTTCCTCACCCTCACCGGCCACGAGGTCACCGCCGAGAAGGAGCCCGCCCGATGAACGCCCTGCAGATCGCGCTCGCCGACGGCGTGACGATCACCAAGCGCAACGCGCTCAAGATCAGACGAGCCCCGGACCTGCTCGGCGGCGCGGTCATCCTGCCGATCGTGTTCGTGCTGCTGTTCGCGTACGTCTTCGGCAGCATGATCGAGCTGCCGGGCATGTCCTACCGCGAGTACATGATCCCGGGCATCTTCGTCCAGACCATCGTCACCAGCGCGCAGATCACCGGCTACACCCTCACCCAGGACCTGCAGAAGGGCATCTTCGACCGGTTCCGCACGCTGCCGATGGCACCCTCGGCGGTGCTGGTCGGCCAGACCGTCTGCGACGCGCTCATGAACGTGACCAGCATCGTCGTGATGGCGCTGGTGGGCCTGGCCGTCGGCTGGCGCATCCACACCTCGCCGCTGGAGGCCGTGCTGGGCTTCCTGCTGCTGCTGTTCTTCGCGTACGCCTTCTCCTGGGTGACGGCGGCCGTGGCGCTGGCCCTGCGCACGCCCGAGGTGTTCAACAACATCGCCACCATCGTGTCGATGCCCCTGGTCTTCCTGTCCAACGCCTTCGTCGACACCGGCCGCCTGCCGGGGCCGCTCAAGGTCGTCGCCGAGTGGAACCCCGTCTCCACCGTGATCCAGGCCGCCCGCGAGCTGTTCGGCAACGCGGCCGCGACGCGCCCGCAGGCCTGGCCGCTGCAGCACGCGGTGGCGGTGTCGCTGTCCTGGTCGGTGCTGATCCTGGTGGTGTTCGTGCCGCTGGCCACGCGCCTGTACAAGCGGGCGGTCAGCCGGTGACCCCTCCCGGCGACGGGCGCGGGCTCGCTCAGGGCGCGATGCCCTCGCGCAGCAGCGCCCACACCCGGCCGGCGGTGGCGCGCCGGTCGGGTGCCGGGGTCTTGGCCAGGACCCCGGCGAGCATGCCGATGGCCAGCACCAGGTCGTCGGCCGAGACGCCGTCACGGACGTCTCCCGCGCGCCGGGCGTCGCCGAGCACGCCCGACAGGACTCCCGCCACGCGATCGCGTACGTCGATGATGCGGGGATCGGGCTCGCTCGGCCGCGTGCTGACCAGCTCGATGAACGCGGTCGAGGCGATGGCCTGCTCGGTCAGCAGCGCCAGCAGGTCGTCGAGCGTGGTGCCGGGCCGGGCCGCCAGCGCCTCCAGCTCCGTGACGCCGTCCTCGAAGACGGCCATCGCGAGGCTGATCCGGTCGGGGAAGTGCCGGTAGAGGCTGCCCTGCCCGACCCCGGCGGCGCGGGCGACCGTGCTCAGCGGCGCGTTGAATCCGGCGCTGGCGAACACCTCACGGGCGGCCGCGACCAGCGCCGCCCGGTTCTCGGCTGCGGCACTCGGTCCTCTGTTCGGTCGACGTGACTCCGGCACAGCGGGTATCGTAGCAACCGGACAACATCGTCCGGTTGCCGTGCCGCAAGCATGGCCGGAGGACGGCTGGCGAAAGGACGGGCTCTTGAGCACATTCGACGATCGCGTCGCCCTGATCACAGGTGCGGGGTCCGGAATCGGCCGGGCGATGGCCGTGGCGTTCGCCAAGGCGGGCGCCCGCGTCGTGGCCTGCGACATCGACAAGGAGTCGGCCGGGCGGACCGCCGAGGAGATCGGCGAGGCGGCCGTCGCGGTCTCCGCCGACATCTCCGACGAGGCGTCGGTGACCGCGCTGACCGAGGCGGCGATCGGCGCGTACGGCCGTATCGACGTGCTGTGCAACAACGCCGGGATCATGGACACGATGGCGCTGCCCGCCGACATCCCGGTCGAGCTCTGGGAGCGGGTCCTGCGGGTGAACCTGACCGGCACGTTCCTGGTCACCCACGCGGTGCTGCCGCACATGCTGCGCCAGGGCTCCGGCGCGATCGTCAACACCGCCTCGGAGGCCGGCATCCGCGGCGGGGCGGCCGGCGCCGCCTACACCGCGTCCAAGCACGGCGTGGTCGGCCTGACCCGCAGCGTGGCCTGGGCGCACGCCAAGGACGGCATCCGCTGCAACGCCATCCTGCCCGGCCCCACCATGACCAACATCGCCACGAACGCCTCCTTCGACCCCACCGGCGCCGCCCGGCTCAGCCCCGTGCTCGCCCTCGGAGAGCGGCTGGCCCAGCCGGAGCAGATGGCCGACGCCGCGCTCTTCCTCGCCTCGGACGCCGCCTCGTTCGTCAACGGGGCGATCGTCCCGGTTGACGGCGGCTGGTCGGCGGCCTGACCGCCGAGGAGCTGAAGCGCCGCGAAGGGCTCGTCGTCGGCGGCCTGCGGCGCCGGTAGAACCGAAAGGAACCCTCTGATGAACGTCACCGTCGACACGGACAAATGTTGCGGGGCAGGCAGCTGCGTGCTGATCGCCCCCGAGGTGTTCGACCAGGGTGAGGACGACGGCATCGTGATCCTGCTGGACCCGTCGCCGGCCGAGCCCCTGCACGCCGCCGTACGCGAGGCGGCCGCCGTCTGCCCGGCCGCCGCGATCACCCTGGACGGGCAGTCTTGACGGACGTCCTGATCGTGGGCGCCTCCGCCGGCGGCCTGGCCGTCGCGGAGGCGCTGCGCCGCAAGGGCCACCAGGGCCGCCTGACCGTCCTGGGCGCCGAGCCGCACCCGCCCTACGATCGCCCGCCGCTGTCCAAGCAGGTGCTGGCCGGCACGTGGGAGAGTCAGCGGGCGCACCTGCGGGCCGAGACCGAGCTGGACAAGCTGGGTGCGACGTTCATCCTCGGCGACCCCGCGGTGCGGCTGGACCCCGAGGCGCGGGAGGTGTCCGCCGCCTCCGGGCGGACCCTGCGCGCACAGGCCGTCGTGCTGGCCACCGGGCTGACCCCGTCCCGGCTGCCGGGCCAGGACGGGCTGGCGGGCGTGCACGTGCTGCGCACCCTGGACGACGCGCTCGCGCTCCGCACCCACCTGCTCGAAGGACCGCGCCTCGTCGTCGTGGGCGAGGGCGTGCTGGGGGCGGAGGTGGCCGCCACCGCGCGCGGTCTCGGCCTGGACGTCACCCTCGTCGGCCTCGGCCGCGCGGTCCTGGCCGACCAGCTCGGCGACCCGGCCGCCGCGCTGCTCACCAGGAAGCACGCCGAGCACGGCGTCCGGCTGCGGCTCGGCGTCGGGGTTCAGGGCCTGGCCTCCGAGAGCGGCCGGGTGACCGGGGTACGCCTGGCGTCCGGCGAGCTGCTGCCCGCCGACGCGGTGGTGGTGGCGATCGGCTCCCGCCCCGCGACCGGGTGGCTCGGCGACAGCGGGCTGGCCCTGCGCGACGGCGTGGAGTGCGACTCCCGCTGCCGCGCCGGCGACGGCGTCTACGCGGTGGGCGACGTGGCCTCCTGGCAGCACGAGGGGCTCGGCCGGCGGCTGCGGCTGGAGAACCGGACCAACGCCGTCGAGCAGGCCCAGGTCGTGGCCGCCAACATCCTCGGCGAGAACCTGGCCTACGCGCCCGTCCCGTACTTCTGGACCGACCAGTACGACGTCAAGCTCCAGGTCCACGGGCTGCCGTCGCCCGAGGCGGAGGTGAGCGTGGTCGAGGGCGACCCCGAGCAGAACCGCTTCGTCGCCCTCTACCGGCTCGACGGCGTGGTCACGGCGGTGCTGGGCTGGAACATGGCCAAGGCCGCCCGCCTGCGCCGCGGTCAACTGGGCACGACGTAACCCACGTGGGGTGGCGGCCTGCCACCCCACGTGGGTCAGCGGGTGCGGACCTGCTGGTCGGTGTCGGCGGGCAGGCCGGCCGGCTGCGGCTGCGCGGCGCGGCGGCCGGGGATGGTCAGGACGATGAGCGCCGCCACCATGGCGACCCCGCCGCCGATGAGGAAGCCGGCGCGGAACCCGGCCTCGGACGGCAGCGTCACGGACCCGAACGTGACCGTCAGGTTGGCCAGCACCGCCCCGAGCACGGCACTGGCACAGGACGTGCCGATCGAGCGCATCAGGCTGTTGAGCCCGTTGGCGGCGGCCGTCTCGGTACGCGGGACGGCGCTCATGATGATGGACGGCATGGCCGCGTACGCGAAGCCGATCCCGGCGCTGACCACGGACGAGAAGACGAGGACGCCCCACGCGTGCCCCATCAGGACGAGGGCCAGGAGGTAGCCGGAGGCGATGACGATCGTCCCGAGCAGCAGAGACGTCTTGGGCCCGCGAGCCCCCGACAGGCGGGCGGCCACCGGCGAGATCGCCATCATGACCAGCCCGGCCGGGGCCATCCACAGCCCGGCCTCGACCATCGACCGGCCCAGGCCGTACCCGGTGGCCTCGGGCAGTTGCAGGAGCTGCGGCGTGATCAGCGACATCGCGTACATGCCGAAGCCGATGACGATGGAGGCCAGGTTGGTCAGCAGCACCTGACGGCGCGCGCTGGTGCGCAGGTCGATCAGGGGCGCGGACACGCGCAGCTCCCACCAGCCCCACAGCAGCAGGATCACCGCCGAGGCGGCGAACATGCCGAGCGTGGTGCCGCTCGTCCAGCCCCAGTCGCTGCCCTTGGAGACCGGCAGCAGGAACAGGGCCAGACCGGCCGCCAGACCGGCCGCCCCCACGAAGTCGAAGCGCCCCGGCGACTTGACCGGCGACTCCGGCACGATCATGAAGATCAGCACGCTCATCACCACGCCGAGCGCGGCGGCTCCCCAGAACAGCGCGTGCCAGCTCACGTACTGGGCGACGAACGCGGCGGCGGGCAGGCCGAGCGCTCCGCCCACGCCGAGCGAGGAGCTCATCAGGCCGATGGCCGAGCCGAGCCGCTGCGGCGGCAGCACGTCCCGCATGATGGCGATGCCCAGCGGGATCACGCCCATCCCGAGTCCCTGCAGCGCGCGGCCGATCACCATGGGGGCCAGCGAGTTGGCGGGGGCGCACACCAGGGAGCCGACGGCCAGCAGGACCGCACTGACGATCATGACGCGGCGCTTGCCGTACAGGTCGCCGAGCCGCCCCGAGACGGGCATGGCGACCGCGCCGGCCAGGAGGGTCGCGGTGATGGCCCAGAAGGCGTTGGCGGCCGTGGTGTGCAGGAGGGTCGGCAGGGTCGCGATCAGCGGCACCATCAGGGTCTGCATCAGCGAGACCGTGATGCCCGCCGCCGCCAGCACGCTGATGATCGCGCCACTGGACGGTGCGGCACGCGTTGAACTCATGAGTTCTCCCGTATCTCGCAGAATTATATGCACGATGCATATGGTATGTATCCTACACATCACCATATAGAGGGATATTCTGACCGCCGTGGGGAGGTAATCATGCGCGAGGAGATCGTTGACATCGAGCGTGAGCTCATGCTCATCGGCCGATATAAGGAGCTGGCGTCGTCGGCCGCGCCTGCTTCGGAACGACGGCTGGAGCGTGGCAGCAGCTACATCCTGCTCAGCCGGCTAGAGGCCGAGGGGCCGATGTCGATCGGCCAGCTCGCGCAGGCGTTCAGCCTGGACACCTCCACCGTCAACCGGCAGACCGCCGTCCTGCTCCGCGACGGGCTCGCCGAGCGCATCCCCGACCCCGAGGGCGGGATGGCCCGCAAGCTCCGCATCACCGAGGAGGGGCTGCGGCGGGTCGCCGGGGAGCGCGAGTACCGGATCCATGGGCTCGCCACGGTCCTGAAGGACTGGACCCCGGAGGAGCTGGCCGCGTTCGCCCGGGGCCTGGCCCACTTCAACGCCAGCATCGAACACTGACGGCGGCACGCGGGGCGGCGTGCCGTCCGCTCAGGCGCTTGTGACGGTGACGATGGTCTTCAGGACGTCACGGGGCGGGTCGGCCAGGCCGCGTCGTACGGCGTCCGGGAGCGGGACGGTCTGGACGGGGAGCCGATCGACCCGAAGGTGACCGGCGTGCAGCAGGGCGACGGCGGCGCGTACGTCGGTGTCCCATCGGTGCGAGGCCGACCCCACGATGCGCTTCTCCCCCAGCACCACGTCCAGCGTGGACAGGGCGGCGGGCTCCGGGGTGACGCCGAGCAGGACCGTGGTGCCGCCGCGGCGGCACAGCGACAGCGCGTCCGTCACCGCGGCGGGCGTTCCCGCGCTCTCCACGGCCACGTCGGCCCCACGGCCGCCGGTCAGCTCGCGGACGGCGTCCGCCGCCTCGCCGGGCGCCGCGCCGGTGAAGCCGCACGAATCGGCCAGCGCGCGGCGGCCCGGGTCCGGGTCGACCGCGACGACGGCCGCCGCCCCGCGACAGGCGGCCACCTGGGCGACCAGCAGCCCGATGGCGCCGGACCCGACGACCGCGACCACGGCCCCGGACACGTCACCGGCCTTGTCGAGCGCCCGTACGGCGACCGCCGCGGGCTCGGCGAAGACGGCGACCTCGGCGGGCATGCCCTCGGGCAGCGGGACGCAACGGCCGGCCGGCGCCACCAGGTACTCGGCCAGCCCTCCATCGTCCTGCAGTCCGAGCGCCGCCCCGCATTCGCACAGCGGGTAGTCCCCGCGGGCGCACCACCAGCACCGGCCGCAGCCCAGCACGACGTCCGGGACGACCGGGGTGCCCGGGGCCAGGTCGACGCCGGGGCCGGGGCGGGCGACCACGCCGACGACCTCGTGCCCCAGGGTGAGCGGGGCCGTCCGGCCGGTCAGCGGGTGCGGCGTGACCGGCACGACGATCGGTCCCGCCCGGTACTCCTCGACGTCGCTGCCGCAGATGCCGCAGAGCGTCACCGCGATCAGGACCTCGCCGGGACCGGGGCTGGGGATCTCGGTCTCGACCAGCCGCACATCGCCGCGCCCGTACCAGCGCAACGCCGCCATCCGCGTCATCTCCGCACCCCGCTCCGCCGGGCGCGGCTCATGGGCGGGTGCCGGTCAGGCGGGTGGTGACGCCCGGGCGGCTGGTGAGGCCGTCGGTGAGCTCCACGCCCAGGCCGGGCCGGTCCTCCAGGCGCACCCGGCCGTCCTCCACGAGCGGCAGGCCGGTGGCCAGCTCCCCGTACCAGGTGTGGCGGAAGGCGCGCACGCTCTCCTGCACCAGCGCGTTGGGCTGGCTCAGGGCCAGGTGTACGCACGCCGCGAACGAGATCGGCCCGGTGCAGTCGTGCGGCGCGAACGGCAGGTCGTACGAGTCCGCGAGCGCGGCGATCTTGCGGGCCTCGGTCAGCCCGCCTGTCCAGCCGATGTCCACGATGGCCACCCGGATCCCCGCGCGTTCCAGCAGCCCGCGGAACGCGCGCTGCCCGGTCAGCGTCTCGCCGGTGGCCAGCGGCACCGGCGTCGCGGCCTGCAGCGTGGCGTAGGAGGCCTGGCTGTCGGACCGCAGCGGGTCCTCGACCCAGTACGGGCTGACGCGTTCGAGCTCCTTGACCAGCCCGAGCGCGGCATGCAGGCTCCACAGGCCGTGCAGCTCGACCATGACGTCCATCTCGGGGACGGCGTTCTTGATGTCGTCGAGCACCTTCAGACCGGCCAGCAGGTCGGCCCGCTCCAGCCGCATGCCGCCGGTGCGCTCGGCCGCCTGGTCGAACGGCCACACCTTCATGGCCCGCAGTCCCTCGTCCCACAGCTCCCTGGCCAGCTCGCCGGGCCGTTCCAGGAAGCCGCGCAGGTCCTCGTACCGCGACGTGTCGGCCAGGCCCCAGTTGGAGACGGCCTGGCGCGGCTCGTTCTTGACGTAGGAGGGGCCCGCGCAGGTGTTGTAGACGGGGAGGCTGTCCTGGTAGGGGCCGCCGAGCAGGGTGGCAACGGGCTGCCCGGTGGCCTTTCCGAGCAGGTCCCACACGGCGATGTCGACGGCCCCGTTGCCCCGGGTCTCGACCCCGCTGCCCTGGAAGCCCACATGGCCGGTGAGCAGCCGGCGCAGCCGCTCGGGGCTGGGCAGCGGCGCTCCCACGAGGAGTGGTGCGACGGTCTCGTGCAGGTAGGCCTCGACCGCCTCCGCCCCGAAGAACGACTCGCCGAGGCCGGTCAGGCCGTCGTCGGCGTGCAGCCGCATCAGGAGCACGTTGGGCTGAATCGGGCATCGGATGGTCTCCAGGCCGGCGACGGCTCGGGTGCTCATGGTCCAAGAACGCTAGCTGGTTAGACCAGTAACCCGCAAGGACCAAGAGGAGCCTTGACAGTCACGCTTCGGCCAGCCACGATCTACCAATCTGGTAAGACCAACATCGAACGGATGTTGAGACTATGACGTTGACCACCAGTCCCCTAGCGATCACCATGTGGGACTTCTCCTGGCTCGAACGGCGCTGGGACGGCGCCGGCTACCAGGACTGGGACCGCGCACTCGACGAACTGGCCGAACGGGGCTACGACGCGGTACGCATCGACGCCTTCCCCCACCTGGTGGCGGCCGATCCGGAGCGGACCTGGCGCCTGCTCCCCGTGTGGCACTTCGAGTCCTGGGGCGCCACCGAGCCGGTCTCCGTACGCGTACTGCCCGGCCTGCTCGACTTCATCCGGGCATGCGCGGACCGCGGGCTGCGGGTCGCGCTGTCCTCGTGGTTCAGGAAGGACGAACTCGACGTCCGCTCGCGGATCAGGACCCCGGCCGACCTGGCCCGGATCTGGGACGTCACCCTCTCGGCGATCGAGGACGCCGGCCTCGCCGACGCCGTCTACTTCGTCGACCTGGTGAACGAGTGGCCGCTCGCGATGTGGGCGCCCTTCCTGTACGGCAACGACGCGGGCGCCGAGACCCTGTCCCGGGGCGACGCGGCCGTACAGACCTGGGCCAAAGAGGCGATCTCCACCCTGCGCGCCGCCCACCCCCGCTACCGCTACACGCTGTCCGGCTGCACCGAGACCACCGGCGCCCCGGGCGAGGACCTGTCCGAGCTGGACCTGCTCGAACCGCACGTGTGGATGACACCGCAGGCCACCACCGACTTCTACGCGGAGATCGGCTACGACCTGCACCACTCCCAGTTCGACCCCCGGGCCTACGAGCCGCTGTCCGGACCGGCCGAGCGCCTGTACCGGTCCGACCCGCAGCGGTGGGCCGGCCGCCTGACCGAGCACATCGGGGAGGTCGCGGCATGGTCGCGGGCGGCCGGCAAGCCGCTGGTGACCACCGAATGCTGGGGAATCGTGAACTACAAGGACGGCCCCGGCCGCGACTGGGGCTGGGTCAAGGAGCTGTGCGAGATCGGGGTACGGGCCGCGCTGGCCACCGGGCGCTGGGAGGCGCTGGCGACCAGCAACTTCTGCGGCCCCCAGTTCGACGGCATGTGGCGCGACATCGCCTGGCACCGGCGCATGACCGACGCCATCCACGCGGGGGTCACCGAATTCACGACCGTCCCCTGAGAGGAACCGGACACATGAGTGATATCCCCCGTCGAGACCTCCTGCGCGGCGCCGCCCTGCTGAGCCTGGCGACGCCGCTGGCCGCCTGCGGGTCGAGCGGCGCCCCGGTCGGCTCCAAGGAGTCCGGGCCCCAGGGCACGGTCAACGTCTGGATGCACGAGGAGCAGGCGAACACCAAATACTTCAATGCCAAGATCGCCGAGTATCAGCGCCAGTTCCCGAAGGTCACCGTCAAACCGCTGTACATCCCCATCGCCAACCTCGACACCAAGCTCTCCACCGCGTTCACCACGGGCTCGCCACCGGACCTGATCAAGGTCGGCGCCTGGACCCTCGCCGAGCGGGCGTCCAAGGGGCAGGTCGCGCCGCTGCCGCCGGCGGAGTTCGGAGCGGGCTCCATCGACGAGCTCAAGACCAGGTTCGACACGAACGCCTTCGCCGCCCTCACCTACAAGGACCAGGTCTACGGCGTCCCGATCGACTTCAACTCGGTCCACCTCTGGTACCGCCGCGACCGCTTCGAGCAGGCCGGGCTCGACCCCGACAAGCCTCCGAAGACCTGGGAGGAGGTCGAGGAGTTCAACGCCAAGCTCACCACGGGCTCCCAGGTCGGGCTCCAGTGGCAGCTCGCCGACAACATCTGGGCGATGCTGAACTTCATCCCGCTGATCAACGGCCTCGGCGGGAGGATCGTGGACGAGAGCACGGGACGCGGCGGGCTGAACACCCCGGCGGGCCTGCAGGCGCTCGAATACTACGGCCGCCAGGGCAATCCCAAGCTGAACGACCCGGTCGGCGCGTTCGGCCTGTTCGCCAAGGGCACGGCGGCCATGCTGGTGTCCGGCCGGTTCACCTCCAGCCTCATCCCGGCGCTCAATGCCAAGGCCGAGCTGGGCAAGACCTTCGACAGCACCGTCGTGCCGAACTGGGCGGGCAAGGAGAAGGTGGCCTCCGGCTACTCATGGGGGTGGATGGTCGCCAAAAAGGCGAAAAATCCGTATACGGCTTGGCATTTCGTTAACTGGCTGTCCACGTCCGAGCATGTCGACCAGCAGCTGGCCGCCACCGGCCTGGTCACCCCGGCGGCTGGCTGGCAGAAGCTGCCGAGCGCCCGCGACAAGGCCAGCCAGCAGTTGGAGGAGCAGCTCCCGTACACCGACTTCGGCCCGGTCCTGCCCCAGTGGACCGAGACGATGAAGGCGCTGCTCGACGCGCTGGAGTCGGTGATCCACAAGCAGCGCTCCGCCCAGGAGGCCGCGGCCGCCTTCGACGCCGCGGTGGGGCGGATTCTCAAATGACCGCTGCACGGCGGGCCACCATGGCCGGGGTCGAGGCCCGCGCGGGCGCGGGCCTCGCCGCCCCGGCGATCGTGTACTTCGTCCTGTTCTGGGCGCTGCCCGCGCTCGCGGCCCTCTACCTGAGCTTCACCTCGTACGACCTGTCGGGCACCCCGCAGTGGGTGGGCCTGGACAACTACCGCGAGATGGCGACCAGCGCGGAGTTCTGGAGCAGCGTGTGGGTGACCGTGCTCTACACGGTCTTCGCGGTGGGCCCGACCATCGTGATCGCGCTGGTCGTGGCCGTGCCGCTGGCCAAGCCCGGCCGGCTGCGGGCCTGGCTGCGCGGGATGGTCTTCGTCCCCGCGGTGATGCCGCTGGTCGGCGCCACCGTGCTGTGGCAGGTCATCTACTCCACCGGCGGGCTCGCCGACACCCTCGTCGGCGCCCGCCCGTGGCTCACCGACTCCGACTACGCCATCTGGGCGCTGCTCGTGATGGTCATCTGGAAGTACGTCGGGCTCTACGTGATCATCTTCGTGGCCGGGCTGCAGGCCCTGCCGGCCAACGTCTTCGAGGCCGCGGCCATCGACGGCGCCCGCACGCTGCGGACGTTCTTCCTGATCACCGTGCCGCTGCTGCGCCGCACCTTCACCTTCGTGATCGTGGTGGCCGTCACCGGGGCCATGCAGTCGTTCGTGCCCGCCTACCTGCTCACCAAGGGCGGGCCCGTCAACGCCACCCAGGTGCTGCCGCTCTACCTGTACAACAACGCGTTCTCCTTCTCCCGGTTCGGCTACGCGTCGGCGATCGCGATCGTGCTGCTCGTGGTGCTGCTGGTCTTCGCCTTCACCCAGTTCAAGCTGATCAGGAGTGACGAGGAATGAGAATCCGACGCTCGCTCACCGTCGTGGCCCTCGTCGGCTTCGTGGCGCTGATGCTGCTGCCGCTCTACTCCATGATCGTGCTCGCCTCGGCACCCGACGACAGCGACCTGTCCGGGCTGCGCTTCCACGGGTTCGCGCTGTTCGACAACCTCGGCGAGATCATGACCGACGGCCGCTTCCCGCGCTACCTGCTGAACAGCCTCGTCATCGCCTCGGCGGTCTCCGTGCTGGACGTGGCGATCTCGGCGGCGGCCGGGTACGCGCTGGCCCGGCTGCGCTTCCCGGGCCGGGCCGCGCTGCTCAACCTGGTGATCATCGCGCTGTCGCTGACCCCGGCGGTCGTCATGATCCCGGTGTTCGTGGCGCTCAGCGAGATCGGCTGGCTCAACAGCTACCAGGGCCTGATCGCGCCGTTCGTGGCCAGCGCGCTCGGCGTCTTCCTGGTCCGGCAGTTCGCGCTGGGCATCCCCGCGCAGATGCTGCACGCCGCGCGGGTGGACGGCGCCGGCGAGCTGCGCATCTTCTTCCTCATCGCCGTCCCGCTGCTGCGCCCGGCCCTGCTCACGGTGCTGCTGCTGCAGTTCCTGGCCCAGTGGGACAACCTCATCTGGCCGCTGATCGCGGCCAGCGAGCAGGAGCTGTGGACGCTGCCGCTCGCGCTGTCGTCCTTCGAGGGGGAGCACGGGATCGTCTACCACCTGCAGACCGCGGCCGCGCTGCTGTCGATCCTGCCGCCGCTCGTCCTGTTCGCCCTGCTGCAGCGCTACTACGTCTCGGGCCTCACCCTCGGAGGAGTCAAGCGATGACCGACGGCATCCGCATCGAGCGGGTCACCAAGCGGTACGGCGGCCAGGTGCTGTTCGCCGACGTCGACCTGCACGTCCGCGACGGGGAGTTCCTGGTGATCGTCGGCCCGTCGGGGTGCGGGAAGTCCACGCTGATGCGCATCGTCGCCGGGATCGAGCCGGTCAGCGCCGGCCGGGTCACGGTCGGCGGCAAGGACGTCACCCACGCCCACCCCGGCGACCGCGGGATCGGCATGGTCTTCCAGGACTACGCCCTCTACCCGCATCTGAGCGTCGAGGGCAACCTGGCGTTCGGGCTGCGCGCCCATCACGTGCCGAAGGACGTCATCCGGCAGCGGATCGAGGACACCAGCCGCGTGCTCGGGCTCGCCGACCAGCTCAGGAAGAAGCCGGGCCAGCTCTCCGGCGGCCAGCGGCAGCGGGTCGCGCTGGGGCGCGCCATGATCCGGGAGCCGGCCGCCTACCTCATGGACGAGCCGCTGTCGAACCTGGACGCCGCGCTGCGCGTGCAGATGCGGGCCGAGCTGATCGAGTTCCACCGCCGCACCAAGGGGACCGTCCTGTACGTGACCCACGACCAGGTCGAGGCCATGACCATGGGCGACAGGGTCGCGGTGCTCAACGAGGGCGAGTTCGCGCAGATCGGCACCCCGACCGAGATCTACGAGCAGCCGGCCACCGTGTTCGTCGCCACGTTCCTCGGCAGCCCGCAGATGAACCTGATCGAGGCCACCGCGCGGGCGGACGCGGACGGGGTGGAGCTGATCAGCGGCGACCTGCGCTGGCGGCTGCCCCGGTTGCCGGACGAACTGCCGGAGTCGGTGCGCGTCGGGTTCAGGCCCGAGTCCGTACGCGTACGGGCCGACGACGGGGCCGCCCTGCCCATCGAGGCGACGCTGTCGTACCGGGAGAACCTCGGCAACGAGAGCATCCTGCACCTGCGCGACGACACGGGCCGGGCGATCGTCGCCCGCGTGCCGCCCCGCACCGGGCCGCGCGACGGGGAACGCGCGACCTTTTATGTGCCGCTGACCGATCTTCACCTGTTCGGCCCGGATGGGCGGGCGTGCTGGCACGGAGCGCGGCTCGGCACCGGCGGCGAGCCGCTACCGTGGTCGGCATGACCGCTGAGCGCGGGAGGAAACCGTCACTCGAGAGCCCCGCCGAACCCAATATCGGGGGAAAGCCGCCGACCAGTCCGGGTGCGCTGATCGCCGTTCTCGAAGACCGGATCCTGACCGGACACTGGGCCCCCGGCGTGCGCCTGCCCTCCGAGCGGGACCTGGCGACCGAGTTCGCGGTCAGCCGCCCGGTCATCCGGGAGGTCCTCAAGGCCCTGCAGGAGCGCGGGCTGATCGAGGTCTCGCCGCAGCGGGGCAGCTTCGTCCGCCACTACACGGCCGAGAACCTGATGCGGCCGATGAACCTCGCGGCCCGCGCCGCCGGGGTGACCGCCCGCCAGCTCATGCGGGCGCGGGTGATGCTGGAGACCGAGGCGGCGAGCCTGGCCGCGGCCAACGCGAGCAAGCGCGACCGTACCGACCTGCTGCGGGTCCACCAGCTCTTCGCCCGGCCGGGCGACGTGCACGCCAGGGCGCGGGTCGATCTCGCCTTCCACGAGACCATCGCCAGGGCCTCGGGCAATCCGGTCATCCACATGATGTTCACCGCGATCCAGGACCTCACCTACGGGCTGATGCTGCGCAGCCTCAGCGACCGCGAGGTCCGGGAGGCCGGCGAGCCCCTGCACACCGTGATCCTGGAGGCCATCCTCGACCGCGACCCCGACGGGGCCCGCGAGGCGATGCGCCGCCACCTCGACCTCGCCGAGGACTTCTACGGGCCCGACATGGACACCGATCTCGCCGACGTCATCGAGCACCGGCTCGCGGCGTCCGGCGACGACCTCATAGCCGACCTCCGCCAGCCCTCATGACCACGCGCATGGCCCGGCGCTTGACGGCGTCGATCTGGTCGGGCCGCCCGGTCATGATGCCGTCCACGCCGTACGACATGAGGCGGCGGATGACGGCCCGCCGGTCCGTCGTCCACGTGTAGACCCGCATGCCGTGCTCGTGGACCTGCCTGACGTAGGTCGCGGTGAGGCCGCTGTGCGGCACCGTGACCGCGGCGGCGAACCCGGCCAGGTCCTCCAGCCGGGAGGCGTCCGGCTTGCCCATCAGCGCGACGGGGAGGTCGGGCATCATCTCGTGCAGGTTCCGCATCGACTCCCAGTTGTACGCCTGCACGGCCAGCCGCCTGCCCTTCCACAGGGATCGGTACTTCCTCAGCTCGGCGGCCACCCGTTCGTCGATGTCCGTGCTGGCCGGATCGTGCTTGATCTCCAGCAGCATCCCGACCCCGCGCCTGCTCATCTCCCGCAGTCCCTGTTCCAGGGTGGGCACCTTCTCGCCCTGGAACTGGGAGGAGAACCACGAGCCGGCGTCCAGGCGCTGGATCTCCGCGAGCGTGAAGTCGGCGATCCGCCAGGGGGAGCGCCCGGGGAAGACCTGCTCGACGTTGGTGGTGCGGGCCAGCGTCTGGTCGTGCATCAGGATGAGCCGCTGGTCCTTCGTCTGCTGGACGTCGTACTCGCACATGGTGGCCCGCTGGGTCCGGGCCACCTCGCAGGCCACGATGGTGTTCTCGGGCGCGTACCCGGATCCGCCCCGATGCGCGATGTTGTCGACCTCCCACGGCGCGGCAGCGGCGGGCCTCGCCATGACGGCCAGTGCGGTGATGACGACGGCACCCAGCAGACGGTACATGAGCGATCCTCCGGCCCGGCCCTTCTTGTCCCCCGAACCCGACACGGACCTCTTATGTCGAGTTACGTCGAAAAGTGCCCACTAATGCCAGCAAAGAGCGGTTCGCTACGGCGTGTCGCGGACGTCCGCACGAACTCTTTGCCGACGACCGCCGACGATCTCAGTAGCCGCTCCCCTAGCCCAGGGGGCCGAACTTCACGTCCTTCTGCCGCCCCAGCACCTGGTCCTGCGAGCCGTACGCGGTGACCGTGACCGGCGGGGAGTCCAGCAGCGTCATCGACCCGTCCTCGGGATCCCGCGCCAGCTTCCCCGGCACCCGGGCGATGAAGAAGCCGCCGGCCAGCCGCGCGTCGGTGCGCCGCCCGTCCGCCCAGTCGATCTCCACCCGGCGCACGCCCGAGGTGACCCGGCCGACGACGACCCGGTACATGTCGTCGTGCTGGACCCGCTGCGGCCCCGTCGCGTACGAATGCGTGTGCGAGGTGTACGCGTCCACCTGGAGATCTCCTTGGAAGCCGGTCAGGTCCCCGGGCGGCTTGAACCCCCAGTACGTGAAGACCGCCCTCTCTGCCATGTCCTTCTGCGTGGTCGGGGTGCACAGGACGAAGCCGGCGAGGCTGCCGACCAGGGCGGTCATGCCCTTCTTGTCCCGGTATTCGGCCAGCACCCGGAAGTCCTCCACCGAGCCCTGCTCGGGAAGGCGCAGGTTGCCGTCCATGTTGTGGACGGGGCCGCCCTTGGGCATGCACTCGCGTACGACCTGCAACTGCTCAGGAGTGTTCTGCGGCAGCCGGGCGACCTCCGCCGCGGTGTCCGGGCCGGAATCGCCGGAGGGAAGCACGACGATCACCGCCGTGACCAGGGAGGCGGCCGCCGCGAGCCCGGCGAGCGACCACGCCGCGCGCCGGCGCCGCAGCGCGCCGGTCCGCGCCCGCCGGGCGTGCGCGAGGGCGTCCACGGGCCTGGCCTCGGCGGCCATCCGCCGGAACTCCGCGGCGATCCGCTGTTCGTCGATGGTCATCTCAGGCCTCCAGGGTGACGTTCTCGCCGACCAGCTCGCGCAGCCGGGCGACGGCTTGGTGGGTCTGGCTGCGCACGGTCCCCACCGAGCAGCGCATGATCTTGGCGACCTCGGACTCCGGCAGGTCCTCGTAGTAGCGCAGCACCAGGACGGCCCTCTTGCGCGGCGGCAGGGCGCGCAGCGCCTGATCCAGGCTGAGGCGGGTGTCGACCTCGCCGGTCCGGTCGCCCGTGGCCCGGTCGGGAGGCGCCTCGACCACCCGTTCGCGGCCCCAGCGCGGACTTCGCCACCGTCCGACCTGTTCGTGGTACATGACGCGGCGCACGTACGCCTCCGGGTTGTCCCGGATCCGCCGCCAGTGTCCGGCGGTCTTCGCCAGGGCCGTCTGCAGCAGGTCCTCGGCCGCGTGCTGGTCGTTGGTCAGCACGTACGCGAGCCTGATCAGGCTGTCCGAGCGCGTGGCGACGAACTCGGTGAAATCTCGCTGCTGGTCGGGGTGCAAAAGGGCTCTCCTCTGGTCTCACCCGTCCAGATGGAGCCGGACCCGCGGATCTATGGCGTCAGGGCTTATTACGGGGCTTATTACGGGCGGCGGCGGTTCCAGGAATCGGTGATGTGCTTGCGCATCGCGGCCGCCGCCCCCTCCTGGTCGCCGGCCGCGATCGCGTCCTTGATGGCCTGGTGCTCGGCCAGCGTCTGGCGCATCACGGCCTCGTTGTACTCGCCGTGGTAGAGCATGCTCGTCCGGGCCTTGTCGTGGATGCTGTTGACGATGGCCCGCCCCAGCCGGTTGCGTGACGCGGCCATGATCATGTCGTGGAAGCGCACGTCGGCGGCGGCGAAGTCGGGCGTGGAGGCGAGGTTGGCGCGCATGACCGCCAGCTCGGCCCCGATGCGCTCCTCGTCGTCGGGGGTGCGCGCCAGGGCGGCGGCCGCGGCCATCTCCGCCTCCAGCGCGGTGCGCACGGACACCAGCTCGTCCAGGAACGTCACGTTCTCGTCGTGCGCGATGACGGCGGTGAGCACGACGTCGTCGAGCAGGTTCCACTGCCGGGGGTCGGTGACCTGGGTGCCGCGGCCGTGCTCGATCCTGACCAGGCCCTTCTCCTGGATCACCTTGACCGACTCGCGGATCACCGTCCGGCTGACCCCGAACTCCTCGCAGAGGTCGGCCTCGGGCGGGAGCGCCGTGCCGGGCGGCAGCGCCCCGCGCACGATGTCGTCGACCAGCTGCTCGACCACGGTGGTGCCCAGCTTGGCCCCGCGGACCCGGCGCGGTGGCCGCTTGCCGGCCCGCTCGGGCGGCTGCGGATCCCGCGTCGAATCCCACGGCCCCGTAGTCGCGTGCTGAGTCAACGCATCCTCCCGTCCGCCTGAACGCCCTTCAGTGTAGGGCATTGTGAATACGTCACACGTATGATGTCATATCCCGAAACACGGCGTTTACGTACCTCAAGCCGCCTTGTCCGAAGGAAGCCCCATGAGACGACGCACCCACCTGGCGGTCACCGCGGCAGCGGCCCTGCTCGCCGTCGCGGCCTGCGCTCCCCCGAACGCCCCGACCCAGGCGAAGCCGACCGGCTCCGCCGGATCGCAGTACGGCTTCGCCCCCGCCGAGCAGAAGGCCGGCAAGCTCCTGGTGTGGGTGGACTCCACCCGGCTCGACGCCGCGAAGGCGTACCAGAAGGCACACCCCGACGTGCAGCTGGACATCGTCACCTACGACGGCAACGCCAACGGCTCCAACACGCTCAAGACCAAGGTGCAGCTGTTCGACCGGGCCGGCGAGGGCTGGCCGGACGTCGTGTTCACCACGGACAACAACACCGCCTCCTGGGCCTCGCAGGGCGACAACGCGTTCGTCGCCCCGCTCAACAAGGGCCTGCTCGACGACGCCACGCTGAGCGGCTTCGCCAAGGGCGCGCTCGACGTGTGCACCGTGGACGGCACGGTCTACTGCCTGCGCAACGACCTGGCCCAGGTGGTGCTCTGGTACAACAAGAAGCTGCTCGACAAGTTCGGCTACACGTTGCCCACCACCTGGGAGGAGTACCAGGCGCTGGGCGAGAAGGTGGCCGCCGAGCACCCCGGTTACATCATCGGCACGGCCGGTGACGCGTGGGCCCCGGAGATCTACATGTGGGGCGGCGAGTGCCCGGCCAACCAGGTCACCGGGCCCAAGGCCATCACCGTCAAGGCGACCGACCCCAAGTGCGTGCGCACCGCGAAGATGATGGACAAGCTCGTCGCGAACAAGACCATGTCGATGCTGTCCCTGTTCGGCCCCGAGTTCGCCAAGAGCCAGGGCGACAAGGTGCTCATGCTGCCCGGCCCGGCGTGGTACGGCGGCGCGGTCTTCCAGGGCACGCTCAAGACCCCGAAGGGCGAGCTGGCCGTGGGTGACGCCCTGCGCTGGTCCGACCAGAGCACTCCGGTGACCGGCAACGTCGGCGGCGGCACCTGGTGGCTGTCGCGGCACAGCGCGCGCCTCGACGCGGCCAAGGACTTCATCGGCTGGGTCGCGACGGCCGACGCGTACCAGGTCGAGCTCTCCCCCGGCTATCCCGCGTACGCGCCCGCCGCGACCAAGTGGATCAAGAAGCAGCAGGACAGCGGCTACTACGCCGGCGACCTCGCCGGCCCGATCTCGGCCGCGGCCGGGCAGGTGTGGCCCGGCTGGGGCTCCCCCGAGTTCAGCCAGGAGGCGGTCTGGGCCAAGACCGTCATTCCCGGGCAGACCGCGGGCAAGACGGTCGAGTCGCTGCTGCCGGAGTGGCAGACGGCCATCGAGCAGCAGGCCCAGGTCTTCGGCTACCAGGTCACCAAGTGACCGGATCGAGACTGCGGCTCTCCGCCGGGCACGTCTTCGTCTCCGGGTACGTGGTGCTGCTGGTCGCGTTCGGCATCGTGCCCACGGTGTACGCGCTCAATCTGGCCTTCACCGATGCCCGCGGCGTCTTCACCGGTTTCGCCAACTTCGTCAGGACCGCGCAGGACTTCCGGTTCCTGGCCGCCGTCGAGCACGTGGCGACCTACCTCGTGCTCTGGCTGGTCACCCTGACCGTGCTGGTCCTGCTGCTCGCGCTGCTGGTCCACCGGCTCACCGCGGGCTGGTCGCGGGCCGCGCTGCGGTTCGTCTACTACGTCCCCGGCGCGCTGGCGGGCGCGTCGAGCGTGCTGCTCTGGCTGTTCATGCTGGACCCGTCCGTGAGCCCGGTGGACGACCTCGTCCGCGCGCTCTGGGGCGAGACCTTCGTGCAGGTGATCTCGCCGGGTCACCTGCCGTGGATCTTCACCCTGATCGCGTTCTGGACCGGCGCGGGCGGCTGGATCGTGGTCATGTACGGCGCGCTGAACACGATCCCCCACCAGCTCATGGAGGCCGCCCGGGTGGACGGCGCCGGGCCGGTGAAGATCGCGCTGCGGGTGCAGCTGCCGATGCTGCGCAAGTGGATCGTCTACATGCTGATCCTGTCCCTGGCGGCGGGCACGCAGCTCTTCGTCGAGCCGCAGCTCATCTCCCAGGCCAGCTTCGGCGTCGTGGGCAACGACTACTCGATCAACCAGCTCGCGTACCTGTACGCCTTCAACCAGAACGACTTCAACGGCTCCGCGGCGATCGCCGTCGACCTGCTCATCGTGGCGCTGTGCTGCGCCGGGCTGTTCGTCGCGCGGGGAGGTCTCTTTGACACGGACTGACCCCGCGCGGGCTGTCGCGAAAGTGCTCGTCATCGCGTTCCTGCTGGTATTCGCGGTGTTCTTCGTCCTCCCCATGCTGTGGCTGGTGCTCGCCTCGACCAAGAGCCCGGCCGACCTGATCCACGGGAACCCGCTGTCGCCGGGCTCGCTCGGCTCGCTCGTCACCAACTGGCAGCACCTCATGTCCTTCCAGGACGGCGCCGTGCTGACCTGGATGGGCAACTCCGTCACGTACGCGGCGTTCTCCGTGGCGCTGACCCTGCTGGTCAGCATCCCCGCCGGCTACGCGATGGCGCTCATGAGCTTCACCGGCCGGCGCCTGCTGCTGATCGTCACGCTGGTCGTGATGCTGATGCCGGGGACCGCGCTGGTGCTGCCGATCTTCCTGGAGCTCAGCTACGTCGGCCTGGTCAACCAGGCGGCCTCGGTCGTGCTGCCGATGTCGTTCTTCCCGTTCGGCGTCTACCTGACGTACATCTACTTCTCCACCAGCGTCCCCGGCGAGCTGCTCGACGCGGCGCGGCTGGACGGGTGCGGGGAGAGCGCGACGTTCCTGCGGGTGGCGCTGCCGCTGGCCAAGCCGGTGGTCGCGCTGGTCGCCTTCTTCAGCTTCGTGACGAACTGGAACAACTTCTTCCTGCCGTACGTGATGCTGCCGGACAGCGACAACTACCCCATGCAGGTCGGGCTCACGCAGATGCTGGCCGCGACCCCCACGTTCAACCCCGTCGTCGGCGCCAACGCCGAGGTGCAGCCGCCCGAGCTCGTCCTGGCGACCCTGCTGTCCATCGCTCCCGTGCTGCTGGTGTTCCTCTTCTCCCAGCGCTTCCTGGTCGCCGGGCTGACCGCCGGCGCGACCAAGGGATGACCGCCTCTCCTAGGAGTTACATGACCGTCGTGAAAGCCAGCGTCCCCGTCCTCGACCCCCCGGCGTGGGCGCTGGCCCAGCGTGCCCTGCTCGACCTGCTGGACAGCGGGTGGCGGCTGTTCTCCGACCGCTACACCAGGCCGGACGGCTCGCTGCGGTACTCCGGCCGGCTGTCCTCCCGCGACGGCGCGGACGACTTCTTCGAGCCGTTCTTCAACTGGCCGCAGCTCTACCTGCTGGGCGGCGCGGACGACCTGCTCGACGGCAGCGCCCGGCACTGGCACGGCGTCGTCGGGCAGATGACCGAGCTGGGCATGTTCGCCGACGAGTTCGAGATCGGCTACGACTGGTTCCACCAGGGCGAGAGCCTGCTGTTCACGTACTTCCTGACCGCCGCCGACCCGGCGGCCTGGGCCGGGCGGGCGGCCAGGTTCGCCGACCTCTACCTCGACCCGGCCAAGGGCAACTACGACCCGGCGCACCGCATCATCAAGGCCCCGCACAACGGCAGCCGGGGGGCGCGGGAAGGGGTGTCCGGCTCGCCCGCGTACCCGTGGACCGCGGCGGAGGCGGCGCAGTACGGCTACCCGCTGGACTGGCTCGTCCCCGACGGCGAGCCCGTGCCGCCGCTCGCCGACGACCCCCGCCTGGGCGCCGAGATGCAGCGCCGCCTCGGCCGGGGCGACGCGGTCGGCAACCTCAGCGTGGCCGGCCTGGTCTGCAACGCCTACCTCGTCTCGGGAGACGAGCGCTACGCCGCCTGGCTGCGCGAGTACGTCGGAGCCTGGCGGCGCCGGGCCGAGGAGAACGGCGGCGTCGTCCCCGACAACGTCGGCCTCGACGGCGTGGTCGGCAGCCTGCTGGACGGGCGCTGGTACGGCGGCCACTACGGCTGGACCTGGCCGCACGGCATGTACAGCATCGGCCAGGCGACGGCCGTCGGCGCCCTCAGCGCCGCCCTGGCCACCCGCGACGACGGCTACCTGGACCTCATCAGGTCGCTGCTGGACGCGGTCATCGCCAGGGGCGTGAAGCTGCCGTTCAGCCAGAGCGACTCGGCCAACCAGGGCCGCTGGCGCGCCCACCTCGGCTCCGACGTGGACGTGCCGACGCTGCTGGTCCCCTACCGGCACAGCGACAAGGGCTGGTTCGACTACAACCCGGTCCAGACCTCGGTGCCGCTCGCGCTCTGGCACCACACCGGCGCCCCGGAGGACCGCGCCCGCCTGGACGCGCTGCGCGCCGCGACCGGCTATGACTGGGCCACGGTGCGGCCGTTCCGCGACAAGGAGGAGGCCGGGCACGAGGAGCCCTGGTACGCGTACCTGTGCGGCGACAACCCCGGCTATCCCGAGCGGATCCTCGCCGCCGCGCACGCCCAGGCCCGCCGCCGCATCGCCCTGCTGCTCGACAACGCCGACCGCGACCTGCCCGAGTCGGACATCCACCTCTGGCAGAACGTCAACCCCGTGGTGACCGAGGCCCTCACGCAGCTCATGTGGGGCGGGCCGCAGGTCATCTACAACGGGGGCCTGCAGCAGGCCAGGGTCCGCTACTTCGACGCCGTGCGCCGCCGTCCCGGCGTGCCCGAGCAGGTGGCGGCGCTGGTCAGCTCGATCGAGCCCGAGGCCACGGTGGTCACGCTCGTCAACCTCTCCGCCACCGCCGACCGAGTGCTGGTCGTGCAGGCGGGGGCGTTCGGGGAGCACGAGATCGCCGGCGTCGCGGCCACGGCCGCCGAGCCGGGCTGGACCGGCCACGACACCGAGTACGTCCACCACGAGCCGGTGCGGTCGGTCACCGAGACCCCGGTGAACGGCCCGCACCTGACGGTGGAGCTGCCCGCCGGCACCACCGTCACCCTCACCCTGCGCCTGCGCCTCCACGCCTACCAGCCGTCCTACCGGCAACCCTGGGACTGACGCCCGCTCCCCGCCCCCTCCTCCGATGGGCCCCTCAGTACGGAGGGTCGCACGGGTGCGGCGGGTCGGGGAACGGGGGCGCTACCGGTGCAGCAACCGCGCGGGCACCGCGTCCGCGAGCGCCTTGTAGCCCGTCGGGTTCAGGTGCAGATGGTCGCCCACGTCGAAGGTCGCGAGCATCCGCCGGGGATCGGCCGGGTCCCGCAGCGCCCGGTCGAAGTCGATCACCGCGTCGAACGCGCCACTCGCGCGGATCCAGTCGTTGACCGTCTGCCGGGCCGCCTCGCGGTAGCCCTGGGCGTCGTCGTAGAAGCTGCCGCCGAAGGGTGTGATCGTGGCCCCGTACACCCGGATGTCCTGCGCGTGAGCGCGCGCGACGATCTGGTCGTAGGCGGCGATCAGCTCGTCGGCGATCCTCTTCTGGGCCTCCTGGGTGGCGTCCGCGGTGCCGATGTCGTTGACACCCTCGAAGAGGATCAGCCACTTCACGCCGCTCTGCGCGAGCACGTCGCGGTCGAGGCGGGCCAGGACGTTGGGGCCCAGCCCGTCGTTGAGCACGCGGTTGCCGCCCGCCGCCTGGTTGGCGAAGGCGACGCCCGCGGTGCGGCGGTCGGCCTGCAGGCGGTCGAAGAGCTGGTCGGGCCAGCGGTTGTTCCGGTTGGTGGTGGAGCCCCTGCCGTCGGTCAGCGAGTCGCCGACCAGGGCCAGCGTCGCCGTGGCGGGCTTGGCCCAGACCTCGAGGCCGCTCAGGAAGTACCAGTGGTCGACGGGGGTGGCGCCGGTGAGGTCCGCCGCGTCGGCCTGATTGCCCCTGGCGAGGTAGGAGGTGGTCCGGGAGCCGGGGTGCGAGGTGACGGCGGTGGAGGCCTGGCCGTCGGCCAGGTAGAGGGTCACGGTCAGTACGGTGCCCGCGGCCAGCGTGAGGTCGAGCGGGTCGGACACGACCTGCGCCCCGACCGGAACGACCGCTGATGGCCGGCCGAAGAACGTCACCGGGCGGACGCTCTCCGGCCGGATCGCGCTCACCCCGGCCTTCCCGCCGCCCGGGAGCGCCACGGTGACGCGGGTGACAGGCAGCGGCGCGCCGCCGAACGCGTTGGACAGGCGCAGCCGGAACCGCTGCCCGCCGACCGACACCCGCAGGGTCTGCCGTAGGGTGCTGTCGGCCAGGACCAGGTTCTCCTGCGTGTACGGCGCGGGCGGCAGGTTGCCCGGCTCGGTGAGCTGCGGCATCGCCGTCCACGTGGTGACCCAGTGCCCACCGGGCGACGCCGCCCCGTCGGCCACCCCGGCAGTGCCCATGGCGAGTCCCAGAACCGCGACGACGGCCAACTTCAGCGCCCTACCCATAGATCTGGCCTCCCGAAAATTTCGGGCAGAAATCGAACATTTCGGTAGGGAAGGTATGACACGCCGCCCTCGCGGTCAATGCCGGGGGCGGAACATCCTGCGCGACCGGCCGATCCGCGCCTTCCGGGCCGCGCGCAGATAAACTACAGGTCCCGAAGTTTACTTACCCTTGCCTAGCGAACTACGAAAAATATAGTACGCTTCGAGCATGGAACTAGGTATCGCCCTGCCCACGTCGGGCCCGCTGGCCGGCCCGGAGAACATCGCCCGCGTCGCACGCGAGGCCGAACGACTCGGGTACGACTCGGTGTGGACCTACGAGAGGCTGCTGCGGCCCGTCGCGCCCGTCTCGATGGGCGGCGGGGAGCCGCAGCCCGTGCCCGAGGTCTACCGGCAGACCTACGAGCCGCTGGAGACGCTGAGCTACGTGGCCGCGCTCACCTCACGCGTCAAGCTCGGCACCAGCATCATCGACGCCCTGCTGCACCCGGCCGCCGTCCTGGCCAAGCGCTTCGCCACCCTTGACCGGTTCAGCGGCGGGCGGGTCGTCGCCGGGCTGGGCCAGGGGTGGATGCCGCAGGAGTTCGAGGCGGCCGGGGTGCCGATGAGCCGGATCGGGCCCGGCATGGACGAGGTCGTCGCCGCCATGCGGGCCTGCTGGGGGCCGGACCCCGTCTCGTACGACGGCAAGTTCACCCGGATCGCCGAGTCGGAGATCAACCCCAAGCCGGTGCAGGCGCGGGTGCCGATCCTGCTGGGCGCGATGACGCCGGGCGGGGTGCGGCGGGCGGCCCGCATCGCCGACGGGCTCAATCCGGTGGCCGTCTCGCGTGACGCGCTGCTCGGCCTCGGCAGGGCCTTCCGGGCGGCGGTCGAGGAGTTCGGCCGCGACCCGGAGTCGGTCACCGTGGTCGCCAGGGCCAACGTGCCGATCACCGCCGAGCCGATGGGTGACGACCGGCCGTTCCTGGGCGGCTCGCCGCGCCAGATCGCCGACGACCTGGCCGGGCTCGAAGGCACCGGCGTGGACCACGTCCTGTTCGCCACGTCCGGCCGCAGCCCCGAGAGCGAGCCGGGCATCGACGAGACACTTGGCCTCTACGCCGAGCTCATCGACCTCGCCCGGCGCTGAAGCCCGCCGATCAGGGGGCGCACTGCTCGTGGATGTTGTTGCGGGCGGCCCAGGCGTGCAGCTCCTGGAAGGCGCCGCGCAGGTCCTCGCCGATGGGGGTGAGCCGGTAGAGGACCGCCGTGGCGGGGCCGTCGGCCAGCTGGCGCTCGACGAGGTTCGCCGCCATCAGCTCCCGCAGGCGATCCGACAGGATGCCGTCGGTGATCCCGGAGATCGACTTGGCCAGCTCGCCGAAGCGCGCGGGCCGCTGCATCAGCGCGACGAGGATCATGCCGTTCCAGCGCTTGCCGAGCACCTTGAACACATCGACGAACTGCACGTCGCACGAGATGCCATGCGGGCTCCCGTCCGTCGCGACGGTCTCGGAGACGTGTTCAGCCATGGTGACCAGCCTACCTCCCGGTACCACCCGGAACCGGGCGTGCTATTGATTCCATAGCACACTAGCTCATTGCGAGCCTAGCCCCGTGACCTGCCCTCTCACGCGCCGCCGCCGCCGAACAGCACCCAGCCGAACACGTACATGACCGACCCGAGCACGGCCAGCGCCGCCCACAGCAGCGCGGACATCAGGCCCCTCAGGTACGGGTTGCCGCGCGGCGCCGTCCGGCCGTCGGCGATCTCGGCCCAGCGGGATTCGATCAGCACGGCCACCCGCTCGGCGCGCGCGTCCCCGTCCGTGGTGAGGATGAAAGTCTCGCCTGGCATCTGCGGCCCCTCCCGGGAGAAGGCGGATGAGCACCCCGCCGCCCGGCGGGGGTCCGGATGCCCTGCTGGGCGTCCACGGGGCAACGTTAGGCAGACGCACTTGTCGCGGACTTCGCGACTTCTTGGACGCGAGCCGAGCCGCGCCCAACCCGCGGCCAAGTCACGGACAAGCGCGCCGCCCAGCCTTGCCCGGTGGCCGGCCCTGGACGGCGGTCAGCGTGGGTCGGATCGCAGGGCGCCGAGGAGGCCGCAGACCGCCGTGACGAGGTCGTCGCCCAGCCGCCGCCAGGCCGTCGCGGCGGACGCGGCGGTGGCGTGACCGGTGGCCAGATCTCGTCCCAATGCGGTGGTGTCGCCTGCGGCCAGGTCGCGTTCCAGTTCGGCGCACATGTGCACGATGAGCACGCGGGTCATGGCCTCCCGCCGTGCGGCCCGGCCTGGATCGGGCTCGCCCGGCTCCCGCGTGGCGTCGTACAGGCGACGCAGGGACGGCCGCTCCAGGTGGACGCTGACGGCGTACTCGCGCAGCGCGGGCTCGACGACGACCTGGGCGAGGAAGCGGCCGTACCAGGAGGGGACGCCCAGGTCGACGTGGCGTTCGATGTGGGGCAGGACGACGCAGCGGATCCGGTCGCGCGGCGACATCTCACCGGGATCGCCGAGCCGGCTCATCATCGCCTGCCGGTGCACCTCCATGGCCTCGGCGTGCTCGGCCAGGATGGCCTTGACGAGTTCGTCACGGGAGGTGAAGTGATACTGCACCGCGGACTTGTTGCGCTGCCCGGCGGCTTCGCCGATCTGCCGGATCGACACCCCGGCGAAGCCTTCGGTGGCGTACAGGCGTTCCGCCGCACGCATGATCGCGCTCCTGGCGGTCACCGCGCGCGCGGACGCCTGAACGGTCATCGCGAGCTCACCATGTGACCCACACGTCCTGGAGCCCGCCCGACAGCAGTCCGGTGCGCAGCTTCAGCTCGTCGGCGCTGTCGCGCAGGCGCAGGGTGGGCAGCCTGCGGGCGAGCGTGCCGAGCACGACCTGCAGCTCCAGCCTGGCCAGCGGCTGGCCGAGGCAGTAGTGCGGGCCCGCGCCGAACGTCAGGTGCTGGTTGGCGTTGTCCCTGCGCGGGTCGAACGCGTCCGGATCGGCGAACTTGCGCGGGTCCCGGTTGGCCGCGGGCCGGCACGGGATGACGGTGCTGCCCACGGGCACCGCGGTGCCGGCGAACTCGGAGTCCTGGGTGGCGACCCTGGGGAAGCCGACCACGCTCAGCGTGCTGTCCAGCCGCAGCACCTCCTCGACGGTGCCGGGGATCAGCTCCGGGTCGTCGACGACCGCCTGGTAGCGCTCCGGCTCAGCGAGCAGCATCGCGGCCATGATGGCGATCATGTTGGACGTGGTCTCGTGCCCGGCCAGCAGCAGCGCCATCACGGTGGTGATCAGCTCTTCGTGGCTGAGCCGGCCGTCCTCGCTGTCGGAGATCTGGGTCAGCTCGCTGAGCAGGTCGTCGCCGGGGTCCGTCCGCTTCTCCTCGACGAGGGCGGAGGTGTACGCGCCGAACTCCTCGTACGTCTTCAGCACCTCCTCCTGCGTGTAGCGCGTCAGCGTCAGCATGACCTGGGACCAGTGCGCGAACTTGTCCTGGTCCTCGCTGGGGGCGCCGACGAGGGCGCAGATGACCCGCACCGGCAGCGGCAGGCCCAGCTGGACCGACAGGTTGGCGGGCGAGCCGGACTTGAGCAGGTCGTCGATGAGCTCGTCGGTCATCTGCTGCACCCGGGGGCGCCAGGACTCCATCTTGCGGATGGTGAAGGACTTGCTGAGCAGCCGCCGCCACCGCAGGTGGTCCTCGCCCTCCCGCATGCGGGTGGTGCTACTGCGGGAGAAGATCCCGCCGTCGTCCGTCGTGGACACCCGCGCCGCGCCCTCGCCTCCGCGCTGGAAGCTGGTGTCGGTGAGCAGCGCGCGGACGTCGTCGTAGCGGGTCAGCAGCGTGGCGGCGTCGCCGCTGGGCAGCCGCACGTGGGCCACGGGGCAGCGGTCCTGCAGCTCGGCCCACTCCTTCGGCGGCTCCAGTGCCGTCGTGCGCGGGAAGGGGTAATCGGGCATGGTTTCGGTCATGACGCCCCCATTGTCGTTGACGAGTCGCCCTCAACCCTAAGGCGACTGCCTTAATAAGGGAAGCACCTTAAACCCCTGTCCCACCGCACGAGGTTGCCGTCCTTCCGGGGGGAGATAAGGGGCCGCCGCACAGGGTTGCCGTCCCTCGGGAGGAGGGAGCCGCCACACCGGGTTGGCGTCCCTCGGGGGCTCGCCGCACGAGGTTGGCGTCCCTCGGGAGGAGAGGACCCCGTACGGCGTTGCCGTCCTCCGGGGAGCGGAGGCAGCCCGCCTCCGCCGCCCATCACGCCCCAAGCCGCTCCTCCCGAAGGGTGGGCGGGCCGGTTAGTGGTCGGCGGGCCGGTAGTCGAACCAGTCGAAGCTCGCGCTCCCCTCCGTCGCGTACATCCCGATCACCCGCCCCGTGAACCCGGTGGCCACCTCGGTGGACAGGTAGCGCCCGTCCAGCTCGGCCAGGAGTGTGCCGTCCGCCGAGAAGGCGATGGTGTCCGGCCCTCGGCCGTCCACCCCCACCGGCTCGCCGGCCGGTGAGATGACGGACGGCGGCAGGATGTCGCGGGTGCGGATGTCGAGGGCGAGCGTGAGCGGCCCAGGCGGCACCGGACGCTCGGCCAGGCACTGCCGGAGCGGGCCGATGCGCGCGACCACCCGCACCAGCCCCCCTTGGACCTCCAGGTCGTAGTGGTGGGCCTCGTCCATCCGGACCGACACCCCGGCCGTGCCCTCACCCGGCTCCAGCAGGGCGGTGACGCGGCAGTCGTGGTGCTGCTGGCGGCGGCCGATGAAGGTGTGGCCGGGGCGGTCGAGGGTCGGGCCGGTGGCGTGCAGGGTCAGCCGGCCGGGCCGCTCGGTCAGCGACCAGGAGCCGTCCGGGCGGCCGCGCGGCGAGATCCAGCAGGGCCGTAGCGAGGGCTCGTCGAAGTCGTCGCGGGAGGCCTCGGGCGGGAGCGGGTGCCAGGCGGCGGGCGCCGGGTGGCGTTCCTCGACGGGGCCCACGACCGGCCAGCCGTCCTCCCACCGTACGGGCGTGAGGAACGTCTCCCGCCCGAGCACCTGGTACTCGGGGGTGTAGCCGCGCGGGCGGGTGCCGAGCAGGACCATCCACCAGGTCCCGTCGGCGGCCTGCACGAGGTCGGCGTGGCCGGTGCTCTGGACGGGCCGGTCGGTGCCGCGGTGCGTCAGGATCGGGTTGACCGGGCCGGGCTCGAACGGGCCGCGCGGCGAGCGGGCGCGGGCGATCGAGACGGCGTGGCCGCGCTCGGTGCCGCCTTCGGACATGAGCAGGTACCACCAGCCGTCCACCTGGTAGAGGTGCGGCGCTTCCGGATATTTCCCACCCGTGCCGGACCAGACCTGGTACGGCCCCTCCAGCATCTTGCCCTCGGCCGGATCGACGCGCGCCACCTGCGTGCCGGAGAAGGCGCACCAGCAGGAGCCGTCCTCGTCCCAGGTCAGGTCGGGGTCGATGCCGGGCAGGTCGATCCAGACCGGCTCGGACCAGGGGCCTTCGGGGCGTTCGGCGGTGACGATGAAGTTGCCGCCGGCCCTCACGTTGGTGGTGATCACATAGAAGCGCCCGTCGTGGTGACGGATGGTGGGCGCGTAGATGCCGCCGGAGGCGGGCACGTCCGCCGGCAGGCTCAGCTGCGAGGGCCGGTCGAGGACGTTGCCGATCTGGCGCCAGTGCACGAGGTCGCGACTGTGGAAGATCGGCACGCCCGGGAAATACTCGAAGCTGGAGCACACCAGGTAGTAGTCCTCGCCGACCCGGCACACGCTGGGGTCCGGGTGGAACCCGGCGACGACGGGGTTGCCGTACGTGCGCATGTTCAGCCCTCCTTCCCGGGATCGACGACCAGCCGGATGGACGCGCTCAGCGGCAGGTCGGCGGCCGACGGCCCGGAGGACAGCACGATCTCCCCCGGTTCGACGAGCCGCCGCCCGCCGAGCCCGGTGAACGAGAACGCCTCGGCGGGCACCTCCAAGACCACCTCGCGGCTCTCCCCCGCGTCCAGGGGCACGCGGGCGAAGCCGACCAGCCACTGGACGGGCCGGGCGACCTGGGCCACCGGGTCGGTGGCGTAGACCTGCACGACCTCCTCGGCGCGCCGGTCACCGTCGTTGCGCACGGTCACCCGCACGTCGACCACGCCGTCCGTGCCGTATTCCGCCCTCGACGTCCGCATGGCCTCGTACGTGATCGCCGCGTACGACAGCCCGTGCCCGAAGGGGAAGGCCGGGGTCGGGTCGAGCACCGTGATGCCCTCCGCCTTCTGCCCCAGGGGCGGCTGGAGGTAGGTGGACGGGTTCACGAACGGCGAGTACGGGATCTGCACGGGCAGCCGCCCGGACGGGTTCACCCGGCCGCTGAGCACGCCGGCGACCGCGGCCGCACCCTCGACCCCGGGGAAGAACGCCTGGACCGCGGCGGCCACCCGGTCCTGGTAGGCGCCGAGCGCGTAAGGCCGCCCCGACACCACGACCAGCACGGTCGGCGTGCCGGTCGCGAGCACCGCCTCGACCAGGTCGGCCTGGCGGCCGGGCAACCGCAGGTCGGCCGCGTCGCAGCCCTCGCCCGACGTGCCGCCGCCGAACATCCCGGCCCGGTCGCCGACGAACAGCAGCACCAGGTCGGCCTGGGCGGCGACCTCGGCGGCCTCGGGGATCCCCGACGCGTCGTCGCCCGACACCTCGGCTCCGAGGCAGTGGCGCACGTCGGCGTGGGGGAACTCGGCCGTCAGGCCCTCCAGGATCGAGGCGACCGGCAGGCCCATGCCGCTCTCGGGGAAGCGGTCGAGCACGTGGTTGGGGAAGGAGTAGCAGCCCATGAGGGTACGCGGGTCGTCGGCGCACGGCCCGATGACCGCCAGCCGCCGGGTCGCGAGCGGGTCGACGGGCAGGGCCCGGCCGGGGTTGGACAGCAGCACGATGGAACGTTCCGCCACCTCGGCGGCCAGCTCCCGGTTGCGCGCGCTGTCCAGGTCCACGTCCTCGGCGCCGTCCGGGACGAGCGGGCCGCCGTCCAGCAGGCCGAGGTCGACCTTCTGCCGGAGCACGCGGCGTACCGACTCATCCACGAGCGCCTCGTCGACGTGGCCCGCCTTCACCTGCTCGACCAGGTTGCGGCCGTACCCGCGGGTGTCGGGGAGCTCCACGTCGATCCCGGCCGACAGCGCGATCGCGCCCGCCGCCGCGACGTCCTCGGCCACCCGGTGCATGGACGCGAGGAACGGGACGGACCAGTAGTCCGACACCACCGTCCCCTCGAACCCCCACTCGTCCCGCAGCAGCCGCCGCATCAGGTCCGCGCTGGCGGCGGCCGGGACGCCGTCGAGGTCGGTGTAGGAGTTCATCACCGAACGCGCGCCGCCCTCGCGCAGCGCCATCGCGAACGGCGGGAGGATCACGTCGGCGAGCTCGCGCGGCCCGATGCTGACGGGTGCGTGGTTGCGGGCCGCGCGCGAGGCCGCGTAGCCGGCGAAGTGCTTCAGGGTGGCGATGATCCCGGCGTTTTCCAGCCCGCGCACGTAGGCCGCGCCGATCTTGCCCACCAGGTACGGGTCCTCGCCCAGCGTCTCCTCGACCCGCCCCCAGCGATAGTCGCGTACGACGTCCAGCACCGGCGACAGGCCCTGGTGCACGCCCGCGGCCCGCAGATCGGCGCCGATCGCCGCCGCCATGCGCTCGACCAGACCGGGGTCGAACGTCGCCGCCCAGGCCAGCGGCGTCGGGTACGCGGTCGCCCCGAACGTCGCGAACCCGGTCAGGCACTCCTCATGGGCGATCGCGGGCACGCCGAGCCGGTTCGAGGCCACCACGCGCTCCTGCAGCTCCCGCAGCCGGGCCGCACCTTCGGCCGCGGACAGCGGCGCGGTGCCGTACACGCGGGTGAGATGCCCGACCCCGTCGGCCAGCCGCTCCTCCAGGCCCTCCACCGCGGCGAAGCGGTCCTGCAGGGGCGCCACGTTGCCGGGGTCGTCGGTCTGGATCCACACGGAGCCGAGCTGCGCGACCTTCTCCTCCAGCGTCATCTCGGCCAGCAGGGCCTCGACGCGTTCGGCGGACGGGCGGCCGCGGTCACGCCACGGCTCATTCACGAATGTCATGACTTCCTTAATGTGAGTTCTCAGCCCTTGAAGGCGCCGTCCATGATCCCCGCCACCATCCGCCTGCCGACGAACACGAAGAGCACCAGCAGCGGCAGGGTGGCCAGGAAAGAGCCCGACATGGCCAGGCCGAGGTCGACGTCGAGGCTGTTCTGCAGCGCCTTGATGGCGATCTGCGCGGTGTACATCTCGGGCGACTTCAGCACGATGAACGGCCACAGGAAGTCGTTCCACGAGGTGACGAAGCCGAGCAGCCCGAGCACGAACGCGGCCGGCCGCACCAGCGGGAACGCGATGCGCCAGAAGATCTGCCAGGTGTTCGCCCCGTCGATGCGGGCCGCCTGCAGGATCTCGTCGCTGATCGTCGTGGACAGGTGCTGGCGCATCCAGAAGATGCCGAACGCGCTGGCCAGGCCGGGCACGATGAGGGCCTGCAACGTGTCCACCCAGTCCAGGGCGGAGATGATCATGTACTGCGGGATGACCGCGAGCTGCGTGGGCACGGTCATGGTGAGCACGACGATCAGGAAGAGCACGTTGCGGCCGGGGAAGCGCAGCTTGGCGAAGGCGAACCCAGCCAGGGAGCAGAGCACCGCGTGCCCGACGCCGATCGTCCCGGCCACGATCAGGCTGTTGACGATCGAGCGTACGAACGGCACGGTCGTGAACACCAGCTCGGCCAGGTGGAAGAAGTTGCCGCCCGGCGCGATCTCCGGCGGCAGCTGGGTGGCGGTCGCCGTGTCGGTCGTGGCCACCACGAACATCCAGTACAGCGGGAAGATGCAGGCGAACGCGGCCAGCCCCAGCAGGAGGTAGGTCCACCAGCGGACCCGATTGCTCTTGGTGGCGGTCATCATCGCTCCGGGCGGATGCGGGTGGACAGGAGGTAGTTGACCGTCGCGGCGACGATGACGAGGACGAACAGGGCCACGCCGATGGCCGCGCCGTAGCCGAACTGGAACTGGCCGAAGCCCTGCTCGTACAGGAAGAGCGTCAGCGTCTGGCACTGCCGGACCGGGCCGCACGTCAGCGGCGCGGCCCGCGAGATCAGCAGCGGCTCGGTGAAGATCTGCAGCCCGCCGATCGTCGAGGTCACGACCGTGAACACGATGACCGGCCGCAGCGACGGGATCGAGATGTGCCGGAACTGCTTCCACCCACCGGCGCCGTCCACCGCGGCCGCCTCGTAGATCGCGCGCGGGATCGCCTGCAGGGAGGCCAGGTAGAGCAGGGTCGTGTAGCCGAACCAGCGCCAGGTCACCATCACGGCGATCAGCAGGTGGCTCCCCCAGACCGACTGCTTGAAGTCGATGGGCTCCACGCCGACGAACCCGAGCAGCCAGTTGAGCAGGCCGTAGTCGCGGTCGAACATCTGGGCGAAGACGATCGTGGTGGCCGCCACCGAGGTGATGTACGGCACCAGCATCGACATCCGGAAGAAGACCGCCAGCCGCAGCCGCGCGTGGTTGAGCAGGTGGGCCAGGAGCAGCGCCAGGACCAGCTGCGGGACGGTGGACAGCACCCAGATGCTGATCGTGTTCTTGAGCGCGTTCCAGAACCGGGCGTCGGCGAGCAGGCGGCTGAAGTTGTCGAAGCCGATGAAGACGTGATCGCCGATGGGGTTCCAGTCGAACAGCGCCACGTAGAACGTGAACAGCAGCGGAACCAGGCCGAAGACCGCGAAGATCAGGAAGAAGGGGGCGATGTAGAAGTACGGGGCGATGCGCTCGCCGATACTCTGCCGCACCCGAGTCGTGAGCGCGGGCGGCGTCTCCACCGCCCGCGACGTGCTGAGGCTCGTCGTCACGCTGGTCCTACTTGCCGATGGCCGTCTTGACGTTGGCCAGCGCCGAGTCCCACGCCTTGGCGGGGTCGCCCTTGCCCTGCTCGACGTTCGTGATCGCGTTCTGCAGCTCCTGGCCGATGGCGGAGCTGTCCGGGCCGATGTAGAACGGCTTGAGCCCGAGCAGCGAGTTCGTGTAGATCGTGCCGATCGACGCGCCGGAGAAGAACTCGTCCTTCAGCCCGGTGAGCTGGGCGTCCTTGTAGACCGACGGAGTCGTGGGCAGCGAGCCGGAGTCGACGAAGTGCGTCAGCTGGCCCTGCGGCGACTGGGTCTTGGTGATGTACTCCCAGGCCGCCTTGGCGTTCTTGGCGCCCTTGGGGATCGCCAGGTAGCTGCCGCCCCAGTTGCCCGCCCCGCCGGGGATGGTGGCGACGTCCCACTTGCCCTTGGTGTCGGGGGCGTTCCTGCGGATCGCGCCCAGCATCCACGACGGCGCGGAGATCACCGCGAACTGGCCCTTGCCCATGCCCGCGCTCCAACCCTCGGAGAACGAGCTCTGCTTGGCCGTGATCCCGGCCTGCGCGGCCTTGAGCGCCACGTCGAAGGCCGCCTTGACCTGCGGGCTGGTGCTGTAGACGACGTTGCCCGAGGGGTCGTAGTACTTCTGCGGCCCCTGGTTGACCGCCTGGTAGAACACGCTGGTGGCCGCGTTGTCCACGAACGCCTTGCCGGTCTTGGCGGTGTACTTCTTGCCGGTCTCGATGAAGGCGTCCCAGGTGGGCCAGAGCTTGCCCACCTCCTCGCGGTCGGTCGGCAGCCCGGCCTCCTTGAACAGGTCGGCCCGGTAGGCGACGGCCATGCCGCCCACGTCCGTCGGGATGCCGATGATCTCGCCGGCCTTGGCGGTGCTCGCGCTCATCACCCAGTCGAGGTAGTCGCCCTTGACCTTGTCGGCGCCGAGCTGGCGCAGGTCGTAGAAGTTCTGGGGCTGCTGGACGAACTTGGGCAGGTCGTCGCCCTGGATGAGGACGAGGTCGGGCACCTTGCCGCCGGCCAGCGCCGTGGTGAGCGCCTGCGCCGTCTCGACCGAGCTGCCCACCTCGGTGAGCTTGATCTGCACGCCCGGGTTCTGCTTCAGGTAGTCGTCGACGGAGGCCTTCTGGTTGATCCCGGAGAACGACCAGAACTCGAACGACTTGCTGTCGCCGCCCGACGGCTGGGACGGGGTGCCGCCACCACCGCCTCCGCAGGCGGCCGTGGACAGGGCGAGGGCCGCGGCGAGCACGACCGGGGTTACGTTGCGGAACTTCACGTCGGTCTCTTTCGGTGGGTCCGGCGCTCAGGGGCGGAGCGCTGTGGCGAGGACGTAGTGGGCGGGCGCGGCGGGTGCTGCCGTCACCCCGCGTTCGGAGACAGGTCGGTGCATGCCGCGCTCCTTCGAATGGGGGGTCCGCCAGCGCGTCGGAAAGTTTCGGTCGAATGTCCGATCGTTAAGCCCGGACTCTAGGTCGAATTCCCGAAACCCGTCAAGAACCTCCTCGTAAGATCGCCGAAACAATCGGTCCCAGATTCCGAAACCATCCCGTTAGACTGCGGCCATGACCGCCACCGAGGAGCCGTCCGCCACGCCCCAGCCGCTGACCATCACGCAGCTCGCCGAGCTGGCCGGCGTGTCCACCGCGACCGTCTCCAAGGTGGTCAACGGCCGTTCCGAGGTCGCCCCCGAGACCCGCGCCCTCGTCGAGGGCCTCATCCGCCGCCACGGCTACCGCCGGCAGCGCCGGCGGGTCAACGCGTCAGCCCTGGTGGAGGTGGTGTTCCACGCTCTGGGCGGCGACTATCCGATCGAGATGATCAAGGGGGTCGACCAGGTCGCCCGCGAGCATCACCTGGCCGTGGTGATCTCCGACATGCAGCAGCGCTCCGGCCCCGGGCACGGCTGGATCGAAGGCGTGCTGAGCCGCCGCCCGGCGGGCGTGATCGCGGTGTTCTCCGGCCTGACCGAGGAGCAGCGCGACCAGCTCGTCACCCGCGACATCCCCATCGTGCTGCTCGACCCGTCGGGCGACCCCGGGCCCGGCGTCCCCTCGGTCGGCGCGGGCAACTGGAGCGGCGGCCTGTCGGCCACCCGCCACCTGATCGACCTCGGCCATCGCCGCATCGCCGTCATCACCGGCCCCGACTGGGCCCTGTCCAGCCGGGCCCGCCTCGACGGCTACCGCACCGCGCTCGACCTGGCCGGGGTGCCCGTCGACCCCGAGCTGATCGGCTCGGGCGACTTCATCATCGAGGGCGGCCTGGCCCAGGCCCACCGGCTGCTGCGCCTGCCCGACCCGCCGACCGCGATCTTCGCCTGCAACGACGGGGAGGCCGTCGGCGTCTATCGCGCCGCCTACGAGCTGGGCCTGCGCATCCCCGGTGACCTGAGCGTCGTCGGCTTCGACGACCTGCCCTCGGTGGAGTGGGCGGTCCCGCCGCTGACCACGGTCCGCCAGCCGCTCACCGAGATGGCCGCCACGGCCACCGCCATGCTCATGAAGCTCGCGCAGGGCGAGCCGCTGGCGCAGACCCGGGTCGAGCTGGGCACCGAACTGATCGTCCGCGCCAGCACCGCGCCGCCGTCACGCTGACCGAAACTTTCTGGATTCTTGCCGTACGTATCGGGCGCTACGCGACCGTCTGGAAGGACCGCTTGGAGAATCCGATCATGTAGCCGTCGATGACCGTCGTCACCGGCCGGTCCACCCGGCCGCCCGCCCCCAGCGTGACGAACAGCGGAATGTAGTGGTCGACGGTCGGATGCGCGTACGGCATGCCGGGCGCGCGGGTCCGGAACGCCGCCAGCTCCCCCACGTCTCCCCTGGCCAGGGCGTCGGCCGCCCAGGCGTCGAAGTCGGAGGACCAGGCGGGGACGACACCACGGTGGAGCATCTCCGAGGTGACGAAGGGGAGCCCATGCGTCATGAACCCCGAGCCGATCACCAGCACGCCTTCCTCCCGCAGCGGGGCCAGCCGCGCCCCGAGCTCCAGCAGCCGGTCGGGGTCGTGGGTCGGCAGGCTGAGCTGCAGCACCGGGATGTCGCCCAGCGGGTACATGGCCATCAGCGGCACCCACGCCCCGTGGTCGAGGCCGCGGCTGGGGTGCTGGTGGACCGGCTCGCTGTCGGGCATCATCGCGGCCACCCGCCGGGCGAGCGCGCCGGCGTCGGGGGTGTCGTACGTCATCGCGTAGTAGCGCGGGTGGAAGCCGCCGAAGTCGTAGACCAGCGGGGTGCCGGCGGCAGGCGCGGACAGGGCCAGCGGCGCGGCCTCCCAGTGGGCGGAGACGATGAGGATGCTCCTGGGCTTGGGCAGCGACTGCGCCCAGGCGAACAGCTCGCCGATCCAGGGCCCGTCGTCGAAGAGCGGGGGCGCTCCGTGGCTGAGGTAGAGAGCGGGGAGCGGGCCGTCGGCGGGCGTCCAGGGGCGCTGGGCCCGCGCCCGGGGCAGCGCGCCGGGCAGGAACGCGTCGTAGGCCCCGGCGGGGATGTCCGGGTTGAGGATGGATGTCATGAGGGCTCCCGGTTGGGGATGGGGTCGGGGTCGGGCTCCGGGCGCGCGGTGGCCGGGTGCCGGTCGAGGCAGCCGTCGCCGGGGTCGATGGCGTGGGTGATGCGGCGGCCGATTTCGCGCAGTTGCCGGATCTGCGCCTTGGTGAGGGGGTCGAAGACCAAGCCGCGTACGGCCTCGACGTGCCCGGGGGCGGTCTCGACGACCTTCTCCCAGCCCTCCCCGGTGAGGATGGCCAGGGTGTAGCGGCCGTCGTCCGGGTCCGGCGTGCGGCGCACCCAGCCGCGTTTCTCCAGCCGGTTGACGACATGGGACAGGCGGGACAGCGACCCCTCCGAGATCATCGCCAGGTCGCTCATGCGCATGGTGCGTTCGGGGGTCATCGACAGCCCCGCCAGCACCTGATACTCGAAGTGGCTGATCCCGGCGTCGCGCAGCAGTTGCCCGTCCAGCGCGGCCGGCAGCTTGATCAGCACGGTGACCAGAGCCAGCCAGCTCTCCATCTCCTCGGCGGTCAGCCAGCGCGGCTCCTGAGGGTGCTCCATGTTCTCCACTCTAACTTGATGAATCAAGTGATCACGCGTCCACTCACGCTTGACGCTTCAAGTGCGACGTGCGTATCTTCCGGTTGAAGCTTTAAGTCATCTCGCCATCGATCGGACTCCCGATGAACGTCGTTTTGTGGATCATCGCCGGCCTCCTCGCCCTGGCCTTCCTCGGGGCCGGGCTGATGAAGCTGTCCCAGCCGAAGGAGAAGCTGGCCACCTCCGGCCTGGCCTGGACGGAGGACTTCTCCGCCGGCGCCGTCAAGGGCATCGGCGCCCTGGAGGTGCTGGCCGGCATCGGGCTCATCCTGCCCGCGGCGCTGGGCATCGTCCCGGTGCTGACGCCGCTGGCCGCCGCCGGCCTGGTCATCGTCATGATCGGGGCCGCGGTCGTACACGTCCGCCGCAAGGAATACCAGGGGATCGCCATCAACGCGGTGCTCCTCCTGCTGGCCGCCGTCGTGGCCTGGGGCCGCTTCGGCCCGTACTCCTTCTGACCTGACGCCCGCGCGTCAGGCGGGCGGGGCGGTGGAGCGGCGGGTCACCAGGGTGGGCGTGACGGAGAAGCGCACCGCCGTCGTGCGACCCTCGATCCGCTCCAGCAGCAGCCGCCCCGCCGTCTTGCCCATGATGATCCCGTCCTGGTCCACGCTGGTCAGCGAGATGTGGGAAAGGGCCGCCGCGCGGGCGTTGTCGTAACCGACCACGGAGACGTCGCCGGGGACGGCCAGCCCGGCCTCGTGAATGGCCGCGAGCGCGCCGAAGGCCGCCTGGTCGGCGCCGGCGAAGATCGCCGTGGGCCGGGGCGTGCGGGCCAGCAGCTCGCACGTCCCCTGGTGGCCGCCCTCCTCGGTGTAGGCGGTGGCGGCGAGAGCGATGTGCTCGGCCAGGCCGTGCTCGGCCATCACCCGCTCGTACGTCCTGGCCCTGATGGTGTGCAGCAGCGTCACCGAGCGGACTGCTCCGACGTCCTTCTGCGTGATGTGCGCGATGCGGCGGTGCCCGAGCGCGATGAGATGCTCGACGGCCAGCTCGGCCCCCGCCTCGTCGTCGTCGAGCACGGAGTCGTAGACCGCCGAACGGTCGTGGCGGCCGAGCACGACGGTGGGCGTGTTCCTGGCCATCTCTTCGAGGCGGGCCCTGGCGATGACGGCGGCGACGACGAGGATCCCGTCCACCTGCCGGTCCACCAGCGCGTCGATGGCGCGGACCTCGGCCTCGGCGTCCCTGCCGCTGCCCTGGACGATGATGGCCTGGTAGCCGGCGCCCGCGATCTGCTCGTCGAAGCCGTCGAGGATGTCGGCGAAGAACGGGTTCCTGATGTGCGGCAGCACCACGCCGAACGTGAACGTGCGCCCCCGCATCGCCCGGGCCGCGGCCTGCGGCCGGTAGCCGAGCTCGTCGATGGCGGCCTGCACTTTGACGCGCATCGCCTCGCTGACCCCGTAGGCATTGCGCAGCACCTTCGACACGGCGGTGGTGGAGACCCGGGCGTGGCTCGCCACATCGGTGATCGTCACCCGTCGCCGCCCGTCGCGCGTGACCATGTGACGCACCCCGTTCGACTCGACGCGACCCGATTGTACGAGCTCCAGGCCGGTGCCGCGATGAATAACGTTACCCATTCAAGAGATCGGATATCCAAGAGTCCACCCACTCCACGTGGATCACGATTGGGGACCGTTCCTCAAATCGAGCCTTGACCGCCAGGCCCTGTAACGCTTACGTTAACTCGCATCGGGGGGCGTTAAAACGATTCAACGGACCCGGAGGGGCGTTGTGAAGACCTCTCACCGCGCGCTGGGAGCGGCTCTGGCCGTTCTCACGATGACGGCCCTGACCTCCTGCGGCTCAAGCTCGGGCGCCGAGCCGGCAGCCGACGGCACGGTCACCCTGAAATACCTCGTGGACAACGGCCAGGGCTCGGTCGACACGGCCAAGGCCATGACGGAAGCCTTCATGAAGGCCAATCCCAAGATCAAGATTGAGATGGAGACGCGACCGCCCGGCAGCGAGGGCGACAACATCGTCAAGACCAGGCTCTCGACGGGCGACATGACGGATGTGTTCGCGTACAACTCCGGGTCGCTGCTGCAAGCGCTCAACCCGTCGCAGACCCTGGTCGACCTGGCCGGCGACCCGGCGATCCAGAACGTCCAGAAGGACTTCCTGCCGGTGGTGAGCCAAGGCGACCACGTGTTCGGCGTGCCCTCCGGCACCGCCCTGGGCGGCGGCATCCTCTACAACCGCAAGGTCTACGAGAAGCTCGGCCTGCAGGTCCCGAAGACCTGGGACGAGTTCATGGCCAACAACGAGAAGATCAAGGCGGCCGGGATCGCGCCGGTGATCTCGACGTTCAAGGACACCTGGACCTCACAGCTGTTCGTGCTCGGCGACTTCTACAACGTGCAGGCCGCGGTCCCGAACTTCGCCGCCGACTACACCGCGGGCAAGGCCAAGTTCGCCACCACGCCGGCGGCGCTGGCCGGGTTCCAGCACCTGGCCGACGTCAAGGCCAAGGGCTACCTCAGCGAGGGCTTCGGCTCGGCGACCGCCGACCAGGGCATGAAGATGCTGGTCGAGGGCAAGGGCGCGCACTACCCGATGCTCAGCGCCCAGGTGCCGCCGCTGGTGGACACGATGCCGCAGGCGGCCACCGACGTCGGCTTCTTCGGCGTCCCCGGCACCGACCCGGCCAAGAACGGCGCCACCCTCTGGGAGCCGGGCGGCGTCTACATCCCCAAGACCACCAAGAACCTGGACGCGGCCAAGAAGTTCCTGGCCTTCGTCGCCTCGCCGGCCGCGACCGAAGCGGTCAGCAAGGTCGTGCAGCCCTCGGGGCCGTACCGCATCACGGGCGCCAAGCTGCCGGACGACGCCGTGCAGGTGGCCAAGGACCTGCAGGCGTACATCGACAAGAGCGCCACCGCGCCCGCGCTGGAGTTCCTGTCCCCGGTCAAGGGTCCGTCTCTGGAGCAGATCACCGTCGCGGTCGGCTCGGGGCTGACGCCGGCCGCCGAGGGGGCGGCCCAGTACGACAAGGATGTCGAGAAGCAGGCCAAGCAGTTGGGGCTCGCGGGGTGGTGACCAGGCAGGACGCCGGGCCCCGCTCGGGGCCCGGCCCGGCACTCGCGCGGCCGCCCGCCGGCCCGGCCAAGCGCAAGTCGGCCTACCCGTACGCGCTCTACCTGCCGGCCGCCGTCGTCTACCTGGTGATCTTCCTGGTGCCGACGGTGATGGCCTTCTACTTCGCGCTGACCCGCTGGACCCTGTTCGACAG